>JANNVL010000089.1:0-11847 GCA_031408195.1 Sphingomonadales bacterium | reverse complement strand
GCGACATCGGCTGCGGGGCGGATGGTGCCTCGCCATCGCCATCGAGCGGCGTCGTCCCTTCCTTCAGCGCCTCGCCCCCGAAGGTCCAGCCGTCCCAGCCACCCGGATCGACATAGCTGGTCGAGAACGCGGTGCGGATGGCGACCGGGAGTCCCGAAGCACCGCCGCCCGACAGATAGCCGACGAAGAGGTCGAGCGGGACCAGCTTCGGGCGCACCAGTGCTTCCTTCGGCCCTGTCACCGTCGCGCGCATTGTCGGCAGCTTGTATTCGTCCACACGCACCGACTGGCCGGTGGAAATCGTTTTCTCGCCGACAATGACGTTGAGGTCGTAATCGCCCATTGGGGCGCTCGCAGGCGCGGTCCAGCTCGATTCACCAATGCCGTCCGCGCCGATCTTCACCGGCATGTCGAACTGCGTTTCACTGCCGCGATGCGACAGGCGGAGCGTCCCTTCGATCCCCTGCGCCAGCGCAAACCCCGCGCCAACAGGTTTGCGGAGGATGTGCTTCATGTTGACGGTTTCGCCCTGCTTCATCAGCGTCCGGTCGAACACGGTGTGCAAAATGTCGTCGCGCGCCGAATAACCATAGGGCAGGTCGAAATCATACGGGCGGATGCCGTCGCCCCATTCGGTCAGCGTAAAGCTGAAATCATCGGCCAGCCGCGCCGACACCATCAGTGCATGGCTGTCGGAGTTTTCGTCGCAACTGGCATAGGTTTGCGGTTCGGGCAGGCCGGATTTGACCAGCAACCGCCCCTGTCCGTCGCTCGTCCCGCGCGCGAGCATCTGCCCCGTGCAGCTATCGGTGACGCGGACGTCGGCCCCCGCAACCGCCTTGCCGCTGTCGAGCGCGGTCACCCAGGCGAGCGAGCCCTCGCGCCCCCATTTGAAATGCACCGCCATGTTGGTGACGAGCGCCCCCGCCGCGACATAGCGCGTCGCATCGCGTCCGAGCAGCGCTTTCCCGAGCACCGGCGAGTTGAGTTCGACGATGTAGAATCCGGGTTTTGCCAGCGGAACACCGACAACCTCGAAGGCTTTGCCCGCACCGGGAAGCCCCAGTCTCAGATCTGTACCCGCGCCGTTCAGCAGCGACGTGGCTCCGGTGTAATTGACCGTCGTCGGTTCGCCGTCCTTGTCCTTGGGACCGGTGTCGCGGAAATCATTGTCGTCGGCCTTGTCGAGCCGTCGCAGCCAGTCGGCGACCTGCGCGTCGCTGCCATCGACCTTGAGCGAATTGCCGCTGATCGACACGACGCGCTGTGCGAGTTGCACCTCCACTGCACGGACGGTCACCGGCAGCACACCGCCCTCTTTGGCCTCGATGATGCCGAAGGGGGCGGCGAATTTAACCAGCGGCGGCGCGGCGTCGAACTTCACCTGCAACGGAAAGCGTTCGGCGTTGGCGAGCAAGCGCCCGCTTGCGTCCTTAATGCCTGCGGGCAGGGTAAGCGTCGCAGCTTGCGCCTCGGGAAACGGTCCCTTGAAATCGAGATCGGCGATTTCGGGATCGCTGCGGTCGTCGTCGGGGATTTTGGGTTCGCGCACCGTCCCGTCGGCGAACGTCAGCTTGATCGATTTGGCGAGCGCCATCGGGATCGGCGCGGCAAAGCGGACGTGCGCGTCGCTGACCGGATTGCACCCCGCCTGCGGGTTGACGCGGCTGCATTCCCAACGCGCTTCGAACGCCTTTCGCACCGTGAAGTCGAAGCGTTGCAACCTCCCCGCCGTGCGCCCGTCGGCGCTGGCGATGCCGGCGTCCCAGACCAGCGCGACATCGCGTCCGGCGGGCAGCGGGCGGCGGCATTTGACAGGAACGACAGTCGAAAGTGCTTTCGCCTTGTCCGCCGCATCGGTCGGCAGTGCCTGCGGCTGACCCGCCTGCTCGAGGAAATTGCGGAGCTGCCAATTGTCCGCGCCCAACCCGTCGATGATTGCCGCCGCAACCTCGGGCTTCAGCACATCG
The DNA here is from genome assembly GCA_031408195.1 of Sphingomonadales bacterium. GTDB lineage: Bacteria > Pseudomonadota > Alphaproteobacteria > Sphingomonadales > Sphingomonadaceae > Sphingomonas_O. The sequence continues at coordinate 9,877 of JANNVL010000089.1, read as the reverse complement.
ACGGCGATTTTCTCGCCGATGCCATCGACCGCGCAATAGGCGTTTGCGCCGACCGACGCCGCAGTTGGCGCGACATTGGTCGCAACGAGGAACACCTGCTCCTCCTCGATCTCCGAATCATTGCCGCTGAGCACCCCGCGCGCCGACGGCCCGCCGGTATCGATAGTAAAGCTCTTGGCCCCCTCGACCCGCGCGCCACGCGCCGAGGCAAGCTCGTCGTTCAGATCGACCTTGCAGGTCAGCCCGCCGGGGAGCGCCTTTTCGAAATCATAGACGAAGGTCTGCGTATCGACCCAGCGCCCGTTCGCGCCGACCGGACAGGTCAGCTTGGCAGGCGGCGTCGCGCGCGGATCGCCAAGCGGAACCATGCTTTCCGAGAACCGCATCGTGAAGCGTTCGATGGCCCCGCCGTTCGCACCTGCCGACCCCGGCGTGGCGAGCACAACTTGCGGTGCGCCGCTGCCGATGGCCACCAGCGGAACCGCACACAGCCCGAGCGCCAGCCACCGCCACCGAATCCGCATGAACACACTCCCTTTGCGCCGCATCGTCCGCCAAGCGGGGGAGCAAGTCCAGAGCGAAACATGGTCTTCAGCGTTGCGCGAAACTTGACGAAACGACGCATCCCGTCATTGTCCACAAAATGACTCATTGGAGCGCATCGGGGGATGGGCAGTATCGGGTTTGAAATACTGGCAAGTGTGGCGCACGAACTCACTTTGTTTGCGGCAGTCGCTTTTCTGTTGGGCGGAGCCAGCGACATAATGGTCGATATCATCTGGCTGGGTCGGGGCTTATGGCGTCGCTACTTTATCTTTCGTAGCTTCCCTCGCGCAGACGCGACAACATTGGGAACGCCGCTAACATGCGGTCGTATCGCTATTTTCATTCCAGCCTGGGACGAGAGCACGGTTATCGGTGCTATGTTGCGTCACACCGCCGATGCGCTGGCAGGTACCGGTTGCGCGATCTATGTCGGTGTCTATCCCAATGATCCGGGGACAATGGCCGCCGTTCAGGAGGTTACGTCGCCGCACGTCCGGGTGGTCATCAACCCACGCGCCGGACCTACAACAAAAGCCGATTGTCTGAATACGCTGTGGCAGTGCCTGCTCGCCGACGAAACGAAGTCGGGAATCAGGTTCAAAGCCGTCGTGCTGCACGATGCCGAGGACGTCGTCCACCCCGCCGAGCCGCGCATTTTCGAAAGCCTGATCGGGCGGTTCGACCTCGTCCAGCTGCCCGTGCTCCCGCTGGTCGATCCCCATTCGCGCTGGGTGTCGGGTCATTACATCGACGAGTTTGCCAGTCACCACAGCCGGACAATTGTCGCCCGCGAAGCCATCGGCGCGGGCCTGCCGTCCGCTGGAGTCGGGTGCGCGTTCGCCCGCGACACGCTGGGTATGATTGCCGACGGTCGCGACGGCCCGTTCGACGCCGCCAGCCTGACCGAGGATTACGAACTGGGTTTGCGGATTCGCGCGCTCGGGGGGCGCAGTGCGTTCGTGCGCTTGCCGGAATATGCGGGAGGACCATTGGTCTGCGTACGCGCCCATTTTCCTGGCGAACTGCCCGACGCGGTGATCCAGAAGTCGCGCTGGATCGCGGGCATCGCATTGTCGGGATGGGACCGGCTGGGCTGGCACGGTGGCCTTGCCGAAACCTGGATGCGCGTCAACGACCGCCGCGCGGTGTTTGCGGCCCTTGTGATGCTCGCGGCTTATCTCGCGCTGACGCTCAATGTCGTAACGATGATCTTCGATATGACGCTGGGGGTCGAATTCGCGTCGCGGGAATCGGCGTGGTTTTCGTGGTTGCTGCTGGTTTGCGGCCTGCTGCTGGTGTGGCGACTTACCGTGCGTGCTGTGCTGGTTGCGCGGCTTTACGGTTGGCGCGAGGGTGTGCGTGCCGTGCCGCGCGCCTTCGTCGCCAATATCATCGACATGATGGCCGCGCGACGTGCGGTGGCGCTTTATCTGCAGGCGCGCCGCGACGGCATTGTCCGCTGGGACAAGACCCGTCACCATTTTCCGGTCGATCCGGCTTCTGCGCGTTGAAACTGCCCGCGCGGAACCCAGCCCGACCGTTGCGCGCGCTCGGCATTCTGCTGGGACTATGGGTTGCCGGGCGCATGGCGTTCGAATGGCCGGAGGCAGAGGCGGAACGGGCTCCGACGTCAGTCGTGCCGGATCGTACATCGGGACAATCGGATGTCGATGAACGGACCAATATTGAACAGCCCGTGGCACATCGGTTGGTCGGAACTTTTCGCATTGCTGGGGACAACACTGGCCGGACGTCGCGGGCGCTCGGTTCCGGTCGTCGCCTTACCGCTGCCGCCGTTCTCCAAGCGGCGGACTTAGGCCAGCCCGGTTTCGTCCCAAATCAAGGGCAACCGAGGACAATGGTAGCAACCGCGCGCAACGAATCGCAACAATCACTCCCGACGGACGCGCCCCCGGTTTCGCCTTCAAATCAATCCTATTCCTTACCAGACAGTCGTTCCGCCAATCGGTCGCCTTGGTCCGGTTCGTTCTGGCTTGCGGCGCGTGACGGCAGCAATGCGGGCATTGCGGCGGGTGCTGTGCAACTCGGGGGGCAGCCCGGAAGCCAGCTCGGCGGGTCGCAAATGGGCGTGCGCGTCTATCACCGGCTAACCCCTGCGCTGTCGCTGACCGGGCGGGTCTCGGCGGCGCTTGCCACGCCCCAGACCGAGGCTTCGGCAGGCCTCGCACTGCGCCACGGTGGCCTCGCCCTTCTCGCCGAACGTCGCTTTGCGCTCGACCGGGGTGGGCGCAACGACTGGTCGTTGACAGCCGTTGCGGGCGTTTCCGATGTTCCGCTGCCACAGAAACTTCGGCTGGACGGTTATGTGCAGGCCGGGGTTGTGGGACGCGACGGCTTTGCCGACGGCGCCATACGGGTAGAGCGGACCATCGCCGGGGATGGCATAAATCGCTTGTCGGTCGGCGCTGGCGCTTGGGGAAGTGTCCAGCCCGGAGCCGCGCGGCTCGATGTCGGCCCGCAGATCGTGGCGCGCACATCTCTCGGCGGTCGCGCCGTCCGCCTGTCCGCTGAATGGCGGCAACGGGTTGCGGGCAATGCCAAGCCGGGATCGGGGCCGGTCGTGACATTGGGCGCGGATTTCTAAGGTTTTGGTTTTTAGTTGAGCGGCCCTTTCGGCACTGCGGCGCACGCGCTAGGGCAGATGTTGCCGATGGATATCTACCTTCCCGTCGCGAACCTGTCGGTCAACGCGCTGGTCATCGTCCTCTTGGGCGGCGGGGTCGGCTTGTTGTCGGGCATGTTCGGTGTTGGCGGCGGGTTTCTGACGACGCCGTTGCTGATCTTCTACGGGATCCCGCCGACGGTTGCGGCGGCTTCGGCCACGACTCAAGTCACCGGCGCGAGCGTGTCGGGCGCGATTGCCCATTACCGGCGCGGCGGTGTCGATATTCCGATGGGTGGCGTGCTGGTCGCGGGCGGCATAATCGGCGCGATTGCGGGGTCGGGCATTTTTCGCGTGCTCCAGCAATTCGGCCAGATCGATACCGTCATCAACATCCTCTATGTGGTGCTGTTGCTTGGCGTCGGCATCCCGATGGCACGCGAGGCGGTGCAAAGTGTCGCGGCAACCATCTCCGGAACGGCGATACCTGCCAAAAAGCGGCGGCATCACCCAGCGGTCGCAGCCTTGCCCTTTCGCTGGCGCTTTTACGCGTCAGGACTCTACATCTCGCCGATCGCGCCACTCATTCTGGGGTTCGTCACCGGCATCATGACGGTGCTGCTCGGAGTCGGCGGCGGGTTCATCATGGTCCCCGCGATGCTCTATATTCTCGGCATGGCGACGCGGGTGGTGGTCGGCACGTCGCTGTTCCAGATATTGTTCGTCACTGCCGCAACAACGATGGTCCATGCGGTCACGACCAAGGCAGTCGATGTCGTGCTCGCCTTCTTCTTGCTCCTCGGCAGCGTCATCGGCGCACAAGTCGGCGCAAGGCTCGCGGCGCGGTTCAGGCCCGATTATCTGCGCCTGTTGCTCGCTGCCATCGTGCTCGCTGTTGCGTTCCGCATGGCCATCGGCCTGACCTGGATCCCCGAAGAAATCTACACGGTGCAGTTGCTGTGAGGCGGGTACTCGCCACCCTGCTCGCGTTCGTGCTGCTGACGGCGGCGGCCGATGACGCGCCGGTCCTCGTCCCCGATGTGTCGCAGCGCGAGGTCGATATCCATTACAGCTTTACCGGAGCGGAGCTGCTGCTGTTCGGCGCGATCCTCTATCCCGGCGGCAAAGTGCCCGACGGGCGCACCGATGTTGCCGTCGTGCTGAAGGGGCCGCCGCAGTCAATTCTGGTGCGCGAAAAGCAAAAGCTCGGCGGCGTCATCTGGGCCAATGCCGGCGCGTCGCGGTTTCGTTCAGCCCCAGCGTTTTACGCGATTGCTGCTTCGCGCCCGCTCGACAAGCTGGTCGATGCCCGCACGGCGGCGATCTACGAACTCGGCCTCGGCAGCATCCATCTTTCGCCCGCAGGCGGCATCGATCCCGGCGATGCCAACCGTTTCGAAACCGGTTTCGTCGATCTGCGCGCGCGCGGCGGGCTATTCGTGACACAGGCGGGCGCGGTCGAAATTACAAAGGGCGTGCTCTACCGTGCGCGCCTGACCATCCCGCCGCGTGTGCCCGACGGGCGCTATACGGCAGAAACCTTTTTGATACGCGACGGCAAGGTCGTCGCAGCCGCCACCCGTAACATCACCGTCAGAAAGCAGGGGTTCGAGCGGATCGTGGCGAGCTTTGCCGAGGACTGGCCGGTGACATACGGTTTGCTCGCCGTACTGCTGTCGGTCGGATTCGGCTGGGCGGCAGGCGCGTTGTTCCGCCGCATCTGAACGACTTGGCGCGCCGCGTTGCCAGTTTGTTAACCATTCCCCCGCTACCTCGAGCCGGACCGGCTTTCAGGCCAAGATTGTGGCGGGGACACCATAGTGGACATGCAGCGTACCGGCGAGTTTGCCCCGGCAGCCAGCCAAAGCGAGGCACCGCGCAGTGTTTCGGCCTATAACGGCCCGATCGGCGAAGTGATCGAGATTTCGGGGTCGTCATCGCAGGTCCGCTTCGACGGCGCTGCGCTCGCCCGGCAATCTGGTGCCGACGACCCTAGCCTTGCAACTGCCGGACAAGTCGGCAGCCAGATCAAAATCCGTCTCGGCTCGACCTGGCTCGTGGCCAATGTCCGCTCGCTGCGCGTCGATCCAAACTACGAAAATTGTGTCGTCGGCTTCATCGACTTTCTCGGCGAAGGCGACGAGGAGCGGCTGACCGGCAAAATCTATAATTTCCGGCGCGGGATTACCCGTTACCCGACGCCGGGTGGGCAGGTATTCCCGGTCAGCGGGCAAGACATGCGCCAAATGTATGCCGCCGACGACCGCGCCTATATCGAGATCGGCACAGTTTACCCGACCAAGGACATTCGCGCCGCGCTGTATGTCGACGCCATGCTCGGCAAGCATTTTGCGCTGCTGGGATCGACCGGCACCGGCAAGTCCACCAGTGCCGCGCTGATCCTCCACCGCATCTGCGAACTCGCCCCGCAGGGTCATATCGTCATGATCGACCCGCATGGCGAATATTCTGCGGCGTTCAAAACCAACGGCGCGCTGTTCGACGTCTCCAATCTCCAGATGCCCTATTGGCTGATGAATTTCGAGGAGCATTGTGAGGTCTTCGTGACCACGCAGGGGTCCGAGCGCCAGACCGATTCGGACGTGCTCGCCAAATGCCTGCTCGCCGCCAAGTCGAAAAGCCGCGCGGCGGAAGGCATATCGAAGCTGACCGTCGACTCGCCGATCCCCTATCTGCTCAGCGACCTGACCAATTTCATCACCGCCGAAATGGGCAAGCTCGACAAGGCGGGCGACAACGCGCCCTATATGCGACTGAAGACCAAGATCGACGAGATCAAGTCCGACCCGCGCTACAGCTTCATGTTCTCGGGGATGCTCGTCGCCGACAATATGGCGAACTTCCTCGGGCGCATTTTCCGCCTGCCCGGCGACGGCAAGCCGATCTCGATCATCGACGTGTCGGGCGTGCCGTCGGACATCACCTCGGTCGTCGTCGCCGTGCTCGCGCGGATGGTGTTCGACTATGCGATCTGGAGCCGCAACGAACCGCAGCGCCCGATCCTGCTCGTCTGCGAAGAAGCGCACCGCTACGTCCCCAACGAAGCTAATTCGCAAAAGAGCGCGGTCGGCAAGATTTTGGGCCGCATCGCCAAGGAAGGCCGCAAATACGGCGTCTCGCTCGGTCTCATTACCCAGCGCCCGTCCGACTTGGCCGAAGGCGTGCTGTCGCAGTGCGGCACGATTCTGGCGATGCGCCTGAACAACGAACGCGATCAGGCCTTTGTGAAAGCCGCCATGCCCGAGGGCGCGCGCGGCTTCCTCGACACAATTCCCGCGCTGCGAAACCGCGAATGCATCGTCTGCGGCGAAGGTGTCGCTATCCCGGTACGCGTCAGTTTCGACCCGCTTGAGGACAATAAGCGCCCGGCGTCGTCCGACCCATTGTTCTCCGAACTGTGGAAGGAATCGGGCGGCGAAGAAGAAATCCTGACCCGCGTCATCAAGCGCTGGCGCGCGCAGGGCAAATAGCATGGATGCGGCCCGTGGTTTCGTGCGCCCCCCGAACGCGTTAGGGGGGACGCCGATGACTGCCGACCCCCGCCCGCGTTCCGCTGTCTCGACCGGTGTCGGCCTCGCGGGCCTCGCGGGTCTCGCCGCATGGATGATCGTCGCGCGGCAATTCCAGATGTACGGGCCGTTTTCGGCGGTGACGGCGGCGTTTGCCGCCGGCATTCCGATGGTCGTCTGGTCGCTGTTCGTCGACAAGGTCCACCGCAATCCGACGACGGGCATCGATTGGAGCGCCCCCCGCAAACCGCTTTCGGCAACGCTCGATATCAGCCTCGCCAAGCTTGCCGGGTTATGGGCAACATGGGCGATCATCGCGGTCGTCTATGCCAGTGCGCGTTTCTATTGGGTGGGCAATTACACCTTTGCGATGAAGACCTTCATCGTCGCGGCCCCTGTCCTGTTTGTCGCGTCGGTGCCCTATATCCTGTGGCTCGACAGCCGGTTGAAGAACCCCCGCGACGGCTGCTGGGCCTTCGGCAGCTGGCTGATGGGCGACAAGACCGTCGAGCGCAGCGCGATTGCCGACCATTTCCGCAGCTGGGCGGTCAAGGCGTTCTTCACGGCGTTCATGCTGTCGGGCTTCCCAGGGAATTTCTTCGACACCGTTACGCGCCAGTTTCCGACACCGAATGACCCCGTCGGTCTCGCCAATTTCCTGATCTCGGTGATGTTCCTGATCGACATGACGCTCGCCACCGTCGGCTACATCCTGACAATGAAGCCGCTCGATGCACATATCCGTTCGGCAACGCCCTATGCCAGCGGCTGGATTTCGGCGCTGATTTGTTACCCGCCCTTCGTCTTGATGGGTGGTGGCGGCCCGCTTGACTATCATGTCGGGACGTTCGGCGACCAAGGCTGGGCTCATTGGCTGGCTGCATACCCTGCAATGCTTTGGATCTGGGCCTTCGCTCTCGTCGTGCTGACGGGGGTCTACGCTTGGGCAACTATGGCCTTTGGCATCCGCTTTTCGAACCTCACGCACCGCGGCATCCTGACCCACGGACCGTATAGCTGGATGCGCCACCCCGCCTATGTGTCGAAAAATACGTTCTGGTGGCTGTCCACGCTGCCGTTTCTCGTCAACACAAACAGCCTCGCCGATGCAGCGCGCAATACCGTGATTATGGCGGCGGTTAGCGGCATTTACTGGTGGCGCGCGGTGACCGAAGAAAAGCATCTGCGCGCGGATGAGGACTACCGGACCTATGCCGCATGGATCGACCGCAACGGCTGGTTGGCGCGCGGGCGGCGCGCGCTGAGTATTTAAGGGGCATACCCCAAATGGGGCTGCCGCGCTGGCGCCATCCCGCCTAGCCCCCGGTCCATCGGAGGACCATCATGCGACCGGCACCAGTTACGGCGAACACCCTGTGGCGCGATATTGCGGGCAGCATTGCGATTGTCGTCGGGGTGATGGCGCTGGCGCTGCTTATCTGAACGAGGGCGGGCCGCTTGCCGCCGAACTGCCAAACGGCCAGTAAGCGGCGATGCTGTACGACATCTCGCAATCGCTCGGTCCCGACACGCCGATGTGGCCGGGTGACACCGCGTTCCATGCGGCGCGAACGTGGAGCTTTGGCCCCGAGTGTCCGGTCAATGTGTCGCGGTTCGAAAGTTCGACCCATGCCGGCACCCATGCGGATGCGCCGCTGCACTATGACCCGGACGGCGCATCGATCGAGGCTGTGGGGCTGACACCTTATGTCGGTGTCGCACGACTGATCGATCTGCGCGGGTGCGGGCCGGTGGTGACGCCGGACATGGTCGCGCCTGCGCTGGCGACGCCGTGCGCGCGCCTGCTGGTGCGAAGCTACGACCAGTTTCCGCATCATCGCTGGGAACCGGCGTTCATGACCGTTGCGGCTGAGACGATTGCCCTGCTCGCTGCAAACGGCGTCGTCCTGATTGGCATCGACAGTCCCTCGCTCGACCCGCAAGAGTCGAAGTCCATGGACGCTCATCTGGCTGTCAGGACAGCTGGCATGGCGATACTGGAGGGGCTGGTGCTCGACGATGCTCCGGCGGGCGATTACGAACTTATCGCGCTGCCGTTGAAACTGGCGGGCCTCGACGCAGCGCCAGTGCGCGCCATCCTGCGCGACCTGCCATGAGCAATTTCACGCTGGCCAACGCCGAAGCGCGCGACGCCGCCGACCCGCTGGCGCACCTTCGCGCGCGGTTCGCGCTTCCCGCTGGCGTCATCTACCTCGACGGTAATTCGCTCGGCGCGCTGCCCCGCGCGACGGGTGCGGCGCTTGCCGATGCGACCGCGCACCAATGGGGCAACAGCCTAGTGTCGGGCTGGACGCGACACGACTGGATCGGGATGCCGCAACGGCTGGGGGCGAAAATCGCGCCGCTGATCGGAGCGGCGGCAGATGAAGTCATCGTCACCGACACCACCTCAACCAATATCTTCAAACTCGTCGCCGCCGCCATGGCAGCGCGGCCCGGACGCCGGGTCGTACTGTCCGAAGCAGGCAATTTCCCGACCGATTTATATGTGGCGCAGGGTGTGACCTCGATGCGCGGCGGCGAGCTGCGCGCAGTGGCGGACAGTGACATCATGGACAATCTCGACGCGTCGGTGGCGGTCGTCCTGCTTACCCATGTCCATTATAAATCAGGCCGCATTCACGACATGGCCGCAATCACATCGGCCGCCCATGCACAGGGCGCGCTGGTCATCTGGGATCTGAGCCACAGCACCGGCGCGGTGCCGGTCGATCTGGGCGGATGCAACGCGGATATGGCGGTCGGCTGCGGCTATAAATACCTCAACGGCGGCCCCGGCGCGCCCGCGTTCCTCCATGTTGCGCGCCGGTTACAAGCCGACCTGCAATCGCCGCTATCCGGCTGGATGGGCCATGCCGCGCCTTTCGCATTCGAAGGCAAATATCGGCCCGCGCCGGGGATCGACCGGTTCCTGTGCGGGACGCCGTCGGTCCTTGCCATGGCGGCACTCGACGCGGGGCTGGCGACATTCGACGGCGTCGATCTGTCGTCGCTGTTCGCCAAGGGGCAGGCGCTTGGCGATTACTGCATCGACCTGATCGAGGCACGCTGCGCCGGACGGGGTTTTACGCTCGCCTCGCCGCGTACCGACCGGGGCAGCCATGTTGCCCTTGCCCATCCGAATGCATGGCCGGTCTGTCAGGCGCTCATCGCGCGC
>JANNVL010000088.1:0-5409 GCA_031408195.1 Sphingomonadales bacterium | reverse complement strand
ATGTGATCGATCCCAACCTGAATATCGGCGACCTTGTCGAGGTAGACCTGACTGCCGCCGGACCCAACAGCCTGACTGGAACGCTGCTCATGAAACTGGCCGCCTGAGTGCCCAAAAAACCCGTGCAAGCCGAACTCGGCGACCGCAGCCGCATCGAAGTCACGTTCGACAAACCGCAATTGCTGGCGCGCGTGCTCGGCGAATATGACCGCAATTTGGTCGCCATCGAAAACCGTCTCGGCGTCTATATCGCCGCGCGCGGTAACAAATTGCAGATCGAAGGCGAAGCGGCGGCCTGCGCCCGCGCCCGCGACGTTCTGACCGGACTCTACAACCGCGTCGTGCAGGGGCAGGATATCGACACCGGCGAAGTCGATGCGGTGATCGCGATGTCGGCTGAACCGACGCTCGATGGTATCATTCGCGCCGGTGTCGCCACGCCGCCCAGCATCATGATCCGCACGCGCAAGAAAACCATCGTGCCGCGCTCGGCGACGCAGACGCGCTATATGGAAGCGCTGATTTCGCACGACATCATCTTTGCATTGGGGCCGGCGGGGACCGGCAAGACCTATATCGCGGTCGCGCAAGCCGTGTCGCAGCTCATCACCGGCAGCGTCGACCGCCTCATCCTCTCGCGCCCGGCGGTCGAGGCGGGCGAAAAGCTCGGTTTTCTGCCCGGCGACATGAAGGAAAAGGTCGATCCCTACCTGCGTCCGCTCTACGACGCGCTCAACGACTGTCTGCCCGCCGAACAGGTCGAGCGCCGCATTGCCAGCGGCGAAATCGAAATCGCGCCGATCGCGTTCATGCGCGGGCGGACGCTGGCCGAAAGCTTCATCATTCTCGACGAAGCGCAGAATACCACGCCCGCACAGATGAAGATGTTTCTGACCCGCTTCGGCCAGAACAGCCGGATGGTCATTTGCGGCGATCCCAACCAAACCGATTTGCCCAAGGGGCAGGAATCGGGCCTGAACGATGCGGTTGGCAAGCTGGAAGGCATCGAGGGGATCGGCGTCGTCCGCTTCGGCATCGGTGATGTCGTGCGCCATCCGGTAGTGGGACGGATCGTCGAGGCGTATGAGGGCAGGGGGTGATCGAAACCGCTGTCTTGCGCGAAGATCCCTGGCTTCATGGGGACTGGGAGCGGCTCGCGCAAAAGGCTTCAGAGGCGGCAGCGTCGGCCAGTCCGCAGGCTGGGTTGGCCGCGACGACGGCAACCATCGAAATTGCCGTTCGCCTGACCTCTGACGTCGAGGTCCACACGCTTAACCGTCAGTACCGCCGACAGGACAAGCCGACCAACGTCCTGTCTTTCCCGATGGTGCAGCCCGACCTGATCGAGAGCTTGGCCAACACCGATGATGGCGAGATTCTGCTCGGCGACGTCGTTCTCGCGTACGGGGTCTGTGCGCGGGAGGCGGCGGAGAAGGGCGTCTCGCTCGAAGACCATGCCGCGCATCTCATTGTGCACGGGGTGCTTCATCTGTTAGGGCATGATCATATGAACGACGTCGATGCCGACGCCATGGAAGCAATCGAGCGGGCCGCAATGGCATCGCTGGGTCTGCATGACCCCTATGACTCCGGCCCCAATCAGGACTCCGAAACCCCCGAATGAAAGAAGGCGATAGTAGAACCGAGAACGGGCTGTGGAGCACCGTCCGTGCGCTGTTCGGCGATGCGCCCGAACCGACGCTGCGCGAGCAGATCGAAGAAGCCATCGACGACCATGAGGACGACCCCGCTCCGGACGAAAAGGGCGATCTGTCCCCCGTCGAGCGGCAGATGGTCCGCAATCTGCTAAGCTTCGGCAAGCGCACCGTCGACGACGTCGGCGTTCCCCGCGCCGACATGATTGCCATCCCCGAGACCTCGACCTTTACCGAACTGGTCGCAGTGCTTGCCGATGCGCCGCACAGCCGTCTACCGGTCTATCGCGACAGCCTCGATCAGGTTGTCGGCATGATCCATATCAAGGATGCGTTTGCGCTCCTCGCGCGCGGCGAGCCGTTTCCCGAAAGCATCCTCGGCCTGATTCGCCAGCCGCTTTATGTGCCGCAATCGATGGGTGTGCTCGATCTGCTCGCCGAGATGCGGAGCGAGCGCGTCCACCTCGCCATCGTCATCGACGAATATTCCGGGACCGAGGGGCTGGTTACGATCGAGGATCTGGTCGAGGAAATCGTCGGCGATATCGAGGACGAGACCGACGATGCCGTTGTGCCGCTGATGGTCCAGCTCGACGATGGTCTGTGGGAGGCCGACGCGCGTGCCGAGCTCGAAGACGTTGCCGAGACCATCGACCCGGCGCTCGCGGAGATCGACGAAGACGTCGACACCATCGGCGGGCTTGCGTTTATGCTGGCGGGACATGTGCCGCAAACCGGCGAAATGCTGATGCACCCTAGCGGCTGGCGCATCGAAGTGACCGAGGGCGATACGCGGCGGGCGACGCGGCTGCGCCTTCATCCGCCGATTATCGACGCGGAGGGTGGCGCTGCGGGCAAGTGATTGCCATATCGCGTCTATGACCCTTCGCGCCAAAATCCTGTCGTTCGCTCTGCTGCTCGCTCTCATTGGCGGTGGTGCTCTATGGTACCTAACGCGTGGCGCACCCGCCCAGCTGAGCGTCGAGGCCGTGACGGGGACCAAGCCCAAGATAACGCCCCCGCGCACCGAAAGCATCCCGACGGTCAGCTTGGCCAAGCCAGTTGGCTGGGTCGGCGACGCAAAGCCGGTCGCGGCGGCGGGGTTGGCTGTCGTCGCTTTCGCACGCGACCTCGATCATCCGCGCTGGCTTTACGAACTGCCCAATGGCGATGTCCTCGTCGCCGAAAGCAACTCGCCGCCGCGCGAGGGTGGCGGGATCACCGGCTGGATCATGAAAACGCTGATGGGTTATGCGGGGGCGGGCGTGCCAAGCGCGAACCGCATTACGCTGCTCCGCGATGCAGACGGCGATGGCGTCGCCGAAGTAAAAACGCCCTTCATGGCCGCGCTCAACTCGCCGTTCGGGATGGCACTCGTCGGCGACCAGCTCTATATCGCCAATCACGACGAACTGGTTGTCGTTCCCTATACGCCCGGCATGACGAAGATCGCTGCCGCACCCAAAAAGGTTATGGCACTGCCCGGTGGCGGCAATCACTGGACCAAGAATCTCGTTGCTTCGCCCGACAACCAGTCGCTGTTCATCGCGGTCGGATCGACGTCCAACATCGGTGAGAACGGCATGGATGCGGAGGTCAACCGCGCGAATATTCTCGAACTCAATCTGGCGACCAAGGCGGTTCGGGTCTGGACCGCTGGCCTGCGAAATCCGGTCGGCATGGCGTGGGAACCACAGGGCAAAGGACTGTGGACCGTTGTCAACGAGCGCGACATGCTCGGCGGCGACCTTGCCCCTGATTATCTGGCGCGTGCCGACTTCGGCGCATTCTATGGCTGGCCGTACAGCTATTGGGGCGGGTATGAGGATGCCCGCGTCGAGGCGCGACCCGATTTGCTGCAATATACCCGTCGCCCCGAATATGCGCTCGGGGCGCACACTGCGTCGCTCGGGCTTGCCTTCGGATCGCTCGGGACGTTCCAGAAGGGCGCGTTTATCGGCCAGCACGGCTCGTGGAACCGCAAGCCGCCATCGGGTTATAAAGTGACGTTCGTCCCGTTCAATGCGCGCGGCTTCCCCGAAGGCGCGATGCGCGATGTGCTTAGCGGATTTCTCAACGACAAGGGACAGGCGCAAGGCCGCCCCGTTGGCGTGATCGCGCGTAGCAAAGGCGATTTGCTGGTCGCGGACGATGTCGGCAACCGTATCTGGCGGGTGAGCGCGAACTGAATTCCGGCTCGATCAGCCCGTAGCGAACGATCCCGGCCCCCGGCGGCGCTGCGTGACCGGCGCTTCACCGGCATTATTGCTGGAATCTACCGTCTTTTTGGGTGACTTGCGCCACTGCCAGCCACGCGACGGCGGCGGCTCTGTGGTCGTGACGGCTGGGCTTGTCTGGACTGCCGCTTCGTTAACTTCAATCGATGCGACGTCGGCCAATTCGACCCCAGGGGTTTCGATTTCAGGCGCTTCTAATTGGGCAATGACCAATTCAGGTGCCGCTGGGTCGGCCCAGTCAGCTTCGGATTCGATGGGTTCCTCAAGCGTTTCCGCAGGGACCGAAACCACAGAGTCCGCCATATAGACCGTCTCGAACGACGGCCCGAAGTCGTGTTCGGAAACAAGCATCGGCATCGGATACGGCAGGCGATTTTCCTCGGCGGCCCCCGCCAACGCCTGATTTACCCGCAGGTAGAGAAACCAGACGCCGATGAAATAGTCAGGATAGTCGGCGGGCATCTCGCCGCCGCCGAGCCACAGGCGCTGCGGATGAATCGAGACAGCGGCGTGCAGCGCTTCAAGGCCCGAACAGCTCAAAGAATGTCCGATCTCTTCGAAACTTCCTTGCCACTCGGGACCGTCGGTCTCGCTCGCCGTCAGGATCGCGGCGCGATTCGACGTCGAAAACGCAAAAACCTTGTCCGAATAGAGCGAGACTTCAAATCCCGGCCCGTCACCGATGTGATGGCCGGTCAGGTCGATCCCGACGGCACTGCACAATGTCCCGCGCGCGGCGAGCGTGGCGATTTCGGCGTCGAGCGCATCCCAACCGGTCACGGCGACTTCGCCGACGTCGCGGCACAGCGCGGTCAGCGGCCCGGGATGTTCGTCGATCCAGACCTGTAGCAAAGCGTCGAGTTCGGCAAAGGCCGGTTCGCGCAGCGCGCCGCTTAACAAGGCTTCGACCTGAAGGCGGCTGGGTTCGTTCGACAGGCTCTGGATGAGCTCGGTGGACATGCGTGGCTCCTGAATAACACCACGACTATAGCGCTTGGGAATGATTTATCGGTTAACCGCCCGTTTTGCAGCGCGCTCGTGTCGGGCGTTGCATCGGTGCCAAGCCATGGGTATGGCAGCCGACTTCGCGCCCCCCCGTGGTAGCGCGCAGGTCTGGTGAGGGGCTGTAGCTCAGTTGGGAGAGCGCGTCGTTCGCAATGACGAGGTCAGCGGTTCGATCCCGCTCAGCTCCACCAGACGGCAATACGGATTCAGGTAACGCTTGCCCGCGTGTGAAATTCCGGCGTGTCCCATGCACCGGTATTGACGACATCGCGCATTGCCTCGACCGCATGCCAAACATCGCCAAAGCGCGTGTATAGCGGCGCGAAGCCGAGGCGCAGCACGTCGGGCGTCCGGAAATCGCCCACGACACCGCGCGCGATGAGCGCCTGACAGACCGGCCATGCATTCGGATGGGCAAGGGCAACATGGCTGCCCCGGTCGGTACGCGGCGAGGCGAGCGTAAAACCCCGTCCGGCGCAGCGTGCCTCGATCAGGTCGATGCAGTAATCGCC
>JANNVL010000087.1:0-13214 GCA_031408195.1 Sphingomonadales bacterium | reverse complement strand
TTTCGGCCCGGCATCGGGCGGCAACCCCGCCATATCGACCTTATAGGCGGCGATTTCGTCGAGCAGCGCGTGCGACAGTTTCGGATAGAATTCGCGCAACGGAAATTCGACGTTTTCGGCAACAGTCAGCGTCGAAAACAGCGCCCCGCCCTGAAACAACACACCCCAGCGCCGCCGGATGCTGTCGTCCTCGTCGCCCAGCGCCATGTCTTCGCCAAAGACATCGATTTTACCGGCTTGGGGGACTTGCAGCCCGATAATCGACCGCATCAGCACCGATTTGCCCGTGCCCGATCCCCCGACCACGCCCATGATTTCGCCTCGCCGGACGTCGAGGTCGAGACCGTCGTGGATAACGGCGTCGCCGAAAGCGTTGACGAGGCCGCGCACGGACACGACGATTTCGGCGTTGGCATCGGGTCCGGCTTGATCAGTCATTTCCAGCCGATCCCGGTGAAGAACACCGCGAACATCGCATCGAGGACGATGACGAGGAAAATCGCCTGTACCACCGAAGCGGTCGTCCGCAGTCCGACCTGTTCGGCGTTCCCTTCGACCTGCAAGCCCTGATAGCATCCCGAGGCCGAGATAATCAGGCCGAACACCACCGCTTTGATCAGGCCAATATAGACGTCGGTCATCGGCACCACTTCGCGGATGCGCTGGATATAGGTGACGGGCTGGATGCCGAGCACCGTCCAGCAGAACAGTCCGCCGCCGATGACCGCGACGATTGACGCGTAGAAGCCGAGCAGCGGCAACATCAGGACCGTCGCAATAATGCGCGGCAGCACCAGTGCCTCGATCGGCGAGATGCCGATGGTCCGCATCGCGTCGATTTCCTCGGTCAGCTTCATCGTGCCCAGCTCGGCAGCGAACGCCGATCCCGAGCGCCCCGCGACCATGATCGCGGTCATGAGTATGCCGAGTTCGCGGAACGTGATCCGCCCCACCAGATTGATCGTAAAACTCTCGAAGCCGAACTGCTGAAGCTGGACCGCGCCCTGCTGGGCAATGACGAGACCGATCAGGAAACTCATTAGCCCGATAATGCCGAATGCCTTGACGCCGACAACTTCGAATCGCTGAATCACGGCATCTAGGCGGAAGCGCGACGGGTGGCGGATGACGCTGGCAAAGGCGATGCAGATCGCCCCGAAAAATCCGAGCAGGCCGAGCAAGGTGCGCCCCGCAATCTGCGTCGCCTCGCCGATTTCGCCGATCACCCGGACAATCGGCAGTTCGCGGTCGGGCCGCACCTTCATCGGCACATCGCTGCGCGAGACCTGGGCGATTAGATGGGCGTTGTCGGGACTGGCGCCAACGATCTTCGCGCCGATATCACGAGACAATTTGTGCACGACCCAAGCACCGATTGTATCCATCTGACCGACGCCCGACAGATCGATCAAAGTCGCGGACGGAGATTCGCGCTCAAGCCGGTTCGGCAACTCTCCGAGCTGCGAAAGCGTTATCGCCCCGCTGAATGCCAGCGCCCGCGTCCCGTCGCGGTCGACTACGGTAAAATCGGCCCCTGTCATCGTCATGGGTGATGCGGCATTAATGATGGCACGGCAAGACGTTGAGGCGTTACTGGCAAACGATGGATGACATGAAAACGCGACTCGCGATTTACGACATGGACAAGACGGTGACCCGCCGTGCGACCTATACCCCGTTCCTGCTTCACGCTGCCCGAACGCGCCAACCGCTGCGTTTGTTGCTGCTTCCTTTCGTCGCCGTCACGATTTTGCTGTATGGCCTTAAGCTCATCGACCGGGCACGGCTCAAGGAGTTCAACCACGCGCTGCTCGTCGGACGCGCGTTGCCCCCTGCCGAGGCGGCCGCGCTGGCGGCAAGTTTCGCTGTGGAAACACTCGGCAACAACATCCTCGCGCCCGCGCAAACCCGCATTGCAGCGGACAAGGCAGCGGGTTACCGGATGATACTCGCTACGGCGTCCTATGAGTTTTATGCAGGCGCGATCGGGCGGGCGCTGGGGTTCGACGACATCATCGGCACGCTGACCCGCACTGACACCTCGGGTGCCTTGCTTGCGCGGATTGCCGAGCAGAATTGCTATGGCACCGCCAAGCTCGAACTGGTCGAGGCGTGGATGACGAGACAGGGGCTGTCACGCGCCGACTGCCACATCCGCTTTTACAGCGACCATGTCTCCGATGCTCCCTGCCTGAACTGGGCCAACGAGGGGTTCGCGACGAACCCGCACGCCCCGCTGGCGGCGCTGGCGGCACAGCGGGGGTGGGAAATCCTCGACTGGCGCTAGATTGCCCGCAAGGCTTGCCGCATATCGGCGATCAGGTCGTCGGCGTTTTCGACACCGACCGAAATCCGCACCAGATTGTCGCCGATGCCAAGTGCATCCTTGCGTTCCTGTGGCACCGACAAATGCGTCATCGCGGCAGGACAGCTCGCCAGCGTTTCGGTGCCGCCGAGGCTGACCGCGAGCTTGGCGATCTTGAGCGCGTCGAGGAAAGCAAAGGATTCGCGTTCGCCGCCCTTCAGATACAGCGAGAACGTCGAGCCTGCGCCGGTACAATGGCGCGCGTAGATATCCGCTTGCCGCGAGCCCGGTTCGAGGAAGCCGAGATAGCCGACCTTTTCAACTTGCGGCTGTTCGCGCAGGAACGCGCACACCTTTGCGGCATTCTCGCCTGCACGGCTCATGCGGAGTTCGAGCGTCTCAAGGCTACGCAGCAGCATCCACGCCGAATGCGGATCGGTGATCGTGCCGATGGTGTTCCGCATCATCCGCACCGGATTGATGATCGCTTTCGACCCGACCGCGCCGCCCGCAACCAGATCGCTGTGGCCGCCGGCATATTTGGTCAGGCTATAGAGCACCATGTCGGCACCCTGCCGCAGCGGTTTGGCCCAGAGCGGCCCCAAAAAAGTGTTGTCGATGACGATCGGGGGTAGGTCGCCGCCCGCGAACGCCGCATCGCGCGACCCCTTGACCGCTTCGACATCGACGAGCGCGTTGGTCGGGTTGGCAGGGCTTTCGAGATAGACCAGCGCGACATGGCCGAGCGCCTTCGCCTCGACCATCACCGCATCGATTTCGTCGCGCGTCGCCCCTGCTGGAAAGTCCAGCCAGTGCACCCCGAATCGCCCGAGAATGCGCCCGATCAGCGTTTCGGTCGCGGCATAAAGCGGGGCCGAATGAACGATGACGTCACCGGGCTTGACCAGCGCCAGCATAACAGTGGCAATCGCCGACATGCCCGACGAGAACACCAGCGCATCCTCGGCGTCTTCCCAGATGCCGAGCCGGTCTTCGAGGATTTCCTGATTGGGACCATTGAAGCGCGAATAGACGAGCCCCTCCGACCCGCCGGGACGTTTTCCGGTCACACCCTCGAAGAAGCGCTTTCCCGCTGCTGCATTCTCGAAAACGAAAGTTGAGGTCAGGAAAATCGGTGGCTTGAGCGACCCTTCAGAAAGCGCCGGGTCGAATCCATGCCCCATCATCAAGGTTTCGGGCGCGAGGCGGTGGTTGTCGATGGCAAGGATGCCGGGTTTGGGACGGCGACGCTGGTGCGTGCCGGTCAGTGTCGCTTCGTCTTCCAAGGTTTTTCTCCGGTGCGTCGCGGCTCAGGGGAGCGCGATCAGCGATATTTGCCGACCATAGTCCGGTTCACCGGCCAATGTCGCGCGTCGAAAACTGTAAAAGCGGTCTTCCAGTTCCAGCGTGTCGAGCGCGAGCGCCTCGACCTGGCCAACGCCAAACGCGGAAAGGCGGTGCGCGACATAGCCGGGCAGGTCGAACTGCGCGTGGCCGGGTCGGCCCGTCAAGAAGAAGCTATCATTGGCGAAGTCGGCTGAGACGAACCGCGCGCGAAAGCCGTCATCGACCTCGTAACTGGTCTGCGCGATACACGGACCGACGACGGCGGAGATGCGGTCACGCCGTGCACCGAGTCTTTCCATTGCCACGACGGTCGCATCGGTGACGCCGCCGATAGCGCCTTTCCAGCCCGCATGGGCGGCCCCGATCACGCCTGCTTGGGTGTCGGCGAACAGCACTGGCGCGCAATCGGCGGTCAGAATGCCGAGCAACAGGCCGGGGCAGTCGGTGACAAGAGCATCGGCATGGGGGCGGGCATCGTCAGGCCAGCCCGAGGTTGCCACGACAACCTCGGGCGAATGGACCTGATAGACGGTGACCAACGCCGCATCGGGCGCGACGTTAGCAGCGGCGCGACGACGGTTCTCGGCAATCGCCGCCGGATCGTCGCCGCTGCCTTGTCCGACGTTAAGGCCAGCGACCAGTCCGGTCGAAACGCCGCCCTTGCGGCCCAGAAACCCGTGGCGCGCGCCGCCCAGCAGCGGCGATGTGACGATCTCGACACTCATGCGAACCCTGCTGGTTCGGGCCAGCCGCCGCCGGTCAGCGCCATCGCGCGGAACAGGTTGCCCATCGCATCTTCACCCGTCAGCCGCGCATGGGCCGCGCCGATTTCACCGGCGCGTTCAGGGGAGCCTTTCGCCAGTGCCGCCGCGCGGGTGGCGATGCCGAGCTGCCCGAGAAAATCGCGCTGCGGAACGGGACCATACACCGTCGCGCCTGTGACGCTGGCCGCAGCGCCCAGCACTGCAAAATCGACATGCGCGCTGAGGTCGATCTCGCCCGGTGCTTCGAACGGATTGGCGAAGCCGTGCCCGCGCACGGCCTGCAGTGTCTCGCCGAGCGCGGGGCCGTCATAGCCATAATCGATCAACAGCATCGCGCCGCCTTGTTTCGTCAGGCGCGCGGCAAGACCGCGGACGATGGCCACGCTCGCGGGCGATGATTCGATCAGGCTACCGACGGCTGAGTCGCGCAGATGTTCGGGAACAACGGCATCGGGCACCAGCGGTCCCGCAATCGGCAGGAATAGCGTGTCCTGACAAGCGACCAGCCGCCGGTGCCAACCGCCCGCGCCGCGCACGATCTGTTCGATGGGGAGCGCGTCGAAGAATTCATTGGCGACGACGACCAACGGGGCATCGTCGGGCAATGTCGAGACATCGTCGTGCCACATTGCAGCGGACACCCGCGTGGCTTGTTCGGCGCGCAGACGTGGCGAGGTTTCGACGAAATGCACGCGCGGCGTCAGGCCTGCCTTTGCCATCGTCCGCAGCGCGTCGATGGCAAGCGTTCCGCGCCCCGGCCCCAGATCGACGTAATGCACCACCGGTCGCCCCGCACGGTCCCACAGGTCGGCGATCCAAGCACCGACCAGCTCGCCGAACATCTGGCTGATTTCTGGCGCGGTGATGAAATCGCCTGCTGCGCCGATCGCGCGCACTTTTGCATAATATTCGGCATTCGCTGCGGCCATAAAGCGCGACACCGGCATCGGCCCCGCCAGCGTGATCGCCCGCGCCAGCCGGTCCGCCAATAGCCCGTCCCCTTCAGGGGAGGGGTTGGGGTGGGGAAAGTCAGGAGCCATGGGAACAGCTTTTACCAAATGGACCAGCCCCACCCCAACCCCTCCCCTGAAGAGGAGGGGCTTTAAGTTCACGCAACGCTCGCTGTCCCTGCAAACGGCTCGACCCGCGCGCGTCGGCCCTTCGATGTCGCCAGTAACCACAGGCCGAGCACCAGCACCGGTAGCGACAGGGTTTGCCCCATCGTCAGCCCCCACCACAGGTTTTCCAGCCCCGCATCGGGTTCGCGGAAGCGTTCGACGATGAAGCGCACGACCGCGTAATAGGTCAGTCCCGCCCCTGCGAGCCGTCCGGGGTAATAGCGCGCGTCGGTTTTCCAGAACATCCACCACAGCAAGACGAACAAGCCAATCCCCTCGGTTCCCGCCTGATAGAGCTGGCTCGGGTGGCGGGCGATCCCGTCGCCGGTGCCTGGAAAGACCATTGCCCAGGGCACGTCGGTCGGACGACCCCACAGCTCGCCATTCACGAAATTGGCGAGGCGGACAAAGAACTCGGCAAAAGGTGTCGTACAGCCCGCATAGTCGAGCAAGCGGATCAGCGGCAGATTGTTGCGACGCGCCAACCACACGACCGCAAGAATGAAGCCGATCAGCCCGCCGTGGAACGACATCCCGCCCTCCCACAGCTTCAGCACGTCGAGCGGATTCTGGAGGATTTCGGGCTTGTAGAAGAACACATAGCCCAGCCGCCCGCCGCCGATGATCCCGAGCGTCGCGTAAAAGACGAAGTCATCGGCATGGCGCTGCGCCATCGGCGCGCCCGGCTGTTTGAGCAGCTTCGACAGATACCACCAGCCCATCACGATTCCGGCGATATAGGCGAGGCTGTACCAACGCAGCGCAAAGCCGCCGATGCGGAACACCACTGGATCGAGGCCGAGATCGGTGAACTGGATCGCTCCCGCCGACGCTACGGCACCCGCACTTGCAACAGCGGCAACAGCAATTTCGTGCAGCAAGGCTTTTCCCTTCCGGTTTTCGCCCCCATACAAGCGGCATTGGCGAAGACCAAGCGGAGAGGGAATCGAACATGCCATCCAACCTCGATCTGCGGATCGACCGTGTCATCGGCGGACTGTCGGGGCCAGGCGGCCCGTTGCCACTTAGCAGCTATACGCTGCCTTGCGGCGTCGAGGTGGCAACAATTGCCGCCGCCCCGCCGACCCTGATCGGCTATTTCGCGCATTTCGCTGCCCAGCACGGCGCAGCCGACTTTCTCGTCGATGGCGACGAACGGCTGAGCTTTGCCGCTGTCCATGCCGAGGCGGCGAAAGTCGCACGGGCGCTCGTCGGCGGCTATGGCGTCAAAAAAGGGGACCGCGTCGGCATTGCGATGCGTAACGCGCCTTCATGGGTCGTGCTCTATATGGGCATTATCATGGCAGGCGGCGTTGCAACCCTGCTCAATGGCTGGTGGCAAGGCGGCGAGCTTTGCGACGGTATCACGGCAGTCGATGCCAAACTCGTCTTCGCCGACCCGCCCCGCGCCAAAAGGGTGGAAGAGTGCGGGCGCGTAACCGGCTTCGAGATCGTCCTTGTCGATGTCGCGCTTTCACTGGGCGAAGCACTTGAGCCGGTGCTGGCGAAGGGCGGCGCCGACGCGGCGCTGCCTGAGATTACCGGTGACGATCTGGCGACGATCCTGTTCACCAGTGGATCGACCGGCCAGTCCAAGGGTGCCTATTCGACCCACCGCGCTGTCGTTCAATCGACCTTTGGCTATATCGCCCAGGCTTTGATGCAGCTGCACATCGGCACCGAGGACGGCACGATTAAACCCGATGCGCCGCAGCACGCCATTATCATGACGGTACCCTTGTTCCATGTGACCGGCGAAGTGCCAATGCTGCTCGTCAGCTTCGCCATCGGGCGCAAGATCGTGATGATGCCGAAATGGAATGCGCTCGAGGCGATGAAGCTGATCGAGCGCGAGCGTGTGACCAATTTCACGGGCGTGCCGCTGATGAGCTGGGAAATTCTCAACCATCCCGAGCGTGCAAACTACGATCTTTCGACGATCCAGACCTTTGCAGCGGGTGGCGCGCCGCGTCCGCCCGAACACGTCCGCCGTCTCAACGACGAAATGCCTGCACCGCCGGCGCTCGGCTATGGCCTGACCGAAACCAACGCCATCGGTTGCGGCTCGTTTTCGAGCAACTATCTCGAGAAGCCAAATTCGACAGGCCGTGCCTATGCGCCGCTCGTCGATCTTGCGATCCTCGACGACGACGGCAACAAAATGCCGCAGGGCGAACGCGGCGAAGTCTGCATCCGCAGTGTTGCCAACTTCAGTGGTTACTGGAACAATCCGACTGCGACGGCAGCCTGCATGACCGCCGACGGCTATTTCCGCACCGGCGACATCGGTTATCTCGACCCCGACGATTATCTGTTCATTGTCGACCGCAAGAAAGACATCATCATCCGCGGCGGCGAGAACATCAGCTGTCAGGAAGTCGAAGCCGCAATCTACGCGCACCCTGCGATTGCCGAGGCCTGCGTGTTCGGTCTGCCCGACGAGCGGCTCGGCGAAATCGTCGGGGCCGTCGCGCATGTCCACCCCGGCGAGCATCTGAGCGAGGAAGCGCTGCTGTTCTTCCTCGGTGAGCAGCTGGCCGCGTTCAAAGTGCCCGCAAAGCTGTGGTTCGAAGGCGAGCCGCTGCCCAAGCTCGGCACCGAAAAGATCGACAAAGTGGGTCTGCGCGCGAAGTATCGCGCGGTGCACGAGGCGGAAGTGAGGCAGACGGCTTAGCTGTTTGGTCCCGGCATTTGATGGCGTAGATTTCAGCTATCAATGGAAGGACGCACTATTGCTCAGCCGTCGTAATCAGCTCCGAGGTTCTGGTTCCGCGGCGGCGCAGCGGCGGTAAGCCGCAACGCTTCCGCTGACTGGCTCAGCGAGCCCATTTCATCGACGGCGTCGTCGTCGTCGACCTGCACCTTTTGCATGTTGCCGATCAGCGCTTCCATCAACTCGCTCGGCACCACCATCTCCTCGGCGATTTCGCGCAAGGCGACGACCGGATTCTTGTCGCGGTCGCGGTCGATGGTGAGTTCGGCACCGCCCGAAATCTGCCGTGCGCGCTGCGATGCGAGCAGGACGAGATCGAAACGGTTGGGAATCTTGTCGACGCAATCTTCGACTGTGACGCGCGCCATCGGCTGAAATCCTCGAATTCGGTGATGCAGGAAGCGCGTGCGCCTAGCAGCGGCCATGCCGAAACGCAACCTTGCCAGACGGTGCGTCAGCGGCAACACACTGGGTCGTGTCCACCACCCACATCGTCGATGGCAACACCCTGACCGTGCTGACGCGTGGCGCGGACCGACTCGAGGCGCTGATCGCGCTGATCGAGGGCGCGCGCACATCGCTGCGGCTGCTTTACTATATCTTCGCGCCCGATTCGGCGGGGTTGCGGGTGCGAGAGGCGATGATCGACGCGGCGAATCGCGGCGTCGCGGTGCGTCTTATCGTCGACGGGTTCGGCAGCGAGGCGCTGGGCGCAAATGATTTTCTGGGGCCACTGACCGATGCGGGCGTCGATGTCTGCGCGTTCATCCCCCGATTCGGGCGGCGCTATCTGCTCCGTAACCATCAGAAGCTGGCGCTCGCCGACGAAAAACGTGCGTTGATCGGCGGGTTCAACATCGCCGACGCCTATTTCGCCGACGACGGGATCACGGCATGGCGCGATCTGGGGTTGCGGATCGATGGTCCCGCCGCGACGCGGCTGACCGGCTATTTCGATGCGCTGTTCGACTGGACGCAGACGCCGAAGCCCAAGATGCGCGACTTGCGCGACGCTCTCGGTGTGTGGAGCAACCCGATCGGCGCGGTGCGCTGGCTCCATGGCGGGCCGGTGCGCCGCCTGTCGCCATGGCTGCGCGCGCTGCGCGACGATCTGCTGCGCGCGACCGATGTCTCGCTCGTCGCCGCCTATTTTGCGCCAACGCCGCGCTTTACCCGTCTGATCGACCGTGTCGCCAAGCGCGGCCGCGCGCGGGTGCTGACCGCAGGACGCACCGACAATCCCGCGACTATCGGTGCCGCGCGCTTCACCTTTCCCGGCCTGTTGCGGAAAGGCACGCGAGTGTTCGAGTACGCACCCTGCCGCCTGCACACCAAACTCTATGTCATCGACAAGGTCGTCCATATCGGCAGCGCCAATTTCGATCCGCGCAGCCTGTTCCTCAATCTGGAGATCATGCTCCGCATTGACGACGCCGCGTTCGCCGACGCGATGCGAAGCTATATCGACGGTGAGGTCGCCGCGTCGCGCGAGCGGACTTTGCCCGAGTTCAGCGGCATTGCCAGCGCGCCCGAACGATTGCGGAACGCGTTGTGCTATTTCCTCGTCGCGGTGCTCGATCCCAATGTCACGCGGCGGCTGAACATGGGTATCGACTAGCCGCCCCTGCCGCGCCTATCGCCCCATCATGCAACTGCCCGCCCGTCCCCGCCTCGACCGCGACTTCGGCCTGTTGTTCGTCGTCATGCTGGTGATCGGGGCGGGCAATACCGCGCTCCAGTCGGTGCTGCCCTCGCTCGGGCGCTCGATCGGTGTCGCCGATTTTCTGATTGCGGGCGTGTTCTCGGTGTCCGCGCTGGTGTGGGTCATATCTGCTCCTTATTGGGCCGCGCGATCCGACCGCGAAGGGCGGCGCTCGATGGTGCTCGTCGGCGTCGGCGGGTTCAGTGTCTCGATCCTGCTGGTCGGGCTGATGCTGTCAGCGGGCCTTGCCGGGTGGGTCAGCGGCAGCGTTGCCATCGTTGCCGTTGCCATCGCGCGCATCATCTATGGCGCGTTCGGCTCGGCGGCGCCCCCGGCGGCACAAGCGATGATCGCGCTCCGCACGACGCGCGCGGAACGGACCAAGGCGCTGACGATGCTCGGCTCGGCATTCGGCCTGGGCACGATTCTGGGGCCGGCACTCGCGCCCTATATGGTGCTCCCGGGCCTCGGGCTGGCGGGTCCGGCCTATGCCTTTGCCGTGATCGGCCTCGTCACTTTTATCGCGGTCTGGCGCTATTTGCCTGCCGATGGCGGCAGTGGCGAGGGGCATGGCGCGCAGGTCAGCTACCCGTCGATAGGCGGCGCGCCCGCAGGCGCGAGCATCACCGCCGCTGTGGAGCCGATGAGCGTGACCAAGCTGTCATCGTTCGACGAGCGCATTCGTGCCTGGATGACCGTGGGGCTGGTGTCGGGCCATGCTCAGGCGATGACGGGGGCGGCGATGGGCTTTCTCGTCATCGACCGGCTGAACCTGCCAGTCGCCGAGATCGCAACGCAACAGGCCATCGGCCTCGTCCTGATGATCGGCGCGGGCGCGGCGTTGCTGGTGCAATGGGGCATCATTCCGCTGCTGGCGATGACGCCGCGCGGCATGGCGCTGGTCGGGTTGGTCGTCGCCAGCGTCGGATTGGTCGGCACATCGCAGGCGAACACGCTGTTCGGCCTCGCCACCACCTATGCGCTGTCGTCGGTCGGCTTTGGCTTCGTCCGCCCCGCCGTGACGTCGGGGTCGTCGCTTGCCGTCGGGCGCGAGTTGCAGGGCGCGGTCGCGGGGCGGGTGACCGCGAACAACGGCGCGGCGTTCATCATCGGTCCGGCATTAGGCGTCGCATTGTACGAAGGGTGGCGACCGCTGCCCTATCTTGCTGCGGCAGTGATGTGCGTAGCAGCGCTCGCCTATGGCTGGCGCGCGATTCGTCGAACCCGATAAAAAAGGGCCCGGTCGTTACCGACCGGGCCTTGAAAGTTTTAGGAGAGGATGCCTGAAAGGCCTGCTCTATGTGCAGTGCAGCATATTTCTTCGCAAGTGCGAAAAGAATAATCGAGATTGCGCTGATTGCATCTTGCAACTTTCACTGGTGTCAGGCTCAATAGCGACATGATGCAGCGCGGCACGGTCCACGTTGAATTGTCTTTGGGGTAACGACGATGCGGCGTCTGCCATCGCTATCGGGAGTGGAGGCGTTCGTTGCCGTCGCCCGAACCGGATCGGTCAAGGCCGCCGCCGAGGAACTGTCGCTGTCGTCGCCCGCGCTCAGCCGCCGGTTACAGTCGCTCGAACGCTTTATCGGAAAGCCCCTGTTCGAACGGCGGCACCATGCGCTGGCGATGAACAGCGATGGCGACCGGCTGCTCGCGCTGGTCGCGCCTGCCATCGACCAATTGTCCGATGCCATCGAGACGGTGGCAGGCCACAGCGCGATCCTGCGGCTGCGGCTGGGGGTGCTCCCCTTGTTTGCATCGCAGCAATTAATGCCGCGTTTGCCCGAGCTACGCGCCGCGCACCCGGCGCTCCACCTCGACATCGACACGGCCAGCCATGCGACGGCGCGGTTGGGCGACGGCATCGACGCCGCGATCGTGCTGGCGCGCGAGATCGAACCGGCACTTTACGCGCGCCGCCTCGACCGCAATGAGGTCTTTGCCATCGCCGCCAAATCGCTGGCGGTCGCTGGCAGACCGCTGACCGACCCGGCACAGCTGACCGGCCTGACAGTTTTCCTTCACCGTGACATGCCCGATACCTATGACGAGTGGCGCAAGGCAGTGGGGCTGACTGACATCGAGCCCGCCGCCATCGACCTGTTCGATTCGGGCCAGTTGATGCTCGACGCCGCCGCGCAAGGGCTGGGCGTGGCGTTCATGCACGGCAGCCATTTGTCGAGCGCCCAGGATCCGCGCCTGACCCGTGTGTTCGATGTCGCGGTCGAAAGCCCGTATAGCTACTGGTTCGTCTGCCGCCCGCGCGCGCTGGAGACACGACCTGTGAAGCTGTTCCATGACTGGCTGGTCGGCACCATGGCGGCATAGCAGCGCGGCACTTGCCGCTATGCGTCGATACTTGTGCCCGCCGCCGCGTGGACCAGCCCGCCATCTACCGTGATCGTATCCCCGACGACATAATCCCCGGCGCGCGACGCAAGGTAGATTGCCGCTGCCGCCAAATCTTCCGCCACGCCCAGCCGTTTCGACGGGATGCTTGCCGCCACCGCATCGCCGTGGTCGCGCGCCGCCTTGTTCATCTCCGACGGATAGGCGCCTGGTGCGATCGAGGTCATATTAATGCCATCCTTGACGAGCCGAGCCGCCAGCACCTTGGTCATATAGATCAGCGCCGCCTTCGACGTCTGGTAGCTGTAGGTTTCCCACGGGTTGAGCCGCTGCCCGTCGATCGAGGTGATGTTGATGACCTTGGCCGGTTGCCCCGCCGATGCGGCGGCTTTCAGCGGTTCGAACAGTGCCTGCGTCAGGAAAAACGGCGATTTGACGTTCAGGTCCATGACCTTGTCCCAGCCACTTTCGGGGAAGCTGTCGAACGGCGCTCCCCACGCCGCCCCGGCGTTGTTCACAAGGATATCGAGCTTGCTCTCATGCTCGGCGAGCTGCGCGGCAAGCGCCTTGCACCCCGCGACCGTCGAGACGTCCTGCGGCAGCGCGATACAGTTCGGGCCGAGTTCTGCGGCGGTTGCGAAGCACGCATCGGCCTTGCGCGACGAGATATAGACCTTCGCTCCCTGCCCGATGAAGCCCTCGGCAATCCACTTGCCGATGTTGCGCGACCCACCGGTGATAAGCGCGACCCGCCCGTCGAGGCGGAAGAGTTTCGAAGTGTCCATGTGCTCTCTCCTTCTTAGCCCCTCCCCTTCAGGGGAGGGGTGGAGGTGGGGGAGTCGTTCCCCATGTTCGGCATAGTTGAGGAGAGGGACGTGGGGGCCCCCCCCCCCCCCCCCCCCCGGCCGGGGGG
>JANNVL010000086.1:0-2730 GCA_031408195.1 Sphingomonadales bacterium | reverse complement strand
CAACGCTTCGAGTTCGCTGTCGAGATAATGGGTGACGGTTGCTTTCAGCTCGCCGGTATCGACGCCGCACGCGACCATCACGGCCGAGCCCTCCTGATCGTCGATCAGTGCGAGCAGCAAATGTTCGAGCGTCGCATATTCGTGCTTGCGACCGGCGGCAGCGGCAAGCGCATTGTGGAGCGTGGTTTCGAGGTTACGGGCAAAGGACGGCATCAGAATTTCCTATACCGGGGCCGACGGGCGCGGCCCCTCACTTAACCCATATGTCGGATGCCCGGACGTCACCAACAAGACCCAATCGGCGAAACCATCGATACGCCCCGGTCAGCTTTTGAATATCGCATCGGCACTTGCCCGATGGTTAACAGCCTTTTCACGTCTGGCGCGTGTCCGCACAATCTCGGCCTCCAGCGCAGCGATGCGTATCTCGCAATCGGCAACCGACAGCGGGTTGAGATCCTGCCGCGACAAAAGTGCCAACGCGTCGCCTGCGCGCGGAGGTGGGGCGATGTCGTCGGTATCCATGCGTGAAGGTTCACCCGCGCGAAAGCGGGTGTCAACCGCTACTCGCCGCGTTTCAGCAATTCACGCGCAGTGACTGTCGTCTGGACGATGAAAAGGACAACAAGGATCGCCGCCAGCCCGCCGATAAACCAGTCGAAGGCCGACAATGGCGTGCCGAAGACAGGGTCGGGGCCGAGCATGAACATGGCCAAGGTCATGGCGATCAACATGATCCGCAATTCGGTCGGCCCGCCGGCCATATACGACAGCCGAAACTCCCCGATCACCCGCGCCGCGAGGAAGGTGTGGATCGACAACAGCAGATAGGCGGAGAGGCCGAACAGCGCGACGTCGAGCCGTAGATACGGACTCAGCCCCAGCCCGACCAGCATCACCATATTACCAAGCGCATCGGTGCTGTGGTCGATGAAATAACCGAACGAAGGACGCTCGATCTTTCGGAACCGCGCGAGGCTGCCGTCGAGCGAATCTCCGAACCAGTTGATGAAATAGCCCGAGATCGCGACCCACAGCCAGTTGATGTCGAACGTGCTGAGCGCATAGCCCGCCCCGACAATCACGCCGCCAAGAAAGCCGACCGAGGTCAGCCGGTCGGGCGTGACAGAGGGCGGCATCCGCGCGGCGAGCCAAGTGAGCAAGCGGCGTTCGTTCACCGCCAGCAAATTCTGCTGGATGCGCTGCACAGGCTTCAGGCGCTCGCTCAACGCGGCGCGCTCGATGCGTATTGGGGTGCGACGATGTGCATTTCGTCTTCGAAACGTCTTTCTGTTGTCATGTGACTGTAACGACCGTGCGCGCGAAAGGGTTCTTGGTCAAGAAATGTCGATTATCGCCCGATTTTCATTCGGATGCTGACACGGGCTGTGCGCCTCGGCTAGGAAGCGGCAACGCGCGAGCAGGGGGCAAGTATGACCGATATTCCGCCGACGATGCAGGCCATCGATCCCGTAAGCGCGGGCGGTCCCGAAGTGCTGGTCGCGGTCGAGCGTCCAGTGCCGGCCCCCGGTGAGGGCGAAGTGCTCATCCGCGTTGCCGCTGCCGGGATCAACCGGCCAGACGTGTTACAGCGCAAGGGGGCGTACCCGCCGCCGCCGGGCGCGCCGACGATATTGGGGCTGGAGGTCGCGGGCGTAGTTGTTGCGACTGGCGCGGGCGTCATGCCCGAACTGGTCGGCCAGCCAATGTGCGCGCTGGTCGCGGGCGGGGGCTATGCCGAATATTGCGTTGCGCCGGTCGGGCAATGCCTGCCCGTGCCTGCATCGCTGACGATGGTCGAAGCGGCAGCACTGCCCGAAACATTGTTTACAGTCTGGACCAATTTGTTCGAGCGCGCGTACGCGGCAGAGGGCGACACGGTGCTCGTCCACGGCGGCACCAGCGGTATCGGGACAATGGCGATTGCGCTGGGGCGGCTGTTCGGGCTGACCGTGATCGTGACCTGCGGCAGCGACGAGAAATGCGCGCAGGCGCTCGACATCGGTGCGGCGTTTGCGATCAACTACAAGAGTGCGGATTTCGTCGCGGAGGTCGCGCGGATCACCGGCGGGGCGGGCTGTGCGGCGGTGCTCGCTATGGTCGGCGGCGATTATCTGCCGCGTAACCTGCAATGCCTGTCGGACGACGGCCGCCACGTCTCGATCGCCGTGCTCAACGGCCCAAAGGCGGAGGTGTTCATCCCGCTCATCATGATGAAACGCCTGACCTTGACCGGATCGACGCTCCGCGCGCGCTCGCTGTCGTTCAAATCACTGGTGGCGGACGAAATCGCGCGAACGGTGTGGCCGCATGTCGAGGCGGGGCGGCTGAAACCGGTGATCGACAGCGTCTATTCATTGAGCGACGCGCATATCGCTCATGCGCGGATGGATTCAGGCGCGCATGTTGGAAAAATTGTGCTGGAGATTTCATGACGCCGCTTCGCCTGCTGCTAATCGCTTCTACACTATTGCCCGTCTCGCAGGCCGCGTTCGCCGATGCACTCCAGCAGCAAGTGCTGGCGGGTGCCAAGACGGTCAGCGCGAGCGACTTTACTTTCACCCAAACAATGCGGTTCGAGCGCACCGGGGCGGCGGCGATGGAGCGCGTGTCACGTTACGACCCGCGCGGGGGCGGGAAGCCCTGGACGCTCATGAAGGTCGACGGGAAGCCACCGACGCCCAAGCAACTGGCGCAGGACGCCAAGCGTGCCTCGCGCGTCCCCCCGCC
>JANNVL010000085.1:0-1994 GCA_031408195.1 Sphingomonadales bacterium | reverse complement strand
ACGCTGGTGCCGCCATGGCCCTTGGCGATGTTGTTGATCAGTTCCTGGATGAGCACGGTCTTGCCGACGCCGGCGCCGCCGAACAGCCCGATCTTGCCGCCCTTGGCGTAAGGCGCGATGAGATCGATGACCTTGATGCCGGTGACGAGGATGGCGCTTTCGGTCGATTGATCGACGAACAGCGGTGCCTCGGCATGGATCGGCATGGTGGTTTCGGCATTCACCGGCCCCATTTCGTCGATCGGCTCGCCGATGACGTTGAGGATGCGACCCAGGGTGGCGGGGCCGACGGGGACGCGGATCTGCGAGCCGGTGTCGATGACCTCCTGGCCGCGGACGAGACCATCGGTGGCATCCATGGCGATGGTGCGGACGGTGTTTTCGCCGAGATGCTGGGCGACTTCGAGAACCAGACGCCGATCCTCGATGCGGGTTTCCAGCGCCGAGAGAATGGCGGGGAGGTCGGTGTCGAAATGCACATCGACGACGGCGCCGATGACCTGCGACACGCGGCCGACGTTATTGGTGGTGGGGGTGTTGGCCATAATTGCCTCTTTTATCCTAAGCGCGAAAGAAGATCATTAAGCGTTGCGAGCCATTCCTTGTTGTACTCGCTATCATCAGATTCTGACCAAAGGTCGAGCAGTTCGCTTTCAGTGCTTACCGATGTCATGGCGCGCTTCGCCAAATCCCTTCGACTCGTCGCGTCGGCTGCATTGGCAAGAGCCCATTCGGCAATGGCCTGATCGAGCAACGGAGACGCCCGTCCAAGCCCCGCAGCGACGACCTCCGCCGCAGCGATCGCCGTCGAGCAGTCGGGTGCTTCGATGTATTCGCCGACCGGGAGCACAGCCGCCAGCGTGGCATCTACCAACGTCCAGTTCGGCGCGTCGGCGAAGTCGCCCAGCCACTCGGCGGCATCGTCGTTGGCGTTGAAATCGTGTCCCCAGGCACCCATGCTAGAGAGCCTCCGCTCCGGAAATAATCTCGATCAATTCCTTCGTGATCGCCGCTTGGCGCGTGCGATTGTATGTGATCGTCAACTTGTTGATCATGTCGCCGGCGTTGCGGGTGGCATTGTCCATCGCGGTCATGCGGCTGCCCTGTTCCGACGCGGCATTTTCGAGCAGCGCACGGAAGATCTGAACGCTGAGGTTCCGCGGCAGGAGTTCGGCGAGGATGGCTTCCTCGTCGGGCTCATACTCGACCGCGGCGGGGACGGCGTCCGTAGGCTTGGCTTCCACTGCTGCGGCGGCGGGCAATGCCGCCGGGATGATCTGGAGTTCGGTGGGTTCCTGGACCAGTGCCGAGCGGAAGCGCGCGAAGAACAGATGCGCGACATCGAATTCGCCGGCTTCGAAGCGGGCGGTCACGTCGTCGGCGATGGCCTTGGCATCGGCGAAGGCGGTGTTCTTGATGTGAGTCTGGTCGATGTAGCCGACAATCAACTCCTTGTGGGTGCGCATGAACGGCGCGCGGGCTTTCTTGCCGACGAACAGCAGCTTGACGGTTTTGCCGTCGGCGAGCAGCGATTCCACTTTCTTGCGAGCAAGGCGCGCGATGTTGGTGTTGAAACCGCCGGCGAGGCCGCGCTCGGAGGAGGCGATGACGAGGAGGTGGACCTGGTCCTTGCCGGTGCCGGCGAGGAGGCGCGGGGATTCGGGGCCGACCTGGACGGTGGCGCCGAGGCTGGCCATGACCGATGCCATGCGCTCCGAATAGGGGCGCGCGGCTTCGGCGGCTTCCTGCGCACGGCGCAGTTTCGCCGCGGCGACCATCTTCATCGCCTTGGTGATCTTTTGCGTCGATTTCACCGAAGTGATGCGCATCTTGAGGGCTTTGAGGCTTGCCAAGGGGCCTTTGGTTCTTCCTTCTCGTGTCATCCCGGCGGAGGCCGGGACCCATGACCATGAACCTTGCGGTATGTGTCGCGCGTCATTCGCAACGGTCCGTGGTCAATGGGTCCCGGCCTTCGCCGGGATGACAAATTTCGT
>JANNVL010000084.1:0-56957 GCA_031408195.1 Sphingomonadales bacterium | reverse complement strand
GTGGCGACGTTTGGGGTAGTCGAGGTAGGATGGGTCGAGGCTCACAAAATCCTCCCCGGAACGGGGAGGTGGCGGCGAAGCCGACGGAGGGGGCTCGCAACGGTCGGTCTGCTTGGGCGGCGAACCCCCTCCACCACTTCGGGGTCCCCCTCCCCGGTCCGGGGAGGAGTTTGAGACCGCCAAGCATCAGCAATCTCGCCTGCCGTCGTCAGCCAGCCGCGCCCGTCCGACGCGATTTCGCGCAAGGCTTCCTCGAACGGGCCGATGCGGTGGGGCTGGCCGATCAGATAGGCGTGGAGCGGAATGCACATGACGGTACCGCCTTCATCGGCCAATCTGCGGTACTGGCGCACCAGCGTGTCGGCGTACTCGCGGCCCGACATGTTATAGACGAAGAAGCCGTAGTGGTCGTTGACCTCGAGGCTGTAGGGCATCGAAATCAGGTCGCCGGATCTGGTCTTCACCCGCTGCGGCTGGTCGTCGTGATACAAGTCGCAGGTGTAATCGAGGCCGTATTCGGCGATCAGATCGAGGGTATTTTCGGTGTGCGTCAGTGCGGGCGCGAGCCAGCCGCGGATCGTCTGGCCGGTGGCGTCGCGAACAGTCGCAATCGAATCCTCGATGATCGCGCGTTCCTGTGCCTCGTCCATGTCGTACGCGTAACGGGTGTTGTAGATGCCGTGGCTGAAGAACTCCCAACCGCGCGCGACTCCATCGGCGACGACTTCGGGGTGATGCTGGCACAGTGCGACAGATAGCGACACCGATCCGGGGAAACCGTGGCGCGTCATCGCGTCGGCCATCCGCCAGTGCGACACGCGGTTGCCATGGTCGCGGTGGCTGTAACCGACGACATCGGGATGGGGCTTGCCCCAAGCCTTGCGGCGCGGGTGTGCGGGCGGGTCGATCTCGTAATATTCGAGGTTGGGCGCGACCCAGACCGCGACTTGCTTGCCGCCGGGCCAGACGATGGGCGTGCGGTCGCGATAGGGGGAGAAGTCGTAGAGGCCGGGGTCCGATTTCACCGCGATTGAAGCCAGTCCACGACCGTCTGCACTGGCTCGACATCGGCGTATTTCAGCTGAAGGTCGGTCAGGTTCGCAAAGTGATAGCTCTCATGCTTGTCGGCACAGGTCTCGATGGGGACGATGGTACGATAGCCGTGCGAGAGCGCCTCGACCGCTGTTGCGCGGACGCAGCCACTGGTGCTGCCGCCGGTGACGACGACGGTGTCGACCTTGTGCCAGACGAGGTAGCTGGCGAGTGGTGTCTCGAAGAACGCGCTCGGCATCCGTTTCGTGAATTGCATGTCGCTTGGCGCAATCTCGCAGCGCGGGTCGTATTCGTGCCGCGCCGAGCCGTATGTGATATTCTGGAGCGAGTCGGGCGTATCGGTGCGCGTGCCCCACACCCCGGCATCGCTGCCGTTGTCGGCGTAACCGACACGCGACCAAATGACGGGCATCCCCTTGGCGCGGGCCAGCCGACTGATCGTATTGACGTGCTCGATCTGGCGCGGGTCGGTTTCATAGGCGGTCTTGAAGGTGTCGATATCGGTGTACGCGCGCTGGAAATCGACGTTGACGATGGCTAGTTTCGACCCGAAGCCGAACTTGGCACGCGCCGGATTGGCCATGACATC
Organism: Sphingomonadales bacterium; assembly: GCA_031408195.1. Lineage (GTDB taxonomy): Bacteria > Pseudomonadota > Alphaproteobacteria > Sphingomonadales > Sphingomonadaceae > Sphingomonas_O. Next base: position 55,315 of record JANNVL010000084.1, on the reverse strand, counting down.
GTCGAAAATCTGGCGCGCAGTGCGGCCATCGGAAACCATGCGAGAGCCAGTAATCGTCATGACATTACCATGCAGACACGATTAGGGCTTGTCGAGACGAATTTGTCCGGACAAATTATGCAAATGATTACGCGGCACTTCATCGATGTTCCTCAAGGGGCCGGCAAACGGCGGGTGCACTATCGCAAATGCGGCAGCGGCCCTGCGCTGTTGATGGTGCACCAGAGCCCACGTTCGTCGAAAGAATATGAGGCTGTGATGCAGGCGTGGTCGCCGCATTTCACCTGTATTGCGCCCGACTCTCCGGGGTTCGGACAATCGGACCCGCTCCCCGATACACCGAGCATCGACGATTTCGCAGACGCCAATATCGCGCTGCTCGACGCGCTGGGTTTGCCCCAAGTCCACGCCTATGGCTTTCACTCTGGCGGGATCATCCTTGTCACCGCGCTCAAGCGGAACCCCGAACGCTTCGCCTGCCTTGCCGTGGGCGGCTATGCGATCTGGACGGCGGACGAGATGCGGATTTTCGGCGCGAGCTATCTGCCGCCATTCCAGCCGCAACCCTATGGCGAACATCTCGTCTGGCTCTGGGCGCGCATCCTCGAACAGACATGGGTGTTCCCGTGGTTCGATGTGCGCGACGTGGCCCGACTGCCGTTTCCGACCGACGATCCGATGAAGGTGCATCCGGTCGTCATGGAAATGCTCGACTCGGGCGATGCCTATCGGGCGGGATATGGCGCGGTCTTAAAGGCACCGCGCGATATCCCTCCCGTCGATGCAGTGACGCCACCAGTTTTGATCTCGGCCTATCATGGTGACCCGTTGCAGGCGCATGTCGACCGTCTGGGCGACATGCCCAAGGGCTGGGAAGCGGCCAAGGTCGAGACAGCGGAAGCGCATCAGGCGCTAAGTCTGGCGTTTCTGTTGCGGACGCAGGGGGAAGCGGCGGTTTCGCTGCCCGAAGTAATGGATGCGGGGTTCGTGCATGTGGCCGCTGGTGGCTTCGCCGGACTGATCCATTGGCACGGCGAGGCGGTCGACCCGCCGGGGCACGGGCTGTCGGATGGCTGGAAGGACGATGCGCCAACGGATTTGGCACGCTGGCTGTCGGTGTTCGACGCTTTCGAAGCGGCAACCGGTCGCCGCGTCGTGCTGCCGCCGTTGCCCAAGGGCGATCCCGAATTGCTCTATCCCGATCTGACGCCGGACCGGTTCGGCGCGTATCTGACCAAGGCGTGGAGCATCGCGCGCGCGGCCGCGCTGTTCGAGCCGTGGTATGAGGTCAGCGCAGCAACCGCGCTGCCGATCGATCCGGCACGGATGACGCCCGAAGCGCTGGCGATCGACACGCGCAACCGCCTGCGCGCAACGGCTGCCAAGGCGCTACATATTGCTCGACTGAACAAGGGAGATGCCTGATGGGAATCCGCGAAGACATGCCGTTGCTGGCGAAACACGAGGGCGTGTGGGACGGGGTCTATACCTATTTCAACGCCGACAATGTGAAGATCGACGAGCACAAGTCACGCCTGTTGTGCCGTTTCCCCGACAGCGGGCCGTCGCCGTATCACCAAACGAACTGGTATACTTGGGACGACGGTCGCACCGACATCCGCGACTTTCCCGCGCAATACCGCGACAAGCGTGTGTGGTGGGACAATGAGCTGATCGTCGGCTGGGCGGCGGAAGTCGGGCTGGACGAATACAACCGCACCGTCATGCTCTATTGGCAGCGGCAGGGCGACCCGTCGCTGTATCTGTACGAAATGATCCAGTTGGCCGACGATGGCGTCAACCGCTGCCGGACATGGCACTGGATCCGCAACGGGCTGCTCGAAACGCGGACGGCGATTCAGGAAAAGCTGGTAACGCGCGACTGGCGCGCGGTCGAAGCGGAGATGACGGCTGGCTGAGCGGACGCTCTTCGACAAGATATGGGACGCGCATGTCGTGGCCGATCTAGGCAGCGGAAACGCGCTGATCGCCATTGACCGCGTGTTCTTGCACGAACGCACGGGGGCGGCGGCACTGAAAAGCATGGCGGCGGCGGGACGTCCGGTGCTCGACCCCGCGCGGGTGTTCGCGGTGATGGATCATATCGTCGATACGCGGCCAGGGCGCAGCGACGCGACGACAATGCCAGGGGGCGATTCGTTCATAACCGAAACGCGCAGCAGCTGCCGCAACGCTGGAATTACGCTGTTCGACGTGAACGACCCCGATCAGGGGATCACACATGTCATTTCGCCCGAGCTGGGGATTGTCTTGCCGGGGGTGACGCTGGTTGCGCCCGATAGCCACACCTGTACGCAAGGGGCATTCGGCGCGTTCGCCTGGGGCATCGGGTCGAGCGAGGCCGAACATGCGATGGCGACAGGAACACTTCGGATGGCGCGCCCGAAAACGATGCTCGTGACGTTTACGGGTGCGCTACAGGCGGGTGTGACCGCCAAGGATATGATCCTGACATTGCTCGCGTGCCACGGCGCGGGTGGGGGCAGCGGTTATGTCGTCGAGTTTGCAGGTGACACAGTTGCCACGCTCGACATCGAAGCGCGGCAGACGCTCTGCAATATGTCGACCGAGTTCGCGGCGGTCAGCGGGATTATCGCGCCCGATGAGGTGACGCTCGCTTATCTCAAGGGGCGTCGCTATGCGCCCGATCCGCTGCCTGACTGGTCGGATCTTCGTACCGATGACGGCGCAGTGTTCGACGCCGAGATCGACATCGAAGCGGGCGCGATTACGCCGATGGTGAGCTGGGGCACATCGCCCGAACACAGTATCGGAATCGACGGTCTGGTACCCCAAGGGCCACAACGCGCGCACGCCTATATCGGACTGGCGGTGGGGACGCCGATTGCGGGTGTTCCCATCGACGCCGCGTTTATTGGCAGTTGCACCAACGCGCGGCTGAGCGACCTGCGCCGCGCCGCAGCTATCCTTGACGGACGGCACGTCGCGCCAGGCGTGAAGGCACTCGTGGTGCCGGGGTCGCGCGCGGTGAAACGCGCGGCGGAGGCCGAGGGGCTGGACGCCATCTTCACCCTGGCTGGGTTCGAGTGGCGCGACAGCGGGTGTTCGCTGTGTTTCTATGCGGGCGGCGAAGGGTTTGTGCCGGGATCGCGCGTGATTTCTTCGACCAACCGCAATTTCGAGGGGCGGCAGGGGCCGGGGATACGGACGCACATCGCGTCGCCCGAAGTGGTGGCGGCCAGCGCGGTGGCGGGGATGATTGCCGCGCCATGACCCCCTTCACTACCCTCACCGCGCGCGTCGCCCACCTGCCACGCGACAATGTCGATACCGACGCCATCATCCCGTCGCGCGAGATGACGAGCACGGGGCGGACAGGTCTCGCCAACGGACTGTTTGCGCCGTGGCGCTATCTCGAAGGACGGACGCCTGACCCCGATTTCGTGCTCAACGCGATACCCGACGCACAAATCCTCGCCAGCGGCGCGAATTTCGGCTGCGGGTCGAGCCGCGAACATGCGGTCTGGGCGCTAGCCGAATGGGGCATCCGCGCAGTGATTGCCGAGAGCTTTGCACCGATATTCCGCAATAACTGCATCCGCAACGGGGTGTTGCCGGTGGTGCTGGAGCGGGAAGTGATCGCAGACATCGCGGGGCGCGGGGTAACGATCAATTTGCCCTCGCAGACCGTGGAGGGCCACGTTTTCGAGATCGATGCAGAGGCCAAGGCAATGTTGGTCGAAGGACTCGACGCCATCGACCTGACTTTGAAACACGCCGGTGCCATATCGGCGTTCCATACGCGCGACCGCACGGCGCGGCCATGGGTGTATCTATGATCCTGATTTCCGAAGTCGGCCCGCGCGACGGCTTGCAATCCATCGACCGGGTCATGCCGACCGAGGCCAAAAAGGCGTGGATCGCCGCCGAGGCCGCTGCGGGCATGCGCGAGATTGAGGTCGGGAGTTTCGTGCCGCCGTCGCTGCTGCCGCAGATGGCGGACACCGCCGAAATGGTGGCGTTCGCGCGGACGATCCCCGAGCTGAACGTTGTCGCGCTGGTGCCAAACGCCAAGGGAGCCGAGCGCGCCGTCGAGGCCAGGGTCCACGGCATGTCGATCCCGTTTTCGATGTCGGAAACGCATTCGATCAAGAACGTCCGTAAGGACCACGCCGCGATGCTCGACGAAGTGCGTGCAGTGGTCGCAATTGCCGAAACCGCTGGTGTGCATTTCGCGGTTGGGTTGTCCACCGCGTTCGGCTGCACGATGGAAGGGCCGGTTGACGAGGCGCAGGTCGTGCGGCTGGCGGCGGCTTGCGCCGAGGCGGGAGTCACCGAATTCAGCCTGTCGGACACTACCGGCTATGCCAATCCCGCACAGGTGCGACGGCTGGTCAGGGCGGTGCGCGCGGCGGTCGGCGAGCGGCTGACGACACTGCACCTGCACAACACGCGCGGGTTGGGGCTGGCGAATGTGGTGGCGGGGCTCGACGAGGGGATCACAACGTTCGACGCCTCACTCGGCGGCCTCGGCGGCTGCCCGTTCGCGCCGGGGGCGTCAGGCAATATCGTGACCGAGGATCTCGTGTTCATGTTGCAGGCAATGGGGCTCGAGACGGGCATCGACTTGCCCGCACTGCTCAAGGTGCGCGAAATTGTCGCGGCGGCGCTGCCGGGTGAGCCGCTTTATGGGTTCACGCCCGATGCGGGCTTGCCGCTTGGGTTCGCCGCATGAGCGCGACGCCGCTTGCTGGCCTTCGTGTCGTCGAATTCACCCACATGGTCATGGGCCCCGCCGTCGGGCACATCCTCGCGTCGCTCGGTGCAGAGGTTGTCCGTGTCGAACCCATCGGTGGCGACCAGACGCGGCGGTTGCTGGGGTCGGGCGCGGGGTATTTCCCGATGTACAACCGTCACAAATCGAGCATCTGCCTCGATCTGAAGTCGGACGACGGACTCGGCATCGCTAAGGAACTCGCGACACAGGCCGACATCCTGATCGAGAATTTCCGGCCCGGCGCGCTCGACCGGCTTGGGCTCGGCTATGACGCGCTGAAGGACGCCAACCCGCGCCTGATCTATTGCAGCGAAAAGGGGTTTCTGCCCGGTCCGTATGAGAACCGCACCGCGCTCGACGAAGTCGCGCAGATGATGGGCGGGCTGGCGTATATGACTGGCCCGCCGGGCAAGCCGTTGCGCGCCGGAGCAAGCGTCATCGACGTCACCGGCGGCATGTTCGGCGTCATCGCGGTGCTCGCCGCTGTCGAGGAGCGGCACCGGACGGGCAAGGGCCAGAAAGTCCAGTCCTCGCTTTTTGAAACCACCGTCTATCTCGTCGGCCAGCATATGGCGCAAAAGGCGGTCACGGGTCGCGCCGCCGACCCGATGCCCGCGCGGATTTCGGCCTGGGCGATCTATGACGTGTTCGAAACAGCGGACGACAGCCATGTCTTCATCGGGGTCGTCACCGACGCGCTGTGGCAGAAGTTTTGCGAGTTGTTCAGCCTCGACGACCTGTGGGCCGACCTGACACTCCGCAAGAACAACGACCGCGTCCTCGCCCGCGACCGGTTGATGCCGCAGGTCCGCGCGCTGGTGAAGACGTTTGCGCGCGACGACATCATTGCCAGACTCGACGGTACCGGCCTGCCCTTCGCCCCCATCGGTCGGCCCGAAGATATGTTCGGCGACCCGCATCTGCTCGCGTCGGGCGGGCTGGAAGCCGTGACGCTCGACGACGGGCGCACGACGATGCTGCCGGGGCTGCCCATAGAAATGGACGGCGCGCGCGTCGGCGGGGCGGATGCGCTGCCCGAACCGGGGCGCGATACGCGGGCAGTACTGGCCGGACTGGGTTATGACACGGCAGGTATCGCGGCCCTGATGGGCAAGGGCGCAGTCGCCTGAACCCGTCCTTTGGACTTTACAGCACTGCCCCATCCGCCGCAGGAGAACCGGCGATCTTGCGGGGGTGATGGTGGCCAGAACATATGACGTCCTGATCGTCGGCGCGGGGCATGGCGGCGCGCAGGCGGCGATTGCGCTGCGCCAGCGTGGCTTCACCGGGTCGATTGCGGTTGTCGGCGAAGAGCCCGAAATCCCCTATGAACGCCCGCCGTTGTCGAAGGACTATCTGGCGGGCGACAAGGAATTCGAGCGCATCCTGATCCGGCCCGCGAGCTTCTGGGTCGAGCGCGACGTCGCAATGCTGACCGGGCAGCGCGTCGTGACCGTCGATCCTGCCGCGCACAGCGTGACGACCGAAGCTGGCGAGACCATCGGTTATGGCAACCTGATCTGGGCAGCGGGGGGCCATGCGCGGCGGCTAAGCTGTCAGGGGCATGACCTGACCGGCGTGCATTCGGTGCGGAGCCGCGCCGACGTCGACCGGATGATGGGCGAACTGGCGACAACGACGCGGGTCGCGGTGATCGGCGGTGGCTATATCGGGCTGGAGGCGGCGGCGGTGCTGAGCAAGCTCGGCAAGGCGGTGACTGTCCTCGAGGCGCTGGATCGCGTGCTGGCGCGTGTGGCGGGCGAGGAACTGTCGCGCTTTTACGAAGCCGAGCACCGCGCGCACGGCGTCGATGTGCGCCTGGGGGCAATGGTCGAGAGCATCGAGGGGGTGGACGGGCGTGCCTCGGGCGTCCGGTTGGCCGGTGGCGAGATCGTGCCGTGCGAAATGGTGATCGTGGGCATCGGGATTATCCCGGCGGTCGAACCGCTGCTCGCGGCGGGGGCCGGGGGCAGCAATGGAGTTGCAGTCGATGCGCTGTGCCGCACGACGCTGGCCGATGTATTTGCCATCGGCGACTGTGCTTTTCATGTGAACCGTTTTGCCGCCGACGCGGGTGTCCGCCTCGAATCGGTGCAGAACGCCAATGACATGGCGACGACGGTGGCAAAGGCACTCACTGGCGAGGACGTCCCCTACCACGCGGTCCCGTGGTTCTGGTCGAACCAATATGACCTGAAACTCCAGACTGTCGGCCTTTCGACCGGCTTCGACCAAGCCATAATGCGCGGCGATATCGCGTCGCGCAGCTTTTCGGTCGTGTACCTGAAGGGCGGCGCTGTCATCGCGCTCGATTGCGTCAATGCGATCAAGGACTATGTGCAGGGCAAGGCGCTGGTCGTGAATGCGACGCGCGCCGATCCCGTCTTGCTTGCGGATGCAAGCGTCCCGCTCAAAACGCTTTTGGAGCCTGCATGACCGACCAGCTGCGCGACGATTTCCGGCAGGCAATGCGGCGGCTGGCGACGACGGTGGCGATTGTTACCACCGGGCGTGGAGAAAGCTATGCGGGGATGGCGGCGACGGCGGTGATGTCGGTGACTGCCGACCCGCCAACGCTTGTCGTCGCGGTCAACCGCACCGCAAGCTTGTCACCGATCTTGGGCGAGCATGGCTGGTTCTGTGTCAATTTGCTCGCAGAGCGACATCAGGAATTGGTCGCGGTGTTCGGCGGCAAAAAATCGGGGCAGGCGCGGTTCGAGGACGGCGACTGGACCTTGAGCGCCGATATGCCGCCGGTGCTGGCCGATGCGGCGGCGAGTTTGGTCTGTGAAACATCCGGGCGCTTCGATGTCGGCACGCATACGCTGTTCGTCGGAGAGGTGCGCGCGATTGCCAATCACCCGCAGATCGACCCGCTGATCTGGGTCGATGGCAAGGTCGCCTCAGCGACCAGCGCCTGACCTATTATTCGAGGACATGACGATGGTGACATTCGAAACGATCACGACGGCCATCGACGAGGGCATCTTTACGCTGACGCTCAACCGGCCCGACCGGATGAATGCGTTCACCCCGCTGATGATGCGCGAGATGTGCGCGGCTTTCGATCTGGCCGATACCGACGATGCGGTGCGCGCGGTAATCGTGACGGGCGCAGGCAAGGCGTTCTGCGCGGGGGCAGACCTTGGCGGCGGCGCGGCAACCTTCGACTATGCGGCGCGCGGCGGCAAGGACGGCGTCGGGTCGCCGATCCGCGACGATGGATCGGTCGATTGGGACCATGAGGGCGTGCGCGACAATGGCGGGCGGCTGACGCTCAGGATTTTTGCCTGCAAAAAGCCGGTGATCGGCGCGATCAACGGTGCGGCGGTCGGAATCGGGGCGACGATGCAACTGCCGATGGATTTCCGGCTGGCAAGCGACAGTGCGCGTTTCGGATTCTTGTTCGCGCGGCGCGGAATCGTGCCCGAGGCGGCATCGAGCTGGTTCCTGCCGCGCCTCGTCGGTATCGGGCAGGCGCTCGACTGGTGCTATTCGGGGCGCGTGTTCGGCGCGGACGAGGCGCTGAAGGGCGGGTTGGTCCGCAGCCTGCACGCACCCGACGATCTACTCCCCGCCGCGCGTGCTTTCGCGAAGGAACTCACGTCTGAAAGCGCGCCGGTGTCGATTGCGCTCACCCGCCAGATGATGTGGCGGATGATGGGCGCGGCCAGCCCGATGGACGCCCACCGCCTCGACAGCCGCCTCGTCTGGGCGCGCGGCGGGATGGCCGATGCGAAAGAAGGCGTGGCGTCGTTCCTGGAGAAGCGGACGGCGGGGTATACCGATACAGTGTCGAGCGATCTGCCGCACTTTTCGCCGTGGATGGATGAGTTGGCGTGGTGAGATAGCACCGAGGCCGTTTCCGGCCCGAAACTACCCGAAAACGACTCGGCACAATTCGCTAAAACGGCGGCTTTCGTGCGTTAGCTTCCCTAGCTTCACCGGGTTAAACGCAATTTTTCCTACAGTTCAAAGAGCGAGGGGCGCAACGCCCCGTCGCGCAAGTTAAGCGTCGGGGGAGGTGTAGGACAGCAGTTTGTTCACGTTTTGGGCTGAAATTAGAACGGTCCGGCGCATGGCAGCCTTCAACCCAATAGCGGACATCGAATGAACCGCTTAAAGAGAATGAGTGACGACCCGCGTATTCACATTCGTTTGCGAATTTAGAAGCGCGACACATGTGTCGCAGGTCTGCGCGCCCAACGAAAAAGATGCAGTCCGCGCGTGGGTTGAAACGCTCAGAACAGAGCATCCGTTTGCGAAAGCCTCGTCATATCTTGCCAAAACGGTGGAAGCGGATGTGGCCCAATTCCCTCCCGTTGCAGTGAATGGCGTTTCAAATGTGTGGTGTGTGACGGGGCACTGCGGCGGGGACTTAATGGTTGCCAACATTATCGAAACGGTCGCGCTGGCGAACGTCAGCTAACCACCACTTACCGCCGCACCCCTATTTCGCCGCCGTCCAAGTCTGCGTCTGGCAGAAGAACGCGATGCAGCCCTGCACCTTGAGCGTCCCGTCGGCATTGCGCGCCACGTTCGAGCGGTAGGATTTGCCGTTGCGCGGGTCGTAGATTGTGCCGCTCCACTGGCTGCCCGCATTGGTGAAGTCCGACAGGATCGGCACGCCCAAAATGGGTCGCGCGCGCAGCGCGGGGTTGGGGTTGTTCTTGTCGGTCGAAGTGCCATCGGCGGCGGGTTTCAATATCTTGGCAACGCGACCGCAAATCTTGGCACCGCACGGCGCGATCTCGATGACCGAGTCCTTGGCTGGTGTCAGCCAGCGGCCCTGCACCGAGGTCGCGGCAAGCGCGGGAGTTGCGGTCAGCAAGGTGGCGAGAAAGGCAGTACGCAGAATCAATTGGAGTCTCCGGCTTGGCGTCGGTGTGCAGGGGTGCAATAGTCCGCAGCCATGAACAAGCCCTGTCTTATCGTGGTGGCGTTTGCGCTGTCCGCTTCGTCCGTTTCCGCAAAGACAATTGCGATGTCCCCCGGCCCCAATGTGCAGGAGGCGTTGCAGATGGCGCTGATCGACGCGCAACCGGGCGACGTCGTGCAACTTGCGGCTGGGCGTTATGTCCTGACCGACGGGCTGTCGCTGGCCGTGGACCGGGTGACCGTACGCGGGGCGGGGCCGGACAAGACCGTCCTCGATTTCAAAGGACAAAAGGCGGCGGGCGAGGGATTGCTGGTAACCTCGGACGACGTCGTCTTGCGCGGCTTCGCGGTCGAGGATGCCAAGGGCGACGCGATCAAGTCGAAGGGCGCGGACCGCATCGTCTATCACGATCTGCGCGTCGAATGGACGGGCGGGCCGAAGGAAACCAATGGCGCCTATGGCATTTATCCCGTGTCTTCGACCGATGTTTTGATCGACAAGGTTGTGGTGCGCGGCGCGTCGGATGCGGGCATTTATGTCGGTCAGTCGCGCAACATCGTCGTGCGAAATTCGCTGGCCGAGCTGAACGTCGCGGGGATCGAGATCGAGAACAGCTACAATGCCGACGTCCACAACAATGTGGCGACCAAGAACACCGGCGGTATCCTCGTGTTCGACCTGCCCGACTTGCCGCAAATGGGCGGGCATTCGGTGCGGATATTCAAGAACCGCATCGTCAACAACATGACACCGAATTTCGCGCCGAAGGGCAATATCGTGGCCAGCGTCCCCAGTGGCACCGGCGTGATGGTGATGGCCAACCGCAACGTCCATGTGTTTGGCAACACCATCGGCGAGAATGCAACGTCGAACGTGATGGTCGTCGCGTACAAGCGGCCCTTCACCGACAAGACGTACAACCCGCTGCCGCGCGATGTGGTGGTGCGCGACAACACGCACGGGCGCAGTGGCTGGGCACCGCAATTTGCGGGCGGCGATATGTTGGCCAAGATGATGGGCGGGTCGATCACGCCCGTGTTCTGGGACGGCGCGGGCGGTGCGAAGGCGACCAACATCCGCGTGACCGACAAGGTCGGCGTGCTGACGATGGGCCTGCCCGAACCGCTGACCCCGATCATGGACGCCAAGCCCGCGCCGGTCGATCTGTCGAAGGGGGCCGTGATTGCCGAACCGGCAAAAGTCGTGCTGCCCGCAAGCATGGAAGCGGCGATCAAGTAACATGTGGCGCGTGCTGCCTGCGGTCTTGCTGCTCGGCGCGGCGCCGGTGCCGCCGCCGGTGGCGCTCGACCTGATCCGGTCGGACACGCTGCCCGCCAAGCTGTCGGACTTCCGCTTTTTCAACGGGACCGCCCCCAACGCCGGTGTGCAGCCCTATGCGCTGAACACGGCGCTGTTTTCGGATTACACCGACAAGGACCGTTATCTTTATCTGCCTGCGGGCACGCGTGCGGTGTTCGGCGGCGACGGGCTGCCGGTCTTTCCGGTCGGGGCCGCGCTCATCAAGACGTTCCGCAGTGGCGCGACCAAGATCGAGACGCGCGTGATGCTTCACCGCGCGAGCGGCTGGGTGGCGCTGCCCTATGTCTGGCAAGGCGACGACGCCGTGCTGAAGCGGGCGGGAACGCGCGTCGCCGTGACTATTCAGGGTCGCGCCATCGACTATGCCGTCCCGAATGTGAACCAGTGCAAGGAATGCCATGCGCTGGACGGCACGATGACCCCCATCGGCCCGAAAGCACGCAACCTGACGCCGGGAATGCTTGGCGTGGCCGCAGGCGGCATTCGCCTGCCGAAATGGGGCGATAGTGCCGCGCCGGTCGAGGCCCGCGCCCGCGCCTATCTCGATGTGAACTGCGGCCATTGCCACAATCCGAAAGGCGCGGCGTCGAACTCGGGGCTTAACCTGACATGGGAAACGACGAACCGCACCGCGCTCGGCATTGGCAAAACCCCGGTCGCGGCGGGGCGCGGATCGGGCGGGTTTCTCTATTCGATCGATCCCGGCCACCCCGAACGCTCGATCATGGTCCACCGCATGGCAACGGCAGAGCCCGGCGTCGCCATGCCCGAGGTCGGGCGGGCAATGATCCATGAAGAAGGTGTCAAACTGGTCAGCGATTGGATTGCGGGGATGAAACCCGAGGCCAAGCAATGAGCGACTGGACAATCGGCGTTATCGGCGGGTCCGGCCTTTACGCCATCGACGCGCTCGAGGACGCGCTATGGATAGCGGTTGCCTCGCCCTGGGGGCAGCCATCCGATGCCTTGCTGACCGGCACAATTGCGGGGGTGAAGTTTGTCTTCCTGCCGCGCCACGGTCGAGGACACCGGATCGCGCCGGGAGAATTGAATGCGCGCGCGAACATCGATGTCCTGAAACGCGCCGGATGTACCGATGTAGTGTCGATTTCGGCGGTGGGGTCGCTTGCCGAAGAACTGCCACCCGGCAAATTCGTGATCGTCGACCAGTTTATCGACCGGACCAAGGGGCGACCGTCGAGCTTTTACACCAGCGGCATGGTCGCGCATGTCTCGATGGCCGACCCGGTCTGTCCGCGCCTGTCGGATCTGGCGGCGGCGGCGGCGCAGGCAGCAGGCGCGGACGTGCACGAGGGTGCGACCTATCTAGCAATGGAGGGGCCGCAATTCTCGACGCGCGCCGAATCGAACCTTTACCGTCAATGGGGCGCGCAGGTCATCGGCATGACGGCAATGCCCGAGGCAAAACTCGCGCGCGAGGCCGAGCTGCCCTATGCGTTGGTGGCGATGGTCACCGATTATGATTGCTGGCGCGAGGGCGAAGCGCATGTCGATGTGGCCACAGTCGTGGCGCAATTGGGTAGCAATGCCGCGACTGCGCGGGCACTGTTGACCGAATTGGCGAAATCGCTGCCCGCGACGCGCGACTCATCCCCCATCGATACCAATCTCGACTTTGCACTCATTACTGCACCCGACGCGCGCGATCCGGCGCTGCTGGCGAAACTCGATGCCGTCGCGGGTCGGGTGCTGCGCTGAACCTTCATGCAGTGGTGGGTCGGTCTTGGTTTTTTTGTCGCGTCGACCAGCCCAGCGCTTGGGCAGGACGAAATCATTGTCACCGGGCGCGGGCTGGCCGATCCGGCGGGCGATGCGGCTTATAGCGTCGTCGCAATCGAGCGCGACCGGCTGACCGGCACAGCGAGTGGGCGGCTGGAGGATGCGCTGAAGGATGTCGCGGGACTTCAACAATTCCGCCGGTCGGATGCGCGGTCGGCCAATCCGACGAGCCAGGGCGCGACGTTGCGGGGACTTGGCGGTAACGCCGCATCGCGCGTGCTCGTCCTCCTCGACGGGGTGCCACAGGGCGATCCGTTTGCGGGCTACCTCAACTGGCCGCTGTATCTGCCCGAACGGCTGGGCCGGGTCCGCGTGATACGCGGCGGCGGCAGCGGCGCGGGCGGCGCGGGTGCGCTGGCAGGCACGATCGAGCTGGACAGCGTTGCGGCAGGTGATGTGCCGGGGTTGGCGGGGTCGGTTGCGGGCGGCAGCTTCGGGTCGGCAGAAGGACGGTTGCTGGCATCGGGCCGTCTCGGCAGCGGGTTCGCACTCGTCTCGGGCAGTTATGCGCGCGGCAACGGGTTCGTGCCGGTCGTAACTCCCGGGCGCGCCGACAAGGGAGCAGCATACGAACAATATAGTTTCGCCGCGCGCACCGTCATTCCCGTCGGCGCAAGCGAGCTTCAGGCCAATGTCGATGCGTTCGACGATGCCCGCACGCGCGGCATCGATTTCAGCGCCAATCGCACGACCGGGGCCGATGCCAGCTTGCGTCTTGTCGGCAGGAATTTTGTCGCGCTCGGCTATCTCCAGCTGCGCCGCTTCACCTCACAATTTGCCAGTGTTGATGCGGCACGAACGACGGCGACACAGACGCTCGACCAATATAACACGCCCGCGACGGGCATCGGCCTGAAGGTCGAGGCGCGACCGCAACTCGGTAGCACCGAACTCCGCGTCGGCGGCGAATGGCGGCGAACGGCGGGCGAGACGAATGAGGCCTTCGCCTTTTTGTCGGGGGTGCCGACGCGACTGCGGGTCGCAGGCGGGGCGAGCGATATCCTCGGTGGCTTTGCCGAAGCAACGCGGGTCGCGGGGCCATTGACACTGACTGGCGGTGGACGGATCGATTACTGGGCGCTGACCGGCGGGTTCCTGACCGAGCGCGCGATCAATGGCAGCAGCGCGACCGAAACGCGCTATCCTGACCGTAGCGGCTGGGCGACCACAGGGCGGCTGGGCGCTGCCTATGCCATGTCACCGACCCTCACGCTGAGTGCAGCGGCCTATATCGGCTGGCGGTTGCCAACGCTCAACGAACTCTACCGCCCGTTCCGCGTCGGGGCCGAAGTGACCAGCGCCAATGCCGCGCTAAAACCCGAGCGGTCGCGGGGGGCCGAAGTGTCGGCACGCTGGCGACCCGTGCCGGGGGCGGTCATAGCAGTGACGCTGTTCGACGTGACGCTCGACGATGCGATTGCCAATGTCACACTGCCAACAGGGGCACCGGGGACGTTTCGCCAACGCCAGAACCTCGACCGGTTGCGCGCACGCGGGGTCGAACTCGATGCGAAGCTGGCCGCAGGAGACTGGCGAGCGGCCTTATCGGTCGCTTATGCCGATGTCGCTGTGCAGGGATCGGGATTCTCTGCACCGCTGAGCGGCCTGAAACTGGCCAATGTCGCGCCGTTCCAGTCCTCGACAACGCTCGGCTGGCGCGGTTTGTCGGCCACCGCACGCTATGTCTCGGCGCAGTTCGATGACGATCTCAACACGCGACGGCTCGCGCCCGCGCTGACGGTCGATGCCGTTGCCGATTTGCCACTAGGTCCAGGTGCGCGTGTGCAATTACGGGCGGAAAACCTGTTCGACGCGCGGGTCGAGGCGGCGGTCAGCGCCAGCGGTGTCGTCGAACGCGCCGCGCCGCGCACGATCTGGCTAGGCGTTCGTTTCGAAAGGTGAATGACTGTGTTATTGCTTCCGGAGCGTCTCGCATCGGTCATGCGTTACGCCTAGGTTCGTGCACGTTGCGGACAGCCCGCCCTATTACGGAGAGAAAAATCATGAGCATTTTCGGTGCGATCAAGGACGCGATTTTCGGCAAGCCCGCAGAAGCCGCAACGCCGCCCTCGCCTGTCGTCGTGGCGCCGACCCCGCCGCCCCCGGCTCCCGTTCCGGCAACGCCCGAAGACATCGACGCGCGTCTCGCCTCAATCGCCGCGTCGAAGGGCCAGCCGTCGAACTACAAGACGTCGATCGTCGATCTGATGAAGCTGCTTAATCTCGATTCGAGCCTGGCTAACCGCACGACGCTGGCGAAGGAGCTGGGTTACACCGGCGATACCAATGATTCGGCCACGATGAACATCTGGCTGCACGGCGAAGTGATGAAGAGCCTCGCCAACAAGGGCG
This sequence comes from Sphingomonadales bacterium, assembly GCA_031408195.1. Lineage (GTDB taxonomy): Bacteria > Pseudomonadota > Alphaproteobacteria > Sphingomonadales > Sphingomonadaceae > Sphingomonas_O. Next base: position 40,205 of record JANNVL010000084.1, on the reverse strand, counting down.
CTTAACTTCCTGTTGCCCCTCCCCCGAATGGGGGAGGGGCACTGCCCTAGCGAATAATTCCGCTGTCGGTGTCGAGCACATCGTCGGGAATGTAGGCCCCGTCCTCGATTTCGTCCTCGTCGAGATCCTCGCCCAGATCGGGCTGCATGTCGGTCATGACGATACCGTCATTGGGGCCGTCGCCTTCGACGAGCGCGATTTCGGCGCGCTGGGCATCGTCATAGCCGTCGAGGTCTGGCTCGTCCTCGGCGCGATTGGCCTGCGCCGACGGATCGGGGCTGTTCATCTCGACATAGGGCTTGGCGACTTCGTAATCGGGCATTGTGTGTCTCCTTCATCGATCAAGCGTTTGCGGGCGCACGCGGTTCCCTCTAGTCAGGCGCGATGTCAGACACCCTTTCCGTCCCGCCGCTCTCGCTCGCGGCCCAGTCCGCTGACCCTGCCGCTTTCGCTGCCGATTTCGGCGGGTCGTTCCAGCGTTTCGGTTTCGCTATCATTGCCGATCACGGTATCGACCCCGCGCTCGTCGATCTTGCCTGGGCGGTTACCAAGGCGTTCTTCGCGCTGCCGCTCGAAGAAAAAATGGCTTATCGTGCGGGCAAAGGGGGCCAGCGCGGCTTTATTCCGTTCGGCATCGAAATCGCCAAGGGCGCGACCGAGAACGACCTGAAGGAATTCTGGCATATCGGGCGCGATCTGCCCGCCGGGCATAAGTTCGCCGATCACATGCCCGCCAATGTCTGGCCCGCACATCCGCAGGACTTCCGTGCCGTTTTTACTCAGCTTTATGCCGAATTCGACCGGGTTGGAGCCAAGCTGCTATCAGCGATTGCGCTCTATCTAGGGCTCGACAAGGAGTGGTTCGTAGAGCCCGTGCGCGACGGAAATTCGGTGCTGCGCCTGCTCCACTATCCGCCGGTGTCGCCCGACGCGCCGGGCGTGCGCGCGGGCGCGCATGAGGATATCAATCTCATCACGCTGTTGCTCGGGGCCGAGGAGGCCGGTCTGCAATTGCTCGACCGCGACGGGAACTGGCTGGCGGTCGATCCCCCCAAGGGCGCGCTGGTCGTCAACGTCGGCGACATGCTCCAGCGGCTGACCAACCACGTCCTGCCCTCGACCACCCACCGCGTTGTCAACCCGCCGCCCGAACGGCGAGGGTCGGCACGCTATTCGATGCCGTTCTTCCTGCATCTGGCGAGCGATTTTCCGATCAAGACACTGCCGGGATGCGTATCGGCAGAGAGGCCGGATCGGTATCCGCAAGCCATTACGGCGAACGGATATCTGGAGCAGCGGTTGCGGGAAATCGGTCTCCTCTAATCCCTTCATGCTGAAACAAGTTCAGGGTGACGCCAACAGAGAGGAAATGCGTTGAAGAAACTGCTGGCCTGGTTTGCCGCCTTTACCGGCATCGCCGCTGTCGTTTTCTTCGGCCTCCTCCCGCCCCTCGCCGAGCGCGGCATGAACCGCGTCACCGGGCCGCAACCGCCTGTCGCAACGGCGCGCGCTGCCGCGCTACACAAGACGCTCCAGATCGCCGACATGCACGCCGACACGCTGATGTGGCGGCGCGATATGCTCGCGCGCGGTAGCCGAGGGCAAGTCGATCTGCCGCGCCTGACCGACGGCAATGTCGCGCTGCAAATCCTGTCGTCGGTGACCAAGACCCCCAAGGGCCAGAATTACGATGCGAACGGGGCCGATACCGACAACATCACGCTGCTGACCGTCGCGCAGGCGCAGCCGGTCCGGACTTGGAACTCGCTCGTCGAACGCTCGCTGTGGCACGCGACCAAGCTCGACCGTTTTGCCGCGCGCTCGGACGGGCGGTTGCGGGCGATCCGCACCAAGGGCGACTTAGCGACGCTGATGGCCGACCGTGCAGCGGGAAAGCCTGTGATGGGAGCGATTCTGTCGGTCGAAGGGTTACAGAACATTGAAGGCAAACACGCCAATCTCGACCGGCTCTATGACGCGGGCTTCCGCATGGCGGGCCTTACGCATTTCTTCGACAATGAAGTCGCGGGGTCGATGCACGGCCTGAAGAAAGGCGGACTCACCCCCTTCGGCATCGAGATCGTCCGCGCGATGGAGGCCAAAGGGATGGTCGTCGATATCGCGCATTCGAGCCATGTCACCGTCGCCGAAGTCCTTAAGATGGCAAAGCGCCCCGTCGTCTCCTCGCACGGCGGCGTACAGGCAACGTGCAAGGTCAACCGCAATCTGACCGACGACGAAATCCGCGGCGTCGCCCGCACCGGCGGGGTGATCGGTATCGGCTATTGGGACGCGGCGGTATGCGATACCTCGCCTGCGGGCATCGTCCGTGCCATTGCCCATGTCCGCAACCTCGTCGGCATCGACCATGTCGGCCTCGGCAGCGATTATGACGGCGCGATTGCGGCGCGGTTCGATACGTCGCGGCTCGATGCGATCACCCAAGCCCTGATCGATGCGGGCTTCAGCGATGCCGACATTGCCAAGGTCATGGGCGGCAATGTGTTGCGGGTTTTAGAGGCTGTGTTGCCGAATTGACGCAATCGCGGGTTGCGTTCCTGCGACCTGCCCCCATCATGCCGCCACGATGCTGCGCCAGTATGAACTTGTAGAACGGGTCAAATCCTATGACCCCGACGCCGATGAGGCGCTGCTCGACCGTGCCTATGTGTTTTCGATGGCGGCGCATGGGTCGCAGAAACGCGCTTCGGGCGACCCCTATTACTCGCACCCGATCGAAGTCGCCGGCATATTGACCGACCTGCACCTCGACGACGAAACGATTGCGACCGCGATCCTCCACGATACCATCGAGGATACCGTTGCCACGCACGAAGAGATCGAGCGCAAGTTCGGCCCCGCCATCGCGCGCATGGTCGATGGAGTCACCAAACTCAGCAAGATCGAAGCACAGTCCGAAAACGAGCGCGCAGCGGAGAACCTTCGCAAATTCCTGCTCGCCATGTCCGACGACATCCGTGTGCTGCTCGTCAAGCTCGCGGACCGGCTGCACAATATGCGGACCTTGCATTTCATCAAGGACGAGGCGAAGCGGCGGCGCATCGCCAAGGAAACGATGGATATCTATGCGCCGCTCGCCGAGCGGATCGGCATGTATGAATTCATGAACGAGATGCAGGGGCTGGCATTTCGCGAGCTCGAACCAGACGCCTATGCCTCGATCAGCAAGCGCCTTGAGCAACTCCACGCCGGCGGCGGCGACCAGATTGCGCGCATTGGCTCCGGCCTCAAACTCCTGCTTAGCCGTGCCGGGATCGAGGCCGATGTCTCGGGCCGCGAAAAGCACCCCTATTCGATCTGGAAGAAAATGGCCGAGCGCCACATCAGTTTCGAACAATTGTCCGACGTGATGGCGTTCCGCGCGATCGTCCCCGACGAGGACGCCTGCTACCGCGCGCTGGGTGTCATTCACCAGCGCTGGCCGACAGTGCCGGGGCGGTTCAAGGACTATATCTCGACGCCGAAACGCAATGCCTATCGCTCGCTGCACACCTCGGTCATCCATTCGGAGAAGATGCGGATCGAAATCCAGATCCGCTCGTCCGAAATGCACGCGCAGGCCGAATACGGCTATGCCGCGCACTGGACCTACAAGCAGGGACAGAAGCGGCCGGATGTGCCGGGGCGCTGGATCAGCGATCTCGTCGAAATCCTCGACAATGCGGAGACGCCCGAGGAACTGCTCGAACACACCCGCATGGCGATGTATCAGGATCGCATCTTCGCGTTTACGCCCAAGGGCGAGCTGTTCCAGCTGCCCAAGGGGGCGACACCGGTCGATTTCGCCTATGCGGTGCATACCAAGCTCGGCAACGAAGCGGTCGGCGCCAAGATTAACGGGCGGGTGGTGCCTTTGCGGACCCCGATCGAGAACGGCGATCAGGTCGCGATCCTGAAATCGAAAGCGCAGGAGCCGCAGCCCGCGTGGCTCAACTTCGTCGTGACAGGCAAGGCGCGCGCCGCGATCCGTCGCTATGTCCGCAATAAGGAGCGCGGCGAAAATGTGGCGCTGGGGCGCAAGATTTACGACGAGATCGTGACGCGCCTGCCAGCGCAGATCAGCAAGGAGGCGCAGCCCGCTGCACTCAAACGGCTCAAACTGCCCGACGAAGGCGCCCTGATGGAGGCGATTGCGCGGCGCACCGTCACCGACGCCCAGGTGATGAACGCGCTCATGCCAGGCTCGGCGGGCGAGGACGTTGCGGCGACGCCAGCCCAGCGCGAGCCGATCTCGATCAAGGGGCTGACGCCGGGCGTCGCGTTCGTCTTGTCGCCGTGTTGCCACCCCGTCCCCGGCGACCGCATCGTCGGCCTACGCCGTCCTGACGAGCCGATTGCTGTCCACGCCATCGACTGCCCCGTGCTGGCCAGCGGCATCGATGCCGACTGGGTCGATTTGGCATGGGGCGACGGCAGCGAAGGTGCGACCGCCGAACTGGTCGTCATCCTGAAAAACGAGCCCGGCGCGCTGGGCGTGATGGCGGGCATTTTCGGCACGCACAAAGCCAATATTCTCAACCTGAAACTCGAAAACCGCGACGAGAGCTTTCACAGCTTCCGCGTGGCGCTCGAGGTCAGCGATCTGCACCATTTGACGCGGATACTCGCGGCCTTACGCGCAGCCGATGCGGTGAGTTCGGCGGAGCGGGTCTGACATCGGGAACACTGCGCTTATCTGGCATCGACCGTTGCAAGCGACGGCGGCACGTCCTTCATCGCTGCTGCCGTAGCTTCGACCCCGCGCATTACGCGCAGGATGTTGCCGCCCGCCAGTTTGGCGAGATTGGCATCGCTCCAGCCGCGCCGGATAAGTTCGGCGAACAGGCGCGGATAGCCCGCGACATCCTCCATGCCCGTGTTGGTGAACGGCACACCGTCGAGGTCCGCGCCGATGCCGACATGGTCGTGGCCGGCGACCTTGGCGACGTGGTCGATATGGTTCGCCATCACCGCAATCGGCGACGCTGGGCGTGGATTGGCGGCGTCCCATTCGGCAAGGGCGGCTTTGCGCCGGTCGGGCTGGCCCGGATAGACCCGCGCCAGCCGTGTCTCTTCCGCCGCGCGGCGGGCCATCTGCCCAATGACGACGGGGTCATTGTGCCCGGGATAGGCGTTCACCATCACAACGCCGCCGTTCGCGGGCAAGCGTTTCAGGATCGCATCGGGCACGTTGCGCGGGTGATCCGATAGCGCGCGGACGTTCGAGTGCGAGAAGATCACCGGTGCTTTCGTGGTATCAAGCGCCTGCATCATCACCGCCTCCGACACATGGCTGAGATCGACGATCATGCCGATGCGATTCATCTCGGCGACGACCGCCTTGCCGAACGGGGTCAGCCCCTTGTGCTTGGCATCGTCGGTGCCGCTGTCGGCCCAGTCGTTATTGTTGTTCCACGTCAGGGTCATATAGCCGACCCCCGCCGCGCGATACGCCCGCAGCGCGGCAAGAGAATTGCCGATCTGGTGCCCCCCTTCGGCCCCGATCAGCGAAGCGATCCGCCCCGTCTTGTGGATGCGTTCGATGTCTGCCGCCGTGCTCGCCAGTTCGAAGTCGGCGGGGTAGCGCGCGACCAGCCGCTTCACGATATCGACCTGTTCGAGCGTCGCCTTGATCGCGCGCTCGCCGGTGAATTCCGACGGCAGCCACACCGACCAGAATTGCGCGCCGACCCGCCCCTGCCGCAGCCGCGCAATGTCGGTCATCACCGGTTTCGGATGCTTGTCGCCATCAGCGGCCAGTCCTTCGACGCTGAGCGCGCGGTTGACGCGCACTTCCCATGGCAAATCGTTGTGACCATCGATCAGCGGGGTGGCTTTAAGGATGCGGTCGATGCGCGCCTTGGTTGCCGGATCGATGGGGGCGGTCTGCGCGACGGCAGGTGCGCCAAAACTCACCAACATCACCGATAATGCGGTCGGTAAAAAAGCGAAAGCAGAGCGCATTTTGTCAATTTCGGAACATTTGCGGGCGGGGAAGCTGGTCATGGTCATGACGACAGCTAAGCACAGCCCAAGGGTTGTAGGACAGCAGTTTTTACGGAGCTATGCGCCAAGCCTGAACATGATTGCGCGGGAACGGTAATCGGGTAACCTCTCCATGCTTCGCAACGCGGAGGGGAGAGCGGACATGACGGGTGCGTTTAGCCGGTTCGGGACTGTTTTCGTGACATTTGGTGTGGGGATGCTGGCGCTGGTTGCCGTGCTGGTCCCGACTGCCGCGCCGACCGCGACGCCGCCCGGGCTGAACGCGTTCCGGACCAAGGCTGAATTGTCCGGCTTTATGCGCGATCTGCGCGCCGCGCGGTCGGCGGGTATGCGGGACAGGGCCCAGCCAAATTACGATATGGCCGTCCCCGCGCCTCCGCCGCCATCTCCACCTCCACCTCCATCGGTGACGATGTCTGCGCCTGCCGCAGCCGAGTCCATCGTTGCGACCGGCGCGAAATCGGCAACCAGCGACAACATCACCAACACGCAGGTAGCGGGCGTCGACGAGGGTGGCATCGTCAAGGCGCGGGGCGATATCCTCGTCGTGTTGCGGCGCGGACGGCTGTTCACCGTCTCGACCGCGAACGGCGGGATGCGGCCGGTCGCCGCCGTCGACGCAATGGCCCCGGGGCTCGACGGACGCGGCGACTGGTACGACGAAATGCTGGTCGCGGGCGATATCGTCGCCGTCATTGGCTATAGCTATGCGCGGAACGGCACGCAGGTGAACCGGTTTCGCCTCGGCCCCCAAGGGCAGTTGAGCTTCCTCGACGCCTATAGCTTCAAGTCCGCCGATTATTATTCGTCGCGCAACTATGCCAGCCGCTTGGTCGGCAAAAAGCTGGTGCTCTACGCGCCGATCCCGCTCGATATCGACCGCTGGGAAAGCTCGTTCCCCTCGCTGACCCGCTGGCGCGGCAACGGGCGCGCCGATTCGTCGAAACCGTTGTGGAACGCGAACATGGTCTATGTGCCCGAGCGCGTCCGCCGCGCGGGGCCATGGGCAGTGACGACGGTGCACAGCGTCACCAGCTGCGACCTGACTGCGCCCGTGCTCGACTGCGACGCAACCAGCGTGCTGGGGTCGGACTCGCGGACTTTCTATGTCTCCCAGAACGCCGTCTATGTCTGGACCGGGCTGAATTCGGGACGTTCCGAATATGACGATGATGCCCCGCGCTCAGGGCCATCGGCGCTGCTTTACCGTCTGCCGTTCGACAATTCGCGGCCACAGGCCGTGGCGGCGCGCGGTCAGCCGGTCGACCAGTTTTCGTTTCTTGCCGATACCAAGCGTAGCGCACTGCAGGTCGTTGTCGGCAACGGCAGCGGCGACCGCATGTGGGGGCCGGAATGGCTGCGCGGCGGGCTATCGCTGGTCACGATCCCGATGGCATCGTTCGGCGGTGGATCAGGCGAAGTGCCGCAGGCGCGTTACCAGCGGCTGCCGGGCGAGGGGCAAAGCTGGGGCATCCAGAACCGCTTCGTCGGCGATCATCTGCTCTATGGAATGAACAACTACGAAGGCGGAAGCCTGAATTATAGCAACAGCGTCCGCGTGGTGTCGCTCGCAACACGCACCGTAACACCGGTCGCGCTGCCGCATCGCGTCGACCGGCTCGATGCGATCGGCCCCGATGCGGTCGTTGTCGGGCAAGGCGCGGGCTATCTCGGGTTTTCGGCCATCGATCTTGGTGCAACGCCGCGCCTCGCTGCCGAATACCGCTTGCCCGACGCTGCCGAGGGCGAATCGCGCAGTCAGGCGTTTTTCTTTCAGCCCGATGCGCGCGATGCGAGCGGGCGGTCCGGCCTGATGGGCCTGCCCGTTGCGCGCCAGTTCCGGCTGGCGCGCGGGTTCCGGCAATCGGCGGCGGTGGTGTTTCTGCGGCGCAGCGGCCGCGACCTCGGCCCCAATGGCGAGCTGGCGGCATCGCGCGGCGAACAGCGCGACGACGATTGCCGCGCCTCGTGTGTCGATTGGTATGGCAATGCGCGCCCGATCTTTCGCGGCCCGCGCGTGTTTGCACTGCTCGGCTATGAACTGGTCGAGGGTCGGGCGACGCCGGGCGATATGACCGAAGTCGGGCGGGTCGATATGGTGTCGCTGCTGCGACGGGCAGAGCCGGTGATCCGGCCCTGAGGGCATTCCCTCGTCATTGCGAGCGCAGCGAAGCAATCCAAGCCTCCGCGACCGCCGACTGGATTGCTTCACTGCGCTCGCAATGACGGCTTTCTAGTTATTGTAGCGAATGCTACATAATGCTATGACGCCGCGCACCAATAGGAACTGCCCCGATGACCGACCCTGCCCTGCCCCGCGCGATAACAACCGCCCAGACCGCCACACTCGCCATCATCGGCACAATCTACTGGTTCGTTGCTGCCCTCATCGTCCGCTGGACTGCCGCGAACTGGGTCGGCAGCGATGGGCCGACAGCGCTGGTGTTCGCGCTCATCATTGTGGCCACGGTTCCGGCGCTCTTCCTCGGCATGACCGTCGCCCGCGTCGGCCGCGACCGGGCGCAGATTTCGGCAGTGATCATGACAGGGACCGCCCTGCTGCTCGACGGAATCGCGCTGACTTGGGGACAGTCGCTCTACGGCAGCGATCCGGCGGTGGTGCTGGGCGGGGCGGCGGCGATCATGTGGGGTGCGGGGGTAGCGCTGGTACTGGGGTTCGTCCTCGAGCGACGCGCCTAAGCGCCGAGCGTTGCAACGTCGCCGAGGCCGATACTCCGCAAGACCAGACTGCCCTCGATCGCGACGACCAGCCGCGCCGCCTCGACAGCGCGCGTGGTTTCGTCAGCACTGTCGAGCTGTATCGCGCCCCAGACCAGAAAGCCGCGTCCCAGTTGTTCGCCGACGGCGCGGAACACCGGATCGCCGAGCGCGGCGAGTGCGGCCATTTCGAGCCAAAGGCGCATGTACGGCCAGAGATCGTCGGCAAAGACGATGCCGAGCAATTGGCGCTTGAGTTCGGCGAATGGCAGCAGTTCCGTGGCCCTGCGCGCATCGAGCAGCGCCACCAGCCGCGCTGCGACGACCTCCAGCACGGCGGCGATCAGCGCGTCCTTGTCGGGGAAATAATAGAGCAGCATCCGGTCGCTGGTCCCCGCTGCCTTGGCGAGGGGGCGAAGGCTGGAGGCAGACAGCCCATGCGCGAGGACATGGTCGGCGAGTTTGTCGAGCAAGGCGACGCGGCGGTCGTCGGACTTCGTCACTTTAGCATTCCACCACATTCACCGCCAGCCCGCCGAGTGACGTTTCTTTGTACCGCTCGCTCATATCCAGACCCGTTTTCCGCATCGTCTCGATTACCTGGTCGAGCGAGACGCGGTGGGTGCCGTCGCCAAGCATGGCGAGCCGCGCGGCCTCGATCGCTTTGATGCTGCCGACCGCATTGCGTTCGATACACGGCACCTGCACGAGCCCCGCAACGGGATCGCAGGTGAGGCCGAGGTTGTGCTCCATGCCAATTTCGGCAGCATTTTCGACCTGCATCGGGGTTGCGCCGAGCGCGGCGGCAAGCCCCGCAGCGGCCATCGAGCAGGCGACGCCGACTTCGCCCTGACAACCGACCTCAGCGCCGGAGATCGAGGCGTTTTCCTTGAACAGCGAGCCAATGGCGGCGGCGGTCAGCAGGAAGTCCTCCGACCCCCGGGTGCAGGCGCCGGGCGCAAAGCGTTCGTAATAGCGCAATACGGCAGGGACGATGCCCGCCGCGCCATTGGTCGGCGCGGTGACGACCTTGCCGCCTGCTGCGTTCTCCTCGTTGACGGCGAGCGCCCACAAATTGACCCAGTCGATCACGGTAAGCGGGTCCGCCAGCGCGCGTTCCTGGCGCTCGACCAGCTGTTTCAAGATGCCCGGGGCGCGGCGTTTGACCTCGAGACCACCGGGCAGGATGCCACCGATGGTAATGCCCCGGTCGATGCACGCCGACATGGCATCGCGGATGGCGTGGAGGCGATTGGATAGTTCGTCCTCGGACAGCGCGGCCAGTTCGTTTTCGCGCATCATGTCGGCGATGGACTTGCCCGACGCTGCCGATTTGGCGAGGAGTTCGTCGCCCGAACAAAAACGATGCGGGATATCGGTCAGCCCCTCGGGCGGGGCATTGCGGGCAATGTCAGCCTCATACACGACGGCCCCGCCGCCGATCGAATAGGCGGTGACGGCGTGCAGATCTGTGTTCGAGGCGTCGAACGCGGCAAAACGCATGGCGTTCGAATGGAAAGGCAAGCGCTCCTTTTGCAGGAAACGCAGGTCGCTGGCCTCGTCGAAGGCGATGTTGTTCGTGCCGCCAAGCAACAGGCGACCGGTCGAGCGGACCATTTCCACGACAGCGTCGGCACGGTCAGGGCAGAGTGTGGCGGGCCGTTCACCGGTCAGGCCGAGCAGCACGGCGCGGTCGGTGGCATGGCCCTTTCCCGTCAGCGCCAGCGAACCGTAAAGCGCGACATCGACGCGCGCGACAGCCATTCCTCCGATACTCGCGGCGAAATCTGCCGCTGCCGTCATTGGCCCCATCGTGTGCGACGACGACGGCCCTACGCCGATCTTGAACAAGTCGAAAGTGCTGGCAACCATTGGTGCGTCATGCGTCACGCGGGGATGGGCTGGCAAGCGGCACGACGTGATGCCAAGAGGTGCAGGTGAGTTTCGCGCCGCCCTTTGTCCTGCTCGACGACGCCCGGACGACCGGGGCCGCCTCAGCGCGGCTCTACACCGACCCGGTCGAGATCGTGACGACGCGGCGTGCTGGCGAAGTTGTGACAGCGCTGGAAGCGCTCAGAACCGCGACGCGGGGCGGGCTACATGCAGCGGGGTATTTGGCCTACGAAGCGGGCGCGGCGCTGGAGCCAAAGCTAGCCGGAACAACGTCGGGCGATGCGCCTTTGCTGTGGTTCGGGCTATTCAGAGGCTATCTCGAAATAGCACCCGACGATGTGACGGCTATGCTGCCCGATGCGGCGGGTGGGTGGCTCGGCACGCCGGTGCCTGATGTGTCGCGCCACGCGTACGAAGCACAGCTCGCGCGAGTGAAGGCGCTGATCGAGGCGGGCGATATCTATCAGGCCAATCTGACTTTTCGCACGACAGTCGCAACGGCGGGGCATCCGTTGGCGCTTTATGCGGGGCTGCGCGCGCGGTCGGCCAATCCCTATGGCGCTGTGGTGGCGACGGGGAAGCAGTGGTTTCTTTCGCTGTCGCCCGAGCTGTTCTTCGCGCTGCACGATGGCAAGGTGACGACGCGCCCGATGAAAGGGACAGCCGCGCCTGATGCCGGTCCCGAAGCCTTGGCCGACGACCCCAAGCAGCGCGCCGAGAATTTGATGATCGTCGATCTGCTCCGCAACGACCTGTCGCGCGTGGCGGCGACCGGCAGTGTGGCGGTGCCCGAACTGTTCCGTGTCGAGCGTTATCCTACGGTGCAGCAGATGACCTCGACCGTGACCGCGCAACTGGCAGGCGGGCGCGATGCGGTCGATGTGATCGGGGCGCTGTTCCCGTGCGGGTCGATCACTGGCGCGCCGAAAATCCGGGCGATGGAGGCGATAAGCGAGATCGAGGCGCGGTCGCGGGGCGTTTATACCGGCAGTATCGGGCGGATCGGCCCAAATGGAGACGCCGCAGTCAATGTTGCGATCCGGACTCTCGTGATCGACGAAGGCGATAGTATTGCGCGGCTGGGTCTCGGGTCGGGGATCGTCGCCGATTCGGTTGCCGCCAGCGAATGGGACGAATGTCTTTCCAAAGGCGCATTCGTGCCCTCGCCGCGCCGGTTCGACCTGATCGAGACGATGCGGTTCGACCCCGAAGGCGGGCTGGCGCGGCTCGACCTGCATCTGGCGCGCATGAAAGCGAGCGCGGACGTGTTCGGCTTTGCGTTCGACCGGCACGCAGCGCGCAATGATTTACAGGCGGCGACTTTCCGGTTGCGCGAACCGGCGCGGGTGCGGCTGTTGCTGGGGCGCGGTGGGCATGTCGCGGTCGAGGTCCGCGCTCTGCCGCCGGTTCCGGCTGGACCGGTCGAAGTGAGGGTCGTGCCCTTGCCGGTCGATGCGGGCGATTTCCGCCTGCGCCACAAGACGACCGACCGGGCATTCTACGATGCGGCGCGGGGCGATGCGTTCGAGGTGGTTTTCACTGCGCCCGACGGACGGCTGACCGAGGGGAGCTTCACCAATGTCTTTGTCGAGCGCGACGGCGTACTGCTGACCCCGCCGCTCGAAACCGGCCTGCTCGGTGGCATCCTGCGTAACGAACTGATCGCCACAGGCCGTGCGCGCGAAGCGGAATTGCGTGCGGATGACCTGAAACACGGCTTTTTTATCGGCAATTCGTTACGCGGGCTGTTGCCCGCGACGCTGGCGGGACTATAGGCCACCGCGCAACAGGGGATTGAAAATGGCCCAGACATCCGCCGCGCTCGACCGCATTACACCGTCGCCGACACTGGCGATGACCGGACGGGTTGCCGCCCTGAAACGCGCTGGTGTGGACGTCATTGGCCTGTCGGCAGGCGAACCCGATTTCGACACCCCTGATTTCGTCAAGGACGCCGCCATCGAGGCGATCCGTGCGGGCAAGACCAAATATACCGAAGTCGATGGCATCCCCGAGCTGAAGGCCGCAGTCGCCGCCAAATTCGCGCGCGATAACGACCTGACCTATACCGCGAACGAAGTCAGCGTGAATGTCGGCGGCAAGCATACGTTGTTCAACGCGCTGGTGGCGACCGTGGACATGGGCGACGAGGTCATCATCCCCGCGCCCTATTGGGTCAGCTATCCAGACATCGTGCGGTTCGCGGGCGGGACGCCGGTGGTCCTGCAGGCGGGCGCGAACCAGCTTTACAAGATTCTGCCCGAACAACTCGACGCTGCAATCACGCTACAGACGAAATGGGTGATGCTCAATTCGCCGTCGAACCCGACCGGCGCTGCCTATAGCGCGACCGAATTACTCGCTCTCGCCGAGGTCATCCGCCGCCACCCGCATGTCATGGTGCTGACCGACGATATGTACGAGCATGTCTGGTACGCCGACACCCCGTTTTCGACCATCGCACAGGTCGCGCCCGATTTGTACGAGCGCACCTTGACGGTAAACGGCTGTTCGAAGGCCTATGCGATGACCGGCTGGCGCATCGGCTATGCCGGTGGTCCGGCGTGGCTGATCAAGGCGATGGCGAAATTGCAGTCGCAATCGACCAGCAACCCGTGCTCGATTGCCCAGGCTGCGGCAGTGGCGGCGCTCGACGGCGACCAGTCGTTCCTCAAGGATCGCAACGCCGCCTTCTTGAAGCGCCGCGATCTGGTGGTGGGTATGCTCAACCAGGCACCCGGGCTGCATTGCCCGACGCCCGAGGGCGCGTTCTATGTCTATCCCGATGCAGGCGGGTGCCTCGGCAAGACCACGCCCAAGGGCAAGGTCATCGGCAATGATGCAGATTTGATCGACTATTTCCTCGACGACGCACTGGTTGCCGCTGTGCCAGGCAACGCATTCGGCCTTAGCCCCGCGTTCCGGGTTAGCTATGCCACATCCGAAAAAATACTCGTCGAGGCGTGCTCGCGCATTCAACAGGCTTGTTCTGCGCTCAAGTGAAACCATTTTGGGGTTGCGCCCGTAACTGGGACAGCAACCACCGAAAGTGTTTCGCCATGCTTACCCTGTTCCGCGACAATTACCTGCGCGCGTTTCTGATCGGCTTTGCCGTGGCCGGCGTCCCGATGGCAATCTCGACAGGATTGTTTTCTTGATCCGCCGCGCGCTGACGGCGGCTGCGCTTGCGGGCGCTGCGGTGCTGGCGAGCCAGACACTGCTCCCGGCCTTTGCCGCCGAACGCACGGTGCTCGTGCCTGCTGCTACCACCGATGCAAAGACCGCCGCCCCGCGCGCTGTCGCCGTGCTCGCGGGCGGGTGTTTCTGGGGCATGGAAGCGGTGTTCAGCCATCTGAAGGGCGTGCAATCGGTGTCGTCGGGCTATGCCGGAGGGGCCGCCACCGACGCAAATTACGATGCGGTTAGCGCTGAGCGCACGCGCCATGCCGAGGCGATCCGCGTGGTCTACGATCCGCGCCAGATTTCCTATGCCACGCTGCTGCGCGTCTATTTCTCGGTCGCGCACGACCCGACGCAGTTGAACCGTCAGGGGCCGGATAGCGGCGCGAGCTATCGCTCCGCCGTCTTCCCCATCGATGCCGAACAGCTCCGCGTCGCGCGCGCCTATATCGCGCAGCTGAATGCCGCAAAAAGCTGGGGCAAGCCGCTGGCGACGCGCATCGAGAGCGGACGATTCTATCCAGCCGAGACCTATCATCAGGACTTCGCGTTCAAAAACCCTAACCACGGTTATATCCGCATGTGGGACGCGCCAAAGGTGGCGGCGTTGCAGAAGACGTTTCCGACTTTGTGGCGCGCCAAGCCGTCTGCTTAAGCCGCCAGCGGGAAGCTCAGCATTTTATCCGCGACCGGCACCAGCGCCCGCGCGTCCAGCCCCACCGCGCGGACGATTTCGGGATGACCGGCATCGAGGCCGCCGGTCAACGATCCGAACGCGGGCAGGATCAATTTGGTCGCGCTCGCCACGAAGCATCGCCGTGCGACGTTGCGACCGCGCAAGGTGACGCGCAATTTCGGGTGGAAATGGCCCGACATTTCGGGCCGCGTCTCCGTGCGGTCGGCCTCGTGCCGCAACACGATGCCCTCGACTACCGCCTCATCGACAATCCGCCCGCCGCACAGGTCGATGACACCGCCGATATCGTGATTGCCCGTCACCCAGACCCAGTCGAGCGAACCGGTCAGCGCACATAGCATTGCCTGCACTTCGGCGGGCAACCGCGCACAGCCCGCCGCGTCGTGGAAACTGTCGCCGAGGCACCAAAGTTCGGTCGGGGTGCATGCCGCGACCAGCGCCGTCAGATCGGCCAGCGTCGCCATCGAATCATAGGGCGGCAACATCTGGCCGCGCTTGGCAAACCAGCTCCCTTTTTCGAGGTGCAGATCGGCCACGATCAGCGCGCGGCGCGCCGGCCACCACAGCGCGCCTGCCCCTAAAGCGGCGAAATCCTGTCCGGCGAACGAAAAGCGAACCATTGCTTGCGGCTAGTATCCGAACTGCCGTCGGGCAAGAGGAAGCGGACCTTCCTTTGCGCGAAATCGACCGACACGCGGCGGAACGCACGCAGTGTGTCCATGCCGAGCAGCATCGCGGGCCGGTTGAGCAGCCCGAATTTCTTGAACGGATGCGCGTCGACGAACGCGACCGCGACATCGTTGATCGTGAACCCGCCGATGCGGATGCCATCGACCAGCGCAAGGTCCGCACCGATGCTCGCACCGGTGACATCGGTCATCGTGATCGGAACGAAATTGCGGACCTTTTTGCGCTTGGCGAGCATCTGGCGCAGCGCGAGATTGCCCACGCTGTTCTGCGCGCCAGAATCGATGATGACCGTGATCGGCACCCCGCCGATGTCCGAATCGACGAGGATCAACTGGCCGTAGCGCGACTTGGCGGTCACGACGATCATGTCGGCATCGATGCGCTCGCGGACAGCCCTCGACTCAGTGACGCTGAATGTTCCGCGCGCGAAATCCATGACGACGCGGCGACCCTGGAGGCTGTCGATACCCAACAGCCCCTTGGCCCCCAGATTGGCCTCGGACAACGCCGGCGCGTTGAAATCGTCGTTGCGCCCGCCGCCAACCTCAAGCGTCGGCACCCGCACTGTCCGCACCGGCCCGACCCCGGTCATGGTGTGCATCGTGGCGCTCTCGCCCGCCTTCAGGTCGAGATGATCGGCCAGTTCGCGCGACAGGACAGTGCGGTCGGCACCGGTATCGACGACGAAAGGATACGGCCCTTTGCCGTCGACCGTGACGGGCACGGTCATGCGAAGTGTGCGGTCGATCCCCGCGTCGACGACGGTTGTCGGACCATATTCGGGTGGCGGCGTCTGTTGCGCGGCGAGCGGAGCCGTCGCGAGCAGCGTGGCGCAGACGAGCGCAAAACGGGGGACAGTCATGTCCATGTTCCTCTCGGAGCGTGAAGATGACGCAATTGCGGCAGATTGGACAGCGCTATTCTTCCCCCTCTCCCTTTGGGGAGAGGGCGACACGCGCCCCCAAGGCGCGGCGGGGTGAGGGCGGTGCTCACGCCGAGATAGTGCATTGCCCTCACCCTCCCGCGCTGGGGCGCGAGGACCCTCTCCCCTGAAGGGAGAGGGAAACTAAGTCACCATCTTCTTCAGCGCCTCGACCGTGTCCGCCTCCGACGCCGGCTTATCGGTCCTGATCCGGTGGATACGCGGGAAGCGCATCGCGATGCCCGATTTGTGGCGTGACGAAATGTGCACCGAGTCGAACGCGACTTCGAGAACCAGCGTCTTTTCGACTTCGCGGACCGGACCGAAGCGCGCGACGGTGTGCTGGCGGACGAAGCGATCAAGGTCTTTCAGTTCGGCATCGGTGAACCCCGAATAGGCTTTGCCGACGGGCGACAGTTCGCCCTCCGCCGTCCAGCAGCCGAAGGTATAATCCGAATAGAAGGACGAACGTTTGCCGCTGCCGCGCTGGGCGTACATCATCACGCAATCGGCGGTCAGCGGATCGCGCTTCCACTTGTACCACAGGCCCACACGGCGTCCGGTGACGTATGGGCTGTCGCGGCGCTTGAGCATGACGCCCTCGATGGCGGCGTCGCGGGCGCCCGCCCTGATCTCCTCCAGATGCACGAAATCGGTCGCGTCGATGATCGCGGACAGGTCGAAACGGTCGGGATGGAAGCGCGGCATGACCGCTTCGAGCCGCGCGCGGCGCTCTGTCCACGGCAGCGCGCGTACGTCTTCGGGGCCGTCGAACAGCACATCGTAGAGGCGGACAAAGGCTGGATAATCGGCGAGCATCTTCGCCGACACCGTCTTGCGCCCGAGCCGCTGTTGCAAAGCGTTGAAGCTGGCAGCGTCCCCGCCTTGAAAAGCCCCGCGCACCAGCAATTCGCCATCGAACACGCCATCGACAGTGACGGCATCGGCGACATCGGGAAAGCTGCCTGTGACATCGTCGCCGCCCCGGCTGAACAACCGCACTTGGCCCGCAACGCGAACGATCTGCACCCGGATGCCGTCCCATTTCCATTCGGCGGCATAGTCGACGAGATCGACTTTCGTCTCCTCCAGCGGGTGGGCGAGCATAAAGCTGCGGAACACCGGCGTGTCCGCCGCCGTCGGTTGCTCGGCACGTCCCTCGGCCCAGTCGAACAGGGCGGTGTAGGGCGGGGCGATGCCGTGCCAGACTTCCTCGACCGCCTCGACGTCCAACTCGAAAGCTTGCGCGAGCGCAGTCTTGGCAAGGCGCGCCGTCACGCCGACGCGCAGGCCGCCGGTTGCCATCTTGAGCAGCGCGAAGCGTTCGTTCTCGTCAAGCGCGTCGAGCATCGCGGCGAGTGCGACGGGGGCTTCAGCGCGGCTGAGGGTCATCAGACGGTGGACGATGGCGGCTAGCGACAAGTCCTGCGCTTGGGCATCGCGCGCAGGCCACAGCAGTGCCACCGTTTCCGCCGTATCACCGACGAACTCGCGGCTCATGCGGAACAGCACGGGGTCGACGCGGTCCTCGATCAATGCACGGATGACCGCAGGCTTCACACCCGGCAGGTCGAGCGACCCCGTCAACGCCGCCAGCGCCCAGCCGCGATCGGGATCGGGCGTCGCGCGCAGATAATCGCCGATCAGGCGCAGCTTGGTGTTGCGCGACCGCGTGTAGATGAGGCGGTCGAGAAGATCGGAGAAAGCACGCACAAAGGGGATATAGGTGCTCCGCTCCCCTTGCGGGAGAGGATACGGAGCCTTGACCCGCTACTTTGGCAAGGCTTCGTCGGCGTTGACCTTAGCTGTCATGGTCCGCAAGGGCGGGCCATGCGCTTTTTCTCCGACAACGCCGCGTCCGTCCATCCTGCCGTGTTCGAGGCGATGGCGCGCGCCAACCATGTCGACAGCGCATATGACGGCGATGCGCTGAGCCGGTCGCTCGACGGGGTGTTTTCGGATCTGTTCGAAACACCTGTCGCCGCGATCTGGGTGGCGAGCGGGACGGCGGCGAATGCGCTGGCGCTGGCGACGCTGTGCCCGCCGTATCGCGGTATCGTCTGCCACCGCGATTCGCATATCGAGAACGACGAGGCGGGTGCGCCGGAGTTCTACAGCGGTGGGGCCAAGCTGATCCTTGCCGACGGACCGGGCGCGAAGCTCTCGCCCGAGACTATCGCCGCGCGGATCGACGCGATTGCCGACGATGTCCACCGGGTGCAGCCGGCCGCGATCTCGATCACCAATGCGACCGAATACGGACGCAGTTATGCGCCTGCCGAGGTCTCAGCGATCGGCGATCTGGCGAAAGTGCGCGGCTTGCGTTTCCATATGGATGGCGCACGCTTCGCCAATGCAGTCGTCCATAGCGGTGCGTCGCCCGCCGATCTGACGTGGCGGGTCGGGGTGGAGACGCTAAGCTTCGGCTTTATCAAGAACGGTGGGCTGTCGGCGGAAGTGCTGGTGTGCTTCGACACGACACTCGCGCAGGAAATCCGCATCCGCCGCAAGCGGGCCGGGCACCTTGCATCGAAGGGCCGCTATTTGGCGGCGCAGGTGCTGGCGCTGATCGAGGACGACCGCTGGCTGGCGAATGCGCGTACGGCGAACGCGGGGGCGGCAATGCTGGCGGTGGCCGCAGGCGCGCGGTTGTTGCACCCTGTCGAAGCGAACGAAGTGTTCCTGCGCGCGACGCCATCGGAGGCAACGGCTCTGCGTGCACAGGGTTTCGAATTCTACGACTGGGCCGACGGCGAGGTGCGCTTCGTCACGTCATGGGACCAGCCGCAGGTCGAGATCGATGCGCTGGCGGAGGCGCTCAAGGTGCTCTGAGCGGGGTTGCTCCTGCGCTTTTTGTTACTAGACTATAGTCATGTCTTCGATGCTAAATCTGGAAATTGCGCGGCTTTCGCCGCAGGAGCGCCTCACGCTAATCGGGAAATTATGGGACAGTCTCGACCGCGATGATGCACCGTTGACAGCAGCACAGGACCGCGAACTCGACCGCCGGATCGACATGCTCGACGAGGAGCGTCCCCTCGCAGTCACATGGGAGGTCGTAAAGGCCGAGTTGGCCGCGCTTACCCGCAACTGATGACCACTATCGGCTTCCTTCGCGCGGCGCGGGCCGACGCCCTTGAGGCGCGCGAGTGGTATGACTGGCAAGCCGCAGGGCTGGGTCGGGATTTCGTGTCGGCGCTCGACACGACACTTGCGCGCATTGCTGCCTCGCCGAAACACTTTGCCGAAATTCGGCCCGGTATCCGCAAGGCGAATCTGGCGCGCTTCCCCTATTCGGTCTTTTTCGAGAGCAGGCCCGGGCATATTTTGGTGGTTGCCGTCTTTCACGCGAAGCGCGATCCGCTGGTCTGGCGCCGTCCGGCGGCCTCATGACCGGGCCAGCACAAGCGTCCATCCTCACCCCCCGCATCCTCGTTCCCTTTGTCATCGCCACGGTGATCTGGGGATCGACATGGTATGTCATCCGCGACCAGCTGGGCGTCGTGCCGCCGACATGGAGCGTCGCCTATCGGTTCCTGATCGGGGCTGCCGCGATGTTCGTCTGGGCGCTGGCGACGCGCGCGCCGCTCGGCATCGGGCGTGAAGGTCATATCTTTGCCGCGCTGTTCGGGTTCGCGCAGTTCGTGCTCAACTTCAATTTTGTCTACCGGGCGGAGGAACACATCACGTCCGGCCTCGTCGCCATCGTGTTCGCCCTGCTGCTGGTGCCCAATGCAGTGCTCGGCTGGCTGTTCCTGAAACAGCCCCTGTCAGCGCGCTTTATCGGCGGTTCCGCTGTTGCGGTGCTCGGCGTCGCGCTGCTGATCGTGCAGGAGGCGCAACGCGACGGATCGAGCGCAGCGGCGACCCTACTCGGCATGGGGCTGACGCTCGCGGGCGTGCTGTCGGCGTCGGCTGCCAACATCATGCAGGGCACCAAGCGGGCTCGGGCGTTGCCGATGGCGGCGCTGCTGGCATGGGGAATGTTGTGGGGCGGCTCGATGAATGTCGCGCTCGGTCTGGCGACAATCGGGCTGCCGGTCTGGGAAAGCCGCGCGACCTATTGGCTGGGCACTGCCTATCTCGGTGTTTTTGCCAGCGCGATTGCCTTTGCCTGTTATCTGAGCGTGATCCGGGCGGTCGGCCCTGCGCGGGCGGCCTATTCGGGTGTTCTGGTGCCGATCCTCGCCATGTTCATTTCGACGTTGCTTGAAAACTATCGCTGGACTGCGCTCGCAGTGGCGGGCGGGGTTGTGGCGATGGTCGGGCTGCTCATTGCCCTAAGCGCGAAGCGCGCCTCGACTCAAAGCTAGCGCCCGCAAGCCTGCGACGAAGTCCGGATAAGCAGGTGTCCAGCCGAGCACCCGCTTGGCCTTGGCGTTGGCGACGCGGCGGTTTTCGGCGTAAAAAGCGCGAGCCATCGGCGACAGCGAGTCAAGCGGCACGAATGGCGGCGGGGCGACGCCAAGCAAGCGTGCGGCCTCCACCATCACAGCATTCTGGTCGGACGGGCGGTCGTCTGAAAGATTATACGCCCCCGGTGGCGCGTCGAACCCGGCGATCACGCCCGCCACAATGTCATCGACATGGACGCGGCTGAACACTTGTCCAGCCACGTCGACACGGTGCGCTGCCCCGCTCGCCACCCGCTCCAAAGCCGAGCGTCCGGGTCCGTAGATGCCGGGCAGACGAAACACCCGTGCGCCCAGCGCCAGCCACGCCGCATCCTCGTCGATGCGCCCGCCGCGTCGCCCGTTCAGCGGGGCACTTTCATCCACCCACGCCCCACCGGCGTCGCCGTAAACCCCGGTCGACGACAGATAGCCGAGCCACTTGCCCGCCAGCAGCGCCCCATAAAGATCGAGCAACCCCGACCCCGGCGGGATCGTGACGACAACATGCGTCGCCGAACCGAGCGCCGCCGAGACACCGGCAGCATCATCGAAGCGCAGCGTGCCGCCGCCCCCCGTCCCCGCCGCCGTCCAGCCGAGTGCAGTTAACCGCCTCGCCAGCCGCGCACCGGTATAGCCCAGACCGAAGATGAACGCGTGTCCCATGGGTTACGTCGATGGCGCTATTTCGCCTGCGCCTCAACCCGTGGAGCGACCGCTGCCCCGGCCATCAGCTGCGACGGGAACGCCTCGACCAGCCCGCGCGCCTCGGTCCAGTCGGCAGTCAGCCAGCGATCGTAATCCCAAGGGTTGAGGATCACCGGCATCGATTTGTCGTGCACCGCTGCGACCATCGGGTTCGGGTCGCAGGTGAGGAAGGCAAAGCTCGGCACCTCGCTGTCGCGCCAGATGCCCGCGAACGCGAACACCGGTTCGGACGGCACGCTGAACCAGTGCCGCTTACGCTGACCTTTCTCCCCACCCCATTCCATAAAGCTGGTGACGGGGACAAGGCAGCGGAACTCGGTATGCCGCAGAGTGCCGATCCAGAATGGCGAGTCGAGGTTGCGGACGTTGGTGACAGGGCGTCCGCCCTCCGCCAGCGCTTTCGGCGGCGGCGGCACGCCCCATTGGCGCGGGACCAAGCGACGCCCCTCACGCCCCTGCACGATCACCGGCGCGAACTTGCCCGGCGCGACATAATCGGGTGTCCACGGATCGATGCTGGCATCTGCATCGAACAGCCGCGCGATTTCGGCACCGGACTTGTCGAGGCGATAGAGCAGGCACATACCCGTGCCGGCGTGGAATGCCGCGCATGGCCGGTCAAGGAAGCAGATATGGGCGGCGACGGCTTGGGCGGACTGGCATTCGCGATCCTCGCGCTGATGGCGATGATGCTCGTCGGGCTTGCGCTCGGCTTCGGTGCGATCGGGCTGTTCAGCCAAGCGGGTCGGCTGGCGCGGCGGGCGGCGCGCGGCGTTGGTCGCGGCGCTCGCGCTTGTCGGGATGGCGGGCGGCTGGCTGTTGGCGAACGCGACATTTTATGAATCGCAGTTCGACCCGCCGCCCGAACTCCGCATCCGCGTTGCTGGCGGGTATGCCGAGCCATGGGCAATCCTGCTCGAGGATCCTGCGCGCGGGGTGCCGCTCATGTGGAGCGGCGGCACGATGCCGTTCGACGCGCCCGTTGCCGAGGTTTCGCTGCCGCGCGGCGGCGTGCTGCGCGTACGCGATTTCGGGCAAGCGCAGGGGCGCGGTGACCTGACCGTCGTGTGGAGCGATGGCGCGCGGTCGATAGGCGTCGGCATGGGCCCCGCGCCCGCTGGGCTCGGCGCACGCAGCTATCTCGCCATTTCGCGCGATCCCGCCGCCGCGACCGGAACTGGCGCAGACTTGCCGCAAGGTGCCGAACTCGCAACCTACATCCGCCAGCGCGAGCGGCGCTGACGCAAATGTCTTCGCGCCGGGCGCGCGAGTGATATGCGCCACCCCCCGCTTGACAGCGTTGCTGTATTATTACACCAATACGGTCAAGCCTGTGCGCCAAGCGGCAGTTCATGAGAGGAAATCCGTGTGGGTCATAATCCCGACAGTCCCTTTCCGCCGGTGGCGACGTGGCGGATCAACGCGATGCGGTTCCTGTTCCTGCTGATGGCGCTGGTCATGGGAAGCGTCGTCTGGTCGCAGCTGTTGTTCGAGTCCGCCGACTGGCCGGTGGCGCGTGGGCTGGCGAAATCGATGCTGGCGGCGCTTGCCCTGATGAGCCTGATCGGCGTCCGCTACCCGCTGCAGATGCTCCCGCTGATGCTCTACGAAATCGCGTGGAAGACGGTGTGGCTGACCCTGATCGCGGGCCGTGCATGGGCGGCGGGCAAGTGGAACGCGGACATCGAATCCTTGTTCATCGACTGCATCGGCATCGTGATCGCGTTCTTCATCGTGCCATGGCGTTATGTGTGGGCGCGGTATGTGATGCAGCCGATGGAGCCATTGCAGGGGCGGGGCGTGGGAAATCCGGCAGGATGAACTCGGTTACGCTGCCTTGGCCAGGTCCAAGGCTTCGCATTTGAGCCGGATACCGAGCGCCGACATGACATTGAGCAGCGTTTCCAGCGTCGGATTGCCGTTCTCGGATAACGCCGTGTAGAGCGCCTGCCGGTTGACGCCGGTTTTCTCGGCAAGTTTGGTCATGCCTTCGCTGCGGGCAATGGCGCCGAATGTTGCGGCGATTTAGCCCGGCTCACCGCTCTCAAGTGCATCGCCTAACGCTTCCACGACTTCTTCCGGCGTGCGGATATATTTTGCCCCGTCAAAAGGGGCGGTCACGAGCTTTGTCATGATCTCGCTAACTCCTTTGCGTTACCTCAGTCGCCAGGCGCGGGCATGGCCGCCCGCTGGGCCGAGAGGCCTGGCGCTCTGGGGCAGGCCTTCCGCCAGCCTTGGCCAAGTGGGTTCGCCATCGAGGGTGATAGCGTAGACGCGCCCACCCTTCGTTGTGAAGCGGACCTTGCGGCCGTCGAGTCCGGTAGCATCTGGGGTGTGCCAGGGGCGTGTGGCGTAGATCGCCTCGCCATTATCGCGCAGAAAGTCACCGAGCGCGTCAAGCCGCGCAACCTGCATCGGGCACAGGCTGCCGTCGCCACGCGGACCGACGTTGAGCAACAGGTTGCCGCCGCGCGCAGTGCAATCGACCAGAAGGT
The DNA here is from genome assembly GCA_031408195.1 of Sphingomonadales bacterium. Lineage (GTDB taxonomy): Bacteria > Pseudomonadota > Alphaproteobacteria > Sphingomonadales > Sphingomonadaceae > Sphingomonas_O. The sequence goes on along the minus strand of JANNVL010000084.1, from coordinate 16,505 downwards.
GGATCAGCGCCTGCGCCGAGAGTAGGCTGGCATCAGCTTCGCGAGCGTTATAGCCAAAGCTGAAGCCGATGCCGCGCGTGGCTTCCCACTTCTTTTCCATGGGCTTTAACTCGGTCGCATATTCGGGCGTGATGACGTCGTAGTGTTTGGGCGGCGGCGGACGATGATCGGCAAGCGCGCGGCGGAACTCGATCAGGCGCGCGCGGATATCGTCGGGCGTGCCTGCGAATGTCTCGCGCGCGGGCTGCCACCGGTCGTTGATGACGCCAACGGGATTGCCATTGTAAAAGTCGGCCATCAGCTGGAACGATGAAGCCTGGGTTGGATAACCGATGTCGTTCCACAGATAGTCCGGCGTCGCACGCGCGATTAGCTCTCGGTAATGCGCGGCGACATAGGCATCGTACTGGTCATCGCTGGGCATCGAACGAAACATCGCGCCGCCATTATCGACGCGGCCGGGTGCGATGCTCCAGTCGAGCCCGCCCGAGTAATAGGTACCGAAGCGCATCTGCTGCGCGCGAACGGCAGCGGCGAGTTTGCCGACCACGTCGGTTTTGCTATGCCAGCCGGACCGGGCTGGATTGGTCGTGCTGCTCGGCCATAAGGCAAAACCGTCATGATGCTTGGTTACAAGCGTGACATATCGCGCGCCTGCGCTAGCAAAGGTGCGCGCCCACGCGGCATAGTCTGTGCGCGCTGCCGCAGCCTCAAAGGGAGCGGCAAAATCGCTGTAGGGCGAGCTGCCATATCGGGCGCGGTGGTAAGCCGCAGTCTCCGAATCCGGAAACTGCATCGTGTTGGCATACCATTCGGCATAGGGACTGTAGCGCATCATGTCTGGCGCAGCCGGCTGCGCGTTGGGGCCGAGCGGGGCGAAGGCGGGAATCGAATACAGCCCCCAGTGGACAAAAATACCGAGCTTCGCATCGTCGAACCAGCGAGGTAGCGGGTGGGCGCTCAGGCTCGAGGGGTCAGCGGTGTAGCGCTCAACCCGCACACGCGCCGCCGCAGGGAGATTGGCGATCGCAACCCCGGCGGCAAGCGAAGAAATCATGGTTCTGCGTGTTGGCATCAATCATGCTCCCGATCGCCCGCCGCCATATACAATTCCCGTCCGGTTTCATTATAAACCTTTCTCATCTCGGCCGTGCCTCTTCCTCGGTTTGCACGCGAAGCAGCCCGCAGGTGTTTATCGTTGTCGCGGCGCGGTTTCCGTGATCTACTTTCACATTCATCATACGCGAAGGGGGGCGTCTTATGACTTTCGGGGACTCGATCAAAACCTGCCTGTCCAAATTTGTGACGTGGCAGGGGCGGGCGTCGCGCTCGGAATACTGGTATTTTATCCTGTTCGCTTTGCTGTGCTACATCGCGGCGGCGGTCATCGACAATGTGCTCGGCACGACCATCAAAATTCCAAATCCGCAAACGGGGCTGGAACAGAGCTTGGGCTATGGCTACGCCTATGTGCTCGTGGCGCTGGGACTGTTGCTGCCCAGCCTCGCTGTCATGGTGCGCCGCCTGCACGATACCGACCGTTCGGGCTGGTGGTACTGGATTGCGCTGATCCCGCTGATCGGGGGCATCCTGCTGATCGTGTGGTTCTGTTCGCGCGGGACCGAGGGCAGCAACAGATACGGCGCCGATCCGCTGGGCGGCGATATCGGTCAGGTGTTCAGCTAAGGGCGGCCAAACAGCAGCTATGCCGGAATCAGAAGCCCCGCCAGCGCCGCCGACATCAGGTTCGCCAGACTCCCCGCCGCCAGCGCGCGGATGCCGAGTTTGGCGATCATCGGGCGCTGATTGGGGGCAAGGCTACCGGTCGCGGCCATCTGGATCGCGATCGAAGCGAAATTGGCGAAGCCGCACAGGGCGAAGGTGATGACGGCGACAGTGCGCGCCGACAAATCCTTCATCTGGCCCAGATCGATAAACGCGACGAACTCGTTGAGCACGATCTTGGTGCCGAGCAACCCGCCTGCCGCCGCCGTCTCGTTTGCGGGGATATTGAGCAGGTACATCAGCGGCGACAATATGGTGCCGAGGATCATCTGGAAACTGAGCGTCGGATAGCCGAACCACCCGCCGACCGCGCCGAGCAGACCATTGGCGAGCGCGACCAATGCGACGAACGCCAGCACCATGGCCGCGACCGCGACCGCGATCTTGACGCCGGTCTGCGCGCCCATCGCGGCAGCCATGATGAGGTTGGCGGGCTCTTCCTCGGGATCGACCGGCGAGACGGCGAGACCATGCTCAGCCTCGGTCGGCGCACCCGCGACCAGCGGCTCGTCGGGCATGATGATTTTGGCCATCAGCAAGCCACCGGGGGCCGCCATGAATGAGGCAGCAAGCAGATACGGCAATGACGCGGGGCCGAGCAGCGCGGCATAAGCGGCGAGGATCGTCCCCGCGACGCCCGCCATGCCGACCGACATCACCGCGAACAGCTGCGGCGGCGTAAGAGTCGCCAGATAGGGGCGGATGACCAGCGGCGACTCGCTCTGGCCGACGAAGATGTTGGCGGCGGCGCACAGTGCCTCGACCTTCGTCACGCCGACGATCATCTCGATGCCGCCGCCGACCCAGCGAATGATGAACTGCATGATACCGAGGTAATAGAGCACCGCGACCAGCGAGGCGAAGAACACGATGACCGGCAGCGCCGAGAACGCAAAGGCGCTGCCGAACGTCGGATCGGTGGCCAGATTGCCAAAAATCAGCCGCGTGCCCGCATTGGCATAACCGAGCAGCGCCGAAACGCCGGTCGCCAGCCCCTCGATCATTGCCTTGCCTGCGGGCACATAGAGCACCAGCACCGCCAAGGTCGCCTGTAACGCAAATGCCGCGCCGACCACACGCAGCCGGATTGCGCGGCGGTTGGATGACAGCAGCACCGCAATCGCGAGGATGATGACGATGCCGGCAATGCCGATCAATAAGCGTTCCACATGACCCCCTAGGTTTTCTGGATGCACGATGCGGTTGCGTTGCGGGCAAAAGCAAGTAGCAACCGCGCGATGGACAAAACCACTGCTGCCATCCCCCGCTCGCTGTTCGTCTTCGCCATCTTTTATGGCGGCATGGTCCCACTTGGCGGCTTCCTTGGAGCGAAGCAGGTTTCGCTGGGGCCGCTGGCCGTCGAGGCGGGGATTTTCCCTTTCTTGACCTTGATTGCGGTGTCGAGCGCAATTGCACAGTTGCATGGCAAGGAAGTCGCCAACCGGCTTGTCGCCTATGGTTTCGTGCCGCTGCTTGTCGCCATCGCCCTTTCGTATTTCGTCCTCCAACTGCCGACCGACCCCGGCATGTACCCACCGGCCAAAGACGCTTTCCCGATCATCGTCGGGCAAAGTGGACGGATGATGGCCGCAGGTGTGCTCGCTTATGGCGTCTCGGTATCGCTCAATGTCTGGATTTTTGCGCGGCTTGCCGACGCGAATGCGCGGTTCGCCGAAGCGCGCGGGATCGTGGCCGCCATCCTGTCTCAGATCGTCGATACGCTCATTTTTATCACTGTATCGTTCTACGGGGTGCGCCCCATCGCCGATCTGATGATGGGCCAGATGATTGCCAAAATCGTGCTGTCGGCGGTGGTCGTGCCACTGGTGATCGCGCTGGTCGTGCGGATCGGACGGAGGCTCGACACATGAGCCGTCACGACCCCGACAGTAGTCTGTTGACCAAGGCCGAAACACTGGTCGAGGCGCTGCCTTATTTACAACGCTATGCCGGACAGACCTTCGTCGTGAAATACGGCGGGCACGCGATGGGCGATCCGGCGGCGGCGGAGGATTTTGCCGAGGATATCGTTCTGTTGAAGGCGGTCGGCATCAACCCCGTGGTCGTCCACGGCGGCGGGCCGCAGATCGGCGCGATGCTCAAGAAACTCGGCGTCACGAGCGAATTCGTCGGCGGCCTGCGCGTTACCGACAAGGAAACCGCCGATGTCGCCGAAATGGTGCTCGGCGCGATCAACAAGCAGATCGTCGGCTGGATCGCGGCGGAGGACGGCCGCGCCGTCGGCCTGTCGGGCAAGGACGCGGGGCTGGTCGTGGCGGAGAAAGTCTCGCGCGCCGCCGACCCCAATCGCGGCATCGAACGCAATGTCGATCTGGGCTTCGTCGGCGAGCCGGTAAAGGTTGACCGCACGATCATCGACACACTGTCGGCAGCGGGCGTGATCCCGGTGATCGCTCCGATTGCGCCCGATGCCAGCGGGCAGACCTATAACATCAATGCCGATACGATGGCAGGCGCGATTGCAGCGGCGCTGGGCGCGTCGCGGCTGTTCTTGCTCACCGATGTCGCGGGCGTGCTCGACAAATCGGGCGAGCTGCTGGCCGATCTCGACCCTGCCCAGATCGAGGCCTTGCGCGCCGATGGTACGGTGACGGGGGGTATGATCCCGAAGCTCGAAACCTGCATCGCCGCGGTCGAAGCTGGCGTCGATGCCGCCGTCATTCTCGACGGGCGGGTGCCGCACGTCATGCTCGTCGAGATTTTCACCGCGCGCGGGGCGGGGACGCTGGTTCACAAAGCCGCCTGACAACGCTATCTGTTGCCAGCGTCGCCATGACGTCCGGAACCACGCCCCGATGAACACCGCCATCCAGATCGCGCTCTACCTGCTCACCCTCGTCTGGTGGATCATCGTCATTCAGGCAGTTCTGTCATGGCTGATCGCCTTCAACGTCATAAATACGCACAATGATTTCGTGCGGCAGATATGGACGTCGCTCGACCGGCTGACCGACCCGATCTATCGCCCGATCCGCAAGGTCATGCCCGATTTCGGTGCGCTCGACCTTTCGCCGATTGTTGTGCTCATCGGCATCCAGATTCTCGACATTGTCCTGCGTAACCAGATCACTTTCGCGCCCGTATGAGCGCGGCGCTGATCGACGGGAAGGCGCATGCCAAGGCGCTGCGCGACCGGATCGGACACACGGTGGCGAAACTTGCGCGCACGCCAGGACTAGCCGTGGTGCTGGTCGGCGAAGACCCCGCCAGCGCGGTCTATGTCCGCGCCAAGGGCAAGGCCTGCCACGAGGCCGGGATGGCGAGTTTCGAGCGCCGCTTGCCCGCCGATACCACCCAAGCAGAATTGCTCGCGCTCGTACGCCAGCTGAACGCCGATGCGGCAGTGGATGGCATCCTCGTACAGCTCCCCTTACCGCCGCAGATCGATACCGATGCGGTGATCGCAGCCATCGACCCCGACAAGGACGTCGACGGCTTTCACCCCGTCAACGCGGGTCGTCTGGCGAGCGGCCTGCCCGGTTTTGTCCCCTGCACCCCGCTTGGCTGCCTCATGCTGTTGCGGGACACGCTCGGCGATTTATCGGGGCTCGACGCGGTCGTGGTCGGGCGGTCGAACATCGTCGGCAAGCCGATGGCGCAGTTGCTGCTCGGTGCGAACGCCACAGTGACGGTCGCGCATTCGCGGTCGCGCGACCTGCCTGCGCTGTGCCGCCGCGCCGACATCGTCGTTGCCGCAGTCGGTCGGCCCGGGATGATCCGGGGCGACTGGATCAAGCCCGGCGCAACGGTCATCGACGTTGGCATCAATAGGGTGGACGGCAAACTAGTCGGCGATGTCGCGTTCGACGAGGTTGCCGCCCATGCCGCGCATATCACGCCCGTTCCCGGCGGTGTCGGCCCGATGACGATTGCCTGTCTGTTGCAGAACACGCTGACCTCCGCCGAGCGCCGCCAGATGAAGGAAGCCGCCTGATGTTCGTGCTTGCCCTGCTTGCGACCGCCCCGGCAGCAACGACGCTCCCGCGTCCGCCGCTCCCGCAGATGCAGCCCACACTGGTGACACCCGCAATGGCCATTGCGTCTGCCGAGCGTGCCTTTGCCCGCCGCGCACAGACCGAGGGGCAGTGGAAAGCCTTTCGCCAGACCGCCGCCCCCGACGCAATCATGTTCGTGCCCGACGCCAAACCCGTCGCCAAGGCGTTGGAGGGAGCGACCGAACCGCCCGTCCCCGTCATGTGGTGGCCCGGCACCATTGCGCCGTCATGCGATGGCACGCTGGGGCTGTCGACCGGCCCCTGGGTCCGCGCGGGCTCGGGCGGGCACGGCACCTATACGACGATCTGGAAACGCACCGCGACGGGCTATCGCTGGGTGCTCGACCATGGCCGCCCGACGCCAAAGCTGGTTGCTGCCGGGAACAGCCCCGCCGTCGTCGCGCCGGTCTGTGGCAACGGCACAGCAGCAGCGCGCGAGGCCGAGTATGACAAGCTGGCGGCAAGCGTCGCGGCACGCGCAGGAGTCGACGGTGCCGCCGCCTTCGCTGCCAATGCCGCCGCCGATGTGCTGGTCCAGAACGAGGAAATGATGCCGGTGCGGGGCAGTGCTGCACTGCCCAAAACGACGTTCGGCGCGGCTATCGCCTCGGGCCATAGCGACGACTGGACGCTTGCCTGGGCCTCGCGCGCGCTGCTCGGCGCGAAGGAGGGCGCGCACGATTTGCGTGTCTGGCAATGGCGCGGGTCGGCAGGCTGGAAACTGGTCGCCTATGAAACAGTCGGGCTGAAATGATCGAACGCTCATGATCGAACTCTTCATCTCCGCGTTCGTCACGTTTTTCGTGGTGATCGACCCTCCCGGCTGCGCGCCAATATTCGCGAGTCTGACCAACGGCACGCCCGCCGCGCACCGCCGCGCGATGGCGCTGCGCTCAACTTTGGTTGCGAGCAGCATCCTGTTTGCGTTCGCGCTTGGCGGCAAAGCCTTCCTCGGCGCGTTGCACGTCAGCCTCGACGCCTTCCGGATCGCGGGCGGCATCATGCTGTTCCTGATCGCACTCGACATGGTGTTCGAAAAGCGCACCGAGCGCCGCGAAAACCGCGCGCAGGAAGTCATGGCCGGCGAACACGACGACATCTCCATCTTTCCGATGGGTATCCCGATGATCGCCGGGCCGGGGTCGATTGCGAGCGCCATGCTGCTCACCAGCCGCGCCGATGGCTGGACCGAACGCGGCGTGGTGCTCGGCGCGCTGGCCGCGATCCTGCTGCTGACGATGGTCTCTCTATTGCTGGCAGGGCCGCTGATGAAGCTGCTCGGCAACCGGCTTGAAGCGATGATCACTCGCGTGCTGGGCGTCATTCTGGCGGCGCTAGCGGCGCAATTCGTAATCGACGGGGTGAAGGCGAGCTTTTTGTAGGCGGGGGCTATCTCGCCTATCATCGATGGTTCCCAACACGGCCAACCCGGAGAAATGCCCATATGACCGACCTGTCGCCTGCCAAAGGCCTGAACGCCGAAGAGATCGCCACGCGCATCGATGCGGTTCTCGCCGAAGCAACGCTGGCCGAAAAGGTTGGCATGATGTCGGGCAAGGGGTTCTTCGCCGACTATCGTGCCGACGGCGGGGTCTGGGGCGCGCGCCCGTATCGGGCAGGGTCGGGCATAGAGCGGCTCGGCGTGCCGCCGCTCTATTTCACCGACGGCCCCCGCGGGGTCGCGCGCGGTCAATCGACCTGCTTCCCGTGCACCATGGCGCGCGGCGCGAGCTTCGACACCGACCTCGAACGCCGCATCGGCGAAGCGATGGGCATCGAGATCCGCGCACAGGGCTGCACGCTGTCGGGCGCGGTCTGTGTCAATTTGCTGCGCCATCCCGGTTGGGGTCGCGCGCAGGAAACCTATGGTGAGGATCCGCACCATCTGGGCGCCATGGGCGCGGCGCTGGGGCAGGGATTGCAGGCACACAATGTCATCGCGACCGTCAAGCATTTCGCGCTCAACAGCATGGAGAATGCGCGCTTCACGGTCGATGTCCGCATCGACGAGCGCGCCCTGCACGAAGTCTATCTGCCGCACTTCAAGACGATCCTCGACGCGGGCGTCGCGAGCGTCATGTCGGCGTATAACAAGGTCAATGGCGAATATTGCGGGCAGGACCGTCGCCTGCTGACCGACATCCTGCGCGGCGAGTGGGGCTTTACCGGTTTCGTCCATTCGGACTGGATCATGGGGGTCTACAAACCCTATGGTGCCGCCGCCGGGCTCGACATCGAGAACCCCGAACCGCTGGTATTCGGCGACAAGTTGATCGCCGCAGTCGAGGGTGGCACAATCGAGCCACATGTGATCGACACCGCCTGTCGCCGCATCCTGACTACCCAGTACCGGTTCGCGTGTGCAGAGGATCCGCTGCCCGATTATTCGATGGCGCTCGTGGCGAGCGACACCCATGTCGGCCTCGCGCGAGAGGCGGCGGAGAAATCCGCTGTGCTGCTGGCGAACGACGGTGTGCTGCCGCTGCAGCGTTCGATCGGCAAGCTAGCGGTGCTCGGGCGACTGGCGAGCCTCGTCAACACCGGCGACAATGGCTCGAGCCGCGTCCGCGCGCCCTATGTCGTCACCGCGCTCAAGGGGCTGGAGGCCTATCTTGGCGATGACCGTATCGTCACGGGTGAAGAGGGCGATCTAGCGGCGGTCAAGGTCGCCGCAGCCTCGGCAGACGCGGTCGTCGTCGTCGTCGGCTATACGGCCGAGGAGGAAGGCGAGTTCATCCCGGGCGACCTGACGCTTGGGCAGGATGCGGGCGGGCAGAATGAGCGCGGGCAGGATGAACGCGCGCAGCCCGACCGCAGTCATATCCCCGCCGAAGTGCAAGCGGCGCAGCGCCCGCGTCCGGCGAGCATCGGCGGCGACCGTCGTGAACTAGGGCTACCGGAGGCGCAGATCGCGTTGATCGATGCCGCTGTCGCAAGCGGCAAACCCGTTGTCGTTGTTATCGTGGCGGGCTCGGCGGTAATGGTCGAGACGTGGCACGACGATGTCGGTGCTATCCTGCAGACCTTTTATGCCGGCATGGAGGGCGGCACCGCGCTTGCCCGCCTGTTGTTCGGCGACGTTTCGCCGTCAGGGCGGTTGCCGTTCACCGTCATGCGCGAGGCAAGCGACTACCCCGCATTCGATATCGATGCGCGCGCGATCGATTACGACCATTGGCATGGCTATGCGATGGCGGATCGCGACGGCATCACGCCGCGCTTCGGCTTCAGCCATGGCTTGTCCTACACCGACTTTGCGCTTCGCGGCGCGAATGCGCGGGTCACACCGCACACGATAGAGTTCTCGGTTGCGGTGACGAACACCGGAAGCGTCGCCGCAGAAACGTCGGTCCTTGCCTTTGTTTCGCCTCCCGGTGGCATCGAGCGCTGGTCGCGTGCGCTCCAAGCCTTTAGTCGAGTGCGCCTTGTTCCGGGCGAAACCAAAATCGTGCGCCTCGCAATCGACCGCGCCGCTATTTGGTGGCGCGATCCGGTCGCACATTGCTGGCGCGAAGAAGCCGGCACTTATGTCGTGAACTTTTCCACCGGCAACGGACGCACAGCGACGGCGAACTTCTCGCTATGAGCCGCAGCGCCTACCCGTAGGCCCGCACGAAAAACACCAAAGTCGTCGTCGCGGTCACGAACAGCGTCCACAGCCGGATTGCGCGGGGAGGAAGGCGGTTGCCGACCTTTGCCCCCGCCCAGCCGCCGATGATCGCGCCGACCAGCATCGGCAGGCACACCCACCAGCGCACCATGCCAAAGCCGATGAAGACCAGCGCGGCGGCGGTATTGGCGACGCCGAGCATCAGGGTGCGCGGGGCCATCATCCGGTGCGGCGGCATATTGGCGAGCAGGCCATAGGTCGCGGTCATCATGATGCCGACGCCGCCGCCGAAATAGCCGCCATAGAAGCCGAGCATTGTTTGCGCGACGACCAAGGTCCGCATGCCGATGGTGACGCGGGCGTGGAGCCATGCGGCGGCGCTCTTGCCGAACGCGATCGCCAGAAACGCGACCAGCAGCAGCCAGGGAATAATGATGTCGAACGTCTCGGTCGGGGTGGCGACGAGGAGCAGGCTGCCGCCGAGTCCCGCAGTGAACGTGATCGCCGACAGGGTGCGGATCGACAGGCCGCCGAGCGGCTGCAGCCCCGCCCGATATCCCCATGCGGCAGCCATCGCGCCGGGCTGGAGTGCGACATTGCTGGTGGCGTTGGCGACGGGGGAGGGCAGGCCGAGCGCGATCAGCGCGGGCATTGTCGCAAACGTGCCGCCCCCCGCCAGCGCATTCATCGTACCGCCGACGAACCCGGCTGCGGCGGCCAGCGCTATCGCCTGTTCGGGCGTCACCGCGCGCCGCGCTTCGGCCGCGCATAAGCAAGCACGCCTTGAAACAGCGCGATGAACACAAAGAAATCGAGGAAGGTCGAATAGAACAGCCAGACATCGGTCGACGCGAGCTGCGCCACCGCGAAATTGATCGCCGCCATGACGATCCCCGCCAGACCCATGCCGATGCCCAGCCGCCCGATATCGAGATCGCTGTACGGCAGGTAGCGTGACAGGCCCGCCGCGAGCCGCCGTCCGCCGAGCAGTCCGTCACCGAGGAACAATGTGGCCGCGATGAGACCAGTGATCGTCCCGCGCTGCTTGATCGCTTCGTCATCGGCGAACACGATGGCGAGCGTCGCCGAGATCAGCAGCATCGCAATGCCGAACAGCGCGAGGCCACCGGTAACGTCGATACGGGTGATCCGCTGGAACACGACCAGCGCAACCCCGACGACCGCGCCGAGGAGCGCTGCGGTGGTCAGGTCAGTCAGCTTGGCGACGATAAAAAACAACAGCCCGGTGGCGATATCGACGATGATCGGCAGCTTGTTGCGCTGCCACACCGACCAGTCTTGGCCGTGGGCGGTGGCGCCTGCGACAAAAGCCGACTTTACACTGCCGCGCGCACCGGTGCCTGCATCGATCGTCTGCTGGCGGTACTTCTCGGGATAGTGCGGCACCTGCCCCGGGTGGCTTTCATACACGACGCGCCCTGCCAGCCGCGCAACGATACCGGTCGTCCAGATACCGATATAGCCAAGCTCGACCTCCAGCACGCGCCCGTCGGGGAATGCCGTAGGCAGGCGGTGGTTGCGGACGGCATCAGGTCCGAACAGCGGCGTCGCGTCGGTGGCCATCGTCACATCGCGCAGCCGCAAAGCCGTGTGGAGACCGTCGGTGCGTGCGATACAGCTCACGACAAACGGGTGTCCCTCGACGTCGAAACGGCGCGTCGGATACCACCACCAGGTGAAGCTCATCCGAGCGCGGCCTGCTTTTCGTCGGCGAGCGCATCGAGTTCGGCGCGTGTCTTCTTTTCGCTCGCGGTTTTCAACTGTCCGCAGGCTGCGTCGATGTCGCGGCCGCGCGGGGTGCGGATGGGCGCGCTGATCCCGCTTTCGAACACGATGTTGCTGAACGCCTTGATCCGCTCGGGGGTCGAGGTGTCGTACGCCGCGCCCGGCCAGGGGTTGAACGGGATCAGATTGACCTTGGCGGGCAAATTATACTTGCGGATCAGGCGGACAAGTTCGTGCGCGTCGGCATCGCTGTCGTTCTTGTCGCGCAGCATGACATATTCGAACGTGATCCGACGGGCGTTGTTCGCGCCGGGATAATCGGCGCACGCCTGCAACAGCTCCTCGATGCCGTATTTGCGGTTGAGCGGCACGATTTCGTCGCGGACTTCCTTGGTCACCGCGTGCAACGATACCGCCAGGTTTACACCGATCTCCACCCCCGCGCGCGCCATCATCGGCACCACGCCCGAAGTCGATAGCGTGATCCGCCGCTTGCCGAGCGCGAGGCCGTCACCGTCCATAACAATTTTCAGCGCGTCGCGCACCGCGTCGAAATTATACAGCGGCTCGCCCATGCCCATCATGACGATGTTGGTCAGCAGCCGCCCGTCCTGTGTCGAGGGCCATTCGCCCAGCGCATCGCGCGCGAGCATCACTTGCCCGACGATCTCGCCCGCCGTCAGGTTACGGACGAGGCGCATCGTGCCGGTGTGGCAGAAGCGGCAGTTGAGAGTGCAGCCGACCTGCGACGAGACGCAGAGCGTGCCCCGGTCCGCATCGGGGATGAACACCATCTCGAAATCCTGCGCGTCGGGCGTGCGGTGCAGCCATTTGCGCGTGCCGTCGGTCGAGACCTGCGCCTCGACGATTTCGGGCCGTCCGATGACGAAGCGGTCGGTCAGCCACGGCTGCTGCGTCCGCGCGATATCGGTCATCAGCGCGAAATCAGTGACGCCGCGGTTGTACACCCAGTGCCAGATCTGCTTGGCGCGCAGCTTCGCGCCCTTGGCATCGAGGCCTGCCGTGGCCAGCGCCTCGCGCATCTCGGCTTTGCTCAGGCCGACCAAGTCGATCTTGCCATCCAGGCGCAGCTCAGCCGGGCGCGCGACGGGGACGGGATCGATGTTGCCGGGGCTGGACATAAGGGGCGTCATGGCGCGCACATAGGCTCAGCGGCGCGCACAACCAAGCGCCGCTGCATCGATCGCGGTTGCTGCGCCCTTGAGCGCATAGGTTTCGGCAAAACCGCCGCCGGTGGCGGCGACGCTCGCCACGCTCATGCCGCGCGCGCTTCGCATCGTGGCGACGATGGCGGCATCGGTGCGCGCGTCGGGTGCCCAGGCGTCCGCGCCCGAACCCGTCAGCGTAAAACGCCGCTCGCCGACGATCAGCGTGACCGGTGCGCCTGCGCGGCGTTCACGGCCGAGCCGGACATAGAATTGCCCGCGTGTCCCCGCCTGCGGCCAGCTGCCAACGCTAGCGAACGGCTGCCACTTGCCGCCACCGCCGCGCACCGGCTGGGCAATAGCGAAACAGCGCAGAGGCGCCTCGTCACGAAAGGCACCCCAGCCGTCGAAACTGCCAAGGGTCGTGCGCGCCGCCGCCGGTGCGATGCCAAGCGCCAAAATGACCGGTAAAAGAAGTGCACGCCGCATCGCTGCCGCCTTCGCGCGCGCCACCGTTCCGGGCAAGATTTTTTTGAACCGTCCGGGAACAAGACGCCATTTGCCACGTTTCCCCGCGCGTCCATCCCCCCGGACGAGTTGTTGCTTTGCGTACCCTTCCCGACCGGCTGTCCCGCCGCCGGGAAGCGGTGGCACCTCAGTCGGTCAGGCGAACGGCACCACTGAATTGGCAATGTCATGGCCGATATCGGCACGCCCGAGCCACGCAATACCTGAAGTTTTACACCAGTGCTGCGTGACCGCGACCTCATCGATACCGAAATCGGGTTTATTCGGCGGGACCGGCGCACAGCGGCCGAGCCTGATCCCGGCGCACGCCCGCACATTTTCGCTCGACGTAACATGGAACAGCGTGCGGTCGATCCGGTACATCTGCTCGTCGACTTCTTCGAGCATCAACATCCGTCCCGCCAGATCGGGTTCGAGCGGGGTACCGAGCAAATTTGACAGGACGGTCAGGTTAAACGCAACTTGCGGTTGTGGTGCAGTCACGGGTGCGCGCAGCCAGTCGAGCGTCCGCAGCACTGCCGCTTCGCCGCCGTCGCGCATGATGTCGCCGGGCATCGGGGCGTGGACGGGCTTGCCAATGCCATGTGCCAACAGGCCCGCAAGGATGAACCCGCCATCGCTAAAGCCCAGATAAGTCTTGTGTCGCGCCGCATCGCCCATCCGCGCAATGGCAGATTCGGCAATCCGGTTTGCGCCATAGCCGCCGCGGGCGAACCACACTGCATCGAAGGACGGATCGTTCGCGACCTCGACCAGCGCATCTTCACGCGCGGCATCGGGTCCGGCAAAATGCCCGTCGGATAGGAAACACTGCGGGTGAAACACGATTTCGGGCGCGTCGTCGCCATAGCGGTCGGCGACCAACACCGCGATCCGCGCCGGAATTTGCGGTGAAACGGTGTTCGACGGTGCGACGACGGCGATACGCATCTTGCTCCCCTAACTGTTAGCCACGATAGCGACCGCGTGGGCAAATCATATTTTTTTGTAGGGATCGGTGGCAGCGGCATGATGCCGCTTGCCGAAATCGTGGCGGCGCAGGGCGCGACAGTCGCTGGGTCGGACCGGTCGCTCGACCAGGGGCGGCTGGGGGCCAAGTTCGAGGGACTGGCGGCGCGGGGTATCGGCCTGCACGCGCAAGACGGCAGCGGTATCGTCTCGACTGACCAGATCGTCGTGGCGAGCGGTGCCATCGAAGCGACCGTGCCCGACATTGTCCGCGCGACTGAACTCGGCTGCGCGCGGATGACGCGGGCAGAACTGCTGGCCGAATTGTTCAATGCGGCCCCCGTCAGCATCGCTGTCGGCGGGACCAGCGGTAAATCGACCGTCACCGGCATGATCGGCTGGATACTGGACCAGGCGGGCCGCGACCCTACGATCATGAACGGCGCGATCATGAAGAATTACGGCACCGGCGCGCGGGTGGGCTGCGGACAGGTGTTCGTCAGCGAAGTCGACGAGAGCGACGGGAGCATCGCGCTCTATCGCCCGACCGTGGCGGTGCTCAACAATATCTCGGTCGATCATAAATCGATGGAGGAATTGCGCGCGCTGTTCGGCGGGTTTTTGGCGGCGGCGGGCAAAGCTATTGTAAATGCGGACAACGCCGAAGCAACGGCGCTTTGCACGGATGCGCTGACCTTCGGCCTAGCATCCGCTGCCGACCTCCGCGCCACCGACCTCGTCGAACGCCCCGGCGGCGTTGATTTCAGCATCGGCGACACGGCCGTCACACTTGCCGTGCCCGGTCGCCACAATGTGTCGAACGCGCTTGCCGCCCTCGGCGCTGCCACAGCGGTCGGCACCCCGTTTGCCGCCGCCGCCGCCGCGCTCGCCACGTTTACCGGCCTCAAGCGCCGCATGGACGTGATCGGCACCGCCAACGACATCACCGTCATCGATGATTTCGGGCATAACCCGGACAAGATCGCCGCGACCCTGTCCGCACTCCATGCCTTCCCCGGGCGGTTGCTCGTCTTCTTTCAACCACATGGCTATGGCCCGCTGAAACAAATGGGCCGCGAACTCGCCTCGGCGTTCCGCGAAAATCTTGACGAAGGCGACCGTCTGATCGTCAGCGATCCGGCCTATTACGGCGGCACCGTCGACCGCAGCGTCGGGAGCGAAGCGCTTGTCGATGCCATTGGCGAACAAGCCGAACACATTGCCTCACGCGACGCCTGCGGTACCCGGTTGCTGACCCTCGCCCGTCCCGGCGACCGCATTGTCGTGATGGGCGCGCGCGACGATACGCTCAGTGATTTCGCTGCCGGGTTGCTCGCGGCGCTCGCTTCCGCCTAAGCTGACAGCAAAAGGGGAAAACGACTTGGCCAACCGCCTGACTGTCCAGATCATGATCGGCCTCGTGCTCGGCATCATCATCGGCGCGATCATTCACGATACGATGTCTGCCGAGGCGATCGCCGAGGCGAACAAATGGTTCAAGATGGTCACCGACATCTTCCTGCGACTCATCAAAATGATCGTGGCGCCGCTCGTTTTCGCCACGCTGGTCGCGGGTATCGTCCATATGGGCGACACCAAGTCGCTGGGCCGCGTCGGGGCCAAGACGATCAGCTGGTTCCTTGGCGCGACCATCGTTTCGCTGACGCTCGGCATGGTGCTGGTCAACACGCTGCAACCTGGCGTCGGGACCGGCCTCGACCTCGCAAGTGCCACCGGCACCTCGGGCATCGACGCGCAGCATACCGACATGTTCAAGACGATCACCGAAATGGTCCCGAAATCGATTTTCGAAGCGATGTCGAACACGACCATGCTCCAAATCGTGATTTTTTCGGTGTTCTTCGGCGTTGCACTGACTGCGGTTGGCGAAAAGGGCAAACCGATCGTGAAGGGGATCGATGCGCTCGTCGAAGTCATGCTGGTTGTCACCAATTACGTTATGCGCGTGTCGCCGGTCGCGGTGTTTGCAGCGATGACCAAGGCGATTGCCACCAACGGCCTCGAAGTCCTGCTGACCTTCGGCAAGTTCATCGG
Organism: Sphingomonadales bacterium; assembly: GCA_031408195.1. Lineage (GTDB taxonomy): Bacteria > Pseudomonadota > Alphaproteobacteria > Sphingomonadales > Sphingomonadaceae > Sphingomonas_O. The sequence goes on along the minus strand of JANNVL010000084.1, from coordinate 651 downwards.
CAGTTTCTATCTCGGCCTCGCCATCCTGTGGCTGGTCCTGATCTTTGCCGGGTTCGTGGTAATCGGGCCGCGCATAGTGACGCTGATCAAATACATACGCGACCCTATCCTGCTCGCATTCTCGACCGCGTCGTCGGAAGCGGCATACCCGCGCACCTTGGAGGCGCTCGACAAGTTTGGGGTGCCAAACCGTATCTCCAGCTTCGTCCTGCCGCTCGGCTATTCGTTCAACCTCGACGGTTCGATGATGTACATGACGTTCGCGTCGATCTTCATCGCGCAGCTCGCGGGCATCAACCTGACGATCGAGCAGGAAATCACGATGCTGCTTACGCTGATGCTCACGTCGAAGGGGATGGCAGCGGTGCCGCGCGCGTCGCTCGTCGTCATTGCGGGCACGATGGCGCAGTTCGGCCTGCCCGAAGCGGGGCTGATCCTGATTCTTGCCGTCGATCAATTTCTCGATATGGGCCGAACTGGCACCAACGTCGTCGGCAATGCGGTGGCAACGGCAGTCGTTGCCAAATGGGAGGGCGCGCTCGACAAGCCCGACCCGACCCCCATCGACAGCGCACGCGCGCCGTCTTCCAGTCACGGTACCGCCCATCCTGCTCCCCGAGAGGGCGAACCGGGCGGGGTTAGCTAAGGAGA
>JANNVL010000083.1:0-1663 GCA_031408195.1 Sphingomonadales bacterium | reverse complement strand
AAATTGGAAATGGAAAGATCACAGCGAACGGGAAATTTTTCTGATTACGCACAAAGCGTAAACGATTTGAAATCCAAGTCGTTCCGAGCGGGGTGTGTCAACACCCTGGTCAGACTATCAAATATCGGAAGTGATTGAGATATACCGAGAGCGCAACGGGTATCCCTCTGGATTTGGGCAGTTGTTTTTGTTTAGTGTGTGGCCTCTGCAATCCGGAGGTGGCAGGATGCCCACATTGACGATTGAATATCGGACGGAAGCCGAGCGGCTCCAGTATGAACGCATGATTGCGTACGTTCAGGAAATGGCCCATGTCGGCGCGACGGCCGCGTATGGGACGGTCATGGATAGCTGTGAACTCTTCGCGCTCGATACGGGCCGCAAGATGCTGCGGGACAATCTGGCCGCCACCGTGCAATCGCGGGCCGACGCCGAAAAAAAGTACCCGGGACGCGTTCGAAAGGGCGGCAGTCGCGGCAGGTGATGACCGCACTCGGTCCGGTGCAGGTGAGCCGCGACTATTCGTGGCACCGGGACGACGGTGGCGTGTTCCGGGCCGACCTCGCGTTGGGCCTCGACGGGGCCCTCACCCGTCAGGCTACGCGGCTGGCCACGCTGGCCGGCGTCGAGCATTCGTTTGCGCGGGCGCAACAGATGTTGCAGGAGTTCTGCGGCTGGCAGGTGGACGACGAGACGATCCGGCGGACGACGCATGCCGAAGCGAAGCGGGCGCAGGCACGCCGTGCGACGCGGGGCGATGCGTCGTCGTTTGCGAAGGCCGAGGCTCCGATCGAAGTCCTGATCGATGCGGGCAAAGTGAACACGCTCGGCGGCTGGCGTGATGTGAAATTGGGCTTGTTTCTCAGGCGAATTCGGGGATGGCCCGTTCCCCCCGAACGGTGGGACGACCGAGAACTGCCGCCGCCGCTCTACCGCACCGCGATCGCGGCCATCGAAGAGGCCGAGTCGTTCGGCCACCGCCTGCGACGCGAAGCGGATCGCCTGAGCGTGACCACCGCGATGGACGTGACCGTGCTCGGCGACGGCGCCGAGTGGATCTGGAATCTCGCCGATGAGCACCTGCCGCAGGCCGTCGGCGTACTCGACGTCTACCATGCGTTGGAGCACGTGAGCGATGCGGTGAAAGCCGTCTGGGGCGACGGCACCGACACCGCGAAGACCGTGACCGAGGCCGGACGACAGGCCCTGCTCGCCGGCGGCAAGGGCGGCTTCGAACGCTGGCTCGGCTCCGTGATCCTGACCGCACCGCCGGGCGTTTCGACGGCTCCGCTGATTGCCGCCGCCGCCTACCTCGCCAAGCACCCGACCCGTCTGGCGTACGCCGGACGGTTGGCCACCGGCCGCAGCATCGGCAGCGGGGCGGTCGAAGGGGCGATCAAGCAGATCGTGAACGTGCGGATGAAGCGAACCGGCGCGCGATGGAAAGTAGACCACGTCGGTCCACTCGTCGAATTGCGAGCCCTCAGCACGACCCCCGAATGGCATAACCTCTGGACCGCCGCCTAAACCATGCCCAAAACTTAAGGGGCACCCTTTTGGGATGGGGGATGGGGGTGCGTGGATGCCCAAGTACCCAGGTACTCCCAACGAAGTTTTGATTTCAATTGATGATCCCGTAGGGATCAAAACCATTAGCCGGTGG
>JANNVL010000082.1:0-87747 GCA_031408195.1 Sphingomonadales bacterium | reverse complement strand
CCGGGCAGGTGCCGACGAGCCTGATCGGCAGCGACGCGTTTCAGGAGGCCGACACCGTCGGCATCACGCGCCACTGCACCAAGCATAACTACCTCGTGAAAGACCCCGCCAAGCTGGGCGGGATCATTCACGAGGCGTTCCATATCGCCACGTCGGGCCGTCCGGGGCCAGTCGTTGTGGACATCCCCAAGGACGTGCAGGTCGCCACCGCGCGCTATACCAACCCGGGCAAGATCCAGCACAAGACCTACCGCCCCGCGCTCAAGCCCGAGCCGAAGTCGGTCGAGACTTTGGTCGAGATGCTCGCGGCGGCCGAACGCCCTGTACTCTACACCGGCGGCGGGATCATCAATTCGGGGCCGGGTGCGAGCCAGATGCTGCGCGAACTGGCGCGGATTTCTGGCGCACCGGTGACGTCGACCTTGATGGGCTTGGGTGCCTATCCGGCGAGCGGCGACCAGTGGTTGGGTATGCTCGGCATGCACGGCACCTATGAAGCCAATATGGCGATGCACGGCGCGGACCTGATCGTGTGCCTCGGCGCGCGGTTCGATGACCGCGTCACGGGTCGCCTCGATGCCTTCAGCCCGCGTTCGAAGAAAATCCACGTCGACATCGACCGCAGCTCGATCAACAAGATCGTCCGAGCCGATCTGGGCGTGGTCGGCGATGTCGGGCGGGTGCTGGAGGACGCGGTCAAGCTGTGGAAGGCACGCCAGCATCCCAAGCCCGATCTGGCCGCGTGGTGGGCGCAGATCGACAAGTGGCGCGCGAAGAAATCGCTCGGTTTTGCCAACTCCAAGACCGAAATCATGCCCCAGCACGCCGTCCGTGCGCTGTGGGAGGCGACGCACAAGCGCAATCCGATCATCACCACCGAGGTCGGACAGCACCAGATGTGGGCGGCGCAGCATTTCGATTTCGAGGGGCCGAACAAGTGGCTGACATCGGGCGGCCTCGGCACGATGGGCTATGGCCTGCCCGCCGCGATCGGCGCGCAGCTCGGCAATCCGAACGCGCTGGTCATCGACATCGCCGGCGAGGCGTCGATCCAGATGAACATCCAGGAGCTGGCAACGGCGACGCACTACCGGCTGCCGGTCACGGTGTTCGTGCTCAACAACGAATATATGGGCATGGTCCGCCAATGGCAGGAACTGACCTACGAGAGCCGCTATGCCGAGAGCTATTCGGACAACCTGCCCGATTTCGTGAAGCTCGCCGAGGCGTACGGGTGGAAGGGCATCCGCTGCTCGGACCCCGCCGACCTCGACGGTGCGATTGCGGAGATGCTCGCGCATGACGGGCCGGTGTTCTTCGACTGCATGGTCGCCAAACTGGCGAATTGCTTCCCGATGATCGCGAGCGGCAGCGCGCACAACGAGATGATCCTCGCACCCGAAGGTGTTGTCGGTACAATGGATGACGAAGCAAAGGCGTTGGTGTGATTATTCGTGATACCGCCTTGCACCGTGCCGTCGCGCGCGTTGCCGCCCTTGAATTCGGGTTTTTCGGCGTCGAGGCAAGCATCGCCATCGCCATCGGCTCGGTTGCGCTGATCGCGGACAGCATCGACTTTCTCGAAGACGCCAGCATTAACTTACTGATCTTCGTCGCGCTGGGGTGGAGCGCGCTGGCCCGGGCGCGTTTGGGCGGGGCAATGGCACTAATACTGCTGCTGCCGACAGTCGGGACGCTGTGGGTAGCATGGGAGAAATTCAACACACCGGTGCCTCCTGCGGCACTGCCGCTAACCCTGACGGCGTTGGCGGCTTTCGCTGCGAACGCCCTCAGCGCGTGGCTCCTCGCCAAGCACCGTCATACCGGCGGCAGCATGGTCAAGGCTGCTTTCCTGTCTGCACGCAACGATATGATTGCCAACGTCGCGATCATGGCGGCAGGAATCGCTACGGCGTTTACGTTGTCGGCATGGCCCGATTTGGGCGTCGGACTGGCCGTTGCGCTGCTCAATATCGGCGCGGCTAAGGAAGTTTGGGAAGCTGCCCGCACAGAACGCCGGGACGCGCGTCTTGGGGAAAACGCCTGATATGCACATCAAGACCGGCCCGATCGAGCGTCACACGCTCTCCGTCACCGTGGACAACGAGAGCGGTGTGCTCGCGCGCATCGCGGGCATGTTTTCGGCGCGTGGCTATAATATCGAGAGCCTGACGGTCGCGGATATCAGTCAGGACGACGCAGTGTCGCGGATCACCATCGTGACCACCGGCACCCCCGCCGTGATCGAACAGGTCGTGGCGCAGCTCGACCGGCTGGTGCCGGTGCACAAGGTTACCGACCTGACCATGCTGGGCGAGCATATCGAACGCGAATTGGCGCTGGTGAAGGTCGCCGGTATCGGCGAACACCGGATCGAGGCGCTGCGGCTGGCCGAAGTGTTCCGGGCGAACGTGGTCGACACAACGATTTCGAGTTTCGTGTTCGAAGTAACGGGCGCGAGCACCAAAATCGACCGCTTCGTCGAGCTGATGGGCGAAATCGGCCTAGTCGAGGTCGCCCGCACGGGCATCGTCGCGATGGCGCGGGGGAAAACGGCGGTTTAAGGCCAACATATTCAACACGTCGTCATGCTGAACTTGTTTCAGCATCCACCCCTCCCCCGGTACGACTTCACGGGCGGAAGGGTGGACCCTGAAACAAGTTCAGGGTGACGGCATCATTCTTGGGGAACACAAAAATGCGCGTTTATTACGACAGCGACGCCGACATCGGCATCATCAAGGGCAAGAATGTGGCGATCCTGGGTTACGGGTCGCAGGGCCATGCTCATGCCCAAAACCTTAAAGACTCAGGCGTCGCCGATATTGCGGTCGCGCTGAGCGAAGGATCGGCGACCGCTGCCAAGGCGATCAACGCGGGCTTTCGCGTCATGGCGAACAAGGACGCCGCCGCCTGGGCCGATGTCGTGATGATCCTCGCGCCAGACGAGCATCAGGCGGCGATCTATGCCGACGATTTACATGCGAACCTGAAACAGGGCGCAACGCTTGCCTTCGCGCACGGCCTCAACGTCCATTTCGGTTTGATCGAGCCGCGCGCCGACCTCGACGTCGTGATGATCGCGCCCAAGGGACCGGGCCATACCGTCCGCAGCGAATATGTGCGCGGCGGTGGCGTGCCCTGCCTGATCGCGGTGCATCAGGACGCCAGCGGCAACGCGCATGATCTGGCGCTGGCCTATGCGAGTGCCGTCGGCGGCGGGCGCAGTGGCATCATCGAGACCAATTTCCGCGAAGAATGCGAAACCGACCTGTTCGGCGAGCAGGCGGTGCTGTGCGGCGGCATCACCCACCTGATCCAGGCCGGGTTCGAGACGCTGACCGAGGCGGGCTATGCGCCCGAGATGGCCTATTTCGAATGCCTCCACGAAACCAAGCTGATCGTTGACCTGCTCTACGAAGGCGGCATCGCCAACATGCGCTATTCGATCAGCAACACGGCAGAATACGGCGACATCGTCACCGGTCCGCGTATCATCACCGACGAGACGAAAGCCGAGATGAAGCGCGTGCTCGCCGACATCCAGTCGGGGCGGTTCGTGAAGAACTTCGTCCTCGACAACCGCGCCGGGCAGCCCGAGCTCAAGGCATCGCGTAAGGCCGCCGCCGCGCACCCGATCGAAAAAGTCGGTGCCGAACTGCGCGCGATGATGCCGTGGATCGGCGCGAACCAACTGGTGGATAAGGCGAAGAACTAGGGTGCAGTTTCTGACCCTCTCGGCTTTGCGGAGAGGGTCAGGTCTAGCCCAGTTTGCGCCATTTTGCGGCGAGCACCACAAGCGTGAGCAGCATCGCGATCTCGACTGTCGCGAACAAAATATAGAACGGCGGCGCGCCCATCGACGTCAGGACCATTATCGCGGTGTAGAGCAGTCCGAAAACAATGTTCGCCCAGCGCGACAGGGCCACCGGCAGAAGCAGCGAAAGCGCGACCAATGCCGACGGGATCGCGATCATGGCCGAAACCGTGAGTAGAACTGTCGGCGTGGCGGCACCGAGCGGCTTCATGAGGCCCGCATTCATCGCCATCAACCGTCCGGGCACGAACAGCCCGAAGAAATCGGCGTAGATGAAACAGAACATCACCGACGCCCAAAGTGCCGACAGTTTCAACCGGATGGGGACCGGGACATCTTCGAAGATGGTCGTGCTCATCAGACGATAGCTCCGCAAGTGTATTACTATGTTAACACGCAAATCGCGTATGGCAAGATTTTCTGCAGCGTCTGGACACGATGCCGACCCGCGCGCTAGGGCTACTGCATGACGCGCACTCGCGCCCTGCTGCTTCGACTTACGCGCCCTTAGGCGCGATCTTCGTCGTGCGCGTCGCGCACACGCTGCCTAAGGGACATTTCCAGACAATCCTCGAAGCAACGAGTGCCCGATATGCTGCGCGACCCTTCCGTCAAATACCGCCCCTTCCCGCCCATCGATTTGCCCGACCGGCAATGGCCGTCGCGCACGATCACTCATGCGCCGCGCTGGCTGTCGACCGACATGCGCGACGGCAATCAGGCGCTCATCGACCCGATGGACAGCGAGAAGAAGCAGCGGTTCTTCGACTTGCTGTGCCGGATCGGCGTGAAGGAAATCGAAGTCGGTTTCCCGAGCGCGGGCGCGACCGAATTCGACTTCATCTCGGGGCTGGTGAAGCACGACCGCATCCCTGCCGATGTAACCGTGCAGGTGCTCACGCAGGCGCGGCGCGACCTGATCGAGACGTCGTTCCGTTCGTTGGAGGGTGCGCCGCGCGCGATCGTCCATGTCTACAACGCGGTCAGCCCTGCGTGGCGCAAGATCGTGTTCGGGATGGACAAGGCCGCGATCAAGCAAATTGCGGTCGATGCCGCGATGATGCTGCGCGACGAAGCCGCCAAGCGCCCCGAGACCGACTGGCATTTCGAATATTCGCCCGAGACGTTTTCGACGGCAGAGATCGAGTTTTCGACCGAGGTGTGCGCGGCGGTGATGGACGTGCTCCGCCCCACACCCGACAAACCGATTATTTTCAACCTGCCCGCCACCGTCGAATGCGCGACGCCCAACATCTATGCCGACCAGATCGAATGGTTCGGGCGCAACATCCCGAACCGCAAGGCTGTGGTGATTTCGCTGCACACGCACAACGATCGCGGGACGGGTGTGGCGGCGACCGAACTGGGCCTGCTGGCGGGTGCGGACCGCGTCGAGGGCTGCTTGCTCGGCAATGGCGAGCGCACCGGGAATGTCGATCTCGTGACGGTCGCGCTCAACATGTACACGCAAGGGGTCGATTCCGGCCTCGATTTCTCCGACATCGACAGCGTCGTGAAGACCGTCGAATATTGCACCAATATCCCGACCCACCCGCGCCAGCCCTATGTCGGCGACCTGGTTTTCACCGCGTTCAGCGGCAGTCACCAAGACGCGATCAAAAAGGGCTTTGCGGCGCAGGAAGCGCGCAACGACGAATTGTGGGAAGTGCCCTACCTCCCCATCGATCCGAAGGATCTGGGCCGCGACTACGAAGCGGTCATCCGCGTGAATTCGCAGTCGGGCAAAGGCGGCGTTGCGTGGGTGCTCGAGCAGGACAAGGGGCTGAAACTGCCCAAGCGGATGCAGGCCGATTTTAGCCGTTATGTGCAGGCACTCGCCGACGAAAGCAGCCGCGAACTCAATGCTGCCGATATCTGGGGCGAATTCGAGCGCGTCTATCTGGGCGGCGGGCGCTTCGACCTCGGCGATTACGAGGAAACCCGCGCGTCGAACGGCGATCGGCTGTTTACGGGCAAGCTGGTTGTGGATGGCGTGGAACGCTCGGTCAGCGGGCGCGGCAACGGGCTGATCTCGTCAGTCGTCGCCGCGATTGCCGAACAGGGCGTGGCGCTCGACGTGATTGATTACACCGAACACACGCTGGGCCTCGGCAGCGACGCGCAGGCGGCAGCGTATCTCGAATGCCGGACGGCGAGCGGCAAGACGGTGTGGGGCGTGGGGATCGACGCGGACGTGGCGACGGCGAGCGTGCGAGCGGTGTTGGGGGCGGCGAACCGGGTGTAAAATTACCGCTTGGCTGAGCTTGTCGAAGCCCTGCCCTTCTTTGGATCAGCTGCGCCAAGAAGGACAGCCCTTCGACAAGCTCAGGGAAGCGCAAACGCCGGAACGAGTATCTACCTCAGCACCGTCGCCATCTTGACCGACTTCTCCAGCGCGCCGGTTAGCTGGACGATGTAACGGCCCGGCACGACGTCGAAGCTCACCGATTTGCGAAGGCCCGGGCAGGGTTTGAAGTCGGTGTGGCCGGTCGATTTCAGTGTGCGTCCGTCGCGGACGAGATCGACATAGGTGGCGTTCGACAGGATGACGTCGAGCTTGCCCGCCTTGGCCACGTCGAGCGCGGCGAGACCTGCAGTGCTGCCGGGTTTCGGCGGGCGTTCGCCCTTTATGGCGAGTCTGACGGCGTTCGCGGGCAGCAGACCGATCTCGTTCGAGCTGCCGGTGGCGAGCGCGAACTTCATCTCGGGCGCGCGCGCGGCAAGGTGGCGCACCGGCTTCGCCCAGCCAGCGGGCGACGGACAGGTTTGCGCCAGCGCAGGCGTCGCCACCAAAAGCGCAAGAACAGCCACAGTCCGCATCATTTCCTCCCGAACAATTTCTCTATGTCACTATGTGCAAGTTTTACCCATGTTGGGCGACCGTGGTTGCATTGTCCAGAGTGCGGCGTGATTTCCATTTCGCGGAGCAGCGCATTCATTTCGGCGACCGACAAGATGCGCCCCGCGCGCACCGATCCGTGGCACGCCATTGTTGCCGCGACATGGTCGAGACGTTCTTTGAGCGACAAGGCTTCGCCGAATGCCGCGAGTTCGTCGGCGAGGTCGGTGACGAGGCCGCGCACATCGCTTTGCCCCAGCATCGCGGGCACGCCGCGCACCAGCATCGCGGCGGGGCCGAAGCGTTCGAGGTCGAGGCCGAGATCGGCGAGTTCGGGAATGCGGGTTTCTAAGCGGTCGCAGGCGGTTTCTTCGAGTTCGACGACTTCGGGGAGCAGGAGCGGTTGCGACGCGACTGCGCCATTTGCCGTCGCGCGCCGCATCCGTTCAAGGACGAGGCGTTCGTGCGCGGCGTGCTGGTCGACGATGACGAGGCCGTCTTCGGCTTCGGCGACGATGTAGGTTGCGGCGACTTGGCCCCGCGCGACGCCCATCGGGAAGGCATTGGTGGGGGCAGTAGCGGGTTCGGCGCGGGCGGATGGGCGATAGTCGTACGGGGCGTCGCGCAGGAAAAGCCCCTCCCCTTCAGGGGAGGGGTTGGGGTGGGGACTCTCCACGAACTCGCTGCCTCGATATTCGCGGACAGACCCCACCCCAACCCCTCCCCTGAAGGAGGAGGGGCTTAGTTCACTCGTCCACATCCCCAGCGCTGCCGCACTCGGCCTCGGCTGGCTACGATGCCCTGCGGCGTCCAGCGCCGCCCGCAACCCGCCGACGATCAGCCCGCGTATCATCGCAGGGTCGCGGAAACGGACTTCGGTCTTCGCTGGATGCACGTTCACATCGACCATGTCGCATGGCACGTCGAGGAACAGCGCGACCACGGCATGGCGGTCGCGCGCCAGCATTTCGGCATAGGCACCGCGCACGGCACCGATCAGCAGCCGGTCCTTCACGGGTCGTCCGTTGACGAACAGATATTGGTGGTCGGCAACGCCGCGATTGAACGTCGGCAGGCCCGCGACCCCGCCCAAGTGCACACCCTCGCGCACTGCATCGACGGAAACACTATTATCGACCAGCAATCGGTCGGTCAGTGCCGCCACGCGCGAGGCCTGTTCTTCGCTCGCTACCGACAGCGTCCGCCGCCCGTCATGGTCGTGCGTAAACGCGATATCGTGCCGCGACATGGCGAGACGTTTGAGGACATCGACACAGGCGGCGTACTCGCTGCGAGGGCTGCGGAGGAATTTGGCACGGGCGGGGACGCGAGCGAACAGACCCTCGACCTTGACGCGCGTGCCGGGCGGCAGCGCGGCGGGGCCATCCGCCACCACATCGCCATTGTCGACGGTACGCGACCACCCTTCCCCGCCTGCGGTCCTGCTCTCGATGGTCAACCGTGCAACGCTTGCAATCGACGGCAACGCCTCGCCGCGAAACCCCATGGTCGAGACGTTCTCGATGAACTCGTCGGGCAGTTTCGACGTGGCGTGGCGTTCGAGCGCCAAAGCGATATCGCTTGGCGACATGCCGCAGCCGTCGTCGACGACTTCGATCCCTTCGATGCCGCCGCCTGCCAGCACCACCGAAATCCGCCTTGCCCCGGCGTCGATGGCGTTTTCGACCAGTTCCTTCAACGCAGATGCGGGCCGTTCTACGACCTCGCCCGCCGCGATTCGATTGACCAGATGAGCGGGCAGGCGGCGTATTGACATTAACTACCCCCTAGACCAAGCGCAGCCATCCCGCGACCCCGGCCCGGAGCGGAATTCTCGAACCATTCGCAGACGGGCCTAACCGGCTACGAGACCGCACAATTATGGCATTTCCCTTTTCGCGTTTCTTCAAATTCATGTCGCATGACATGGCAATCGACCTCGGCACGGCGAATACCGTTGTTTATGTGCGCGGGCGCGGCATCGTGCTCAACGAGCCGTCGGTGGTCGCCATTGAGACCATCAACGGCGTCAAGCGCGTCAAGGCGGTCGGCGACGACGCCAAGATGATGATGGGCAAGACGCCGGGCAGCATCGAGGCCATTCGTCCCCTTCGGGATGGTGTCATCGCCGACATCGATGTCGCCGAGGAAATGATCAAGCATTTCATCCGCAAGGTCCACGGCGGCAAGGCGCGCGCATGGCGCTTCCCCGAAATCGTGATCTGCGTGCCGTCGGGCTCGACCAGCGTCGAGCGCCGTGCCATCCGCGATGCCGCGTCGAATGCCGGTGCGAGCCAGGTGTTCTTGATCGAGGAGCCAATGGCGGCTGCAATCGGGGCCGACATGCCCGTCACTGAACCGATCGGTTCGATGGTCGTCGATATCGGCGGCGGCACGACCGAAGTCGCGGTCCTCTCGCTGCGCGGTGTTGCCTATTCCACCTCGGTCCGCGTCGGCGGCGACAAGATGGACGAAGCGATCGTCAGCTATGTCCGCCGCAACCACAATTTGCTGATCGGCGAATCGACGGCAGAACGCATCAAGCAGGAAGTCGGCATCGCCAAACCGCCTGCCGACGGGATCGGCCTGACCATCCACATCAAAGGCCGCGATCTGGTCAACGGTGTGCCGAAAGAGATCACGATCAATCAGGGCCAGATTGCCGAGGCGCTGTCCGAACCAGTTGGGCAGATCGTCGAAGGCGTCAGGATCGCGCTGGAAAACACGGCACCCGAACTCGCTGCCGACATCGTCGACCAAGGCATTGTGCTTACCGGTGGCGGCGCGCTGTTGCAGGGGCTCGACGAAGTGCTCCGCGACGAGACCGGCCTGCCCGTGACGATTGCCGACGACCCCCTGACCTGTGTCGCGCTTGGCACCGGACGCGCGCTGGAGGATCCGATGTTCCGCGGCGTGCTGCAAACGGCTTAGGGACTGGCGACCATGGCGCCGCCAAATCCCCGGCGCCCCGGTTTTTCACGGCGCGCGCAATATGGCCTGTTTGCCAGCTATGTCATTGCGATTGCAGGCATGTTGGTCGGCCTATTGCTGGCGATTACAGCGCGGTTCGATCCCGCAGGCCATGCCGCCATTCAGGGCGTGTTTGCCGATATCTCTTCCCCGATCTCGGGTGCCGCACGCAGCGCCGTCGGTGGTGTGTCGGCGGGCGTCGACGGCGTTTCGGCCTATATCGAAGCCGGGTCGAAGAACACCGCGATGGAAGCCGAGCTCCGCGCCAGCCGCACCAAATTGATCGAGGCACAGGCGCTGGCGCGCGAGAATGTAAGGTTGAAACGCCTTGTCCAGCTCAACGAAACTACGGTCGAAAAAGTGGCAACCGCGCGCCTGATTGCTTCGACCGGGGCCAGCACACGCCGCTATGCGACGTTTTCGGCAGGAACGGTGCAGGGTGTCGCGACAGGACAGCCAGTCCGCGCGCCCGAGGGGCTGGTCGGGCGCGTCGTCATGGCCTCACGGGTGACAGCTCGCGTGTTGCTCATCACCGACGGCGGCAACGTCGTGCCGGTCAAACGTGTCGGCGACGGGATGCCCGCATTGGCCACAGGGCGCGGCGACGGCGCGCTCGACATCCGTGCGCTCGAGGCCGGATCGAACCCGTTCAAGGTCGGCGACATCTTTGTCACCTCGGGCGCGGGCGGCGTCTATCCGCCCGATGTGCCGGTCGCGGTCGCCCGTGCGTCCAGCCGAGACCTGACAATTGCCCGGCCGTTCGCGGATCCGAACCGGCTCGACTTCGCCATCGCCTTGCCGCCCTATGTGCCGCCGGTCGTCACGGCACCGGTCGTAGAGGGAGCGCCCTGAGCGATGCTTCCTCTTAAGCGACTGCCGATCATGCGGCGCACGGCATTTACGCCGCCCCCGACCGCACTCGAACGGCAATTGGTGCCAGTGGTGACGACGATGATCGGCTCGCTCGCGGTGCTAATCCCCGTGGTCGCGACCGAGCCTTTGCTGCCGCCTTTTGGCCTGATGGTGTTCCTCGGCTGGCGGCTATTGCGCGGCGACATCTGGCCGTTGTGGATGGGATTGCCGCTGGGCCTGTGGGACGATCTGTTCAGCGGACAGCCGATCGGGACCGCGATGTGCGGCTGGACCGCAATCATGCTGCTGCTCGACAATCTCGACCGGCGAACCCCGTTCCGCGATCACCGGCAGGACTGGGTGCTGGCGGGGCTAGCCATCGGGGGATATCTGTTGTTTGCGCTGATGATCGCGCGGGTTACGGGCGGCGGGACGTCGCCGATGGCGCTGGTGCCGCAAATCATGCTTTCCGCCCTGCTGTTTCCGCTGGTCGCGCGGCTGTGCGCGGCGCTCGACCGCTGGCGGAGTCCGCGTTAAAGCGGCACCATGAAACTCGACCGCTTGCTGGGCAAGCGCAGCCTTTCCGAAGCGCAAGTGCAGATGAGCTTTACCCGGCGCGGATTCGTGCTGGGCGCGGCACAGATCGGGCTGTGCGGCGTACTGGCAGGCCGGATGGCGTGGATTTCGATTGTCGATAACGACAAATACAATCTGCTGGCGGAGAGCAACCGGGTCAATCTATCGCTGATCCCGCCGCGCCGCGGCTGGGTGATCGACCGGCACGGCAAACCACTCGCACTCAACCGGACGGTATTTCGCGTCGATATCATTCCCGACCGGCTCGTCGACAAGGACGCAACGCTTGACGCACTGGTCCGCCTCATCGGCCTGACCCCAGACGAACGCGAGCGCATTGCCGACGATATCAAGACCGGCACGGGCTTCCAGCCGGTGCAGGTCGCCGAGAACCTCGACTGGGAACGCTATGCCGCGCTGTCGGTGCGCGCGCAGGAATTGCCGGGCGTTATCCCGGCGCAGGGGTTTGCGCGTTATTACCCTGCAGGGGCCGCCGTCGGGCAATTGCTCGGCTATGTCGGCGCGGCCAGCGGCGCGGATTACGAAAAAGCCAAAGACCCGCTGATGGTCACGCCCGGCTATAAAGTCGGCAAGGCGGGCGTCGAAAAGATCGAGCAGGAGCGGCTGAAAGGCACACCGGGCGCGCGGCGCAGTGAAGTCACCGCGCGCGGCAAGCTGGTCCGAGAACTGGCGACCCGCGCCGATGTGCCGGGGCAATCATTGCAGATGACCATCGACGGCGGGTTGCAGGAATATGCGGCGCGACGGCTGGGCGACAATTCGGGCGCAGTGACGGTGATCGACACCGCGACCGGGGCGATCCTCGCACTCGCGTCGATGCCCTCGTTCGATCCCAATGCGTTCACTGACGGCATCGGGCGCGCGGAGTGGGCGCGGCTGTCGGGCGACGAGCGACTGCCGCTGGTCAACAAGACGCTGCAATCGCTCTACCCCCCTGGTTCGACGCTGAAACCGGCGGCGGCACTGGCCCTGCTCAAAGCCGGAGTCGATCCCGACGAGACTGTGTTCTGCGGGGGCGGCTATCGACTGGGCAACCGCACGTTCCGGTGTCTGGGGCGGCATGGCCCGATGAACATGACCCGTGCCATCGCGCGGAGCTGCAATACCTATTTCTACACGATGGGCCGCCGCATCGGGTACGACAAGATCGCGGCGATGGCGCGCGAGCTGGGGCTGGGCGCTGAATACGACCTGCCCGCGACGTCGCAACGCTATGGGACCATTCCAGACAGCGAATGGAAGCTCCGTAAGTACAAACAGAAATGGTCTGACTCGGACACGCTGAACGCGACCATCGGACAGGGCTATGTGCTGACCAGCCCGTTCCAGCTCGCGGTTATGGCGTCGCGGATCGCCTCGGGCCGCTTGCTCGTGCCGCACCTGATGGGCCGGGCTCCCGCCGCTGCACATTTGTCATGCCCCGATGAGCATCTTGCCGTGGTCCGGCAGGGGATGAAGGAAGTCGTGAGCTTCAACGGGACGGCGGGGCGCAGCATCCTGCAAGTGCCGGGTGTCGCGATGGCGGGCAAGACCGGGACCGCGCAGGTCCGCAAGATCGAAGGATCGCAACGCGGCCAGTCGGGCGCGTGGAGATACCGCGACCACGGCCTGTTCGTCTGCTTCGCACCGACCGACAATCCGCGCTATGCTGCTTCGGTAGTGATCGAGCACGGCCTTGGCGGCGCGCGCGCGGCAGCGCCGGTGGCGAAAGACGTGCTGACTTATTTGTTCGATCCGGTGAAAGCGATGGCGACGCTGGTCGAGATGGAAAAGGGCTGGGGCGGCGACATTGCCACGCGCATGGCGCGGCAGGCCGAGGGGGCTGCGGCAACCCCGACGGTCGAGGCGGGCGACAACGCCGCCGAGACGCCAAGGTGACCGGGCGATGAGCGCGCAACCCGGCATCGTGCCCGCGCAGCTCCGTTCGCTGCCTTGGCGGGTGCTGTTCCTCATCCTCGCCATCGGCGGATTCGGGCTGGTCGTGCTGTATTCGGCAGCGGGCGGCAACATCCGGCCTTGGGCATTCAGCAACGGCACCAAATTCGCCGTCTATCTCGTCATGGCGCTGGCCATGTCGCGGATGCGGGTCGAGTTCTGGAAAGGGATCGCCTGGCCAGGCTATGTCATCATTCTGGCCCTGTTGCTGGTGGTCGAACTATTCGGCTTTGTCGGTGGGGGCAGCCAACGTTGGCTCGATCTGGGGTTTATCCGTCTGCAACCCTCCGAGCTGATGAAATTGATGATCGTTCTCGCGCTCGCCAAATTCTATGACCAGCTGCCTGCGGGCGAGATCAGGGGCTGGAACGCGCTGTGGCCGTCGGGCGTCGCGATTGTCGTGCCGTTCGTGTTGGTGCTGCTCCAGCCAGACCTCGGCACCGCGCTCATGATCGCGCTTGGCGGCGTCGTCATTGTCTTCCTCTCGGGCGTGCCGGTGCGGTTATTCGTCGGCGCCGCCGCCGCGCTCGCCGCCGCGCTGCCGCTGGTGTGGATCGGCATGCACGATTACCAGCGCAACCGCGTTCTGATCTTCCTCAATCCCGAAAGCGATCCGCTCGGCACCGGCTATCACATTACCCAGTCGAAAATCGCGATCGGGTCAGGCGGCATCTTTGGCAAGGGCTTCTTGCAAGGGTCGCAATCGCATTTGAGCTACCTTCCCGAGCCACAGACTGACTTCGTCTTTGCGACAATGGCCGAGGAATGGGGACTGCTTGGCGGATTATTCCTGATCGGCGCGTTCCTGATGTTGTTCCGCTGGGGGATGCGCGTAGCCAACCGTGCCCCGACGCGGTTCGGCAAGCTGACCGCAGCAGGCTTGACCGCGACAATCTTTTTCTATGTGGCGATCAACCTGTCGATGGTAATGGGTCTTGCTCCCGTCGTCGGCATCCCGTTGCCGCTGGTCAGCCATGGCGGCACGGCGATGCTGACCGTCATGCTGTGCATTGGCATCCTGATGGGGATCGAGCGCGAAGGACGCGTCCGGCGCGGGCGCTTCGACTGAAGTCGTTGCCTCATGCAGCGGCGGCGACTAGTCCGGCCCAATGATCGACTATCTCGAGTTCGAGAAGCCCGTCGCCGCGCTCGCCCGCAGCGCCGAAGAGCTTCGCGCCACCGATACGCCTGAAGCTGCCGCCGAAGCCGACCGGCTTGATGCACGCGCCGCAAAGATGATTACCGATCTCTACAGCAAGCTAACCCCGTGGCAGCGAACACAAGTTGCGCGGCATCCGCACCGTCCGCGCTTCTCGGCCTATCGCGCCGCGCTGGCCGACGACTGGATGCCGCTGTCAGGCGACCGTGCCTTTGCCGACGACCCCGCAATCATTGGCGGTTTTGCCACCATCGCCGGACGCAAGGTCGTGTTGATCGGCCATGAAAAGGGCCATGATACCACGTCGCGGCTGACGCATAACTTCGGCATGGGCCGACCCGAGGGGTATCGCAAAGCCATCCGCCTGATGGAACTCGCGGGTAAATTCGGCCTGCCAGTTGTAACGCTTGTCGACACTGCCGGTGCCTTCCCCGGCATCGATGCCGAGGCGCGCGGTCAGGCCGAGGCCATCGCGCGCGCGACCGAGGCTTGCCTTGCCCTCACCGTCCCGATGGTCGCGGCTATTGTCGGTGAGGGCGGCAGCGGCGGCGCGGTCGCGCTGGCTGCCGCCAACCGTGTGCTGATGTTCGAAAACGCGATTTATTCGGTGATCAGCCCCGAAGGCTGCGCGTCGATCCTGTGGCGCGCCGACGGGAGCACCACTAATCAGGCCGCGCTCGCCGCCGAAGCGATGAAAGTCACCGCGCAGGATCTGCTACGCCTCGGCGTCATCGACCGTATCGTCGCGGAACCCGTTGGCGGCGCGCACCGCGCGCCCCAGGCAGCAGCGGCGACGCTGAAAGCTGCCTTGGGCGAGGAACTAGCGACATTGTCAAAGGAAGCCCCTGCTGCGTTGCAAGCCGCTCGCCGCCGCAAGTTCCTATCGATGGGCACGCTCTGACCCCTTGCGCGGGTAAATCGCCAATGCTACGCGCGCCTCTTCGCAGGGCGACCCGCGATGGACGCATAGCTCAGTTGGTAGAGCAGCTGACTCTTAATCAGCGGGTCCTTGGTTCGAGCCCAAGTGCGTCCACCATTTTTATATCAGATTAGATTTGTGGCGGGCAAAGCAATGTTGGCAACCCCGAGTGCTATGCAATTCAGAGATTCGAGGAGACGCTTGGGGCGATCGACGGGGATTGAACCCGCAACCTCCGGTACCACAAACCGGCGCTCTAACCAATTGAGCTACGATCGCCATGCCCGCATCGAAGCGGTGAGCGCGCGTCGCCCTACGCGGCGCAGTGTCTAAGCGTCAAGTCAAAGCGAACCCGAAAAGCGGACGGTGTACCCGGCAGGACCGGAGGAAAAGCCCGAGGAGATCAGCTTGCCCGCAATCGCGGGGTCGCTTGTTCGCACTGACAGGTCGGCGCGCCATTTCCCCGAAGCAGCAACGCGTAGGTCGATGCGCTCCATGCCCGACTGACCCGCCAGCGGCACGACAAGGTCCGCCCCGTCGCACCGCAGCGTACCGCTGAGCCCGCCCGGCAATGCAAGACCGGCAATATCGCCAGCCACATCGGCCCGCACACGACCTTTGGCCGACACGCAGCGGTCATTGCGAAACTCGGCCGCAATATCGTCGAGCGTGAAGCGCGACACCGGCAACGGGCGCAGACGCCCCGCTAGATCGACAACTCCATTGCCGCGCGACAGGCCGACGCTGCCCGAGGATGATGTCAAAATGCCGCGCAGGCCCGCTGAGGCGAAGCCCATGCGCGCCTGCCCGATGAGCAGCGGCAACATGTCGAACCCGATGCGGGTATCGCCCAGCGGTAGTCCGGCGACATTGGCTTCGCGAAGCATCCCATTCCAGAGCGTACCCTCTGCACGGCGGGCGCTCAGCCCGCTGTCGGCAGGCAGCGCCATTGGCAGGACGAGTGCAAGCGGCAGCGACATGAACGCCATCACGGCGGCGGCACTGATGCCGATGATCCAGCGGGCGCGACGGGTCAGAACGATCACCGAGCACGGACCCTGAGCGTCGCCTCGACGGCAAGCGTCGCGTCGCTGTTGGTGCGAAGCGTCATCCGTTCGACAATCACACCCTGTTGCTGGAGCGCGACGAGCCAGCCGAACAGTGCGGGGCTGCGCGCCGTCGAAATGCCGATGACAACGCGGTCCGGCCCCTGCGGATCGAGGCGTGAGAGAGTGAATCCAGCGCGTTCCGCCGCCTGACCGACCGCCGATGGCAGCGAAGCCGACAGCGACACCGGAGCCAGTCGCCGCGCCTGACGCACGCTATCGGCGACGGCGGCGACGCGGCCCGCCGCTTCGGTTGCGGTGTTGAGGCGGAACTGCGCGCTGGCTTTGGCACCGTCGATGGGCCGGATGATAAGCAACCAGAACAGCAACAGGCCGATCAACGCGCCCATGACACCGAGCAGAATCCGTTCGCGCTCGCTGCGGCCCGACCACCAGAGAAGTGCCTGTGCCATCATCGCGCCCGCACCGTGATGTCACGGTAGGGGCGGCCCTGATTGGCCACGATCGGTCCGGGCATGACTTGCAGGCCACTCACGCCGAGCTTGGCTTCCACCGCGCTGAGGTCAGCGGCAGTCGCGGCACGGACAGTGGCGCGCAGGCCGCCTTCGCCGTCGAACACCATCGAGCCGAGCTCGACATTGGGCGTGGCGTTGACCGCTGCACCGACGGCAGCAGCAAGCGGTTCGAAACCGCCCCCTGCCCCTTGCATCGCGGCGAGCCGTGCTTCGGACTGGAGCACAGCATCGGTGACGGTTGTGCCCGGGGGCAGGACAGCCGTGGCCTGAATCAGCGTCTCCGCCTCGATAGTCGAGGCGCGCGCGTTGAGGCGGACGATGCTGACAATTTGCGCGGTCAGGATAAGCGCACCGATAATGAGCGTCATAACGGCGTAGCGTCGCAGACGTGCCATATCGACTGGCCAGCGGCGGCGCTTGGCGAACGGGCCGTGGCGTAAATCGGCTTCGGGGAATTCTACAGCCGCGATCAGCGCCGCTTCAAGCTCAGGACGGTCGAACGTCTCGACCGGATTGTCGCCGGTCAGCAACGGCGTCAGCACGGGGTCGTCGGCAAAGGCAGTTTCGTTTCCACGCACGACAATCTCGCTACCGAGGTCGCCGCGCACGAAACCCGTTTCGGGACGCGTCAGCAGTAACGGTGCAGCAACCAGATGGTCGGGATCGAGTCCCGCTTCGGCGAGCGCGGCGAGCAACGCGGTCAGGCTGGCGACTGGCACGCCGACCGCAATCCGGTGTCCCTCGGTATCGGCAGCGCCGACGGCAACATGCAGCGCCTCGGGCGGCAACATGCTGACATCGGCGAGCGCGATGCGTGCCGCGCCTTGCGCTTGTAGATCGGCGAGGTCGGGCAAATTGATCGTGCGGACAATCGTGTCGGCGGCGGGGACGATAACGACGGTGCGCTCATCATCGGATTGCGGCAGCGCGACAGCAAGATCGTCACCCCGCGACAGGATGTCCCCCGCCACGATCCGAAGCCAGCGCCCGTCGGCAAAGACGACGAGCGTGCTCATGACGGCTCGCCATAGCTGCGGCGCACGAGCTTGGCGGGTTTCAGCGCCGCGTCGATCAGTGCGTGCTCTTCGAGATCGGCCCCGGCGAGTTCGACATTGAGCGCGAGCCGAAACCAGCGCGTGACCAGCTTGACCTGCGCGCGACCCGCATCGGCGGCGCTCGGGGCAAGCTGGGGCAATGCCCACACCGTCGCCAGCGACTCCCACCCGTTTTCGGGCCGCGCCTCGACAACCGACGCAGCGCGCGCGACGTCGAGCGTCGGCACCACCGTAGCGAGCAAAACGGCCTGATCGCGGCGCAGCGTGTTGACGTTAAGGGCAGTCAAATCGGTCACCGGTAGCGCGCAAAGATAGGGGCGTATCCGCGCATAGAGAGCAGGTGTCACCCCGGCAACCGCGCGCCACTCGCTGGTGTCGGCCATCGGCATATTGGCTGGCAAATAGGCAATGCGAGCATTGGCATAGGCCGCGTCCTCGGCCCCGCCCGCCAGCGGCTGAGCATCGCTGTCGATCCAGTCGGCGGTCGCATTGGCCAGCGCATCGGCATCGCGACCGGGAACTTCGAGCAGCGTCAGCAGCCGCGCGAACTGCGCGACGGCAAACGGGCGGGCAATCGCCGTCCGGTCCGGTGCCTGATCGACGACGCTGTTGAGATTGAAGCAATTGCCGCCGTCGTCGAGGCGCGCCGTGGCAATACCGCCGTCGATAGGGAAATTGGTCGGTTGGCCCGCCCAATTGCCTGCCAACGTGGTCCGCGCTGCGTCGCGCTGGATTAGGTCGCCGATGCGGTAGCGTGCGACGGTTTCGGCGGCCATTGCATAGGCGCGCGCCTGTTCGGTCGCGCCACTGTTTGCGGTCAAGCGCGTGCCGATCTTGAGCCGTTCGAGCGCGGCGGCGGCGAGCACCGCCATCACCGCGACGATCAGCAGGACGGTCAGGAGAGCGGCACCCTCTTCGTGTTTCGGGATGCGCTTCACGGGTAGGCCGGCCCGGTCACGAAGGCGAGCACAAGCGGCGGTTGGCCGGTGCGCTTAACCGTCAATTCGACAGCGGCGGGCAGCGAGTCGAGCAACGCATCGTCCCAGCGCGGCCGCCATCCGCCTTTTCGCTCGCGGTAGCGCATGGTGAGTTGCTCCACCCGGTCGGCGAGGACGATCCCGGCGGGGGCGGCGCTGCCATCGACCATCGGGTAGGCGGTGCGGGTCAGGCGACCTTCGGCGAATGTCACATCGACACGCTGGATGCCCGCGCGCTCTGCACCATCGGGGTTGGTCCAGCCGCCACGCACATAGCCGAGCACCAGCGGATCGCTGCGCCCGTCATTGCCCGTGAACGCACGCACTGGCTGTCCGTCGGGCGCACGGGCAATGCGTGGCAAGGCTTGCGCGAGATCGTTCGCCAGCAGCGTCGAGAAGCGGCGGAGATCGGCCGTATCCTCCAGCCTCTGCGTCGCCGCCGCCTGCGCGCGAACGCCAAAGCTGAGCAGCGACACCCCGGCAGCGGCAATCATCGCGAAGATGAGCAGCGCGACCATGAGTTCGATGAGCGTGAAGCCGTGTTCGGCGGAACGCCCCAAAGATGTAAAGCCGTCCACGGCGCGGCGCGTCATTCCACCGCCCTTGCCAGCGAGAGCCGCGTCATCGGGCGACCTGCAGCATCGGTGACGGCGAGGTCGATCCGCACGATGCGGACGTCGTCGGTGCGCTTGGTCTCGCGGATCCAGCGCCATGTTGCGCCCGCATTCGTCACTTCGCCCTGATCGGTCCCGAACGCAGGCGGGCGAGGATCGGTGAGCAGGTTCACCGCCAGATTGCGCGCCACGATCTGTGAGACGGTGGTGTCGGCAAGCCGCTGCGTGCTGAACAATGTTGCACCCTCCAGCCGCAGCAAAGCGAGCGCCGACAGGCTGAAGATCGCCAGCGCGACCAGCATTTCTATGAGGGTAAAGCCGTTCTTACGAGACACGGACGGCTCCGTTGGCCGGAATGTCGATCCGCACGACAACCGCATCTTTCGACAGGTCGATGGCCGCTGGTTCGGCAACCGCCCCGGTCGTGTCGAAGGTCACGATCACTTTGCCCGTTTCAGCGGTTGCCGCAGTCACGCCAGCGGGGAACGCAACAATGCCGAAGCCCTTGCCGACATACGGCTGCCAGCGTCCCTGCGTCCGGCGCTCGGCGCTGTAGCCGCCCGCCTCGACAACTATCCGCGTGCTCCGGCCGCCGAGGATCGCATCGTCGCGGACCGCCAGCGCGCGCGCCGCAAGCCGTTCGCCTTCGTCGCGCACCCTTCCGCCAGGGTCGGGGATCGCCAGCACCACGGCTGCCGATGTAATGCCGAGAATGACGAGCACGACCATCAGCTCGATAAGCGTGAAGCCTTTTTCGGACAGGCCGCGCTTATTGCCAGTTGCCGATATCGGCATTTTCGCCCGTGCCCCCTTCCGCACCATCGGCCCCGAGGCTGTAGATGTCGTACGCGCCGCGTTTGCCCGGGCTTTCGAACTTGTAATCGCGGCCCCAGGGGTCTTTGGGAAGCTTTTTGATATAGCCGCCTGCCTGATAGCGCGACGGATCGGCCAGCGACGGCGGTGCCGTGACCAACGCGCCAAGTCCGTCGGCGGTCGAGGGGTAATTCAGGTTGTTGAGCCGGTAGAGTTCCATCGCCTGATCGATGTTGGTGATGTCGATCTTGGCAGTTTCGCTCTTGGCGCGCCCGAGTTGTGGCAGAACGTTCACTGCCACGATGACCGACAGCAACGCGAGAATCACGATGACGACCATCAGCTCTACGAGCGTAAAACCTTCTTCAGCTGCTGCGCGGGCGGAAAGCGGTTTTTTCATGATGAACCAGCCAGTGTTTCGAGTTGGAGGATCGGCAGCAAGATCGATAGCACGATGGCACCGACCACGCCGCCCATGATGACGATGATCGCGGGCTCGAGCAGCGACAGCGCACTCGACGTGAAGGTGTCGAATTCGCGTTCGAGATAATCCGCCGCACGTTCGAGCATCGTGTCGAGCTGCCCCGATGCCTCGCCCGACGCCGACATGTAAACGAGCAACGGCGGGAAAATATCCGAGCGTTTGAGCGCCGCCGACAGACTGCCGCCGGTGCGGACCGATTCAGCGATTTCGTCGGATGCCGCCCGCAGCGCGCGGTTATGGACGGTCGCGGCAGTCAGGGTCAGCCCCTCGAGCAACGGCAAGCGGCTGCCGACCATCGTCGACAAAGTCCGCGCCATGCGCGCGGCGTGCAGATCGCGGGTCAGACGGCCGATCAGCGGGAAGCGCAACCATGCGCGGTCGAAACGCAGGCGGATCGCCTCGTCCTTCAATGCATAGCTCGCCCCAACGGCAAGCAGCCCGAGCACGATCAGCAACGCCCACCAGAAATTGGCGAGAAACCACGAAATACCGATGACGATGCGCGTCAGCAGCGGCAGTTGCTGCCCGACAGTGTCGAACTGCTCGACAACCTGTGGCACGACGAAAATCATCAGCGCCATCACGACCAGTGTCGCGACGATGGCGAGCACAACCGGATAGGCGATGGCGGTCGTGATTTTGGCGCGCATCTGCGCCTGACGTTCGAGCAGGCCCGCAAGGCGTTCGAGAATCAACGGCAGTGTCCCCGCACCCTCCCCCGCCTGCACCATAGCGCGGTAAAGCGGCGGGAAACTGCGCGGTTCGCGGCCCATGGCGTCGGACAGGCGACGCCCCTCGACGACGCCCGCGTGCACCCGGTCGAGGATGGCGCGGACATGATCGCCCTCGGTCTGGCGCGCGATGGTCCGCAGTGCTTCCTCGAGAGGCGTGACCAGCGACAGCGTAGCGAGCTGGCGCGTAAACAGGGTCAGCGCCTTGGCACTCAGGCGGCGCGGGCCGATGAGGGTGTTGAACGAGGCCAAGGGTGAAGCGGCGCGCGGTTTGTTGCCCGAAGCGGTGTCGAGCCGGACGATATAGAACCGCCGCGCACCGAGTTTGCCCCGCGCATCGTCGAGACTGGCGGCGGCCAGCGACCCGCGCCGCTCGCGTCCCGCCGTGTCGATGACGTGATAGTCGAATTCAGCCACTTATTCCTCCCCGGAACGGGGAGGGGGACCACGAAGTGGTGGAGGGGGCTCGCCACACTTGGTTCGTCTCGCGCGGAGAACCCCCTCCGTCAGGCTTCGCCTGCCACCTCCCCGGTCCGGGGAGGAGTAGTTGCACCTCACCCATCCTCACTACCTCGCCGCGATATCCTCACCGCTTCCTCTGGCGTCGTCAGTCCCTCGCGGACCAGCGCCCGGGCCGCCGCGCCGAGATTGGGCGATTTGGCAAAGGCATGTTTTGCAATCGCGTCCTCGTCAGCGTCGCTGTTGATGAGACGGCGGATGGTGTCGTCGATCCTGACAGCCTCGAACACACCGACACGCCCTTTGAACCCCGTATTACCGCACGCCGCACAGCCGCCGGGTTCGTAAATGACTGCGCCTTCATCGACATCGAGCAGCTTCGCCACCGCTGCATCCGCAGGCACTGCGCGGCGGCAATCAGGGCAGAGCCTCCGCACGAGCCGTTGCGCGATGACGGCGCGCAAGGTGGAGGCGAGCAAAAACGGTTCGACCTTCATGTCGCGCATCCGCGTGATCGCGCCGGCCGCATCATTGGTGTGGACCGTCGACAGCACGAGGTGCCCCGTCAACGACGCCTGCACCGCGATTTCAGCCGTCTCACGGTCGCGGATTTCGCCGATCATCACGACATCGGGATCCTGGCGCAGGATCGCGCGCAGCCCCGCCGCGAAGGTCAGGCCCACCTTCGAATTGACCTGCGTCTGCCCGACGCCGTCGATGGCATATTCGACCGGGTCTTCGACGGTCAGGATGTTGCGCGTGCCGTCGTTCAGCAGCCGCAACCCCGCATAAAGCGTTGTGGTCTTGCCGCTACCGGTCGGGCCGGTGACGAGGATGATGCCGTTCGGCTCGGACAAGGCATCCCGCAGCAGCGCCAACGTCCCCGGCGTCATGCCGAGAACGTCGAGGTCGATCCCGGCATTTTCCTTGTCGAGAATACGCAGCACGACGCGCTCGCCCGCACGGCTGGGCAACGTGGAAACGCGCACGTCGAGCAATTTACCGCCCAGCGTCAGCCCGATGCGTCCGTCCTGCGGAATACGCCGCTCGGCGATGTCGAGCCGCGCCATCACTTTGACCCTGCTGACGATAACGGGCGCCACATGCGGCGGCATCCGCAAGGTTTCGCGCAACACGCCGTCGATCCGCATCCGCACGATCAGGCCGCTTTCATACGGCTCGATATGGATGTCCGAGACACCCTGCCGCACCGCCTCGGCAATGATGCCGTTGATCAGACGGATGGCGGGGGCGTCATCGGCAGTGTCGAGCAAATCCTCCGCGCTCGGGATGCCGCTCGCCAGCGCGTCGATTTCCTCGGCGCCCATCGCAACGGCAGCTGCTTCGCCATCGGTCATATAGTGGTCGGAAAGCAACCGATCAAAAGCGGTCGTCCCCACAGGAGTCACATCGAAGGGCTGGGCCAGATGGCGCTTCACTTCGAGCAATACTGCCGGGTCCGCGCCTTCGCGCAACGCCACCGATAGCCGTCCATCCGTCCCCGGCTGCATCACCACGCCAAAACGGCGTGCGAAAGCATAGGGGATGGTGACCAGAGTCAGGGCGTCGGCTTCGCTCATTTGTCCTTCGGCACTGCGACGGGACGGATAATCTGCGTCGAGCTTGTCGATGGAATGACTTGCGGCGGAGGCGGCGCCTCGCCCGGCGCAACCTGCGGCGCAGCGACGGGCCCGGGCAACGGCGCGCCCATGTAATCGCGCATCAGTTCGTCAATGCTTGGTTCCTGATCGGGGTTGCCAAGCAATTGCTGCGAGCGAACATAACCGTATCGGCGCTCTGCATAGGCTTTGGCGTCTGCTGCCGTGCGAAGGATGGTCGGACGGATGAAGACCATCAAATTGGTTTTGCCGCGCGATTTACTGCGCGAGCGGAACAATTCCCCAAGCAACGGAATGTCGCCGAGCACCGGCACTTTTTCGAGAGTGCGCCGCTCATTGTCGTCGAGCAGTCCACCAATGGCCATGATCTGCCCGTCGTCAACCGTCATCGTCGTCTGGATTTCGCGCTTGTTGAGAATGAGATCCGAAGAGTTGTTCGTGACGGCACCCGCGATCGAGCTGACCTCCTGACGCAAAAACAGCTTGATCGATCCGCCTTCCCCGATCTGCGGCTTGACCTCCAGCTGGATACCAACGTTCTGGCGCTGCACCGTGCGGAACGCGTTGTCGAAATTGCCGCCGAGTGCTTCTCCCGTCGTCACCGGAATTTCCTGACCGACCAGGATTTTCGCTTCCTGATTGTCGAGCGTCACAACCGAGGGAGTCTGGAGCAGGTTCGACTGGTTATCCTGGCTAACCGCATTGATAATCGCGCCGAGGTACAAGTTGTTGCCGAGGCCAAACGCCGCACCTGCCGTGCCACCAGTCGCCGCATTGACCGCGCCCAGCGCACCTTGGAGCAAAGTGCTGCCGTTGGTGTTGCCAGAGGTCGTCGTCGTCGTGGTGCCGTTGACTGTCGTCGTTGTCGTGGACCCGCCGCTCAACTGGTTCTGCAGGATGCCGCCCGCAATTGGCACGATCGACGGGGTGACATTCGAGTAGGTGGTGAACGCCCCTCCGCCGGGACCGCCGAAACCGAGCTGGATGCCGAGTTTGCGCGCCGCCGTGTCCGAAATTTCGACAACGATGGCCTCGATCAGCACCTGTTCGCGGCGTGTATCGAGCTGGCGGATCACTTCGCCCAATGTGCGCTGGACATCGGCAGAGGCGGAAATGATGATCGCGTTGGTGCCCTCGTACCGGGCAATAATCGCGGGCGACCGGCTGATGCCCGAACCGCCGGAGCTACCACCCGAGGACGAAGGCGCACTAATCGCCGCAGGCTGCGGCGTCGTTCCGGGCAGGCTGCGCGTCTGGGCGTTCGACACGACTTGCGCGGTAATGCTCGGCGTCTGGCCGACGAGCGTCTGGAGCACTGGCAACAATTTCTCGGCATCGGCGTGCTGCAAGAAAATCACGCGGATTTCGGAACCCGCCGCCGCGCGCCGGTCCAGGTCGGCAATAATTTCGGCAAAGCGTGCAACCGCGCGCGCATCACCGCGCAGGGCAATCGCGTTCGAGCTGTCGATGGGTGAAATCGCCACCGTCCCGCGCGGACCGCCGACCGTCGCCAATGTCTGGAGCGCCGTCGCAATCTCGCGCGCGCCCGCGTTGCGGAGCGGGACAATGCGGGTTTCGGCTGAATCGCTGTCGATCCGCGCGATCACACTGCGGATGCGGCGGATATTGTCGGCATAGTCGGCAACCACGAGGCTGTTGCCCGCGACGTTGGCGGTGACCGATCCCTCGCGGCTGACCAATGGGCGAACCGTTTCCACCGCTTGCGCCGCGTCGATGGCACGGAGGCGGAAGACTTCGGTGACGAAGCTATTGCGTGCCGCGCCCGAAGATCCGACGCGCCCGGGTTGTGCGGCGGCTCCGTCGACCGGCTGGATGCGATAGGCACCATTGCCGGTCGGCACCGCGACCAAGCCATTGGCGCGCAGCGTCGATAGGAACACCTCGAAATATTCGGAGCGGCTGAGCGGACGGTCGGTAACCACCGACACTTTCCCCGCGACCCGCGCATCGATGATGAAGGTGCGCCCCGTCACCCGTGCCGCATCCTGAATGAACGCACGGATATCGGCATCGCGCAGGTTCAGCACTTGCTGGGCAAGCGAAATCGTCGGTGCAGCGCCCGCCAGCACAATCGCCGCAATCAGTCCGAAACGCTTCACTTGGGTGCTCCTGCGGACACATTCATCGTCGTGCCGTTGCGCTCGATCATGAAATTCAGGCGACCGCCCGGCGGCACCCGCACAACCGCATTGGCGATATCATCGACCGACCGAACCGGCTGTCCGTTGATTTGCGTCACGACGTCTCCCTGCACCAACCCGGATTGCGCGAACAAATTGCCGCTTCCCTTTGGAGCCACAACGAGGCCGGGGGCGGCACCCTTCTCGCTCCGTGGCGCAAAGGCGATACCCTCGGCAAGGGCTTGCGGTGACAATTGCGCCGTAGTGGCTGGCGCGGGCGTTGCGCCGGGTGCCGCAGCCGCAGCACCGGCAACGGGAGCGGCAACCGACTGGTCGAGGAACAATTGCTCGTCCACACCGCCGCGTTCGAGCACGATATAGTCGAAAGCCACCGACTTGAGTTTCACGCCCGGCACGATCTCGTCACCGACCGCATAGCTGCTCTGCACGCCATCGGGTGTCGCGATAATTGCCGATCCGCGCCCCATTGCCTGATCGACGCGGATGCCAAAGAGTTTCAGCGCCAGCGACGTGACAGTGGTCGGTCCGCTTGCCCCGCTGCTGCGGAAGAAGGGGTCGAAGCGGGTGAGCAGCATCGGATCGGACACCACCGGTACACCACGCACTGCCTGCCAGGAGCCGACAGGTCCGAGCGGACGGAACAGCGCCCAGAACAACATCACCGCCGCACCCGCCAGTGCAAAAATCAGAAGCACATCGGCAATTGTCGCGGCAGGAAACCCCGACTTGCCGCTTATGGCACGGACCGGCCACGCGCCGAGCTTGAATTGCATGTTGCGCCGATGCCCTTCTAACCGCTGACCAGCGTCGCTGTATGACGGATACACTGGCGACATGCGACAAGATTGTGACTGCGCCCGCGAGTCCTATTGGAACTTGACCGTCGCAGACAGCGCCAGCGTCGTGCCCACTGCATAGCTGTTGATATCGATGCGGTTGTTACCCGACCGCTGAAACTCCTCGTGGCGCTGGCCGGTGATATTGCGTGCCTCGAACTTCAGTTCGATTTCCTTGCCGAGTACTTCAATCCCCTCACGCGCGACAAAATCCAGGCGAAAGCCGGGGCGCTCGATGACGTCGGGCTGTGGAACCGAACCGTTGAGGCCGCGGCTGATGACGCGGTTGCTCGAATAGCCGAGCAGGATCGTCTGTTGCGATAGCCGGTCGGGGTGTTCCAACCCGATCTGCAAATTGGCGATATGGTCCGACTGGCCGGTCAGCGGCCCGCCATCGCGGAAATAGTCCGACGCTCTGGACGAAAACGCCCCGAACACCGAAGTCGTATCGCCCGTTGCCACTTTGATTTTCGACTTGGTGTAGGTGTAATTCGCGGTCAGCACGATGCGCCGTTCGGACAGCCCACCCGCCTTGAACAGCCCGTCAAGATTGAAATTCTTCTGGAACTCGACCTCGGCCCCGTACAAGGTCGCCGTCGGCGCGTTGGCGAACGAGGTGACGAGGTCGCCGCCAGTAATGAACGCTTCGATTGGCTTGTCGATTTTCTTGTAAAAGCCCGAAACCGACAGTCGCTGTTCGGGCGCGAAATACCATTCGAAGCGCGCTTCGGCATTGTAGAGCTGGCTATCGACCAGCAGCGGATTTCCGCGATATTGACGGTTGGAATCGGGGTCGAAATAGGGCTGGTTGATGAGTTCGCGGAACTGCGGGCGAGCGATGGTTTTGGAAGCACTGAGGCGCACCTGCATCCCGTTATCGACCTCCCAGGTCAGCGTTGCGGCAGGCAACCAATAGTTGCGCTTGAGGCTGGTTCCGGCGGTCGATGCACCCGGCACCGTAAAGACCTGCACCGGTGTCACCGTCTGTGTCGCGCTTTCATAGCGGACACCGGCATCGAGGCTGAGCGTGTCAGTGAACTTGGCATTGAACTTTGCATAGCCGGCATAATTCTTCAGCCGGGCAAAAAACGCGGGGTTGCCCTCGTCGGTTTCGATGAGCGCGATCCGGAACGCATTGATGACGTTCGCGCCGAGCAGCAGGTCGGGCCGCAATAGGCCGACGCCGCTCGGGAAATTGCCGGGTGCCTGAAACTGGAAATCGCGACGCGAACTGGTGCGCTTGGTGTCGCCCCACGCCCCGCCGATGGTCGCGCTCAGCCGGTCATTGATACGGTAGCTGAGGTCGGCACTGGCCGAATACAGATCTTCATTCAGGTCCGAATAAGTGATGCGCGCATCACCGCCATTGCCGTTGTTGAGACGGTTGACGAAAAACCGGCCGAGGGGATCGGCGGTGGAATTGGTGCGGACATACTCGAGGAACAGCTCGCCGGGCGCTTCGCGCTGCGAATTGGCATAAGCCGCACGCAGGTCGAGCCGAAGCCCATCGGCCAGCTTATACTCGCCGACGAATTGCGTGTTGATCAGCTGGCGTTCGTACCAAGCAGTCTTCTGTTGCTGGTAATCGACACCGGTTCCCTGACGGTTGCCGAGCGACAGCCGCGCCTGCTTGATCGTGTCGCGGATATAGAGATTGGTGATGCGGATCTTGTGATCGTCCCACTCATAGCCGAGGCCGAGCAAACCGTTGACGACGATACGCTGGTCGGTGTTGACCTCGTTGAAGTTCGACTCCAGCGTCGAGACATCGGCGCTGAGCGACGCCTGACGCAGCGCCTGCCGCGTCGTGTATTTGTTGTTGTACCCCACCGCGGCGATCACGCCGAGTTCCCCGGTGCCAAGCGGAAAGGATCGCCCGCCGGTAATGTTCGCCGAAAAATTGGGTGCTACCTGCCAGCGCTGGATCACGCCGTTCTGGCCGGTGACGAGGCCATTGGCGATCGCCGAGGTGTTGACGGTGCCCGAGCTGGTCCGCGCGCCACTCGCGAGGAAAGCGGCGAGCGGCGCGGGCGTGTTGCGGACGCCGTTGTCGAAGCCGAGATTGTCCCAGCGCGCACCATAATAGGTATAGCCGATGTTGCCTGTCGTTTCGCTGTCGCCCGACATGCCGATACCGACATTGAAGAACGGTTCGCGCGGGACGGCGCGGGTGGTCAGGTTGATGACCCCGCCGCCGAACTCGCCGGGGTAGTTCACCGAATAGCTTTTCTGGACAAGCGACGACGCGATAACGCCGCTCGGGAAAATGTCGAGCGGCACGACCCGGCGAAGCGGCTCGGGGCTGGGCAAAGGCGACCCGTTGAGCAGCGCCAGCGAATAGCGGTCGCCAAGACCGCGCACATAGACGAATCCGCTGCCGACGACGCTGAGGCCGGTCACGCGACCGAGCGCACCCGCGATGTTGCCGTCGCCTGTGCGCGCGATTTCAGCGGCACCGAGCACTGACACGACCTGATCCGATGTCTTGGCAATGTTACGGTCGCGCCGCCCCGTCACGACAATCTCGTTCGCACCGGGCGCTGAAATTTCGACCTCTTCCTGCGCGGGCGCTTCGGGAGCGGATTCGGCAGTCGCCGGAGCGTCAGCAGGTGGCGTGGTCGTCGCCGGTGCGGTGGCTTGCGCGAACGCAAACGCAAACGAAGGTGCTGCCAGCGCCGACGATGCCAGCAATATCCGCGCGAGGTGCAGCGGCTTCAACATTTTCAATCCCCCAATTTCGGGTGCAAATACGGGGGCAGCCCCAGGAAGCTGCCCCCGCCGGTGTTGAGGTGGTTTGCGATCAGGTCGTGGGCAGCGACGTGCACGACGTCGAACCCGCACCAAAATTCACTGTCGCGCTGTTGCAGGTCCATCCGGCGTACCAGGTGTCGGTGCTGTTTCGCACCGCACCGGCCCATGTCGTCGTGTCGAAGAACGCATTGATTGTCTTCGGATCGGTCCCGACCACGGCGGTTTCGTTCGCGCCGTTGATGAAAACGTTGGCGAGCGACGCTGTGAAACTGTCGTTGTTGTTATTCGTGCCGGTCGCAAATGCGGCGGCGACCTGCGCTGCGGTAAGCGAGCCCGACCCGAGATATTTGGTCGCGTTACACTGCATCGCCACCGACCGGACTGCCAGAGTGACCGGCGTGGTCCCGGACCCGTTCATCCGGATACATTCGTTGTTCGGCGTAATGATCAGGCCGTTCACCAGCGTCGTGTCCGAATTGCCACGGAAAAGTGCGGCGGCAAGATCGTTCGCCTCGTTGTCGGCGCTCGCTACTGACTGGATCGCGGTAAAGTTGGCGACGTTGAGGCGCGTGCGCGGCAGGTCGGTTTCGAGTCCGTTGCTGTCGATTTCGAACAGCGCATCGCCCTTCGTCGCCCGTGGCAGGAGCAGCGCATACTGGACATTCATCTGCGCGCCGGTGTCAACGTCGAGGCTGTCGTCATCGGCCCCCGTCGCAATATAGTATTTCATGTTGATCGCGCCGCCGAAGAACTCCGCGCCGTCGTCAGAGCTGTTGTGCGACTGGATATTGTTCAGGACTGTGCCTGTGCCGATACCTTCGGTCGTCAAGGCCTGAAGCTCGCGGTTCGCGCCGAGCACGAACCCCGAATAGCGGATCTGGACAAAGCTCATCCGGCCCGCGTTGTACGCATTGTTCGTGCCGCCGAAGCGCGCGAGATCGGCTGCGCCCTCGGTGTCGCGCTCGCAGGTGTTCGCGGCGGTCGAGCCGACGTTGCAGTCAGTGACGACGCCGCGGCCCATCAGGACAACCCCGCCCCATTGCCCCTGCGATGTGTCATCATTGATGCCAAGAACATTGTCGCGGCTCGTGAACACGATCGGGGCTGCGGCCGTGCCGACGGCCTGGATTTGGTTGCCGCGATTGACGGCGAGCCATGACTGTCCGGTCGATCCATAAAGGATGACGCCCGGGGCAATCGTCAGGGTCACTGCCGTATCGGCAGTCAGATTGCCGCAACCGATCGTTGTAGAGGCCACTGGTGCAGCGGCGGTCGGGGCTGCAAAGCCGCCATCGCAACCAACATTGACGCGACCGTTGAGCTCGTAAAGCAACCCGGCAACCTTGGGCAGGCTGATCGACGACGTGATCAAATTGGGCAGACGGCAGACGCGATAGGTACCGGTCGTGCCAGTAATCGTGCCCTGATCCGACGCAATCGTCGGGCAACCGCCAGCGGGGGTCACGCCGGTCGGCGTAGGCGTGGGGGTCGGCGTCGGGGCAGGCGTGACATTGTTGATCGTGACATTGCCGCCAGTCCCTGGCGAAGCAATATCGCTGGCACCACAGGCCGCGAGCGCCGCGAACGACGCGCCCGACAGCATGACTTTGGTAAAGCGTTTGAACGAGGCCATAAAATCTCCGCTCCGGCGCACCGGCTTCGAGTGAATATCGAGGGTGCGAAAGATGACCGACTCAACCGGCCCCTTTTTCTGTCCCGAGGCTCGGGTAGGCGGGCCGTGTGACAGGACGGCGCAGTTATGGCGTCAGATCGGAGACTCTGACGTTACGGCAATGTGACACTGGGGATAGTCGGGCGGGTATGATTAGACGAGAATCAGCGCGGCACCGAGCGCGAGCACGAACGATACGATTGTCGCCGCGATCACTGGCATAGATGCGCGCCACCCCTGTTCGAGCAGCAGGTTCATCGGTGATCGGATGCCCGTCGCAGTCACCGCGAGCACCAGCAGCGCGGTCGCAGTTGGTTTGGCCGCGTCGAGCACAGGCTGGGGCAGCGCGACCAGCGAATGCAGGGCACACAGGCCCAGGAAGCCGAGCACGAACCACGGTACGCCAACGCCGCCGCGCTTCACGCCTGCTTCGTCGCGATAGGCGTAGGCCACGACTGCAAGCGCGGGTGCTAACAATGCCACGCGCGTCAGCTTCACGACTGTCGCCGTCGCACCGGCCTCGGGCGAGTAGGAATAGCCCGCGCCCAGCGCTTGCGCGACGTCATGGATCGACGCGCCCATCAGGAACCCGGCCTGCCGGTCGGTTAGATCGAGCAACTGCGCCAACACTGGATAGAGCGACATCGCCAGCGCGCTCGCCGCCGACACCGCCACCAGCACCAGCGTCAATTGCGCCTGCGACGTGCGCTTTTCACCGAGCACGCTCGACAGCGCGAGTGCGGCCGACGCGCCGCAGATGGCAACCGCGCCCCCTGCCAATGTCCCAAAGGCGGCTCCGCGTCCGATCCATTTCGACATGACCGTGCCGCTGAGCGTCACTAGCGCGACCATTGCCGCAATGGCGGCGAAAGCAGGTGCTCCGAGGCTCGCAATCTCGCCGAAAGTCACCTGCAACCCGACCAGCACAATGCCCCAGCGCAACAGGGTCTTCGAGGCAAACCCAAGTCCGGGATGCAGGCGCACATCGGCATTGGCGAAATTGAACGCCAAGCCGATGAGCAAGCCCATCAGCATGATCGGCGCGCCGTAATGTTCGGACAGATAAGCCGCCGCCAGCGCCGCCACGATGGTCAGGACAAGCCCGGGGAAATAGGCAGTCAGCCCGACCGGCCCGGCAGGCGCAACGTCGAGCAGATCGCCATAAAGGTCGGCGGCAAGCGGCAGGCTGCGTCGTTCGGTCACCCGCGCGGCATAACCATCCGTAGCCAGCCGATTGCAAGCAGATACGACACTGCCGCAAACATGAAGAACGGCGTGAAGCTATAACCCGCTGTTAGAGCGAGGCCGACGCCATAGACCAGTAACCCGCCCGCGACATTGCCGCAGAACGCACCGAACGCGGTCACCCGCCCAACCTTCGAGCGCGGCACAACATCGGTAATGAGGCCAAAGATCGACAACGAGAATCCCTGGTGTCCGGCGAGCACAACCGCCATCATAAAGGCGATGGGCCAAATGCTGTTCAGTTGCAGCACGAAGGGCACCGGCACGACGATCAGGGCGGAAACGAGCATAACGACGCGACGAACGCGCAGCACATCCCACCCCTGCGCGATCAGCCGCGTCGACACGATCCCCGCCGTCAGCCCGCCGATAGCAGACCCTGCAAAGGCAAGCGCCATCGGAATGGCCAGTTCGGACGTCGAAAGGTCGAAGGTCTTGCGGTAAAAGTCGGGCAGCCAGAACGTCAGCAGCCAGAAGGTCGAATCCGACAGCGCCTTGGCAATGACGATCGCCCATGTCCGCCGCTCGCGCAGGATCGGGCCATAGGGCTTGCCATCGTCGGAGAAATCGAGGTGCTCGTCCTCCGCCGCATCGTCGAACTTCACCCCGCGCGCGACCGCGAGCCAAGCGGCAAGCGTTACGAATCCGCCGATGCCTGCAAACAGCAACGCGCCGCGCCAGCCCATTGTGACAGCCATAATGGGGATGAAGAACGGCAACAGGATCGTCCCCGCGCTGCCAATCAGCGTATTGATGCCGAGCGCGAGCGAGCGGCGTTCTTTCGGGAATAATGTGGCGGCAGTCTTGACCGTCAGCGGCGTCTGCATCGCTTCGGTGACGCCGAGGCCAACGCGCGCGGCAACGACCTGCCATCCGGCAAACGCCCAGCCGTGCGCCATCGCTGCGAAACTCCACGCTGAAACACCCGCGACCATCGAGCGCCAGATGCCCAATTTGTCGATCAACCAGCCGGTGAACAGGAACGAGGACGCGGCGGCGAGTTGCGTGATAAGCGCCAATCGCCCGAATTCGGCATCGGTCCAGCCGAGATCGGCCGACATATCGGGTTTCAGGATCGCAATGATCGGGCGATCCATAAGATTGAAAATGCCCGCGACGCAGAGCAGCGCGAACAAAGTCCATGCGCGCGCCGGGGAGAGGATGCTCGCCCTACCCCGGCTCTCGCACGGCGCGTGCCGACCAAGCTCATCTTGCCGACTTGCATTCATGGCTTCGCCACCGCTGTCACTGCCATTCGGCGCATCACCTCATATCCTTTGGCGTTTGGGTGAACCCCGTCTCGCGTCAAGGCGGTCTGCATCGCGCCGTCGACATCGGCCATTGCGTCGTGATAGTTAACGAACATGAGATTGCGTTCCTTCGCAAGCCTCTGCAACCAGAGGTTCAAGTCCTGGATTTCGCGCACCGGTTCGAATTTGACCAGCGCTGGCACTTCGCTCCGCCAAGGAAAGCGTGCCGCCGGAGGAACGCTGCCCAGGATGACCTTGATACGATGGATCCGTGCAAGGTCGACCATGGCAAGCATGTTGTTCTTGTAGCTTTGCGCGTCGAGAGCGCCCGGATTGCCGGCGATATCGTTGGTTCCCACGACAATGTGAACCTTGCGAGGACGCAGGGCGACGACATCCTGATAAAACCGCAGGAGGAGCTGGGCAGAAGTTTGACCACTGATGCCTCGATTGATGGCGGAGCGGCTGAAAAAAGCGGGGTCGATCTTTGCCCAGTTTTCGGTGATTGAATCCCCGTAGAAGACGATTTCCGGCGGAGCAAGAGTCAGGGCGGCCTGATTGTCTGCACGATATCGGCAGAGCCATGGCCAGTCGCCCGGCGGGCGATATCGCGTGGTGCCGGAGGATGTTTCGGGGGGTCGTATTGCGGGCACATAGACGCCCGTTGGTGATTGCGATGCAGCCTGCGGATCGCAACTTTCTGTTGCCATCCTCGCAGGATCAACCGGTGCTTCGGCCCGCGCAACATCCGCGTCGATACCGAGCAATGCTGCCAGTATCAGAACGGGTATTGTTCCGTTTGTGCGACCGCATACGAACAGCTTAGCGTCGGTCCGATCAAGGAGGAACGATGGTCGCACCATGCTGCTTTCAGCCCCTTAATCGGAAGTTGCCAGCGGAGCAGCTTTTGGGTGCCCGCTGGCAACTCATTCGAATCAGCGACCGCCGAAGCTGATCTTGCCGGTCACGCCGAAATACCGGTCAGCCTCGCGCGGGATCAGGTAGCGGTAGGCACCGCCCGGTCCACCGTTGGTGATGGCCGCGGCAAAGCTCTGGTTGAACGCGTTCTTGACCTGAAGCGTCAGGCTATAGCGATCATCGGCACTGATGATCCCTGCCGACAGATCGACAAGCCCATAGGCCTTGATCCTGCCCGCTTCGCGCACGATTGGATTCGGGTCGAACAGCGACAACTGGCTCGACTGGTACGATCCCTGCGCGCCGAAGCGTGCGTCGATGCTGCCACCGGTGCGCCAGCGGTAATCGACGCCCAGTGATGCCTTGAACTTCGGTGCATAGGCGAGCGGCGTTCCCGACGGCACGATCGCTGTGGCCGCAGCGCCCGGCGGTGCGCGGAACGCATCGACCTTCGCATCGGTATAGGCGACGCCGCCCGAGATGTTGAGGTCGCGCACCGGACGGAGGATGAAGTCCGCTTCGATGCCGCGGGTCGAAATGTCGCCCGCGTTCGTAAACCGCGTCACCACCACGCCCGCGACGATGTCGGGGTTGTTGGCCTGGAAGTTCTTGTACTTCGCGTAATAGGCCGCGAGGTTCAGCACGAGCTTGCCACCGAACAACGTGTTCTTCGCGCCGATTTCGAACGCGTCCGAGGTTTCGGGGTCGATCACGCCTGAACCGGTCGCGGTCAGGTTGAAGAAGATGTTGAACGCCGGCCCCTTATAGCCACGCGAATAGGTTGCGTAGACGGTCGAGTTGCGGCTCAGGTCGAACTGCGCGCCTGCCTTGCCCGACCAGTTGGTGCTGGTGGCCTTGTTCGTGAACGGCACACCGTTCGACGGACCCGCGATAAACCCGCCTGCTGGATTGGTTGCGCCGTTGTTGAACACGCCCGCGTCGAAGTTCGGTTGGATGCCCGGTCCCGCAAGCGCCGTCGTACGGCCGAGGGATACATCGAGCTGATCCGCCGTGTAACGCAGACCGGCGATCAGGCGGAAGTTATCGGCAATATTGATCGTGCCCTGTCCAAAGAACGCGAGGTTCTTGAACACCGAGCCAAAGGTCGCTGTGCCCGTCGGGAAAGTCGATGCTGGCGGCGGGTTTGTCCCGATCGATCCGCAAGGGATCAGCACCGTCGGTGCGGGCGTGGAGTTGCAGACGATGTCGTTGCGCGTGAAAGTGCGGTCGGTTTTCGCCCAGCTGTAGAAGGCACCCAGCACATAGTTGAAGAACTGGCCGCCCGGCGAGGTCAGGCGGAATTCCTGCGTGAAGGTGCGACCCGTCTGCGGCCCTACGTCGTGCAACTGGTTCAAACCGTTATACGCCGTATCGACGAAGTCGCCGTCGCGAACTTCAAGCTCGTTATAGGCACGAAAGGCGGTGATCGATGTGACCGTTTGCGTGCCGAGCTGCCAATCGAGCTGCACTGACGTGCCATAGCTCGTCTGACGGCTTGCCGTGATCAGGTTCTGGCGAATGATGCGCGACTGATCGCCAGCGAAGTTGGTGCCGGCCAGCGCGAGCAACGCGAGGCCAGTCGGCGGCGCGATGGCGGTGCCGGTCGGGTTGATGCCGCCGATCACTTCCGCACAGCATTCGTCGTTCGCTTTGCGCCAGTCGGCACTGATCGTGGCGATCAGGTCGGGCGTAATTTCGCCGACGATGGTCGCGCGGAAGCCATAACGCTCGTAACCGTTGACATTGCGGTTCACATTGGCTGCCGCGTTGAAGATATTGCCGTTATACTTACCGTAGAAGCCGGTGACGCGGATGCCCGCTGTGTCGCTAAACGGCAGGTTGATGACCGCACGTCCCTTGAACTCGCTGCGGTCGAAATAGCTTGCTTCGACCGAGCCTTCCAGATCCTTGGTCGGCTTTTTGGTCACGATGTTGACCACGCCCGCGCTCGCGTTCTTGCCGAACAATGTGCCCTGCGGCCCGCGCAGCACTTCGATCCGCTCGATATCGACCAAATCGCTAAATGCTTCGCCCGCGCGGCTAAACACGACGCCGTCGACAACGGTCGAAACCGAAGGCTCACCGGCGATCGAGAAAGTCGAGGTGCCGACACCACGCAGGAACAGCGACTGGTTGATCGCGGCGCCCGATTTGCGGAAGTTCAAGGTGGGCACGAGATACTGCGCGCTCTCGATGTTCACACCGCCCTTGGCTTCGAGCGACGCGCCCGAAATGACGCTGACCGCAACCGGCACGTCCTGCAGACGCTCGGTGCGCTTTTGCGCGGTGACGACGATTTCGGCAGGTGCGCCGTCCTCGGCTGCCGGAGCGGCACCCTGCGCCAGCGCGGGGGCAGCGGTAATCAGGGCAAAACCGGCAACACTTGCCATCATCAGGGTCTTGGTCATTTTTCGTCCTTCCTGCGTGTGGCGCGGCCCGTGGCCGTTGCCATTTGTTTGATTAGAAACCCAATTCACTCATCTCGACGACGCGGTGTTCGCGTGCGCTGATTTCGGCGGCGGTGCCGATGGCGACCGCCATCATCCCGTCGGTCGCAGATACTTCTACGGCACCCTCGCCTTTCACGGCAGCACAGAATTTCTGGTGCTGGTAAAAGGTCGCGCCATGGTGGTGCCCGGCGTTCAGCGCATGGGCCTCGACCGCAACATGCTCGCGCGTCACGGCCTTGGGCTGCATGAACCCGGTGCGTGGGGAAAACACGAGGTCGCCGGCCGGGATCAGGCAATCGAGCCGCGCCTTGTCGCCGACCGCCGTAATCTCTTCCTGATTCTCCGCCCCTTCGGCAAACATCGACAGGTCAAGCATCGCCCGCACGCCATTGGCAAAGTCCACTGTCGTATAGCTGTTGTCGATTATGTCGGGTGTGCGACCATCGTAGGTCTCGTCGAGATGGTTCACGTCCATTGCGCCCGAGCAAAAGACGCGCACCGCCTCGCTGCCGATAATCAGGCGCATCAGGTCGAAGAAATGGCAGCATTTCTCGACCATCGTCCCGCCAGTGTTTTCGGCGAAACGGTTCCAGTCTCCGACCTTCGGCAAGAAGGGGAATCGGTGCTCGCGGATGCTGAGCATCTGCAATTTGCCGGTGCGCCCGTCGTGCACCTGCCGAACGAATTCGGCGGCGGGCGGCATGAAGCGATATTCCATCGCGGTCCAGAAAATGCCCGGAGACTGCGCGGCGCGCTCGACGATCCAGCGCGCGTCCTCGACGATCGTCGCCACTGGTTTTTCGCACAGGATGTTGAGGCCTGCATCGAACAGCGGTTCAAGCACCGCGCGGTGGGTGTAGTTGGGGCTGGCGACGATCACGGCATCGAGACCTGCGTTGGCCAGTTCGGCGGCGCTAGAAAACACTTGCGGAGTGGCACCTTCGCCCAGCGCATTCTTTGCCCA
The DNA here is from genome assembly GCA_031408195.1 of Sphingomonadales bacterium. Taxonomy (GTDB): domain Bacteria; phylum Pseudomonadota; class Alphaproteobacteria; order Sphingomonadales; family Sphingomonadaceae; genus Sphingomonas_O. The sequence continues at coordinate 50,077 of JANNVL010000082.1, read as the reverse complement.
GGACAGCGACGTATCGACAGGATCGGCGAGCGCCACGATCTCGGCACCCGGCGTGATCGCGACATTGTTGATGTGCTCGATGCCCATCATGCCGGTGCCGACAAGGCCGTAGCGCAGCGTCATCTTCCTCCCCGCACCACTGCTTATGACAGCGATGTCTGAAATTGTGCATTCGCATGGAATCGATACGGTCCGCAAGGGGCGAGAGTCGTTGCGCCGGACGGTGTTGCGCGGTTACAACAACGCCACAGGGGTACGCACATGGCATCGCGCAATACGATCAACGATGTGGCGCGCGCGGCGGGCGTGTCGATCAAAACGGTGAGCCGCGTCCTCAACAAGGAACGCTATGTCCGCGCCGACACCCGTGCGAAAGTCGAGGCGGCAATGGCCGCGCTGGCCTTCAGCCCCAGCCTGGCGGCACGCTCGCTGGCGGGCAAACGCTCGCACCAGATTGCGCTGATCTATGACAACCACTCGCCCTATTACATCCATGCCGTTCAGGAAGGCGTCTGGGCGCGGTGTCGTGAAGCGGGCGTGCGGATGCTCGCTCAGCCCGCCGACGTCGCTTCGGAAAGCATCGCAGCGGAAGTCGGCGGCCTGATTGACGAAACGCATGTCGACGGCATCATCCTGTCGTCTCCCGTCACCGATTGCGCGCCGGTGCTCGCCGAACTTGAACGGCGCGGCATCCCGTTCGTGCGGATTTCACCGGGCACTAACCATGCGCTGACCTCGTCCGTCTATATGGACGATGTACAGGCGGCGGACGATATGACGACGCACCTCATCAATCTGGGCCACCGGGTCATCGGGTTCATTGTCGGCCACCCCAACCATATGGCGAGCGAACAGCGCCTGTTCGGATACCGCCGCGCGCTCGACCGCGCAGGGATCGAATATGAGCCGGGCCTTGTCCACCCCGGAGAATTCGACTTCGCCAGCGGCGTTGTCGCGGCGCACTCACTGCTCAGCTATCCCCGCCGCCCGACCGCAATCTTCGCGTCGAATGACGATATGGCGGCAGGTGTGCTGACGGTGGCCCACAGCAAGGGGCTGACTTTGCCCGACGATCTGTCGGTGGCGGGGTTCGACGACACGCCACTGGCGCAACTGGTGTGGCCTCCGTTGACGACGATCCGCCAGCCGACCCGCGATCTTGCCTTTGCGGCAGCCAATTTGTTGTTCGAGAAAGTCGACGGGGTCGAGCACCGGCGGTTGCAACACGAACTGGTGGTGAGATCGAGTACGGCGCGGGTGGGTTGACCCCACCCCCTCCCTCTCGCCTATAAGACATCGCTGTCATACGCCGGAGCTATTACGCTGATGTCCACCCTTCCCCCCGTCCCCGCGACGCGCCTACTTGGCAAGAGCGGGATCGTCATTTCGTCGATGGCATGGGGGATGTGGCGCTTTGCCGGACGCAGTGTTGTCGAGGCGCGGGCGCTGGTCGAGGCGGCGCTCGACTCGGGGATCACCCTGCTCGACACCGCCGACATCTATGGCTTCGACGGCAGCGGCGGGTTCGGCAACGCGGAGACGCTGTTGGGGCAAGTTTTTGCCGAAGCTCCGCATCTGCGTGACCGCATGGTGCTGGCAACCAAGGGCGGGATCATGCCGCCGTTGCCCTATGACAGTTCACCAGCTTATCTCGACGCCGCGCTTGATGCCTCACTTCGGCGAATGGGCATCCCCCGCGTCGATCTCTATCAGATCCACCGCCCCGACATCCTCACCCACCCGCACGAAATCGCAAAATTTGCCGAGAAAGCCTATGCGCTTGGCAAGATCGGCGCTTTCGGGGTGTCGAACTTCACCCCCGCGCAGACCCGCACGCTGCAAGCGCTTATGCCCGCGCACGGTATCACGCTCTCGACGATCCAGCCCGAGATTTCGCCGCTCGAACTAAGCGCTATTCAGGACAGGACGCTCGACATCGCCATGCAATACGATCTTGCGCCGATGGCGTGGTCGCCGCTCGGCGGGGGGCGGATTGCCAACCCGACCAATGCGCGCGAGACGGCAGTTGCGGCAGCACTCGACAGCGTTGCAAACGCGCACGGGGTATCGCGAACCGCCGCCGCCTATAGCTGGATCATGGCGCACCCCGCCCGCCCCATCCCCATTGTCGGGTCGCAGCATGTCGACCGCATCCGCGAAGCCGCCGACGCCTATAAGATCAGTTGGACACGCGAGAGCTGGTATGCGGTATTGGTGGCCTCGCGCGGGGAGAAATTGCCGTGAGCGGACAATGCGAAGTCAGCTGGTTTTCGGCACTGTGCGACGATGACTATGAATTCCTCGGCCAACCTGACCCCGCGCTCGCGTCATCGTGGGAGCATTGCCGCAACATCGTGCTGACCGCCGAAAAGGGCGGGTTCGACAATATCCTGTTGCCGAGCGGTTATCAGTTGGGCCTCGATACCACCGCCTTTGCTGCGGCGATTGCTGCGCTCACCAGCCGTATCCGCCTGCTGATGGCGGTCCGCATCGGCGAGAGCTGGCCGCCGCAATTGGCGCGCCAGATTGCGACGCTCGACCGGATTACCGGCGGACGGATGACGGTGAACATCATCTCATCGGACCTGCCCGGCGACAAGCTGGCGAGCGCGCCGCGTTACGCCCGCACACTCGAAGTCATGAAAATCCTTAAGGCCTTGCTCAACGGCGAACATCTCTCGGCCCACGGCGAACACTATAAGATCGACATCGACCCGCCGCGCATGACGACGGTCAGCGGCAAATGTCCACCGCTATACTTCGGCGGTCTATCGGAAGACGCGCGCGAGGCCGCTGCACAAGGGTGCGACGTTTATCTGATGTGGCCCGACACCATGCCCGCCGTGCGCGAGATCATCGGTGACATGCGCGCCCGTGCTGCTCGCCACGGTCGCACGCTTAAATATGGCTATCGCGCGCATGTCATCGTACGCGAAACCGAGACCGAAGCGCGGGCCTATGCGTCGCGGCTGCTGTCGAAACTCGATGCCGAAACCGGCGACGCGATCCGTGCGAAGTCGCTCGATTCGACCAGTGTCGGCGTGCTGCGCCAGGCAGAATTGCGCGCGTCGGCGGGCGATGAGGGCTATGTCGAGGACAATCTGTGGACCGGGATCGGTCGCGCGCGCTCAGGTTGCGGAGCCGCCATCGTCGGCGACCCGGATAAGGTGCTGGCAAAGCTGCGCGCCTATCAGGCAGAGGGGATCGAGGCATTCATCCTTTCGGGTTATCCGCACGCCGCAGAAGCAGACCTGTTCGCCCGACACGTCCTGCCGCATCTCGACCACGGCGCATTGATGCTGTAACGATCACTCGCATGATAAAGGTCGTCACAATCGTCCTGCCCACCCTGCTTCTCGGCGGCTGCCTGTCGACCGTTGCTTCCGTCGTGACCGCCCCGGTCAAAGTCGCTGCCAAAGGGGTCGATTGGGCAACCACCAGCCAGTCCGAAGCCGACCGCAACCGTGGCCGCAAGCTCCGCAAAGCCGAGGAAAAAGCGCGCAAATTGTGCCGCCGCGAAGTCGATGGCGAATACGAGCGCGACCAATGCGTCCGCGTCCGGCTGCGCGATGAAGGTTTCTGATTTCTGCGGCGAAGGGTTCTTGCCGCACGTTCGTAAGTGTTTTCGTCAGGTCGTAACGGGGCTGGCAACAAGTTATTAACGAACCAGAGGCGAAGATGCGTCAATCGGGCCGAGATCCGATAATCGCTCCGAAACGAAAAAGGGGATCGGTGTGCGCGACGACACGGAAGTCCGGCTCGAAGCCGAAACCGTTATCCTGACTGATCCGCCCCGGGCCGCGCCCGAAATAGACGTTCATGACGTGTCAGTGCCACGATCGCTTGCGGGAATCGTGTCGGCCACATTGCCCGCCCTCGCGTTGGCCGCTTGTGGCGGTGGCGGTGGCGGTGGCGGCGCACCCACCGGCGTCGCGCCGACCCCGACGCCCCCACCCGTTGTCATCGTGCCGCCGACCAACACCCAAGCGAGCCGTTTTCTGGCACAATCGTCGATGGGATCGACCAGCGCCGAAATCGCTAAGGTTGTCGCCAGCGGTTATGACGCCTGGATCACCGAGCAATTCGCAACCGCCCGTGCGACCAGCCACTGGGACTGGCTTGTTGCCGGCGGCTATAATGCGGCGGCCAACATCAACGGCCAGAACGGCTTCGACAATTCGATGTGGCGTCAGGCTATTACCGGGCAGGACCAGTTGCGCCAGCGTGTCGGCAATGCCTTGCTGAGCCTTCTCGTCGTCGGCATCGACGGGCTGAACACCAACTGGCGCGCTTTTGCCGCTGGCAATTACGTCGATGTCCTGATGGACAATGCGTTCGGTAACTATCGCGACATCCTCGACAAGGTCACGACGAGCCCCGCAATGGGCTATTACCTGACCTATCTCGGCAACCGCAAAGCCAATGCGGCGACCGGTGCCCAGCCCGACGAAAACTATGCACGCGAACTGATGCAGCTGTTCACGCTGGGTGTGAGCAAATTGGACGCCGACGGCACGGTGCAGACGTCGGGTGGAAACGCCATCGATGCCTACACACAGGACGATGTTTCGGGCCTTGCGCGGGTTTTTACCGGGTTCAATCTCGACTCGACCGACTCGACAACGCCTGACCGGTTGCGGCGTCCGTTGGTCCAGCAAGCGGCGAACCACGAGCTCGGTACAAAGGTGTTTCTCGGCACCACCATCCCCGCCAATACCGATGGCTTTGCCAGCCTGCGGATCGCGCTCGACACGATCTTTGCCAACACCAACGTGCCACCGTTCGTTTCGAAACAGCTCATCCAGCGGCTCGTCACCAGCAACCCCACCCCGGCCTATGTCGGGCGCGTGTCGGCGGTCTTCGCCAACAACGGGTCGGGCGTACGCGGCGACATGAAGGCTGTTATCCGCGCGATCCTGTTGGACAGCGAAGCGCGTTCCGACGCAAATTTGACCGCGGCAAACTTCGGCAAATTACGCGAGCCGGTCATTCGCCTGACCAACTGGGCGCGGGCCTTTGGCGCAACCTCGCCGTCCGACGCTTGGGCATTCGGCAACACCAGCAGTTCGTTGAACCGTCTGGCGCAGAGTATCGGCCACAGCCCGAGCGTGTTCAACTTCTTCCGCCCGGGCTACACGCCACCGAACACCGCGATTGCGACAGCGGGCCTCGTTGCCCCCGAGATGCAGATTACGAACGAACCCAGCGTGATCGCTTACGTCAACTACATGCAGGCGCTGATCCAGTCCGGCACCGGCGATGTCCGCGCCGACTATACCGCGATCCTGACGCGCGCCACTGATAGCGCGTCGCTGGTTGGCGAGGTCAACACGGTGCTCGCGGCAGGGCAATTGTCGGCAGCAACCGTTACGACCATCCGTACTGCGGTCGATAGCATCGGCACGACCACGCCGGCGTTGCTGACCAACCGCGTCTATACCGCCATCCTGCTGACGATGGCATCGCCCGACTATCTGGCACAGAAATAAGGGGACAAGGGCATGACCGAAGATCAATCGCGCCGCGCCTTTCTCAAGCGTTCGGGGACGCTCGGCATTGTCGGCGCTGCAAGCCCGTTCGTCATGAACCTTGCCGCAATCGGCGAAGCGGCTGCATCGGTGAATACCGATTACAAGGCGCTGGTCTGTATCTTCCTGTTCGGCGGGAACGACTGGGCCAACACGCTGCCGCCGTACGACCAAGCCAGCTACAACGCCTATCAGGCACAGCGCAGCGTGCTCGCCTATCAGCGCACAGATCTGGCCGCGACCTTGCTCAATCCGTCGACTGCACTGCCCGGCGGGCGGCAATTCGCGCTGTCGCCTAGCCTCGCGCCGTTGTTGCCGGTGTTCAATGCTGGTCGCATGGCCCCGGTGCTCAATGTTGGCACGCTGATCCAGCCGACGACCAAGGCGCAATACACCGCACGTTCGGTTCGGCTCCCGCCCAAATTGTTTTCGCACAACGACCAGCAGTCGTTCTGGCAAGCCTCGAACCCCGAAGGCGCGAATTCGGGCTGGGGTGGTCGCATCGGCGACCTGATGCAGGCAGGCAACGGCAATGCGACGCTAACCTGCATCAATGCCAGCGGCAATGCGGTGTTCCTGACCGGGCGGCAGGCCGTGCAATATTCGGTCGGCACTGGCGGGCCGATTGCGCTGACCGCGCGCACATCGCTGTTCGGCTCGGCAGCGGCAAGCTCCGCACTCCAGTCGATGATGGGCGGCACTGCGCCCGGCTTGCTTGCCAACGAACATGCCAAGGTGTCGAAGCGTTCGCTTGATGCCTATGCAGCGGTTTCGACCGCGCTCGCGGCGGCACCTGCACTGAGCACGGTTTTCCCGACATCATCGCTCGGCCAGCAATTGCAAGTCGTGGCGCGCACGATCTCGATGTCGAGCCAGCTCGGCGCGCGGCGGCAGGTGTTCTTCGTATCGACCGGCGGCTTCGACAACCATGACGCGCTGGTCGCGCAACATCCGGGCCTGCTCGCCAATGTCGCCGCCTCGGCCAAAGCGTTCTACGACGCGACGGTCGAACTCGGCATTTCGGACAAGGTAACGTCGTTCACGGGCTCCGATTTCGGGCGCACCCTGCTCGCCAACACCGACGGGTCGGACCACGGCTGGGGATCGATGCACTTCGTGCTGGGTGGTGCAGTCAACGGCGGGCGGTTCTTCGGAACGGCACCCGAATACGCCAACAACGGCCCGAGCGATGTCGGCCAGGGCCGCTTGCTGCCAGCGGTCGCGGTCGATCAATATGCCTCGACCTTGGCGAACTGGTTTGGCGTTGCGAATTCCGACATGACCACGGTGTTGCCCAACATGGGGAACTACAATGCGTCGACATGGAATTTGGGGTTTGTTTGAGGTGTAGCGTGCACGCCGCTAGCGGAGCTAGCGTCGAGACACGCAAGCCCGGACGGCCTCGCCAAAGCGAGGACCGACGACGTGGCTTTGCCACGGCGGGACTATTTATCTAGTGGCGCGTCGCGGCAAAGCCGCGACGTCGGTCCTTGGCTTCGCAAGGCCGGCTGCGCTTGCGTGAGGTCTGATTAGCTTCACTAATCGTGCCCCGCGCTGCGCGGTGGTGGGCGCGACAGGGATTGAACCTGTGACCCCTCGCGTGTGAAGCGAGTGCTCTACCGCTGAGCTACGCGCCCGATGCCCGGGACCGAGCGGCGCTGATAGCGACGCCGGTCGGCGGGTCAATCGGTTTCGGCTGGGTTAGTTGACGCTGTCCTTCAAACCCTTGCCCGATTTGAACTTGGGCTGCGACGATGCCTTGATTGCCATCGGTTCGCCGGTGCGCGGGTTGCGGCCGGTTGATGCCTTGCGTTTCGACACAGAGAAGGTGCCGAACCCGACCAGACGGACTTCGCCGCCCTTTTTCAGCGTCGCCGTGATCGTGTCGAATACGGCTTCGACTGCCTTGACCGCGTCGCCCTTCGACAGTCCCGCCGTGTCCGCGACATGGCCGATCAATTCCTGTTTGTTCATGCCCTGAATTCCCCTGTGTAAACCAGTGCGCCCCTGCGGAATCGGGGGCGCGAAGGAAGGACATAACGACGCAAGACCGCCGTCTGTCAAAACAAAAACGCCATAAATCGCCAATTACCCGACGGAATACGCGGGCGCTCAATGCCGGACTGTTTCCTCGGACAGGGCAGCTGCGGCCGGTGGCTGGGCGGCAAGCTCGTCGGCCTCGGTCCATTCGATCGCCACCAACGGCTCGGTCAGCGCCAGCGCGAGCACTTCATCGACATGGCGGACAGGAATGATCTTCAATCCCTCGCGGATGTTCGCGGGGATTTCGACCAAATCCTTCTCGTTCTCGTGCGGGATCAGCACCGTGGTGATGCCCCCGCGCAGCGCCGCGAGCAGTTTCTCCTTGAGACCGCCGATGGGCAGTACCCGTCCCCGCAAGGTCACTTCACCCGTCATTGCAATGTCGCGGCGTACGGGCGTGCCGGTGAGCGTCGACACCATCGCGGTGACCATGCCGACGCCCGCCGACGGGCCGTCCTTCGGCACCGCGCCTTCGGGCAAATGGATGTGCAAATCCTTGCGCGCGAACAAGCTCGGCTTGATGCCGTACGACGGCGCGCGCGCCTTCACATAGCTGAGCGCGGTCTGGATCGATTCACCCATCACGTCGCCGAGCTTGCCGGTAGAGCGCACCGCGCCCTTGCCCTGCACCGTCACCGCCTCGATCGTCAGCAATTCGCCGCCGACCTCGGTCCAGGCAAGGCCGGTGACGGCGCCGATCTGGTTTTCTTCTTCGCCCAGCCCGTGCGTGAACTTACGCACGCCCGCAAACTCGTGAAGATTGTCGGCGGTGATCGTGACGCCGGTGACTTTCTTTTCCAGTATCTGGCGCAACACCTTGCGCGCCAGCTTGGCGATCTCGCGCTCAAGTGTGCGGACACCAGCTTCGCGCGTATAGTGCTGGATCAGCGAGCGCAGACCCTCGTCGGTCAGAACGAATTCCGCACCCTTCAACCCGTGCGCCTCGATCTGCTTTTCGATCAGGTGGCGCTTGGCGATCTCGACCTTCTCGTCCTCGGTATAGCCCTCCAGCCGGATGATCTCCATCCGGTCGAGCAGCGGCTGCGGCAGGTTGAGCGTGTTCGCGGTCGTCACGAACATCACGTCCGACAGGTCGATATCGACCTCCAGGTAATGGTCCTGGAACTTGCCGTTCTGTTCGGGGTCGAGCACCTCGAGCAAAGCCGAGGCCGGATCGCCGCGGAAATCCTGGCCCAGCTTGTCGATTTCGTCGAGCAGGAACAGCGGGTTGCTGGTTCCAGCCTTTTTCAGGTTGGTGACGATCTTGCCCGGCAGCGAGCCAATATAGGTGCGCCGGTGGCCGCGAATTTCGGCCTCGTCGCGCACGCCGCCCAGCGACTGGCGGATGAATTCGCGCCCCGTCGCCTTGGCAATGCTCTTGCCCAGCGAGGTCTTGCCGACGCCCGGCGGGCCGACGAGACACAGGATCGGCCCCTTCAGCTTGCCGGTGCGCGACTGCACCGCGAGATATTCGATGATCCGGTCCTTGACCTTGTCGAGCGCATAATGATCGTCGTCGAGGACCGCCTGTGCCGCGACCAGATCCTTTTTCAGCTTCGACTTCTTGCCCCACGGCAGACCCAGCAACACGTCGAGATAATTGCGGACCACCGTCGCCTCGGCAGACATCGGTGCCATGGTCTTGAGCTTCTTAAGCTCCGCCGTGGCCTTGGTGCGCGCTTCCTTCGACAGTTTCAGATTGGCGATCTTGTGGGTCAGTTCGGCAATCTCGTTGCCGTCGCCTTCCTCGCCGTCGTTGCCCAGCTCGCGCTGGATCGCCTTCAATTGCTCGTTGAGGTAATATTCGCGCTGGGTCTTCTCCATCTGGCGTTTCACGCGCCCCCGGATTTTCTTCTCGACCTGCAGCACGCCGAGCTCGCCCTCCATGAAGGCGAACACCATCTCCAGCCGCTTGGCGGGATCGGCCTCGGCAAGCAGCGCTTGCTTGTCGGCGACCTTGACCGAAATATTGGCCGCAACCGCATCGGCAAGCCGCCCCGGCTCCTCGAAATCGGCAAGCTGTACGGCGGTTTCGGCCGGCAGCTTCTTGTTGAGCTTGGCGTAGTTATCGAACTGATCGACGACCGACCGCATCAGCGCGGTGACTTCGTCGCCTGTCGCTTCCAGATCGCCGACCTCGGCAATCGTCGCGCTCAAATGGCCATCGGTGCCCATCAACTCGACGAGCTTGGCGCGCCGTTTACCCTCGACGAGCACACGAACGGTGCCGTCGGGCAGTTTCAGCAACTGCACGACACTGGCGACCACGCCAAGATCGTAAAGATCGTCGCGGTCGGGATCGTCCTCCGCCGGGTCGAGTTGCGCGACCAGGAAAATCTCCTTGTCGGCCGCCATCGCGGCTTCGAGTGCCGACACCGACTTGTCGCGGCCGACGAACAGAGGGACGATCATCTGCGGAAACACGACGATGTCGCGCAGTGGGAGGACGGGGAAGATTTCGCTCATGGGCCACATATGGGGGGATGGAGACGGCCCTGCAACATACAGCGTAGAAATGCCAAACTTGCATCGCATGGCCGAATTCTCCCTAATGCATCCGAGCGAAGGGAGTTTGCCCGGATGCACAGGTGGCGACAGGCACGATGGTATAGCTGGGTGCGGCGCTATGGGCTGGCCGAATTGGCGGGCACGCTGGGCAGCTACGCCGGCTATTACGTTGTCACGCTGGCCGGCGGTGGCCCGGCACTTGCCGCCTATGGCGCTGCGTTCGGCGAGAACATCGGGTTCTACGGCGTTGTCGGCGGGCGCGACTATTCTGCGCTGCCCGCGCCCCGCAGCCCTGCCAAATTATTGCGGATGCTGCGGAACTTGCTTGCCGAATTCGGTGCCGCCGAACTGGTCGATTTCCTGATCGTTCGGCCGGGCACAACGTGGCTCGCCGTTTGGCTACTGGGTCCGGCGCTGGGCGTTATCGTCGGAAAGGTCGTGGCTGACGCTGTGTTCTACACGATCGCGGTGACGGCTTTCGAACGCCTAGGGCGGGCGGCACGTTGAAACCCGTTGATGTCCTTGTCATAGGCGCAGGTCTAGCGGGCCTTGCTGCTGCCCGCGCGCTGACCGATGCCGGGCGCAGTGTCCGCATCATCGAAGGGCGCGACCGCATCGGCGGGCGGGTGCACAGTATCGATGGCATCGACTTGGGCGCGCACTGGATTCACGAGACCGAGGGCAATCCGCTTACCTCGCTTGCCCACCGCCACGAACTGCCGCTGGTCTTTGTCGGCGGCGACAGCACCTATACCGGTTCCTGGGAGCGCCTCGCCTTCCCCGACGGCTTCGCCCGCGACGATAGCATCCTTGCTGCTGACCATGTTGCCGACCGGATCGACAAGTTGAGAAGTCAGGACGGTGACGACGTCTCGATCGCCGATGTCGCCGAACAAGCGATGACCGAACTTGGCCTGTCACTTGCGGATCGGGCACACGCCTGCTGGCACCTACACGCGCTCGTTCGTGACAATTGCGCGTGCGATCCCGCGCAGATGTCAGCGCGCTATTGGGACGCAGGGTTCGAGGTCTATGGCTATGGCGACAGCGTCGTGCGCGGCGGGTTCTCGCGCTTTGCCGAAGTGCTGGCCGAAGGACTCAACATCCTCACCGGCGAGAGCGTGGTTGCGATCAAGCACGATGTCGACGGTATCACGGTCATGACGACGCGCGGCATCCACACTGCTGCCGCCGCGATCGTGACGATCCCGCTCGGTGTGCTGAAACGGGAACAGATCGCCTTTGATCCGCCGCTTCCCGAGGCAAAGACCGTGGCGATTGCCCGGCTCGGGGTCGGCACGCTCGCCAAAGTCGCGCTTGATTTTGCTGCGCCGTTCTGGCCCGCCGGCCCTTATTGTTTCGGTGTCGAGGGCGGCGGCGACAGTGCAACACCCTGCTTCGTGGTTAGCGACCTGCCCGTCGGTGGTGCGGCGCGGCTGACCGTGCTGATCGGAGGCCGTGCCGGCGTTGCCGTAGAAGCGATGGACGATGCAGCGGCCATTGCCTTTGCGCGGGATGCCATTGCCCGCGCGCTTGGGCGTGATTGTCCGGCGCCGGTCGCCCTGCACCGAACCGGTTGGTCGAGCGATCCTTTCGCGTTCGGTGCCTATAGTTACGCAGCCATCGGCTCGACGCCCGAAGACCGGGCGGCACTCGCGGCACCGGTCGGCGCCACGCTGTTGTTCGCGGGCGAAGCAAGTAGCGAAATGCATTGGGGAACCGCGCACGGTGCCTATCTCTCGGGCCTTCGCGAAGCGGCCCGGCTGACCGGCGACGCCAGCATCCTGCCGCCGCGCAATTTCACAGAGAACCGCCGCTGGCGCGCACAACTTGCCCGCGCGACCCGGTTTTTCAATCTGTGCATCGCCGAATTACCCGCCAAGACGATCGCGGCGCGCGTGGCGCTGCTGGTAGAGAACCCCGTCTTCGCCGACGTGCCCGCGACCGAATTGGCCTTGCTCGCCACGATGTTCGAGCCGCAGCATGTTGCGGCCAACGACTGGCTCTGCCGCGCGGGCGACGCGGCGGACCATGTCTACCTCGTCGAAATCGGCTCCCTCACCGTGGTTGATACAGCAGGCGCGACCGTAGCGTCGCTTGGTCCGGGTGCACTGTCGGGCGAATACGGACTCTTCGCTGGTCTGCACCGCACGGCGTCACTGCGCGCCGACGCCGAAACCAACGTGTTGACCCTCAGCTACGAGCGGTTCGAGCGGTTCCTGACTGCCTTTCCGCAGACCATGCTGGCACTGCTGCGCCAGATGGTCGCGCGGCTGAGGGTGTAAGCGGCTCACATTCTACCAGCTACAGCTCTGCCCCTTGTTCTGCGTTTTCAGCCAGCTCATCAGCGGCTTGAAGTACGCGATCATCGACTTGCCGCTCATTTCGCGGCTTCCGGTGAACGCCTGCAGCGCGTCGGGCCACGGCTTCGACGCGCCCATTTCCAGCATCGCATTGAATCGCTTGCCGACTTCCTTGTTGCCGTAGAACGAACAGCGATGCAGCGGCCCCTTCCATCCGGCCTGCTTGCAGGCCGCTTCGTAGAACTGGAATTGCAGCAGTCGCGCGAGGAAGTAGCGCGTGTAGGGCGTGTTGCCGGGGATGTGGTACTTCGCACCCGCATCGAATGCAGTCGCATCGTCGCGCGCGACCGGCGGCGTAATCCCCTGATACTTCAGGCGCAGTGCGGTCCACGCCTTGTTGTAGTTGGCGGGCGTCGTGCTCCCGTCGAAAACGCCCCAGCGCCAGCGATCGACCAGCAGGCCGAAGGGCAGGAACGCGACCTTGTCCATTGCCTGTTTCAGCAGCAGGCCGATGTCCTTGTCGGCACTCGGCACCTTGTCGGGCGCAAGCAACCCGATCTGGACCAGATATTGCGGTGTGATCGACAGCGCGACGGTGTCGCCGATCGCCTCGTGGAATCCGTCGTTTGCGCCATTGAGATACAGATACGGCTGCTTGTTATAGGCGCGCTGGTAATAGTTGTGGCCGAGTTCGTGGTGGATCGTCACAAAGTCGTTGCCATTGACCTTCGTACACATTTTGACTCGGAGATCGTCTTTCTGGTCAAGATTCCATGCGCTGGCATGGCACGCCACATCGCGGTCGAGCGGCTTGATGAACTGGGTGCGTTCCCAGAATGTTTTCGGTAGTGGCGCGAAACCCAACGACGAGAAAAAACCCTCGCCGATCTTGAACATCGCGGTTTCCCACTTGCCGCGTTTCGCCGCATCGGTTTCGCGCGGATCGGTTTCGATATAGCCCTTAGACTTCAGCAGGTCGCCGATCTCGTAGCCCACGTCACCTGCGCCCTTTGGTGCGACGATATCGTAAACATCGCCCCATTCCTGCGCCCACATATTGCCGAGCAGGTCGGCACGGATCGGGCCGGTCTTGGCCTGCACCGCGTCGCCGTATTTCTCGTTGAGCTTGGCGCGGGTGTAGCAATGGACCTGGTCGTAGAGCGGCTTGACCTCCGCCCAGAGCTTGTCGGTTAGCGCCGCGAATTGCTCGGGCGTCATGTCATAGCCCGAGCGCCACATCGCGCCGACATCGGCATAGCCGAGCTCCTTGGCACCCTGATTGGCGATTTCGACCATGCGGGCGTAATCGGCCTTCATCGGCGCACCGACTTGGGTGTGCCAGCTTGCCCACATCTCTTTCAGTTCGTCAGGATTGCGGCTCGTTCCCATTGCCGCCTCGATGTCCGAACCGTTAATTGCCGCACCCTTCAGCGTGCCCTTGCCCTTGCCATAGGTCGAATTCAGTCGCGTCGCGATCGTGTTGAGCTCGGTCGCGGCACCCGGCGTCGAAGGCGCAGGCAGCACGAGTCCCTGGCGCAGCATGTCGAGTTTGCGCTTCGTGTCGTATGACAGGCCCGCAACATCGTTGAACCGCGCCGCCCCCTTGGCGTAACGCACCCCCATTTCGGTCCCCTGCGTCCCTACGCGCGCGTTCAAGGCGTCGGTATCGTCGGTGATATAGGTGTTGTTGACCCAGGCGACCTGGCTGCCGAAAATGCTGAAATCGAATGCTTCCTTTTCAGCGGCCGCCACAAAGGCATCGGCATCCGCTGCGGTCGGCGCAGTAACCGGCGCAGCATTTTGCGCGACAGCGGGCGTCGCGATGGTCAGTGCCAGCGCGGAAACGAGCGAATACTTCACTTTTGGGTTCCTTCCGAAATCTTGATGCGCCTTGCTTGAGCGCGCTTCCGGGCCGAATCAAGCGGTCAGGAAATCGGCGATAGCTTGCCCCAGTTCGGGCTTGGTCACGGCGCTCATATGGCCGCCGGGGGTGCGGACAAGACGGGCATCGGTAAGCAGCGCGGCCAGCGCCTCGACCGATCCATTGTCGCTGTCCTCTTCGCCCGACAAAACCAGAGTCGGAACCGCAATTTCCGCAATCGATTCCGGCGAAGTGTCAATAAATGTGTCGAGCAGCAGCCGCAATGCCACCGAATCACCCCGAGTCGTCTTCAGGAACGACTCGGCATTCCGTTCGGGCGTAAACTTTTCGAATCGGCCAAGGTTATCGAGAATGTGCTTGAAGTGATTCGTGCGTGGGGTGGTGTCGGTAAGCCCCGACAGACCCATGCCCGACACGATCAGGCGACGGGGTTTTGCGCCCCGCACGACCATCCGCAGTGCCGTCCGCCCGCCCAGCGAATACCCCCCAAGATCATAGTCGGAGAGGCCCAGATGGGCGATCAGCGACAGGCCGTCATCGACGAGAACATCGGTCGGATAGGCCGCCGGGTCATGCGATTTTGCGCTCGATCCATGCGCGCGCAGATTGGGCATGATGACCCGAAAACCGTTTTCTATCAGTAGTTTGGCATGTCCGTAGCGGATCCAGTTTGTCCGCGCGTCGGAGAAAAGGCCGTGGAGCAGAACCACTGGTCTGCCCGCCCCCATTTCATGCCAGACGAGTTGGGCACCGTCGAGTGCCGTGAAGTGGTGAAATGTGGCGTCGGGTTCGATCATCGACACCAGATACAGAAAAGGCCCCGGGTTACCGAGGCCTTTTCGTAAAACCTGACTTTAGTCGCGGCCGCCTGCGTTACCGGATCCGAAGAGCCAGTCCCAGAATCCGCGCGTCGGGCGAATAACCTTACGCATTTCGATCCCCTAGTTAAGCCACGCAATACAGCGCGCGCGTCATTTGGTTACCGAATTATTAAGTGGTTAGCAAGGAGTTAAGCTTTCAAGCTGCGTTTCGTTGCGAACGCTGGGCAACAAAATCGATGAAGCTGCCGAACGGCTGCGGTCGGCTGATGAAGTAACCCTGCACTTGATCGCACCCGAGCGTCCTGAGTTCGGCCAGTGTCGCGGCATCCTCGACGCCTTCGGCGACAACGGTACGGCGCAGTCCTTGCGCCATTTTGATGATCGATTCGACAATGATCCGGTCGGCGGAGCGTTCGCCCAGCGCTTTCACGAAAGTCTGGTCGATCTTCACTTCGGTCGCGGGAATGCGCTGGACCGATTCGAATGTCGAATAGCCTGTGCCGAAATCGTCGATTGAAATGCCGAAACCTGCCGCCCCCAACCGTTGCAGATTGTCGACAACGACATCGTCATCGACCGAAAAGAACACCGATTCGGTAATTTCGATCGTGAACTGTTGCGGGGCCAGCCCGTGTCGCGTCACGAGATCGATAACATAGCCGGCAAATTCCGGTCGGCGCAGCACGGGGACCGAGACGTTGAGGGCAAGCGACAGTTGAGCCGTGCGCCCCATAACTGTTGCGTCCTGCACGGCACGCTCGAAAACGAACCGGGTTAGCCGTTCGATCCTGTGGTCGCGTTCGGCAGCAGCGATGAAATCTACCGGACTGATTGCACCGCGCTGGGGATGCGACCAGCGCACGAGAACTTCCGCCCCGACAATCGTGTCGGTGCGGAGATCGAGCTTTGGCTGGTAGGCTAGCCAGAATTCGTCCGCCGCCAACCCGCGATCGATTTCACCGCCAAGTGCGAGTTCCCACGCCGCATCGGCACCGCGGGCCTCTTCATAGAGTTTCCAGCGAAGACCTTGCCGCCGCGCGTCTTCAGCACTCAGCAATGCGCTACCAACCCGGCTCGACATTGCGCGAGCGGGATTATTATCGATGCCAAATGTAATCGCGACATCGACCTGGCGGTCACCAACGCGAATTGGCTGAGAAAACAGCGCATGAAGGCCGTCGAGATGCTCGAACAGAAGCATGGTATCGGTGATCGGCGACAACAGATAATAGACACCCTCATCGCCCTGATAGACGTTGATGCCGCCGTCACCGACTTTCAGGCGCCCCACAATTTCTGCGGCAATCAGAGGCTCGACATCCTTGGCAAAGCTGGCGGTGATCGCCGCGTGATTGTCTATCCTTGCTGCTATCAACGCGTGTGCCGCACCTGACTTTACTTCCCGCAGCGCAATGGCATTCGGTAGCCCGGAATGCTCATGCGTGCGACTTTTGCGCCAGCCAAAAGTCAATCGGGCGTGCTGCACCAACACGATACTAAAAAACAGCGTTGCAGGGGCAATGTCAACCGACAGCAGGTACCCATCAAGAGCTAGCGGGACGAACGCCAGAGCAACACCCGCTCCCATTACCGTTGCGCCACTAGACGCAACGCGACGGGTGCGAAGCAATGCGAACGCCGCGATGCCAACGGCCAACATGGGATAGAACCATCCGAGTTCGACCGGTGTTCCGCGCTTTAGTGTTTGCGCGCCGATGGCGTGGGCGTAAACGCCTTGCATACGACCTTGTCCGGGCAAGTAATGGCTGTCCCCGAATGCCATTTCACCAAGGCCGATGATAACATCTCGACCAGCCAGTTCGTCCGGGCCAACCCGATTTAATACAACATCGGAAACCGAATACGTCGGAAACGTCGAACTCCGGATGGCAAAATCAGGACGAAACCGTTCTGATCGTGGCGCGGGTGCCCCCGATAATATGACAGACAACCCGGGATAGCGAGCATCCGCATTGGGGTTTTCGACGTACAATTCTGCCAGCTGCCCGATCGGGTTGGTCCACTGCATCAACGTGCCGATTTCGACATGAGGTCGATAGACGGCTGCAGGCATCATCGTCGAGGTGATCACATCACGACTGACCGTCAAAATCCCGGAACCAAAATAGATATCGCCGCGATAACGATCTAGCGTGCGGTTCAAAGACGTATCATTTGCCGCAGTATCGACATCAGCGAACGAACGATCAAAGACAATTTTTTTCGCGCCTGCCGATTTTAACCGTTCGATCAGTTGGGCATCAACGGTCCGCGGCCACGGATACTTGCCACCAAGTTCGCGGGCACTTTTCTGGTCAATGGAAACAACCACGATTGACCCATCAGCGGACACATGACGCAACGAGTATCGTATATTCCGCGCAAAATCGTCGAGCGGTTCGAGGAAGCCAGTGACTCCGCACAACACCGATGCCAGCAGCGCATAGGTCATGATCCGTACCCGCGATGCGGCGCGGAAGCGTGACCACAGGGCGCGGAGCGAGACGCGCCTCATCCGGCGAGTCCGCTTTGCAGCCACAGGGGGCAATCGGGTCGGGTCATCTACGGTCGGGCGTCCTTGTGCCTGACAGCGCTACCCGACCGGTCCCGAATAAATGGTTAGCGAAACCTCGATTTTGTTAAGCACACTGTCCAATTATGGCTTCATCTCGCGCGCCACGGTGCTGCGGGTCGTCTTGCCATAGGGCGGCTTCAGCCCGGCCAGTTTGGCAACGTCGATCTTGGGCTGGCGGTAGATGCTCTTGGCGTGGCTGAATGTCTTGAACCCGTCAGACCCGTGGTAGCTGCCCATCCCCGATGGCCCGACCCCGCCGAACGGCAAGTCCTCCATGCTGACATGGAACACGACATCGTTGACCGTGACCCCGCCCGAAATTGTGAGTTCGAGCACGCGGCGTTCCTCGCCCGCGTCCTTGCCGAAATAGTACAGACCGAGCGGCCGGTCATGTGCGTTGACATAGGCGACCGCTTCATCGGTGCTGGCAACGCTTTTGATCGGCAGCACGGGACCGAAGATTTCCTCCTGCATCACCTTCATATCGTCGGTCGGGTTGCGGACGAGGTAGAGCGGCATCTTGGTGCCGTTCGACGCGCCGAAATCCTCGTTGCCAGGGTTGATCTCGACCACCTCGCCCCCCTTGGCGCGGGCATCGTCGAGATAGCCGCGCAGCCGGTCGCGGTGGCGAGCGTTCACGACCGAGGTGTAATCGTTGTTGTTCAACAACGTCGGGTACATCACCGACACCGCCTTCGTCAGTTCGCCGACGATCTCGGCCTCGCGCTCCTGCGGCACCAGCAGATAATCGGGCGCAAGGCATATCTGCCCCGCGTTCATCATCTTGCCGATAGCAATGCGCTCGGCGGCCTGTTTCATATCTGCCGATTTCCCGATGATGACAGGCGACTTGCCGCCGAGTTCCAGCGTGACCGGCGTCAAATTATCAGCGGCGGCATGAAGGATGTGCCGTCCGACGCCGGTCGCACCGGTAAAGATCAAATGGTCGAACGGCAGTTTCGCAAATGCCTGCCCAACGTCGGGACCGCCGCTGAAAAAGGCCAGTTCATCATCGGCAAAGAATTTCGCGCCGACTTCCTCGAACAAGGCCGCTGTCACGGGTGTGAATTCCGACGATTTGACCATCGCCCGGTTCCCCGCCGCGAAGATGCCCGCCAGCGGGGCCATCGTCAGCTGAACGGGGAAATTCCAAGGAGAAATGACCCCGATCACGCCCTTGGGCTGATATTCGACGCGGGCGCTGGCCCCGAGCAGCCCCAAAGGAAACTGCACGCTGCGCCGTTCGGGCCGCATCCATTTGTCGAGGTTTTTGAGTGCCTGTTTGGCCGGTGTGATCGACGCGGCAATGTCGGTCAGCATCGACTGGTCATGGCTTCGGTGGCCGAAATCTTCGGACATCGCCTTGGCAAAGTCGTCGCCGTGCGTCTGCATCATGGCGATGCAGCGTTTCAGCCGATCGCGGCGGACATCGGCGGAGACGGGCAATTCGGCGTCGAACGCTGCGCGTTGCGCCGCACGCACCGATGCCAGTCGCGCCAGTGTCGCGGCTTCGCCCGACAAGCCTGTATCCATATCGGCCACGTCGCTCTCCTGTTCTCGTTCGATGAATACGAATGTCCCCTTTCGTCGCAATTCGCAACCGGTTCCGCGCGCCTTGCGGAACGGTTCGCGGACGCTATGGCAGCCGTAAGGGAAAGCGGGAGTTTTGAGTTGCTGCAATCGTTTGCGACAATCGTCATTTTTGGAGCAACCGGCGATCTGGCGCAGCGGATGCTGTTCCCGTCGCTGTATAATCTCGACGCCGACGGGTTGCTGGGTGCCGATGTGCGTATTCACGGTGCGGCACGGTCGAAACTCGACGACGTGTCGTTTCGCGATCAGGTGGCGGCGGCGCTCGACAGTTATTTGCCGGAAGGGCGCATCGACGCGGCGGTGAAGGCCCGCTTCCTCAAACGGCTCGGCTATTGCGCGGTCGATGTCGACACGCCCGCTGATTTCGAGTGCCTGGCGGGAAAGATCGGTCCTGCCAAAGACGCCGGGGTCGCCTTCTACCTCTCGACCCCGCCGTCGCTGTTCGCACCCGTTGTGGCGGGGTTGAAATCAGTCGGGCTGACGGGTCCGGCGACCCGCATCGCGATGGAAAAGCCCATCGGCCATGACTTACCCTCGTCGCGCGAAGTCAATGCCGCCGTCGCACACGGATTCGCCGAGGATCAGGTGTTCCGGGTCGACCATTACCTCGGCAAGGAAACCGTCCAGAACCTGCTCGTCCTGCGCTTCGGCAACATGTTGTTCGAGCCGTTGTGGAACTCGCAAGGGATCGAGCACGTCCAGATTACTGTCGCAGAGACGGTCGGCCTCGAAGGCCGCGTGTCCTATTACGACGGCGTCGGCGCGCTTAGCGACATGGTGCAGAACCATGTGCTGCAACTGCTCGCGCTCGTCGCAATGGAGCCACCGGCAAGCTACACCGCGACCGCCGTTCGCGACGAGAAGGTCAAGGTGCTGCGCTCGCTGCGCCCACTCGACGCGGCGACCGCAAACAGCCACAGCGTCAAAGGTCAGTATCGCGCAGGCGCAATCGATGGAAAGCCGGTCGCGGGTTACGCCGACGAACTGGGCAAGGCCTCGGACACCGAGACGTTCGTTGCCGTGAAAGCGCACCTCGACAATTGGCGCTGGAAGGGCGTGCCCTTTTACCTCCGCACTGGCAAACGGTTGCCGATGCGGCATTCGGAAATTTTGATCCAGTTCAAGCCTGTCCCGCATTCGATCTTCAGCGGGCGCGGGCCGGGGCTGGCGGCGAATTGTCTGGTGATCCGCCTGCAACCGAACGAGGGCATGTCGCTGTCGATCATGACCAAGGAGCCGGGCCTCGACCGCGGCGGCGTAGCGTTGCGCGAAGTCGAGCTCGACGTATCGCTGACCGCCGCATTTGAGGGGCAGCGCCGCCGCGTCGCCTATGAACGACTGCTGCTCGACCTGCTGGAGGGCGACACGACCTTGTTCGTCCGCGCCGACGAAATAGAGGCGGCATGGACATGGGTCGATTCGATCCATGACGCGTGGACGGCAGCTGGCGTCACCGTGAAGCCCTATACAGCGGGCACTTGGGGGCCATCAGCGTCGATGGGCATGATCGAGCGCGACGGGGCGAGCTGGCACGAGGGATCGCTATAGCATGAACTCCGTCCTTGAAGCCGTCACCGCGCGCATCGTCGAGCGGTCTCGCCTCACCCGCGCGGCCTATCTCGACCTGATCGCCCGCCAGCGCGATGGCGGGACCAACCGCCACAATCTGGCGTGCGGCAATCTCGCGCATGGCTTCGCGGCATCGGGCGAGGACAAGCCCGTCATCAAGCGCGGCAAGGCGATGAACATCGGCATCGTCACCGCGTTCAACGACATGCTGTCGGCACACCAACCCTATGGCCGCTATCCCGAGGCGATCAAACTCTACGCCCGCGAAGTCGGCGCGACCGCACAGGTCGCGGGCGGCGTCCCGGCAATGTGCGACGGCGTGACGCAGGGTCAGGCGGGTATGGACCTGTCGTTGTTCAGCCGCGACGTAATCGCGCTGTCAACGGCCGTCGCGCTGAGCCATGCGATGTTCGAGGGCGCGCTGTTGCTCGGCATTTGCGACAAAATCGTGCCGGGTTTGCTCATTGGGGCACTGCGTTTCGGGCATTTGCCGATGATCTTTGTCCCCGGCGGGCCGATGCCGTCGGGTCTGCCCAACAAGGAAAAGGTCCGCATCCGGCAATTGTTTGCGGAAGGGAAAGTCGGGCAAGCCGAACTACTGGAGGCCGAAAGCGCGAGCTACCATGACGCGGGCACCTGCACCTTCTATGGCACGGCAAATTCGAACCAGATGATGATGGAAGTGATGGGCCTGCACATGCCCGCCGCCGCTTTCGTCAATCCGGGGACGAAACTGCGGTCCGAACTCACTCGAGCTGCAACGCACCGTGTCGCAGACATCGGCTGGGACGGCGATGACTACCGCCCGCTCGGGCGGGTCGTCGACGAGAAAGCCATCGTGAACGCCATTGTCGGACTGCTGGCAACGGGCGGATCGACCAACCATGCGATCCATCTGCCCGCAATGGCGCGCGCGGCGGGGATCCACATCGACTGGCAGGATTTCGACGAATTGTCCGCCACCGTGCCGCTGATCGCGCGCGTTTATCCTAATGGATCGGGCGACGTGAACGATTTCCATCACGCAGGCGGGATCGGTTATGTCATTGGCGAACTGCTCGGTGCGGGGCTGCTGCACAATGACGTCATGACAGTCGCGCGGCGCTCGCTGTCGGACTACGCGGTCGAACCAACACTCATTGACGACGCATTGGTATGGAACGCTGCCCCTGCAGAGCCGCGCGATGCGACGATGCTCTCTCCTGTCGCCGCCCCTTTCCTGCCCGACGGCGGTATGCGCCTGTTGCAGGGCAATCTCGGACGCTGCGTCATCAAAACCAGCGCGGTGCAGCCCGACCGCTGGACCATCGAAGCACCCTGCGCGGTATTTTCGACCCAAGACGATGTACTGCGCGCATTCAAGGCGGGCGAACTCGACCGCGATGTCGTGGTGGTGGTCCGCTTTCAGGGGCCGCATGCGAACGGGATGCCCGAACTGCACAAGCTGACGCCCGCGCTCGGTGTGTTGCAGGACAAGGGCTTCCGCGTCGCGCTTGTCACCGACGGACGGATGTCGGGCGCGAGCGGCAAGGTGCCCGCCGCGATTCACGTCACGCCCGAAGCGGCGCTGGGCGGCGGTATCGGCAAGCTGGTCGACGGCGATATCGTGCGGGTATGTGCAGTCACCGGAGCACTCTCGACATCGGCTGACCTATCAGCACGCGAGCAAGCGCCGACTCCGCCCGCCGCCGATGGCACTGGGCGCGAGTTGTTTGCCTTCATGCGCCATGGTGCCGACGAAGCCGAGCGTGGGGCGTCGGCAATGCTGGCGAGCGCGGGGTTGTGAGGGTGCTCCATCGCTCCTCCCCGGTACGGGGAGGTGGCAGCCAAAGGCTGACGGAGGTGGCTCTCAACGCTTGGTCCGCTCCTGCGGCAAGCCCCCTCCACCACTCCGTGGTCCCCCTCCCCGTTCCGGGGAGGAATTAGATGAACGTCGTCGCAGTCGACATCGGCGGCACCCACGCCCGCTTTGCACTCGCCGAAGTGGCGGACGGGCGCGTCCAGTCGCTCGGCGATCCCGTCACGCTCAAGACAGCCGAACACGCCAGTTTCCAGACTGCGTGGGAAGCATTCGCCGCAACGCAGGCCGCCCCCCTGCCCCACGCCGCAGCCATCGCCATTGCCTGCCCGATCAAAGGCGAGGTGCTGCAACTCACCAATAACCCGTGGATCATCCGCCCCGCGCTCATCCCCGAAAAACTGGGCGTCGATGCCCATGTGCTGGTCAATGACTTCGAAGCTGTTGGCCATGCGGTCGCACAGGTCGGCGCGAATGACCTCCACCACATCTGCGGCCCCGATGAACCGTTGCCCGAGCACGGGATAATCAGCATCGTTGGTCCCGGCACCGGGCTTGGCGTCGGCCAGCTGTTCCGCGACGGCGCGGCCTATCATGTGATCGCCTGTGAAGGCGGCCACGTCGATTTCGCACCGCTCGACAGCATCGAGGATGCCATACTCGCCGACCTCCGCAAGACGTTCCGCCGCGTCTCGGTCGAGCGCATTGTGTCAGGACCGGGGCTTGCCGCGATCCACGCCGTGCTCGCGCGGCTCGAGGGCCGCCCAATCCCCGAACGCGACGACAAGCAATTGTGGCAGGCGGCGCTCGACGGTAGCGACAGCCTCGCTGCCGCCGCGCTCGACCGGTTTTGCCTTAGCCTTGGGGCCATCGCGGGCGATTGTGCGCTTATCAACGGGCCGACCGCCGTCGTCATCGCGGGCGGAGTCGGCCTGCGTCTGCGCGACCATCTGCCGCGCTCGGGATTTGCCGAACGCTTCGCCGCCAAGGGCCGGTTCGAAACGCTGATACGGTCGGTGCCCGTGAAACTTATCACCCATCCGCAGCCCGGCCTGTTCGGTGCTGCTGCCGCGTTCGCCCGGGAGCATACCCAATGAATATCGAAGCGATCATGCGGACCGCACCGGTCATCCCGGTGCTGGTGATCCACGATGTCGCCCATGCCGCGCCGATTGCCGAGGCGCTGGTGGCGGGCGGCCTGCGCGTCCTCGAAGTCACGTTGCGGACAGCGGTCGCGCTCGATGTGATTGCCGAAATGGCCAAGGTAGAGGGCGCCATTATCGGTGCGGGAACAGTCCTAAACGCCGCCGATCTCGATGCGTCGCTGAATGCGGGCGCGAAGTTCATTGTCAGTCCCGGCCTCACCGACCCCCTCGCCCGGGCCGCCATCGCCAGCGGCATCCCGTTCCTGCCCGGCACCGCCAACGCCAGCGACCTGATGCGCGGCCTCGATCTGGGGCTGAACCGATTCAAGTTTTTTCCGGCGACGGCTAGCGGCGGCTTGCCCGCGCTCAAGGCGCTTGCCGCACCCTTCGGCCAAGTGCGCTTCTGCCCGACTGGTGGCATTACCGAGGCAACGGCGGCAGAGTGGCTCGCCGAAGAAGCCGTGCTATGCGTCGGGGGAAGTTGGATCGTGCCGAAGGGGGTGCCCGATACGGCGCTGATTCGGGCGCGGGCCGAGGCGGCTGCGCGACTCAACGCATAAACACCCAAACCGGCAATGCCGCCACCGCCAGCAGTGCCCCGAACGGCAACCGCGTTGTCGCACTCACCGTCCGTCCGCGCAGCATCATCGCCAGCACCGCAACCAGTCCGACTCCGCTCGCCCCGAGCAGCACGAACGGCAACGGTTGCCAGCCGAGCCACAAACCTATCGCGCCGAACAGCTTGGGGTCGCCACCGCCCAGCCCTTCGCGCGCCCTGAGCTGCCGATAGAGCGCGGCAATCAGCCACAGGCTGCCGAATGCAGCAATGCCGCCGATGATCCGGTCGATTGTCCCCGGCGGATCGACGACCCAGCATGACAGGGCCGCAACCATCCCGACCGCCGCCGTCAGCACGTCGGGCAACCAGAAATCACGGATGTCGAGCGCCGCAAGCGCGACGAGCAACCAGCCGATAAACATCCCCGTCAGCCCTGCCGCGTCGGGCGACAAGGCAAGCGCAATCCCACCCACCGCCGCGCAGCAGAGTTCCACTATCGGATGAACCGGATCGATCGCGTCGCCGCAGGTCCGGCACCGCCCGCTTGCCGCCGCAAACGAAAGCAGCGGGATCAGGTCGCGTACCCCGAGCGGCACATGGCACCCATCGCATATCGACCGTCCGCCAAGCCCCGCGCCTATTGGCCAACGAACGACCAAAGTCGCCAGAAAACTACCCGCAATCAGGCCCGCGCCCGCGCCAAGCGCAGGCAATAGCCAAGTCACGGCAGCTTTTCGTCGGTCCCCACACCGAACAAGTGCGCGACCTCGATATACCCTGCACGTCCGCGCGCATCGAACAGGCACCAGCCGCCAGCACATTGGCTGACCTTCCCCACGACACCGGGTTCGGCGCGCCAGACGATCGCAGCGGCGGCATTCGGCTTATCGCGGAGCGGGCGGACGTCACCGGTCACCAGCCCTGCCCGTGCGTCGGTCAGCAAATTGGCCTGCACCCAACCCTCGGCTCCGTCGGGATCCTGAATGCGCCGCCATTCGGCATGTTGCGCCTTATAGGTCTTGACCACCTTCACCGGCAGCCCCTTACGCTTGTAAAGCCAGTCAGCGGGAAAATTGCGTCCCGGCCCGGTCCGCATCATGACCTCGGTCGCATTGAGCGACGCCCAATATGGGAGCTTGCGCGCAGCGGTGGCGGGCGTGGTAGCGATCAGCACAGC
Source organism: Sphingomonadales bacterium (assembly GCA_031408195.1). Taxonomy (GTDB): domain Bacteria; phylum Pseudomonadota; class Alphaproteobacteria; order Sphingomonadales; family Sphingomonadaceae; genus Sphingomonas_O. The sequence goes on along the minus strand of JANNVL010000082.1, from coordinate 24,576 downwards.
GGCGACGGCGGTCGCAACAGTCGATAAGCGAAGCACGGCGGTTCTCCCGGATGTTCTGCACCCCGACCTGCCAAATCCGCAGCCGCGCGACAAGCGGCGACTGTCTGTTCCCCATTTTGTTGAACCTTTAACTCCGACGCCTTAGCGTGGCGATGCAAACGGGGAGTGCAGCTGCGATGCGGACGATTAGGGCGGTATTGACAACGGGTATCGCGCTGACGGCAGCGCCTGCGCTCGCGCAACCGATGATCGTCGCCGATAGCGGCGACAGCGCTTGGGTGATGGCCAGCTCCATTCTCGCTCTCGTAGCCATTCTGCCCGGGCTAGCGTTATTCTATGGTCGCGGACGCGCCGGACCGACGGGTTTCGCGCTGTTCGGCGGCATTGCTGTCGCGTCATTGCTGTTCGCCGGGATCGGTTACAGCCTCGCCTTTGGTGCGGGCAGCCCGTATCTCGGCGGCGTCGGCAATGCGATGCTCGGCAATATGTCCGAGCTTGTCGATGGCGCGACGATTTCCGAGTCCATTTACGCGGTGTTTGAAATGGTCGCTGCGCTTTTCGCGGTTGGCATTCTGTGTGCCTCGGTCGGTGAAAAAGCGCGTCCGGCATGGCTGGTGCCGTTTTCCGGGCTGTGGCTGCTGATCGCTTATGTGCCGCTGGCCCGCTGGGTATGGCCGGGCTGGCTGGGCGATCTCGGTACGATCGATTTTGCAGGAGCCATGCCGATCCAGATTGCAGCGGGCGTTGCATCTCTCGTGGTTGCTTTACTGTTGCGTGCCACAGTGCCGGGCGATGTGCAGCATGACTCGCGATTTGCCGTTGCGGGCGCAGCGATGATCTGGGTCGGGTTTCTGGCGTTTATCGGCGCAGCGGCACTCGGCGGCAGTGACGACGCCGCAACCGCGATCCTCAACGCGCATCTCGCGGCCAGTGCTGCTATCGTCACCGGCATGATGATCGAACGTGGCCAAAGCGGTGCCGTGTCGGTCTATGGCATCGCCAACAATGCAGTCGTCGGCCTTGCTGCCGTCACTGCCGGAGCGGGATTTGTCGGGGCCGGCGGCGCAATGGCGCTGGGTGCCATCGGCGCGCTGGTATCGGTGCTGGCAGGGTTACTCGTCCGCCGGACACGGCTCGGCAGTGCAGCAGGTGCCTTCACCCTGCACGGCGCGCCCGCGATGGCCGGAGCGGTGCTGTTCCCGCTGTTCGTGCTCCCAGCTCTTGGTGGCCCCGATTTCGACGAGGGTACCGGTGTCGTGACGCAAATCGCCGCTCAGGCCATTGCCGTGCTCGCCGTCATGCTTTGGGCAGCGGTTGCGACAGTATTGGCCGCACTCACCATTTCAGTCGTCGCCCCGATGCGGATGACGCGCGGGGATTAATCCCCCGTCCGGATGCGGTCCACCAGCTGTTTGACGGTCGGCACGAAACCGTTCGAGTAGAACGGGTCTCGCTTGAAATTATACGCGCCATGTCCGGCAAAGACGAGATTGTCGTCAAGCGGCCCGCCATGAACCACGTCCTGCAATGTCTTCTGGATGCAGAAGCTACGCGGATCGGCGAGATAGCCGGTTGTCCAGTCGTCATGGTCCTTCCATGATGAAAAGGCGCAGTGCGACAGGCACCCCATACAATCGGTCTGGTCCTTGCGGATCGTTGCTTTTTCCGCCGGAGTCACGAACACAACAGTGTTGTCGGGCGTTTTCAGGGCGTCGGTATAGCCCAGCCCATACCATTCGCGGGCGCGCAGCAGATCGCCGCGCGTCACCCAGAAATGCTTGCCCTTCACACCGACATCGAGCTGGTGGGTATGATCCCCCGCCTGCTCGCCGGAAAACGCGATCTGGCGTTCGCTGCGCGCTTCGAGATTGCGAAGGAACGGGTTGCGGATCGCCGATGAGTAGAACCCGGTCGGCGAGAATTTGTGGAGCAGGACGTCGCCGTCTTCGATCTTGGTCAGGATGTCCTTCCATCCCTGGGGGATCGGGCTTTCCTGCGTCAGTAGCGGGCGTGTGCCGAACTGAAACGCGATGCTGCCGAGTTCGGGATTGTCGATCCAGTCGGACCAGTCGCGCAAATGCCAGACGCCGCCCGCCATCACGATTGGTGTCGAGTCTGGAATGCCGCCCTCGCGCATCGTCTCGCGCAGCGCCTTGACCCGCGGATAAGGCGGCTCGGGAACGCGCGGATTTTCGGCATTCGACAGGCCATTGTGGCCGCCCGCGAGCCATGGGTCTTCGTACACCACCGCCGACAGATAATCGGCGGCCTTCGAATAGGCCCGCTTCCAAAGCGCACGGAATGCACGCGCTGAACTGATGATAGGCAGGTAGCTTACCCCGTAAGACGCGCTGATCTCGCTAAGCTTATAAGGCATTCCGGCACCGCAAGTGACGCCCGACACCAGCCCCTTGGTGCGTTCAAGCACCCCGTGTAAAATCGTCTGCGCGCCGCCCATTTCCCAAAGGACATTGATGTTGATCGCGCCCTTGCCTGACGCGATGTCATAGGCACGCTTCACCTGTTCGACCGCGCCCTCGATGGCATAGGCGATAAGTTCCTGATGCCGCTCGGTCCGTGTCCGCGCCGCATAGACTTGCGGAATGATCTTGCCGGTCGGGTCGTAGCTGTCGGCGTTGACTGCACTGACCGTGCCGATGCCGCCCGCAGCTGCCCAGGCACCCGCGCTGGCATGATTGGTGGCCGCAACGCCCTTGCCGCCCTCGATCAGTGGCCAGACTTCGCGGCCCCGATAGGTGATCGGCGATATACCCTTGAACAAGTTGGTGATCTCCATACCCCTTAGATACGGGGTTATAGCGTGCCGGATGCAAAATGCACGGTATTGCCGAGCGCGCTGTCGTAGAGCCTGGCGTAGGAAGCGACCATCGCCGTTTCGTCATAGGCGGCTGTCGCCAGCGCCTGATTTGCCGCCCCGAGCTTGGCGCGCAGCGTTTTGTCGGCGACAAGCTGGCGCAGCGCCGCCGCCAGCGCATATTCGTCGCACTCGGTGACCAGCGGCAATTGTTCGGGCGGCAGGATGACCGCGACATCGCCAACATGGGTGGTGGCGACCGGCAGTCCCGCCGCCATCGCCTCGACGAGTGCAATCGGGAACTGCTCGCTGTCCGACGACAGCGCGAAGATATCGAACAGGCCGATGTAGCGGTGCGGGTCGGGCAGGAAGCCCGGCATCACCAGCCGCTGGAACACGCCCATCTCGCGCGCCTTCGCGGCAATCGCGTCCTTCTCCGGCCCCTCGCCGATAATGACGAGCCGCGTGCCCGGGATCATTAGCGCCGCCTCGACAAGGCGGGGCAAATTCTTGACCGGACGCAGACCGGCAACTGTGCCGATGACGATCTCGCCCGCCTTTTTGCGTAACCCCGGAATGGCGTTGGGCTTGGGTTTTACCGCATAGCGCGCGGTCTGGATGCCGTTGGGGATGCGGTGGATGCGCGATAGCGGCTGCTTCCACGTCTTCAGCGCGATGTCTTCGAGCGTCCCAGACGGCACGACCACGGCCGACGCCGCCGGAAACGCAAGCCGCCGCATCAGGGTGCGCTCGGGTTTCAGGCGGACCGCCTCGTCGGCGTTGAAGCCATCCTCGTGATGAACCAGCGGCGGCAGTGATTTGCCAAACATCCGCCGCGCCATCACCGCGTCCATCGCGCCCCAGTTATAGGTCAGCACCAGATCGAACCCGCGCATATAGTCGGCAATGTCGCGGTACCGCGCCACCGAGGGACGTCCGGTCAGCGACGGGACATTATCGGGGAAACGCGCATCGATCCCCGCCGCAATCGCAGCGCGTGCGTCGAGCGCGCCCGGCACCGAACTGATAATCGTATGTCGCGCCCGGTCGCCGAACGCGTTCATCAATGCCACCGCGCGGGCTTCCTTGCCCCCGAGCGAAAAGGTCGAATGGCAATGCAGGACGTTGACCGGCATCAGGCGATTTTGGCCAGCAACGCGTCGATGGCAGCAGCTGCCTCGGACTCGTCGAGCACCGGAGCATGGCCAACGTCGGCAACAGTCACCGCTGTCGCCCGACGCAACCGCCCGGTCATTTCAGTGACGGTTGCGGGCGCAAGCAAGTCGGACAGCCCGCCCCGCACGATCAGCGTCGGCACGTCGGCCAGCGCGTCGAATGCAGGCCACAGATCAATTCCCGCCTCGCCGCCCGGCAAGCGGAACGGCTCGGCAATTTTCTTGTCGTAATCTTGCACGATCCGTCCGTTCGACGACAGCCGGTAGGTCCGCTTCGCCATGGCCAGCCAGTCGGTCAGGTTATAGCGCGGAAACACTGCCGCATTAGTCTCTGCAATGCCGCGCGCTGCATGGACCCAAGTCGGATACGCCCCGCCCCGCCCGACATAGCCGCGAATGCGGTCGAGTCCCGCTGCCTCGATCACTGGCCCGACATCGTTGAGCACCGCGCCCGCCAGCCGCGCATGGCCAGTCGCGGCGAGCAGCATCGTCACGATTCCGCCTAGCGATGTCCCAAACGACACGAACCGGTCGATCTTCAGATCGGTCAGTAACCGCTCGATATCCTGCACATAGGTCAGCGGGACATAGGTCATCGCGTCCTTGGCATAGGCGCTCTCGCCCCGCCCGCGCAGATCGACCGCAATTACGCGCCACTCCGCCGACAGCCGCTGAGCCACCGTCTCGAAATCGCGGGCATTACGGGTCAGGCCGGGCAAGCACAGGATCGGCGGACGCGTTGCGGCGGCAGCACTTTGCCCCGCATAATCGCGGTAGTGCAGCCGCAACCCGTCGTTCGACCACCAATATCCGTCCGTAAAAGCCAAGACTTGCCGCTCCCTGCGCCCGCGTCCATATCGCCGCATGGCCGCGACACCGCAAGTTTTCACACCCGCCTTCATTTCGGCCCGGGCGATCGATGAAATTACGGACTTTATTGCCGACCCGGTGACGGCGGCAGATTTCCCACAACACCGGCTGCGGTTCCGCAACGACCGCGCCGCCGCGCAGGTCGGGCTGGACGTTTTGCCCGATGCGGCATGGATCGATCACTTCGGCCACTTCGTGCCGCTTCCCGGCGCACAGCCGCAGCCGCTCGCGTTACGCTACCACGGCCACCAGTTTCGCGTGTACAATCCGGATATCGGCGACGGGCGCGGCTTCCTGTTCGCACAGTGTCGAGATCAAGTCGGACGGCTCATGGACTTCGGCACCAAGGGATCGGGCACGACGCCGCACAGCCGTTTCGGCGACGGACGACTCACGCTCAAGGGGGCGGTCCGCGAAATCCTTGCCACCGAAATGCTCGAAGCACTTGGCGTCGAAACATCGCGGACGTTCTCGGTGATCGAGACCGGCGAACATTTACACCGGGGCGACGAACCTTCCCCGACGCGCGCGGCAGTGCTGGTCCGCCTCAACCACGGCCATATCCGCATCGGCAGTTTCCAGCGGCTGGCAACGCTTGGGCAAAAGGCCGAACTCGACCGTCTCGTAGCCTATAGTTTGAAGCATTATTTCAGCGAGGAAATGGGCACCGACGGCCCCGTGCGTCTGCTTCGGCATGTCGCTACCCGCACCACACGCATGGCCGCATCGTTCATGGCGGCAGGTTTCGTGCATGGCGTACTAAACAGCGACAATATCAACATCACCGGCGAGAGTTTCGATTACGGCCCGTGGCGGTTCGCGCCGACGTTCGATGCGGACTTCACCGCCGCCTATTTCGATTCGGCGGGGCTCTATGCTTTCGGGCGACAAGCCGAAGCGATCCACTGGGATGTTGTCCAGCTGGCGATTGCGCTGAGCGAAATCGCGGAGCCTGACGCTCTTGCGGCGGCGGTCGATCAATTTGGTACTGCCTATCGGGCCGCCATCATCGACCGGATGCTGTGGCGGCTCGGCGTTGTTCCGAAGGGCGGGGGAAGCGATGTGGCACTGGTGCAGGCCATGGAAGCTGTGCTCGTCACCACGCAATGTCCGCTCGACAAATTCTTCTTCGACTGGCGCGGCGGTCGTCAGCGGCGTCCCGATGCTGGTTATTCCATCGATGCGTTCGCGGCGTTCCGCGCCGCTGTGGCGGGCTATGCGCCGGTCGGCGGCCTGGGCCATGACTATTGGTCCGGTGCTGGCCCCTGCTCGATGCTCATCGACGAGGTGGAAGCGATCTGGGCATCCATAGCGGCCGATGACGACTGGACTTTGTTCGACTCGAAACTTGCCGCCATCCGCCATATGGGCGAAGCGCACATGCTTTCTGCATGATAACCATAAATCCATAATACGGGTGTAAAGCGGGGAGTTAATGGCTGGTGAAGTGATTTCCATCGAACCGGCAACGGGGGCTGAATTGTGGCGCGGCATGTCAAGCGACGTCGCCGCAGAGGTTGCCCGCGCGCGCGACGCATGGCCGCAATGGGCGGCGCAGTCACTCACATTCCGGACCGAAACGCTTCACCGTTTCGCCAATGTCGTGCGCGCCCGCCACGACGATCTGGCCGACACCATCGCCCGCGAAACCGGCAAGCCGTTATGGGAAGCGCGTACCGAGGTTGAATCGGTGATCGCCAAGGTCGAGATTTCAGTCAACGCCTATAGCGAACGCACCGCCCAGCGCCGCATCGACGGCGCGATGGGCGCGCGCACTGCGCTGCGGCACAAACCGCACGGCGTGTTGGGCGTGCTGGGGCCGTATAATTTCCCGATGCACCTCGCCAACGGGCACATAGTTCCTGCCCTGCTTGCGGGTAACGCCATCGTGTTCAAACCGAGTGAGAAGACCCCTTTGTCGGGCATCAAGCTGGTCGAATGCTATCATGCCGCCGGTATCCCCGAAGATCTGGTCCGCGTCGTCATCGGCGGCCCTGCCGAGGGCAAACAGCTGGCGGGAAACGAAGACATCGACGGGCTGTTGTTCACCGGTTCGGCGCACACCGGCCTGATCCTCAACCGGCAATATGCCGATATGCCCAATAAGATTTTGGCGCTGGAGATGGGCGGCAATAACCCGATCATCGTGTGGGATGCGCCCGACGCCTATACCGCCGCCGTACTTGTGGCACAGTCGGCTTTCATGTCGGCAGGCCAGCGCTGCACGGCGGCGCGGCGGTTGATCGTCAAGGACGGCATGCACGAGCCGCTGGTCGCCGAGCTCCGCAAGTTGATTGCGCGCCTGATCGTCGGTGACCCGCATTCGACCCCCGCCCCGTTTATGGGGCCGGTGATCGACAACGAAGCTGCCGACGGATTGCAGGAGAGCTTTCTCGCGCTGTTGATGAAGGGCGGCCGCCCCATCGTCCAGCTTGAGCGACCGCTCGACGATTTTCCGTTCCTGTCACCCGCGATCATCGACGTGACCGAAGTCCGCGACCGGCCCGACATCGAGCTGTTCGGCCCATTGCTGCAAATGATCCGCGTGCCCGATTTCAACGCGGCCCTGATCGAGGCCAACAACACCCGCTTCGGCCTGTCGGCCTCGCTCATCGGCGGCAGTCCCGAGCTTTACGACCGGTTCTGGGCCAACAGCCGGGCTGGCATCGTCAACTGGAACAAACCGACCAGCGGCGCCTCTTCGTCGGCGCCGTTCGGCGGAATCGGCCTGTCGGGTAACCACCGGCCCAGTGCCTATTACGCCGCCGATTATTGCGCCTATCCGGTGGTGTCGTCCGAAGAGGACAACCCGCGCGCTGCGATTGGCGTCGGGCTACGCCTCGACTGAAAGCGACACTGGTCGCGTAACAAGTATCGCTATGTTGCGGCACACAGCCCGCGCGCGCAGAGGCGCAATATGGCAAATCTCCTCCATCCAGAACAACGTGGGCGCGTCATCCTTGTCGGGGCAGGTCCGGGCGACCCCGAATTACTGACGTTGAAGGCGGTTGCGGCGCTGCAATCCGCCGATGTCGTCGTGCACGACGGTCTGATCGACGATCGCGTATTCGCGCACGTCCCGCCTCATGCCCAACGCATCTCGGTCGCCAAAAAACGCGACCGCCACACCCTGTCGCAGGACGCGATCAATGCACTGATCGTTGCCCATGCAAAGACCGGCGCGATTGTCGTCCGGCTAAAGGGCGGCGACCCATTCGTTTTCGGGCGCGGCGGCGAAGAAGTCGAAGCGGTGCGCGCAGCGGGACTGTCCGTCGAAGTCATCCCTGGCGTGTCGGCGGCCCTCGGTTGTGCCGCAGAAGCAATGCTGCCGCTCACCCACCGCGACTGGTCGTCGGCGGTCAGTTTCGTCGCAGGGACCTGCAAAGGGCTGGCCGAACAGAATTGGTCGGGACTGGCCGGACATGGCCGCACGCTGGTCGTTTACATGGGCGTCACCGCCGCGCGGGCGATTGCCGACAAGCTGATGGCCGACGGCGTCGATCCCGGCATAGCCGTCGCGGTGCTGGAGCGCGGCACCCTGCCCGGTTCGCGCGCGATGCGGACGTTGCTCGCTGACCTCGGCGATCTCGTCGAGCGCGAAGCGGTGCTCAGCCCTGCGATCCTCGTCATCGGTGAAGTCGTGCTGCTATCGGATGCCGAAAACCGGTTGAGGGTGCTCGCGGAACAGGCGGAGGTGCTATCGTGAAGCTGCTGACCGGCAACGACCTCAAGACCGGCGACGTGACCTGGTGGACGGGCAGCGACTGGTCGCGCCATGTTGAGGACGCGGTCGATGTCGGCGAGCACGGCGAAGCGGTGCGCGCCGCCGAGGAAGGCGCGCGCCGTGTCAATGCCTCGTATCTGATCGAAGCCGTCACGACGCCCGAGGGGCCGCGGCCCGCGCATATCAAGGACCGTATCCGCGCGCTCGGCCCGACAGTACGCCCCGATTTGACGCTAAAACCTGCCGACCCGTCGGCTGGCGAGTGGGTAATCTGATGTACAAATACGACACTTACGACCAAGCCATCGTCGATACCCGCGTAGAGGAGTTCCGCGATCAGGTCGCGCGCCGCATCGCGGGCGACCTGACCGAGGACCAGTTCAAGCCGCTGCGCCTGATGAACGGGCTATATCTGCAACTGCACGCCTATATGCTGCGCGTTGCGATACCCTATGGCACGCTCGACAGCCGCCAGATGCGGATGCTGGGCACCATCGCGCGTAAATACGACCGCGGCTACGGCCATTTCACGACGCGACAGAACATCCAGTATAACTGGATCAAGCTGGAGGATGCGCCCGACATTCTCGCCGATTTGGCCACCGTCGAGATGCACGCCATCCAGACGTCGGGCAATTGCATCCGCAACATCAGCTCGGACCAATATGCCGGGGCCGCTGCCGACGAGGTCACAGACCCGCGCGTCTGGGCCGAATTGCTGCGCCAGTGGAGCACGTTCCACCCCGAATTCAGCTATTTGCCGCGCAAGTTCAAGATCGCGGTGATCGCCTCTCCCGAGGACCGCGCCGCGATGCGGCTGCACGATATTGGTATCGAGCTTGTCGAGCGAGACGGCGTACTTGGCGGGCGGGTGTTCGTCGGCGGCGGCATGGGTCGCACACCGATGATCGCGCCCGAGATTCACGAATTTGTGACGGCGGACGACCTGCTCAGCTATGTCGAGGCGTGCCTGCGCGTCTACAATCGCTACGGGCGGCGCGACAATATCTACAAGGCGCGGATCAAGATCCTCGTCCACGAGATCGGTGCCGACGAATACCGCCGCCAAGTCGAGGCGGAGTTCCTCCACGTCAAAACGCTGAACCTCGACCCGCCCAAGGCCGAGTTCGACCGGATCAGCGCCTTCTTCGCGCCGCCGCCGTTCGAGACGCTGAGCGACGAGCCTGACCGCAGCGACCCCGATTTCTCGGTCTGGCTCGACCAGAATGTGAAGGCACACAAGCGGCCGGGCTATGCCATCGTTAACATCAGCCTGAAGCCCATCGGCGGCATTCCGGGCGATGCCAGTGCCGACCAGATCGACGTGATGGCCGACCTCGCACAACGCTATAGCTTCGACGAACTGCGCGTCACCCACGCCCAGAACATCGTCCTGCCGCACGTCGCCAAGCGCGATCTCTATGCGGTGTGGCAGGCGCTGACGGCAGCGGATCTCGCCGACGCCAATCTCGATCTCATCAGCGATATCATTGCCTGCCCCGGGCTCGACTATTGCAGCCTTGCCAACGCGCGCTCGATCCCGGTCGCGCAGAAAATCGCGACGCGCTTCGCCGATCTGGGCCGCCAGCGCGAGCTTGGCGAACTGAAGCTCAAGATCAGCGGCTGCATCAACGCCTGCGGCCACCACCATGCCGGACACATCGGCATCCTTGGCGTCGACCGAAAGGGTGTGGAGAACTACCAGCTCTCGCTCGGCGGGTCGGGCGCGGAGGACGTCAGCATCGGCAAAATCACTGGCCCCGGTTTCAGCGAGGACGGCATCGTCGATGCGGTCGAACGCGTAACCGACAAATACCTCGCCGTTCGCGAAGGCGACGAGCGTTTCCTCGACACCTATCGCCGCGTCGGCTTCGAACCTTTCAAGGAGGCGATCTATGGGTGATCCCCTGCGCTTCCGCGCCGACGAGCCGCACGATGAACCCGCCGTCACGCTCGACGCATTTCTGGCCGGGCAGTCGAACGCCAACGCCGTCCGCATCGAAACCGGCGACGATGCCCGTGAGTTGATCCCGTACCTCGGGCAACTTGCTTTGATCGAAATCGCCTTTCCTTCGTTCCGCGACGGACGCGGCTATTCGTCGGCGCGCGTCTTGCGTGAGGCGGGTTACACCGGCGAACTCCGCGCCGAGGGCGACGTGTTACTCGACCAGATCGCCCCGATGCGCCGCTGCGGGTTAGACAGCTTCGCGCCAACGCAGGCCATCGACCGCACCGCCGCCGAAGCCGTCATCGCGCGTTACGACAACGTGTATCAGCGCGCGGCTGATGAAGCGGTACCGGTGTGGAAGCTGCGGCATGGCTAATCCCTTACGCAAACTCGACCTGATCGACATCGCACCGAAGTTCACGCCCGATTCGGCGGCAGCCATCAACGCGCGTTTCGACGGCGTCGAAACCACCGAAATGCTGCGCCTCCTGTTCGACGAGCCGCCCTACGACGATTTGGCGCTGGTATCGTCGTTCGGCGCGGAGAGCGCGGTCCTGCTCCACATGGTGTCACAGATCGACAAATCGGTGCCGCTGGTCTTCGTCAACACGCAGAAGATTTTCGGCGAGACTTTGGCGTATCGCGACGAGCTCGCCGAACGGCTCGGCTTTACCGATATGCGCGTCTATCGCCCCGACCCGTATCTGCTCGCGCAAAAGGACGCGACGAGCCTGCGCTGGTCCTACGACCCCGACGGCTGCTGCGACCTCCGCAAGGTCGAACCCTTGCGCCGCGCGCTCGCGCCGTTCGATGCGTGGATTTCGGGCCGCAAGGGCTTTCAAGGCAAAACCCGCAACGCCCTGCCCCGCTGCGAGGAAGACGAGGGACGGTTGAAGATCAATCCCCTCGCCGATTGGGACAAAACGCGGCTCAACGCCTATTTCGACGAACACAAACTGCCGCGCCACCCGCTAGAAGCACAGGGTTATCCGTCAATCGGCTGCGCGCCGTGCACGTCACAGGTTCAGCCCGACGAAGATCCCCGCGCAGGACGCTGGCGCGGTTGGGACAAAACCGAATGCGGCATCCACGATCCGGTGTTCTAACGATTCGGCAATCTGCGGTTGCGATGCCTCAGGCGTCAAAAACGATCCGGCGCGTAGTGACGTGGATCGACACATGTTGGCAAAGCCACCTTGTCGCCGAGGATAAGGTGCGCGCACAGCTGACCTGCCGCAGGTGCGGTCTGGATGCCGACACCGCCCTGCCCCGCGCACCAGAAGAAGCTCGGTGCATCGGGGGCGAAACCATAAACTGGCAGCCGGTCGGGCGCAAAGCTGCGAAGTCCCGCCCATTTGCGCTCGACCGCCAACACACGCCATGACGTCACCGTTTCGAACCGGTCGATAGCAATCGCGACATCCAGCTCGTCGGGTGCGGCATCGCAAGGATCGGTCGGCGTTTCATCGTGCGGGCACAACCACAGCCGGTTCGATGCTTCGGGTTTGAAGTAATAGCCGCCCGCGATGTCGATGGTCAGCGGTCCGTGCGGCGGGACGTCGTCACCATCGACGCGGACCTGAGCGATCGTCCGGCGGGTGGGCTGGAGGCCAACCGGCGCAACCCCGGCAAGCAGCGCGACCTCGTCGGCCCAGCTGCCCGCCGCGTTGACGACGATCCCGACATGAATGTCGTCGTCACCACTGGCGACGATCCAGCCATTGCCGTCGTGTTCGATTCGGTCGGCGCGAAAGCCAGTCCTGAGCGTGCCGCCAGCGCGTCTGAACACCCGCAGCATTTCCGCGTGGAGACCCGCCACATCGATGTCAGCACAGTCTTCTTCGACGACTCCGCCAGCGATCACATCAGTCGCGCGCGGGACAAGTGCCCGAACACCGGCATGGTCAAGACGCGTCAGGCAGACACCGGTTCCGGCAAAACTGGCCTCGAGCTCATCGAGCAGCGGCAAGTCCGCCTCGGTTGCAACATTGAGCGACAGACGCGGCGTCAGAAAACCACCCGCCGCCAGCGCCCCCCGCGAGGCCGTCGTCAACGGCTGGACACGCGGGCCGCCAAGGGTCTCATGCCAGAACGCTGCCGAGCGTCCTGTGCTGTGGTACCCTGGGACATCCTCGGCTTCGAGCAGGACCACGCGGCAATGCGGCGCGAGTTCTGCCGCAACGCTCACCCCGGCAATTCCCGCGCCGATAATCGCGACATCGACCCTCACCGCGCGGGCGCTGCGCGGTCGAGAAAGACAGAGATACGGTCCATTATCTCGTCGCGTACCGCGTCAACCTCGCGCAGCACTTCATGCGACACCGTTTTATCGAACATCGAAAGCTCGGCATTGGGCAACCGTGAAGCGGCGGTCCGGATCGCGGCGGGACTGACGAGTTTGTCGCCCTCGGTTCCAACGATGAAAACCGGATCATTCAGCGCTTCCAGCACGCCGGGTGCATCGATCAAGGCGTTCGAGCGGTAGGCCGCCGCAACCCAAGCCCAGCTCGCCGGTCCCAGCGAAAGCGAAGGATTTTGCGTCTTCCAGAATACCTCATCGGCATAGCGGTCAGCATCGTGGGTCAGGTAAAATTGTCGCCGCTTATCCAGCGCGCCGGGTTTCTCGCCCTGTTTCCACGCCTTTGTTTCGGGAATGAACCGCGCAAGCAGTGCAGCAAATCCGCCCGCTAGCCCTTGCGGCAGCGGTCCGCCGCTGAAACCGAGCATCGGCGCGGAAAGAACGGTCGCATCAGGCGCAATGCGCCGTTCCAATAGCGCGCGGAGCACCAGATGCCCGCCCATAGAGTGCCCCATGATGACGTGCGGCCCCGGCGTGCGCGCGGTCCAGTCCGCCCATAATACCGCCAGATCGTCGATCCAGATGCCGAAATCGGTCATATGACCGGTGCTGGCATCGGCGAGCAAGCGCCCCGATCCGCCCTGACCGCGCCAGTCGAGCGCCGACACATGCCAACCCGCGCGATGCCATTCCTCGATCGATTCCAGATATTTCTCAATGATATCGCCGCGCCCGCCGATCCACAATATGCTACCGCGCGATCCGGTCGCAGGCCGGTCGAGCACGCGCATCGGCCAGCCGTCGGGCAGCTTGAACATCGAGATCGTCGCATCGGCGGGGATCGCGCGGCGCGCGTCAGAATAAGCAGTCATGCGCTGCGGTTACGTTTTGGCAAGGCACCTCGTCTAGGGGGAAGTCATGGTTATCTTTGAATTGATCCTTGCGGCCCTTGTCGCGCTGCTGTTGCTGGTGGCGTCGTTCACCGATGCGCGCGAACGGATCATTCCGGACTGGGTAAATATTGCCATTGCTCTGCTCGCCTTGCCGCTCTGGTGGGTGACGCAATTGTCCCTTTGGCCCGGAGTGGTCTTCCAGCTCGGAATCGCCTCGATGGTATTCGGCATTTTTGCCATTGCTTTCCATCTCGGCCAGATGGGGGGCGGCGATGTAAAATTGCTGACCGCGCTTGCCCTGTTCTTGCCACCACTCGATTTCCTCGATGCGTTCATCGGAACCGCGATGGCCGGGGGTATCCTGACGTCGATCCAGCTCGTGCGCCACACATTGCGCGGTGACGAGCGCAAGTTCGAAAATCCTTATGGCATTTCAATCGCCATCGGCGCGCTGATCGCGCTGGGCGGGCGCTATGGCTATTTGCCCGAAACCGACATCCTGCGCGTGCTGACTCCGACAGCGATTGTCTGCTGCCTCACCGCGCTCGTTTTTAAGTTCTCGCGCCGCCAATTGTCGCGCGGCGCGTAACTTATCCGAACGATATCTTAACCATTTGCCGTGAAAGGTCAGGGTTAACCGCAGTCGTCGCGGAATGCAGGAGGCCTGGGGGCTATGGAGCCTAAGAAAATCGCATTGCTCGTGGGTGCTGTCGTGGTGGCGCTCGTCACCGCGCTGCTGGCACGGCAGATGTTCGTCAAATCGGCGACGCCCGTTGCCATTGCCGCACCGGTCATCTTCTCGCAACCGACCGGTCCCAAGGTGCTCGTCGCCAACCGTGCCCTGCCCATCGGCACGATCCTGACCGAGGCCGACTACAAGATGCAGCCTTGGCCCAAGGATTTGATCAAAGGTGCCTATTACGTCGATGGCAAAATCGACGTGAACGTGCTGCGTGGCTCCGTTGTCCGCAACGAAATGGCCGCCGGTCAGCCGCTGACGACGGGCTCGTTCGTTCAGCCAGGCGACCGTGGCTTCCTTGCCGCTGCACTCGGCCCTGGGATGCGCGCGATCACCGTCGCCGTCCGTGCCGAAACCAGCGTTGCCGGTTTCGTTTTCCCCGGTGACCGCGTCGATGTGATGCTGACCCAGTCGGTCGAAGGCAACGGGGGGCAACCGCTCAAGACATCGGAAACGATCGTCCGGAACATGCGCGTGCTCGCCACCGACCAGCGCACAGCTTCGGAAGACAAGGCGGGGAACAAGGAGGTCAAGGCCTTCAACACCGTCACGCTCGAAGCGACGCCGCGGATCGCCGAAAAAATCGCCGTTGCCCAGCAGATCGGCCAGCTGACGCTCAGCCTGCGCCCGATTGCCGACAACACCGCCGAACTCGAGCGCGCCATCGCGTCGGGCGAAGTCAATGTGCCGACCAGCGGCGATCCAAAGGCGGACCGGACACTGGCGCTGAAAGTCGCCGCCCAGCCGCTCGACAGCAATCCCACGTTTGTCACCGGTGCCGATGTGTCGCGTTTCCAGCGCCGCAGCGCGCCGACGCCCGGCCCTGTCACGCTTCGTCCCGTCGAGCGTATTCCGGCAGGTGGCGTCAAGATCGAAGATGTCAAAGGTCCGATGGTGCGTGTCGCGCGCGGCAATACCGTCACCGAAGTTCCGATTGGGGGCAAGTAACATGCGCTACGCTCAGCTTCTGCACCGCTCGGTCGCGGCAACCATGGCGATCATCCTGATCGCCGGTTCGCCCGCAGCCCTCGCGGCGCCCAAGAACCGCAAGGCTCCGGCCGCCAAACCGACCCGCCAGTCGGCGCGCGTTGCCCAGCTTCCCGCAGGCACACAGCGTCCCAACAGCGAAGTCGCGCTGTCGACCGGCCAAGGCCAGCTCGTCACCCTGCCGATGGCAGTGACCAGCGTGTGGACATCAAACCCGGAAGTTGCCGACGTCTATGTCAGCAACCCGCGCCAGATCCATGTGTTCGCCAAGGTGGCCGGTGAAGCGACAATCTTTGCGACCACCGCATCGGGTGCGGTCGCCTATGCCACCAACGTCCGCGTCGCCGAAAACATCACCTCGCTCGATCGTATGATCAAGCTGGCGATGCCCGATGCCAACATCAAGGTAACAACCGTCGGCCCGCTCGCGGTGCTGACCGGCGTGGTTCAGTCGCCCGATGATGCCGGACAAGCCGAATTGCTGGTCAAGACGATGCTGAATCCCGGCATTGATGTCGCGGCACCCGGCACATTGCTCAAGGTCGCGGTCATTTCGCGTCTCCGCATGGCGACGCCGATGCAGGTCAATCTTTCGGTGAAAATCGCCGAAGTCAGCCGCTCGCTCGCCAAATCGATCGGTGTCAACCTGACGTCGCGTGACAAAAGCGGTGTCGGTGTCGGCGTTATCCAGGGCCGCAATTTCGGCGGCATCGGGACGCAAGATCTATCCGGCTTTCCCAAGCTCGATGCGTCGTCGCTTTACGGCCTGCCCGCAGGCTCGATCGCGCTGCCGTTCAATCCAGCGACTGGCCAGTTCATTACGCAGGGCGGGCCGACCTTGCCCTTTACCGGCCTCGGTGCGGGCAAGACCACGCTCGGTTTCCTCGGCAGCCTGTTCGGTATCGATGTCGGTGCCGCGCTCGACCTCGCCGAAACCAACGGCCTCGTGTCGATGCTCGCGGAGCCGAATCTGACTGCACTATCGGGCGAAACCGCCAGCTTCCTTGCAGGCGGCGAATTCCCGATCCCGATCTCGCAGTCGCTTGGCACCATCGCCATCGAATACAAGCAATATGGCGTCGCGCTGGCGTTCACGCCGACGGTGCTGGCCGATGGCCGCATCTCTATGCGCGTCCGCCCCGAAGTGTCGCAGCTCTCGGCTGAGGGCGCAGTCACGCTCAACGGCTTCAACATACCAGCCTTCACCACGCGGCGTTCGGAAACGACCGTCGAATTGGGGTCAGGCCAGAGCATGATGATCGGCGGGCTGATGCAGAACAGCAACGTCAACACGATCGACAAGACTCCGGGTCTGGGCGACGTGCCGGTGCTGGGCGCGATGTTCCGGTCGAACGGCTATCGCCGCAACCAGACCGAACTGATGATCATCGTCACCGCCTATCTCGTCAAACCGGTATCGGCGAATGACATCAAGCTGCCGACCGATGGTTTGCAGACGCCGACCGATCTGCAGAACTTCCTGTTGGGTCAGGATTTCAGCGGCAAAAAGAATGCCAAGCGCAACGTCCCGACACTGGCCCCGCCGGTAACGGTACCCGCGCGCCCGGCCGTGGGGTCACTGACCCCCGCCCCGGTCCAGCGGCAGGCGGCGCGTAAGGCGTCGGCCTCCGCCGCGCCCGGTTTTAGCAATTGATCGCGAGGGGAATCGACATGAAGCACAGCCTTACCGTCCTCGCCCTGATCGGCAGCACAATGCTGGGTGCCTGTGGCACGCAGAACCGCAGCCTGGAATCGGTGCATCAGCCGGTCGTTTCGCGCACCGACTATGTTTATGATCTTGCCGCGCCGACTGGCCAGATTGCCGACAACGACGACCGTGCCCTGACCGGATGGTTCGACTCGTTGCAGCTGCGTTATGGCGACCGAATTGCCGTCGACACGCAGGGCTATGGCCCGGGCGCGCGCGACGCCGTTGCAATAGTGGTCGCGCGCTACGGCCTGCTCGTCGACGAGATTGCGCCGGTGACGCAGGGCGAAATTCCCGGTGGCGCGGTCCGCGTCATCGTCAGCCGCATGACCGCGACGGTACCGAACTGCCCCGACTGGAGCCGTCCGTCATCGCCCAACCTCAGCGGCGATGCGATGTCCAACTATGGCTGCGCGACCAACAGCAATCTGGCGGCGATGGTTTCCGATCCGCGCGACCTGATCTCGGGCCGCACGACTTCGACAGTCGTCGATGCAACCATGTCGACCAAGGCAATCGGTACATTCCGCAAGGCACCCAACACCGGTGCCAGCGGCCTGAAACCCGAAATCACAAGGGGGAAATAACATGAACGCGCCTTGGTCCCCTTCCCGCACCGGCACGATGCGCGAGCCGTTCACAGCGTTCGTGTGTGACGATGCCACCGTCGAGTCGCTGCGCCCCGTCGCGGTCGAACTCGGCTGGGCAACGGACAAGATCAACAAGGGCGGGCTGCGTAATGCAGTCCAGACCTTGTCGGTTTCGGCCTCGCCGCAGATTCTGTTCGTCGACCTGTCGGAAAGCGGCGACCCGCTCAACGATATCAACGCGCTTGCCGAAGTCTGCGAGCCGGGCACCGTCGTGATTGCGGCGGGCCAAGTCAACGATGTCCGCCTGTTCCGCGATCTCGTCGCCAGCGGCATTCAGGATTACTTGCTGAAGCCCTTCAGCCCCGACCAGCTTCGTGACGCCTTTGCCAACGCCCAGGCTGTGTTCAACGCGCCGCGCCATACTGACGCAAGTGCCGAACGCCCGCACATGATGGCTGCCGTCATTGGCGCGCGCGGTGGAGCAGGAGCCTCCACAGTCGCTACCTCGATCGCCTGGATGATGGGTGACCGCGCCGGTCGCTCGACTGCGCTGCTCGACCTCGATGTTCATTTCGGTACCGGTGCGCTGGCGCTCGACCTCGAGCCCGGCCGTGGCCTGACCGACGCCATCGAAAACCCAAGCCGCATCGACGGCCTGTTCATCGAACGCGCCATGGTCAAAGCGAACGACAAGCTCGCCATCCTCAGCGCCGAAGCGCCGATCAACCAGCCGATGCTGACCGATGGCGCGGCGTATTACCAGCTTCAGGAAGAAATGCGCTCGGCGTTCGAGACGACAGTCATCGACCTGCCGCGCGCAATGCTGGTCCAGCATCCGCACCTGATGCAGGATGTCCAGATGACGGTCGTCGTGACCGAACTGACGCTGGCGTCAGCGCGCGATGTCATCCGCATCCTCTCGTGGCTCAAATCAAATGCGCCGCAGACCCAGATTATTGTGGTTGCGAACCGCGTGGCCGCGACCGGTCCGTCGGAAATCAGCCGCAAGGATTTCGAAAGCTCGATCGAGCGAAAAATCGATTACGCTGTTGCCCTCGACACCAAGGTCGTGACGCAGGCGGCCAAGCTTGGCAAAACCGTTGCCGAAGCGGGAAAAGGTACCAAAGTCGGCTCCGTGCTCGGCGATATCGTCGACCGGCTCGCCGCAATCGGCGATGCGGCGGGCGACGCCGCGACCGACGACAAGGCAAAGTCAGCCAAACCCTCGTTGCTGGGCAAGCTTGGCGGGTTCAAGTCGATGATGGCCAAGAAGCCCAAAGCCAAGGCGGAGTGACCGCGTGGAAATGATGCCTCTTGCCATAATGGCGGGCGGGGTTCTGCTGGTCCTCGTCTTGATCATCTTCGCCTTTTCCGGCCCCTCGGTCGAGAAAGCACAGGCGCGGCGTCTGATTGCGCTCAAGGACCGCCATTCGAGCTCGACCGGGGCTGTGGTGGAGGCGCAGATGCGGCGTATCCAAGCCAACCGCCAGACGCGGATGGACGGCGTCGCTTCGCGCATTCTGCCCAATCCGGCGCAGTTGCAAAAACGGATCGCCATGACGGGCAAGTCGTGGACGCCCGCGCAAATTCTGATGACATCGGTGGGTATCCTCATCGTGGTCGCGGTGCTTGCCTATATCAAGCTGGGGAGCCTGCCGCTCGCGCTCGCGCTTGGCGCGGCGATGGGTTTTGGCCTACCGCACTACGCGCTTGGCTATCTCATCAAGAAGCGGGTCAACGACTTTACCAAACGGTTTCCCGACGCCATCGAATTGCTTGTGCGCGGTTTGCGCTCGGGCTTGCCAATTTCCGAAACGATCGGCGTTGTCGGTGCCGAAGTGCCCGGCCCGGTGGGTGTGGAGTTCCGTAACGTCAGCGACAAGATAAAGATCGGTCGCACGATGGACGCGGCGCTTCAGGACACGGCAGACCGGCTCGGCACGCCTGAATTCCAGTTCTTTTGCATCACGATCCAGATCCAGCGCGAAACCGGCGGCAATCTAGCCGAAACGCTGTCCAACCTGTCGGGCGTGCTACGCTCGCGCGCGCAAATGAAGCTCAAGATCAAGGCGATGTCGTCCGAATCCAAGGCGTCGGCCTATATCATCGGGTCGCTGCCGTTCATCGTGTTCGGCCTGATTTATACGATCAATGACAATTACATGCAGCAGTTTTTTACCAACCCGAAGCTGATTGCGACGGGTTTGGGTGCGATGTGCTGGATGGGTCTCGGCGCGTTCGTGATGTCGCGCATGATCTCGTTCGAAATTTAGGAGCGGACGCGCGATGCAACCTGTCCAGTCCGGTCCAACTCTGCTCGGTGTCGATGTCATCTGGGTAGCGACAATCCTCGCCGCCTGTGCCGCCATGGCGGTGATGGTCGCCATCTACGCAGCAACCACCGTGCGCGACCCGATGGCCAAACGCGTCAGGGCGCTCAACGACCGTCGCGAGCAGCTGAAAGCCGGTATCGTCGCCTCAACGTCAAAGCGCCGCGCTAAGCTTCAGAACAAGAGCGAAACCGCCGACAAGATGCGGACGTTCCTGAACTCGCTCAAGGTGTTGCAGGACGAACAGCTCAAAGCGGCCCAGGTCAAGCTGATGCAGGCGGGTATCCGGTCGAAGGATCTGGCCGTTGTCGTCATCTTTGCGCGTCTCGTGCTGCCCATTTTCCTTGGCGGCGGTGTCGTACTTTGGGTCTATGGTTTCGGCGGTCTGGAGCATTGGACACCGTGGAAACGTACCGGTGTCGTGCTGGGTTCGCTGATCTTCAGCTACAAGTTTGCCGATATCTGGCTCAACAACATGGTCACCAAGCGCGTGGCGGCGATCCGCAAAGGCCTGCCCGATGCACTCGACCTGCTTGTGATCTGCGCCGAAGCGGGCCTGACTGTCGATGCCGCCTTCTCACGCGTCGCCAAGGAGCTGGGCCGCGCCTATCCCGAAGCAGGCGACGAATTCGCACTGACCGCAATCGAATTGGGTTTTCTGACCGACCGGCGCTCGGCGTTCGACAATCTCGCCGCGCGCGTGCCGCTCGACTCGGTAAAAGGCGTCGTCACGACGATGGTCCAGACCGAGAAATACGGCACCCCGCTCGCCTCGGCGCTGCGCGTGCTCTCTGCCGAATTCCGCCACGAACGGATGATGCGCGCCGAAGAAAAAGCTGCGCGCCTGCCCGCGATCATGACAGTGCCGCTGATCCTGTTCATTCTGCCGGTGCTGTTTGTCGTCATTCTCGGACCCGCTGCCTGCTCGATCTCCGAAGTGTTCAAAGGCTAAAGCGGAACCGCGCGCCCGCTCCACTCGTTGCCACAGGGTAACAACGGGAGCGTTCGCGATGGAAAACTTCACAGGCAATGGCTGGATGATTTTGGGGCTGGTGCTGGTCGTCGGCTGGCTGCTCGGGCTGCTCAGCCGGTCGGGCGGGGCCAAGTGGAAAAAGGCCTATGACACCGAGCACAGCGCCCATGTCGCACTGCGTAAGGAATATGACGCTCATCTGAGGCAACATGCGGCTGCGGCGGTGCCAGTCGGTACCGCAGACCCGCGTCCCTTGCGTACCGGCGCGTTTTAGGCAGCTCGGCAGAACGATTTGCGGCGGAGCGCGTCGATGGCGGCAAACTCCGCTTTGTTGGCGAGAAGAATACGAATGAGCACCACGCCCTTGTAGTATTTGATGCGGACAGCTTCGTATCCTGTGGGCGCAACCTGCCCCGCTTTCACGATCGCCAACATGGCCGGCTTTCCGCCAGTGTCGCGGTCGCTGCGGACGGCGGCGACATCGGTGCGCGCGTCGAAGATGCTGACCGACCAGTAATGGTTGGGGATCGGTTCGGCGCGGACCAGCACTGGCCCTTTCGACACGTCGAACACGCACAGCGAGTAGGACAAATCGGGGCTGGGGCGGACGATGGTCTGGTTTTCGGCGGTGGTTATCGGGCCAAAGGCGAATTGATTGACTTGCAACCCCTTCCCAGCCTTCGCCGCCGCCACCCGCATCAGGGCGAAGGGCGTGGCGAGGAGCGTCGCCTGATGGGCGAGCGTGGCAATGCCAAGGAAGACAAGAAGCGGGACGATCCAGCGGAGCATCACTTACATGCCCCCCGTTCTATGGTCGGCAGTTTCACGTTGGCCGGATTGTCGAACAGCCCGCCGTGTGCGTGATAGGCGCGGAGCGTCAGATCGAACTTAGCCACGCTACCCGTGGGCAACCACTGGCCCGGCGCAGGGTCCGGCGCGACTGTGATCGTCCACGCATCAGACGGAACCGCCGAACTCCCGACTGACCAGCGGTTTGCGGCATTCGGTACAAGCCAGCCCTCGCCCTGATACAGCGTCAAACTCCACCACCGCGCAT
The DNA here is from genome assembly GCA_031408195.1 of Sphingomonadales bacterium. Lineage (GTDB taxonomy): Bacteria > Pseudomonadota > Alphaproteobacteria > Sphingomonadales > Sphingomonadaceae > Sphingomonas_O. Next base: position 2,468 of record JANNVL010000082.1, on the reverse strand, counting down.
CAAAGGCACCGCCCCGCACGGTGTAAGTGCATTTGCCGTTCAGCGGTCGCCCAGCGCTATCCGTCCGCGCAGTAAAATACAGTGCCTCCTTAGCAGGGAGCGCCAGCAACCCGCCGAGCGCGACGCGCGCGCGGGTCAGGGCGTCGGCGTCGGTGGTGCCATAGGTCTTTGCGGTTGCCCATGGGCCATTGTTAATCTGGCCAGTCGAAAGCCCGCCGCGCACACGATAGACCGCCAGCGAGGCCCCGGCGGCGAGGCCGAGTACGGTCGCGATGGTGAGGCGGTGCCAGGGTTTCACAGGGTTAATTCTAATCCACCCCTTGAGGGGTGGCAACGCACAGCGTTGGGGGTGCAAGAAAAGCCAGCGGTAGCTGGCTGCGCGCTACCGCGCGCATTGTTCGCACCCCCGGCTTCGCCTCCACCCCTCAAGGGGTGGATTATAGTCGCTTTCCGAACGCCGCTTGTGCCGCCGCCAGCCGCGCAATCGGCACGCGGTATGGCGACGCCGAGACGTAATCCAACCCGACACTTTCGCAAAAGGCGATGCTTGCCGGGTCGCCGCCGTGTTCGCCGCAGATGCCGAGCTTGATGTCGGGGCGCGTTGCCCTGCCCCGATCTGCGGCAATTTGCACAAGCTCGCCTACACCGTCGATGTCGAGGCTGACGAAGGGGTCGCGATCATAGATGCCCTGATCGACGTAGACGCCGAGGAAGCGAGCGGCATCGTCGCGGCTGACGCCCAGCGTTGTTTGGGTTAAGTCATTGGTTCCGAACGAGAAAAATGCGCCGACCTCGGCGATTTCTCCGGCCTTGAGCGCGGCGCGGGGGAGTTCGATCATCGTGCCGACCAAATATTCGATGCGCTTGCCGCGTTCGGCGAAGACGGCCTCCGCCGTGCGGTCGATCACTGCTTTCATCAGCTCGAGTTCGCGTTTGGTCGCCACTAAGGGCACCATGACTTCGGGGATCGGCGAGACGGCAAGATCGCAGGCCGCCTCGAAGATCGCCCGCGCCTGCATTTCGTAGATTTCGGGATAGGTCACGCCCAACCGGCACCCGCGATGCCCGAGCATCGGGTTGAACTCGTGCAATTCGGCGGCGCGGCGCTTGAGCATGTCCACCGTAAGGCCCGTAGCTTTAGCCACGTCCTCGAAATCGGCCTCGGCATGCGGCATGAATTCGTGCAGCGGCGGGTCGAGCAGGCGGATGGTGACGGGCAGCCCCGCCATCACCTCGAACAGCCCCACGAAATCCGCGCGCTGTTCGGGGAGCAGCTTGGTGAGCGCTACGCGGCGGCCCTTCTCGTCCTCCGCCAGGATCATCTCGCGCACGGCGGTGATGCGCCCCGCGTCGAAGAACATATGTTCGGTCCGACACAGCCCGATGCCCTCGGCACCGAAGTCGCGCGCGACCTTCGCATCCGCAGGCGTTTCGGCATTGGCACGCACTTTCATGCGGCGCGAGCCATCGGCCCAGACCATCAACGTGCCGAAATCGCCCGACAATTCGGGCTGGATCGTCGCGACTTCGCCCGCCATCACTTCGCCGGTCGAGCCGTCGAGGGTCAAGGTGTCGCCCTCACGGATTTCCCTGCCGCCAACCCGCGCGATCTTCGCCACGGCGTCGATGCTGAGCGAGCCCGCGCCCGATACGCACGGCCGCCCCATGCCGCGCGCCACGACCGCCGCGTGTGACGTCATGCCACCGCGCGCGGTCAGGATGCCCTTCGCCGCGTGCATCCCGTGAATATCCTCGGGCGACGTTTCGGTGCGGACGAGGATGACCGACTGGCCTTGCTCGGCGCGCTTTTCCGCTGTGTCGCTGTCGAACACCGCGATGCCCGAGGCCGCCCCCGGCGACGCGGGCAAGCCCTTCACGATTACATCGCGCTTGGCCTTCGGGTCGAGGGTGGGATGAAGCAACTGGTCGAGCGCCGACGGATCGACGCGCATCACCGCCTCGTCCTTCGTGATCAGCCCCTCGGCCGCCATATCAACCGCGATCTTGAGCGCGGCCTTTGCCGTGCGCTTGCCCGACCGCGTCTGCAGCATCCACAATTTGCCGCGCTCGACGGTGAATTCGATGTCCTGCATGTCGCGGTAATGCGCCTCGAGCAGGTCGAACACCTTCGCCAGTTCGCCGTACACGACCGGCATCGATTCCTGCATCGACAGCGGTTTGGCCTTGGCGCGTTCGCGCGCGGCGAGCGTCAGATATTGTGGGGTGCGGATGCCGGCGACGACGTCTTCGCCCTGCGCGTTGATCAGATATTCGCCGTAATACGCACGCTCGCCGGTGGCGGGGTCGCGGGTGAAGGCAACGCCGGTTGCCGAGGTGTCCCCCATGTTGCCGAACACCATCGCCTGCACATTGACCGCCGTGCCCCAATCGCCCGGGATGCTGTTGATGCGGCGATAGACCTTGGCGCGTTCCGACTGCCACGAGCCGAACACTGCGCCGACTGCGCC
>JANNVL010000081.1:0-3828 GCA_031408195.1 Sphingomonadales bacterium | reverse complement strand
CGCGTGGGTGGTTGATGGCGGCTCAAATTGCGATTGCGTACGCAAATCGTGAGGCCAACGATAAATTGGATCGAAGGGCGGAATTAACGGCAGCTTCCCACTAGGAATAGCCCTCCCGCTCACGCAAAACTCCACGCAAATCCTGTCCGCTTTTAGGCGCTTCCATTCGATGAACGGACGTCCGAAAACTTGTCGGATACGGCCATTCAGCTTCCACGGTCGGCCAGATACGCCACCGCCTCCGGACTCCCCCAAATCTCCGCATATTTGCTCTTGAGGTCGAAGATGTTCGCGTCGTGCACACGGCGGTCGCGGTCGCCGCAGGCGTCTTCGACGACGAGCGGGACGAAGCCGTGGCACAGGGCGTCGAGCGCAGTCGCTCGAACGCAGCCCGAAGTCGAGAGGCCGGTGACGAGCAAGGTATCGACACCGAGCGCGTGGAGTCGCGCGGCGAGATCGGTGGCGAAGAACGCGCTCGGGAAAAATTTGGTGACGACAATGTCACCGTCGCGCGGGGTGAGTTCAGGCGTGAAGTCGCCCATCGGGTTACCGCTGTCGAACGCGGCGAGCGCGGGCACTTTGCGATAGAACTGCCCGCCGTCTGCGGGTGTTGCATATTCGACGCGGGTGAAGACGACCGGCACCCCCGCCGCGCGTGCCGCCTCCGCCAGTCGCGCTGCAACGGCGCGTTCGGCCTCGACGCCCGCATACAGCCCGCAGCGCTTGTCGAAATAGGCGCGCGCGAAGTCGATCAGGAGCAGCGCTGGGGATGTGCCGGGATGCAAACGTCCCCCGAAACCGGCGGCGGCATAGTCGGTGGCGAGGTCGTCGGCAGTACGGCTCATGCGCGCTTGTGTCCGTCTGGTGGAGATTGACAGTCTATACAGCCGCTGTGGCAGTTTGTATACAAATCGGATGAGCGCTCCGGTCGAAATCGTCGAAGTATCGCCGCGTGACGGACTCCAGAATGAAAAGGCGCTCGTCTCGACTGCCGACAAGATCGCGCTGGTCGAACGGCTGATCGGCTTCGGCGCGCGGCGGATCGAAGTCGCGAGTTTCGTCAATCCCCGCCGGGTGCCGCAAATGGCCGATGGCGAAGCCGTCATCGCGGGCCTGCCCGACGACCCGCGCGTCACCTATATCGGCCTGTGCCTGAACACGCGCGGTGTTCAGCGTGCGATTGCCAGCCGCGCGAACGGGCGCGGCATCGACGAGGCAGGCTGTGTCATCGTTGCGACCGATGCGTTCGGCATTGCCAACCAGGGCCAGACCGTCGTCGAGGGGCTGGCGGCAAACCGCGAAATGCTGATGCTGGCAAAGGGCGCGGGGATGCGCGCGCAAGTGACGATCCCGGCCTCGTTCGGCTGTCCGTTCGAAGGGCCAGTGCCGCAATCCCGTGTCCTCGATATCGCCGAAGAAATGGCCGGGGCAGGCGCAGCGGAAATCGCGTTCGCCGACACCATCGGCGTCGGCGTGCCGTCGCAAGTCGGCGAAATGTTCGAACGCGCGTTCGAGCGGCTGGGCAAAGACTTCCCCCTGCGCGTCCATCTTCACGACACCCGCGGGATGGCGCCGGGCAATGCCTGGGCTGCCTATCAGGCGGGATGCCGCGTGTTCGATTCCTCGCTCGGCGGCCTCGGCGGCTGTCCCTTTGCGCCGGGTGCAAAGGGCAATGTCGCGACCGAAGAGCTGCTCTACATGTTCGAGCGCAGCGGCGTTGCGACTGGCTACGACCTCGATGCGGCGTTGCTGGCAAATTACTGGTTCGCCGACATCATGGGGCGTCCGCTGCCGAGCCGGGTCGGACAGGCTGGCGATTTCATTCCAAAAAACGAAACACGGGAGGCGGCATGAGTTACCGTTTGGGCGTCGACGTGGGGGGCACGTTCACCGATCTGCTGATTATCGACGAGGCGAGCGGGCGCACCTATCGCGACAAGGTGCCGTCGACGCCGCACGACCCATCCGAAGCGGTGATCGCTGGCGCGCGGCAGCTGTGCGAAAAGGCAGGCATCACCCCGCAAGAACTCGCGCTGTTCATGCACGGGACGACCGTCGCGACCAACGCGGTGCTCGAACAAAAGATCGCGCGGGTCGGCCTGATCGTGACCGACGGCTATCGCCACATTCTCCAGATCGCGCGCAGTCTTGTTCCCGGTGGCCTCGCGGCGTGGATCGTCTGGCCGAAACCCGAGCCGATGGCCCCGCTGGAAGCCACGATCGAAGCGCCCGAACGCATGGGGGCCGATGGTGTCGTCGTCCGCGCGCTCGACGAAGCCGCGCTGCGCGTGAGTATAGCGCGGCTCCGCGAAGAAAAGGTCGAGGCAGTGACCGTCTGCCTCATCAACTCCTACATGAATGACGCCCACGAACGCCGCGTCGCTGAAATCGTTGCTGAGGAAATGCCGGGTATCCCGGTCAGCATTTCCGCCGATATCCTGCCCGAGATGCAGGAATACGAACGTGCGCTGACCACAGTCGCCAACTCCGCCGTGCGCCCGACTGTGTCGCGCTATGTCGGCAATCTCGAGGCGCAACTGACGAATTGGGGCAGCGCGGCGAAACTCAACTTACTGCGGTCCGACGGTGGGCTGATGTCGGCGGAGAAATCGCGCACCGCGCCGGTCAACCTGCTGATGTCGGGCCCGGCGGGCGGCGTTGCGGGGGCGGTGTGGATCGCCAAAAACGCCGGTCACCCCAATGTCCTGACACTCGACATGGGCGGCACCTCGACCGACGTCGCGCTGATCGAGGATTATCAGGCGCGCCTGCGCCGCGAAACCAGCGTCGGGCATCTGACGGTGCGGGCATCGTCGCTCGACGTGAAAACGGTCGGTGCAGGCGGCGGCTCAATCGCCAGCGTTCCCGAGTTGACGAAAGCGTTGCGGGTCGGCCCGCAGTCGGCAGGCGCGGTGCCGGGACCGGCCGCGTACGGGCGCGGCGGCGAGTTGCCGACGGTGACCGATGCCAATGTCGTCCTCGGTTACCTCCCGGAGAACCTGCTCGGCGGGACGTTCAAGCTCGACCGCGCCGCCTCAACGCGCGCGGTGCAGACGGTGGCGGATGCGCTCAATATCGGGCTGATGGAGGCGGCGGCGGGCATCGTCGCCATCGTCAACGAGACGATGTACGGCGCGCTGCGGCTGGTGTCGGTGCAGCAGGGCTACGACCCACGCGATTTTGCCTTGATGGCGTTCGGTGGCGCGGGGCCGCTACACGGTAATGCGATGGGCGTGCTGATGGGCAGCTGGCCGGTCATTATTCCACCATCGCCGGGCGTGCTCTGTGCGTACGGCGATGCGACGACGCGGTTGCGGGTCGACGCGCAGCGCAGCTTCAACAAGCTGGTGACGCATACCGACGACGCCGAAGTCGGTGCGGTGATCGACCAGTTGATCGGGCAGGTCGGGGCCGAACTCGAAGCCGAAGGGGTGCCGCGCGGCGACCAGGAACTGCGCGTCGAAATCGACATCCGTTATTCGGGGCAGGCGTTCGAAGTGCCGCTGTTCAGTCCGCAGGGATCGACCATCGCCGAACTCGTCGAACGCTTCGACGCCGAGCACAAAAGGCTGTTCACCTTCAACCTCTCGGTACCGCAGGAACTCGTGAACATCCGAGTCGTGGCGTTGGGCAAAGCCGCGAACGTCAGCGCCGAACGGATCGCCGCGGGGTCGGGCGACCCGGCAACCGCCAAACTCTACGACCAGAAAGTCTGGATGGACGGGCGCGAGCAGGACGCCGTGATCTACGACCGCGCCAAGCTCCGCAGCGGCGACGTCATACGCGGTCCGGCGGTCGTGATCGAGATGGACTCTACGACCCTCGTCC
>JANNVL010000080.1:0-6106 GCA_031408195.1 Sphingomonadales bacterium | reverse complement strand
CATGCCATCAGTGATGGGACGTCTTACCGCCGCAAGGCGCGCCTGTATCCCCTTCAGCTCTTCGACGAGATTCGGCTGGTGTTTTTCGAGCCGCTCCTCAACCGCCAGCTCGATAGCGCGCGTCAGGCCCACGCCTTCCTTGCGCGCCAGTTCGCGCACCTTGTAATCGACTTTGACGTCGCGGACGTGGAAGGCCACCAATCGTACTCCGGCTAGACGGCTAGACGATAGCGGCTATCCGGCTAGATTTCAAGGTCAGCCGACCCAGTCGCTCATGCTCGGTGTATCGACAACCTTGTACGGCACGCGGTGCGGGCCGAGGAACAATTTTTCCATTTCGCTGCGGTTGAACGGGCGCGAGCCGAGGCGACCGAACACCGCGATCTGGCCGCCGGTCTCGTCGACCGCACGGTCGCGGTCGAGACCACGCGACAAGCTGAGCGCGGGGGAGGGGGTGCGGACCCAGGCGATCAGCTCGGGCTTGGGCGGCGGCGAGAAGCCGTAGAAATTGGGCTGGCTGGCGGGGCTGGTGAGCTGGACGACTTTCATGCCCGCCGCGCCATCGGCGACATAGGCGAACAGCGAGGCATTCGTCCCGCCGACGACGACGTCGCGAACCTCGGTCATCTGCCCGCCGAACGTCTCCTTGAGGTAGATCGACGGTGCGCGCGGCTTGGTCACATCGACGATAACCAACCCTTCGCTGCCGCCCGCGACATAGGCATAGGTGCGTCCGAGGTAGATGCGCTGCGCGTTCGACAGGGCGACATCGCCTTCGGGCAGGGCGACTGGCTTCGAGAGATCGGTCACGTCGAAAAGTTTCAGGCCGGTCCGGTCGCTAACCCAGAGATAGCGGAACTGGATCGCCGTCGCGCGGGCATCGTCGAGCGGAACTTGCGCGGCGAGCTTGGGCTTCAGCGGATCGTCGAGGTCGATCACCGCCAGCCCTGCATCGGTCGTCACATAGGCGAAATGCCCGGCAAGCGTCACATGCCGCGCGCCTTTCAGCACATTGTCGGGGTTCCACGTCGCGCTGCGCTTCAGGAAATTGTTGCGGAATTCGCCATCGGCCAGTGTGTCGATGTTGACGAGGATCAGCCCTTCGACCGCGTCGGTGACCACCGCGTAATTATAGATCGGGTGGAACGCCTGTTCCTCGTTCAGCTCGCGCATCTCTTTGGTGTTGCGCGTCGGCGCGATGGGCTGGCCGGTCGGGAGCGCCATGCAGGTCGCGTTGGTGCTCGCAACATGCGTGTCCTGCCCGAGCGGCGAGAACGGCGCGCTGACGATGGGTTCGGAAAAGCCCTTATTGGCAATCGAGGCGACGTCATAGGCACGGAAACCGCCGCGTCCCTCCGCCACGAACATATATTCGCCGCGCAATTGCAGGCAGCCGACTTCGCCGCGCGTCCCCTGCACGACATTGCGGAATTGTTCGGTCGGGTTGGTTTCGCCGGAGAAATTCTTGTCGAACTTTGTCCCGCGCGTCCATTCGACCAGCTCCCGCTTGTTGCGCTCGACATGTCCCTTGTAGAAATCGGGATAGGCGTAACGGTGCAGATAGCTGCCGATCACCGCCTGCGGTTCGGACCATTCGGTGACCCGCACCGCCTCGAACCCGCCGGCAAGACCCGTCCATGCGTTCAGCCCGACGAAATTGACCGTGCCGGTGCCGAGCAGCAGCAACTGCGCCATGATCGCATTATTGTCGTCGGCGGCGGAGAGGTGGCAGTCGCTGCATTCCTTCGTCTCGGTCTTGCGGACGGTGTGCGGGAAATGCGGCGCAAAAGCCTGTGACGAAAACCCGATGGCCGAGATCGGCGGCTGCTGCACATAAATGCGCTCGCGGTTCAGGTTGGTCGACGACAGCACCAGCGCCGAGGTCGACCGCACCGGCGCGATGATGTTGCCTTTCGTCGTCTGGTGCCGCCCGAGCTGGAACATGTCGTCGCGCGCGACCTGCGGGTTGTAGCTCGCCCAGTTGCGTGTCTCCTCGCCCTCGTATTTGTGGCTCGACGTCTTCCAGTTCGCTTCGATCGGCAGGTGACATCCGCCGCAAGATGTCGTCCATGACAAATGACAGGTGAAACAGGTCATCGTGTCGTCGCCATGCGCGCGGTCGCCCTTGGCGATGCCGCTGCCCCAGTTCATCGTGCCTGCGGGCGTCAGCTTGCCCATGAGCTTGGCGCGCGCCGCCTTCATGTTGAAATCGGGCGAGGCGCGGTCGACCGAGTCCTTCACGAGGCTCATCCGCCATTCGATCTTCGGATCGGTGATCGACCGCTGGATAAGGACGCGACGCCCGTTCGGCTCGGTCATCCACTCGAACCGCCGCTGCCCGTCAGGGTTGCGGAGCAGCGCGAGGTTCTCGCCCTCGGGCGGGGCCGCGACGTTCGAGGTCAGCAAATTGGGATAGGCATCTGCCGTCCCGTGGCAGTCCTTGCAGTTGATCGACACCGCATTGGCAACTTCGCCATAGATCAGGCCGTTGCCATGGCTGTCCTGCGCGAAATGGCAGTCGACGCATTGCAGCCCTTTCTCGGCGTGGATGTCCATCATGTGGACCGTTTTGCCGGGGTTGGTGCCTACGGGAACGAACTTCTCTTCGCCTTTCTTGCGGAACTTCTCAGGGTCGTCGTTCGGCACGATCTTGCCGTCCGCGTCGAGCAAATTGCCCTGCCGGTCGCGCTTCTGGATGCTGCGGAAGTTCCAGCCATGCCCGTGGTAATCGGCGAACTGCGTGTCCTTGTTGCCCTCGTTCAAATCATAGACGTTGCGAAGGAAATCCAAGTCGGCCCATTTGCCGCCGACGGCTGCTGCCTCGGGATTGCGGTCGAGCACCTCGCGCGCGAACTTCGCGGTCGGATAGCGCTGCTTCTCCGGCCACATCCGGGGCGCGTCGGATTCGTAATCCCACATCGTGTAGCCGAGGTAGGAGTTCAGGAAGATGTTGGGCTGGTGCATGTGGCAATTCATGCACTGTGCGGTGGGGATCGCGCGGGTGAAGGCGTGCTCGACCGGGTGGCCCTTTTCCTTCTGTCCCGGCTCGCGGTCGGGGTTGCCGAAGGGGGCATAGGCACCGCCGTCTTCGATCCCCGCAGCCTTGCCATGCCCGCCGCCGTGCCCTTTGGCCTTACCGTAAGTCCCGTGCGGCGCAGGCTCCAGCTTGTCCCTGATCGTCGGATCGACCGTCGCGGTCTGCCCGTCGCGCCCGTATTTCGCCCAGACCGACGAATGGCGCGGCTCGCGGTCGTTGGCGTAGACGACATGGCAAGCCGCGCACCCCGACTGACGGTAATCGCCCGGCTGGTCGTTGGTGCCCATGAACCACATGAACGGGTCGTTGAGGCGCGTCTTGTGGATGTTGAGTACGGGGATGGCGACGCGCAAGCCGGTGCCCGGACCGCGGTTCGATTGCTTGAGATCGGGGCGGCCGGGTTCTTCGAGCCGCTGGATTTGCCCGCTCGGGTTTGGCAGGCCGATTTCGGTAAACTGCGTCCCGATATTGCGCCCGCCGCGTTCGAACACGCGGAAAATATCGGCGGGCGGAACGACCTGCCACGTCGGCAACGGGTAAAGCACGGGCAGCGCCCCGCGTGCCTTTTGCTCGGGCGTGACCGTGCCATGCGGACTGCCGGGTGACATGATCTTCGCCGGTTCGCCGGTACGGGTGTACGCCTCGCCCAGCGCGTAGTTCTTGAACGGCAAGATGCCGTTGTTGTAGCTCGCCCCGCCCCATAGCATGGCTCCGCTCGCCATAATCGAGCGTTCGGCAGCCTCGATCACCTCGATATGGCACGCCCCGCAACTCTCGCGCACGACGCGGTAGTCCGACGGATTGACGAAACGGATGTATTCGGGCGCCTCGCGGTTGAGCAAAGTGTAGCTGCGCGGCGGGTTTGCCGACGAGGGCCAGTGCCACGACTTGGGATAGCGCGGCATCACATGCGCGGCATTGCGGACCTTGGCGTAGCGCGGGTCGTCGGGCGTCCACGACGCGTCGGTCAGCACGACGCCCGCATTGCCGCCGTGGCAATCGGTGCAACCGAGTACCACGGCCTCCGACTTGTGCATCGTCCACGCATCGCTGGCCGAATGGCACGAGATGCAGCCAATGGATTTCGCCTTGGCTTCAGCGGCGGTTTGGGCCTGCGGGGCAGGGGGGGCAAAGGCGTATTTGATCTTCTGTGGCTTCTCCGCGTCGGCAGCGAGCAGCACCGACGAAGGAATGAGCAGCAGGACGAGGAGCGACAGCCACCGCATCAGAACGACACCGTCGCATTGGCGAGAATCGAGTAGAACCCGCCATCGCGTCGGCTGCTGGTGAAAAGATCGCGAAAGCCGGTGCCGGGGACCAATGCTGCACCTGACAGGCGCAGCACGACGTTCTGGATCGCCTTGGGCCGCCAGATCGCCGACGCGCTCAAATCCCAGCCGATGGCTTTGGGAATGCTGCCCTCGACGCGCAGCACCTGCAAGGTCGTCGTGTTGGCAAACCACAAATGATTGGCATTGACCGATACCCGAAATTTCGGCGTCAAGTCGAAATCCGCGCCCGCGCCGAGCAGCATCGTGCCGGGATTGTTGAAGTTCGACTGCCCCTGTTCCTTCGACGAGCGCAGCGAATTCAAAATGCCGTTGCGCCCGTTGATTGCAACTGCGCGCCCGCCGCCCGCGAATGGGATCGTCTGGCGAATCCAGTAGCTGGTGTCGGCACCCGCAAACACCGGGTTCTCGAAAATCGCGTCGAACCCTTCCTCGGTGTCGTCATAGGGATTGCCGTCGCCGCTGGCGTAGAGCGCCGAGGCACGGAACCGCGCCCAGTTGATGTCGATGCTTGGCTCTGCCGCGAAGAAGAACGCGCGGATATTGGCGGGATGCGAGGTGAAGAAACTGTTCCGGTCGCGCCCGACCGCCGCATAGGCCTGTGCGGTCAGGTTGAGCCGCCCGATATGCCCGTCCGCGCCATAGCCGAAATAGACCACATCATAATCGCGCCCGCGCAAATCGCCGAGGAGCGCGGGGCGGACAGGAAAGCCGTTGGTATCGCTTTTCACCGCATTGCGCTCGCGGTTCATGTTGTAGGTGACCGAAATTTGGCTGGTCAGGCCGACGACAGGGAAATCCTGACGATAGGCATTGGCGGTTAGAATGACGTCGCGGCGGGGCAGGGTATCGACCCGGTTCAGTCCCGAATTCGTATCTTTCTCGAGCCGGAAGAACGCCGCGACATTATACTGCCAGCGGTTGTTGTCGCGGCTGCCGAACAGGCGGACACCGAGTTGCTGGTCGTTGAACAGGAAGCCGCGAAAGTCCGACTGGAACGGCTGGATGCCGATGCGAAGGCTCTCGAAATCATAGCGGTCGGACGTGTTGCGGAGATGCTTGTCGAAGAACAATTCCTGCACACCCAGAAAATGGTCGAAGCGCCGCGACCGCACCGAGGGCGCGACGTTGAGGATACGCCGCTCGTTCACGTCGACGAAGTTGATGTTGTAGGCGAGCAGCACCTTGTACTCGACATCGGGCGGCTTGAACGCGGTCGAGCCTTTGAACAGCGAAAACCCCGCCAGAAATGTCTGCGACACCACGAGCGATTCCGCGCGCCCGAACACGTCGAGGCTGCCGGGTCGTTCGGTTGTCTGCACACCCTGCGGCGTCGGGAAGCTGCGGGGCTCGACGACAGTGTCGCTGATCGCGGTGCCGACGAAAAACCAGTCCTCTTCGTCGAGGCCGAGGAAGCGGGGCGTCGCACAACGGGGGATACCCGCTTCCTTGCGTTTGCGCTGCTCTTCGTCGGTAGGCAGGCAAAGCGGGCGGTCGCCCTTCAGGACGTTCTGGTGGTACGGGTCGCGGGTCGAATGGCAGACCGCATTGATGCCGGTGAACAACCCGCCCTCGGGGCAGAACGCTTTCAACAAGCGATAGCGGTCGGGGATCGGGAACTCGCTCGTCGGAAAAGCCTCGGGCGGCGGCGCGCGGACCGCGCCGGGGTTGTCCTGCGAGAGCCTGTCGGGGAGGCGGTTGCGAAACCCCGGGCGGCGACGGCCGTCGATCAGGGCTTCGTCGGCATCGGGCCCCGCCTCGGGCTTTGCGCCGGGCAGTT
>JANNVL010000079.1:0-15998 GCA_031408195.1 Sphingomonadales bacterium | reverse complement strand
AACCGGCGGGGCGGGGCTTTGCAATTTTGCGTTCGCCTTCTTGGCGAGAATCGCCAACAAACCCCGGGCGGCCATTTTTTTCCTGGTTTGCTCCGCAACGCCCCCCACGACGGTGCAGAGCGGCTATATTGTCCGATGCAGCATGACGTGACCACCGACTCCGCGGAACGACCGCCCAGGAGCTGAAGAGTGGCAGCGGCTGGTGGAGCGACGGCATCGCGTGGCACGAAGCGGCGAATGTCGGGACGACGACGAGTGTGTATATTATCGTCGAGCCGAAAGCGGGGCGGCAATGACAATTTCGCCTAAAGATTTTAGCCGTGCTAGACTGAGTCCAAAGATACCATTCGGAGCAGCCGCAATGAAATATATGTCCTTCTATATGGTGTTTTTTTGCTATTTTTTGCTTCTTCTCTCCTCCCCCGCATCCGCAGATACTTATCGGTATCTAAGCAAAGATGGTGATGGCGCAGTTACATTTATAAATGAAAGTTCGATTAATCGTGTGAAAAATACAGTTACGGTCTGGACGTTGACGATCACAGGTGAATACATGAAAGGTGATTCACCAAAAACTGCATACTATTTAATGCAACAATCTTTTCAGTGTAGGACACAGCGATTCCGTGCTATCGAGATGAGCGCCTATGGTCCGGCGGGTTCACCAATTTCGAGTGATGACCAAGGCTCTGCAGATGGAGCGATTGAACCTGGCACCATTGAACAAGATTTATATAAGCGTGTTTGTTTGAACAAGCGAAACAACGGTACGTTCGAAGGAAAAACTCCGCTGAGCGTAGCAACTGAGTTTCGTAACGATGTGCTGAGCTTGAAGCGGTAGCAGGTTCTTCCGGCAACGTTTCGCCGATGCTGTTACCCCTGATGACAGTCAGGCAGGCGGCCTGAAAACCTAAGTTCGGAGGCATATAGAAATATTGCCCCCCTCCCCGCTCCCCGCTAACCGCCGCTCATGGCCCCCAGCCCTCCCCCCCGCCTGATCGTCAAGGTCGGCTCGTCGTTGCTCGTGGACGCGAGTGGGGCGGTGCGGCGTGAGTGGCTGGCGGGACTGGTCGGCGACATTGCCGCGCGCATCGAAGCCGGCCAGCAGGTCGCCATCGTCTCCTCTGGCGCGATTGCGCTTGGGGCGCGGCGGATGGGATTGGCGAAGGGCGGGCGGGCGAGCCTTGAGGATGCACAGGCAGCCGCTGCCGTCGGACAGATCGCGCTGGCGGGGGTGTGGGCAGAATTGCTCGGCGCGCACGGGCTGACCGCGGCGCAAATCCTCGTCACGCTCGACGATCTCGAGGACCGGCGGCGTTATCTGAACGCGAGCGCCACGCTCGACCGGCTGATGTCGCTGGGCGTCGTCCCCGTCATCAACGAGAACGACAGCGTCGCGACCGAAGAAATCCGTTTCGGCGACAACGACCGGCTCGCCGCGCGCATCGCGCAGGTGGCAGGCGCGGGGCAGGTCGTGCTGCTGTCCGATGTCGACGGGCTGTTCACCGCCGACCCGTCGAAGGACGCAAGCGCCACCCGCATCGCCCGCGTCGAGCGCATCGATGCGCGGATCGAGGGGTTCGCGACGGCGGACTCGCAATCGGGCATGGGATCGGGCGGGATGGCGTCGAAGATCGCGGCGGCGAAGATTGCGACGTCGAGTGGGGTCGATCTGGTGATCGTGTCGGGCCACGAACCGCACCCGCTGGCACGCGTGGCTGAGGGCGCAGGGACATTGTTCGTCGCCGACAAACGCGCGCGGTCGCGCAAGGCCTGGCTAGCGGGGCGGCTGACGGTGAAGGGCGAGATCGAGATCGATGGCGGCGCGGCCAGCGCACTCGCCAAGGGCGCCAGCCTGCTGCCTGCTGGCGCACGCTCGGTGACGGGCAAGTTCGCGCGCGGCGATGTCGTCGATATTGTCGGGCCGCTGGGCCTGCCCATCGCGCGCGGGCTTTCAGAATATGATTCCGATGAAGCCATCAAGGTCGCAGGGCTGAAGAGCGCCGCTATTGAGGGTGTGCTCGGCCACACCCCCCGCGCTGCGCTCGTCCACCGCGATCACATGGTCCTATTGTGAAAATTGCACTGACCGGTGCGACGGGTTTCCTCGGCGGCCATGTCCTCCGCAGGTCGTTGGAGGCCGGACACAGTGTCCGCGCGCTGACCCGTAAAGCTCAACCGCCGCGCGAGGGCGTCGAATGGATCGTAGGCGCTCTCGAAGTTGCGGCCTCGCTCGCAACGCTGTGTGATGGCACCGATGCGATCATCCATGTCGCGGGCGTCGTAAACGGCGATGCCGCGACCTTCGATACCGGCAACCGGCTCGGAACTGTGGCAATGCTCGCGGCCGCAACGGGCAAGCGTTTCATCCATGTCTCCTCGCTCGCCGCGCGCGAACCGCAATTGTCGAACTATGGCGCATCGAAGCGCGCCGCCGAGGATGCCGTTGTGGCCTCGCCGCTCGACTGGCGCATCGTTCGCCCGCCCGCGATCTATGGGACCGGCGATACCGACAATCTGGAGCTGTTCCGCTTTGCCAAATTGGGCGTCCTACCCTTGCCTCCCGGCGGACGGATGTCGGTGATCCACGCCGACGACATGGCGCGGCTGGTCGTGGCGCTGACCGAAAGTGGCGAGACCCACGCTTTTTACGAGGCCGACGACGCCATGCCCGGCGGCTGGAGCCACGCCGATTTCGCCCGCGCCATCGGCTCGGCGGTGGGACGCAAGGTCGTGACGATCCCCCTGCCCGCGCCACTCGTCCGTGTTGGCGCGAAACTGGACGGCGCGCTGCGTGGCCCGAGAGCCAAACTCACTGCCGACCGCGCGGCCTATTTCTGCCACCCCGACTGGGTGATCGACGCGGCAAAGCGCCCGCCGGTCAAGCTGTGGACGCCGAAGATCGCAACGGCAGCGGGGCTGGCCGCGACGGCGGCGTGGTACCGCGCCGAAGGCTGGCTATAGCAGCCCCACCCATTGTACGACCGCCGCTACCAACGTCGCTACCAGCCCGATCAGAAACGCCCGGTATGCCGCGCCCAGATAACGGTATTTCTTGTGCTGCAGCACCTGCCCGTTCTGGTAGATGTCGCGCAGCATCGTCCGGTAGATCGTCTCGGGATCGCGCAGGCGCTCGATCACCGCATCGGCGAACTCTTGCTCGGTCTTGGATGTATAATGCCCGAAAAACAAGATGTTCGGTACGCCACCGCCACCTTTGCCGCCGCCGATGGAGGGCATGATCGCAAAGACCGCGAGCATCGCCGAAACAAAGGCCGCAATGGCCAGGATGACCAGCGCAGGCGACACCGGCGCGCGTGCAGCCTGGTTGACCGCAATCGTGAACACAACGAACGTCGCGCCCATCAGGATGCTCGCCTTCTGGTCGGCCATCTGGCTGAGGCTGAGCCCGATCTGCTGGCTGGTGCGGACGAGGTGGATCGCGTCGGCGGGAAAGCTGCGCGGTGCATCGGTCATGGTCGGTCCCCCTATCGCGCGACGGTAGCGCTGCCCGACTGCCGCCGCAATCGCTTGGCAGGGGCAGCGCGATACCGTTAAGGAGCGCGCATGACCGACCGGACCAGCATCTACGACACCGTCGCCGCGCAAATCGTGCCGTTCAACAAAAAGGGCGTGGCGCTGACCGAAGCGACGACATTCCAGCACGACCTCGAATGGGATTCGCTGACCGTCATGGATTTCGTGGCCGCCATCGAAGACGAATTCGACATCATGATCACGATGAACATGCAGGCGGAAATCGAAACCGTCGGTCAGCTCGTCGATGCCGTGGTGAAGCTCAAGGCATGAAGCCCGACCTGTTTTCCAAATTCGACCCGCTGATCGCCGAGCGCGAGGCGCTGGCGGCGACGGGCGTGCGCGATCCGTTCTCGATTGTGATGGACGAGATCAAATCGCCAACGGTTGCGATCATCAAAGGCCGCGAGACGATCCTTGTCGGCACCTATAATTATATGGGCATGACGTTCGATCCCGATGTCATCGAAGCCGCAAAAACTGCGCTCGACGAATTCGGAACGGGTACGAACGGCAGCCGCGTGCTCAACGGCACCTATAAGGACCATCACGACGTCGAAGAGGCGCTGAAGGAGTTTTACGGCACCAAATACGCGATGGTGTTTTCGACCGGCTATCAGGCCAACCTTGGCTTTGTGTCGGCAATCGCGGGACGCGGCGATTATATCGTCCTCGACGCCGACAGCCATGCCTCGATCTATGACGGCTGCGCGATGGGCAATGCCGAAGTTGTGCGGTTTCGCCACAACAATGTCGAGGATCTTGATAAAAGACTCGGGCGCATCCCGGCCGAAGCGCACAAGCTGGTCATCCTCGAAGGCGTTTATTCGATGGTCGGCGACATCGCCCCGCTGGTGGAGATGGTCGCGGTCGCCAAGAAACATGGCGCAATGATCATGTCGGACGAGGCGCATTCAATGGGCTTTTATGGACCCAACGGGCGCGGCGTGTACGAGGAGCTGGGGCTGGAGGACGATATCGATTTCGTCGTCGGCACCTTCTCCAAAAGCGTCGGCACGGTCGGCGGGTTCGTCGTGTCGAACCACCCCAAATTCGAAGTCCTGCGCTTCGTCTCGCGGCCCTATATCTTCACCGCGTCACTACCGCCCAGCGTCGTTGCCGCTGCCGCCGCGTCGATACGCAAGCTGCGTTACGCCCATAACAAGCGGGCGCATTTGTGGGAAAACACCCGCGCGGTTCATGCGGGTTTGCGCGAGATGGGCTATACGCTCGGCACCGAAACGCCGCAGTCGGCGATTATCGCCGTCATGCTGCCCGACCAGCAACAAGCGGTCGTCACCTGGGAAGCACTGCTCGATGCCGGTGTCTATGTAAACGTCGCCCGCCCCCCGGCGACGCCCAACGGTATGTTCCTGCTGCGCTGCTCGCTGTCGGCGGAGCACACGCCCGAACAGATCAAGGCCATCCTTGCCGCGTTCAAAGCGTCAGGACTGGCATCAGGCGCGATCAGCTGACTCTATCGCTGGCGGTCGGCGGACGTTACACTAACAGGTAATGCGGGACGAGGCGGTACTAGAAACCGGGCGTTGGCGCTCGTGGCTGTGGCTGGCGCTGGCGGCAAGCGGGGTCGCGGCGCTTACTGTCGCGCTGGTGCTGTGGCTCGCCAGTGCCAACCGCGCCCGCGATGCCGCACTCGACCAGCAAGCAAACAGCTCCGAACGGATCATCCTCGCCGCGACATTCGAAGCCATGATGGCGCGCAGCGAGGCGGCGCTCGGCCGGTTCGTCATCAGCGGCGACCGCGCACTCGGTGCGCTTTATTCGGAAAACTGGACCGACTCCGGCGTCCTTCTCGACCGGCTTGAGGGGGCGGCGCGCGACGATGCGGCGCAGCGCACGCGCGTTGTCGCGCTGCGCCGGGCGTGGCAGGCGCGTGGCAAGGAACTTGCCGAAACCGCGCTCCGCACCACCTATCGCCAGAACAGCGAGGCGCTGGCGACCTATTACCGCATCCGCACCTCGCCCGCGCTCGACGAGCTTGGCACTCTGTCCGGGGCCGTCATCGCGCATGAACGCGGCGTGCTCGACCGCCGCGTCTCGACGGCGGACGCGCGCACCGGGCGGTCGAATACACTGACCACATTGGTGTCGGTGATCGGTATCGTGCTCGTTGCTGGGGCCGCGCTGCTTGCGTTTACCGTTTTGCGCGCCGGACAGCGCCGCCGCCGCGAGGAGGAGCGCAGTGCCGACCTCGAAGACGCCGTAGCGGAGCGCACCGCCGAACTCAGCGCCGCCAACGAACGTTTGGTCGGTGAAATGGCAACGCGCCACGCCGCCGAGGCGCGGCTGCACCAGGCGCAAAAAATGGACGCGGTCGGCCAGCTGACCGGTGGTATCGCGCATGATTTCAACAACATGCTTGCGGTCGTGCTCGGCGGCGTCGAACTCGCCAAACGGCGAATCGATGATGGCAAGGGCGATCCTGGGCGGTATCTCGACAGTGCGATGGAGGGGGCAAACCGCGCGGCGGCGCTTACCAAGCGCCTGCTCGCCTTTGCCCGTGCCGAACCGCTACTGCCAACCGCGACCGACCCAGATGCCTTGATTGCTGGTATGTCGGACCTGCTCGACCGGACTTTGGGGGAACGCATCACGGTCCGCCATTTAACCCGCGTCGGCGACTGGCCGATCTTTGCCGACCGCCACCAACTCGAGAACGCGCTGCTCAATCTTGCCGTGAATGCGCGCGATGCGATGGAGAACGGGGGTATCCTGACGATTGCCACCGCGCAGGTTGTCGTTCGCCCCGGCGATGTGGCCGATCTCGACCCCGGCGATTATGTCCGTCTGACCGTCAGCGACACTGGCACCGGGATCGAGCGCGCGGTGCTCGACCGGATTTTCGAACCGTTTTTCACGACCAAGGCCACTGGCAAGGGAACTGGTCTCGGGCTGAGCCAGGTCTTCGGCTACGCACGCCAATCGGGAGGCACAGTGACGGTCGATTCGATGGTCGGAACGGGCACGACGGTTTCGATCTACTTGCCGCGCCACACCGGCGAGACAGCCACGCTTTCCGATGGCACCACTGATACGGCTCCGCTCCCGCCGTCGCACCCTGCAACAATCCTGGTGGTGGAGGACGACCGCCGCGTCCTCGCCGCAACTGTCGATGCACTGACCGAACTAGGCCATATTCCGATCTCCTGCCTCGGCCCCGAAGAAGCCGCAGCGCAGTTGCGCCGCCACCCTGACATCGACCTGTTACTGTCCGACGTGCTGATGCCGGGCCAGACCGGCCCCGAACTCGCCGCCGATCTGCGCGGCTTCCGCCCCGATTTGAAAGTCGTGTTCGTCACCGGTTTCACTGGCGATATCGCCAGCGCCAAAGCATTCGGCAGCGACACTGTGCTTCGCAAGCCGTTCACTATCGGGGCATTGGGCGCGGCGCTGAACGCAACACTGGGCGACGCGACGCAATTTCGCACCACTATCGCGGCGCTGGAAACTCGCGCCGCAGCTTGATAGGGAAGCACAGCGTCGTCCCGATGCGCCGGACTTGTGTGACCCTTTTTTCCGCCACCGACCGCTATCTTGCGCGCCTGATCTTCCTGCCGCTGGTCGGGTCGCTGGTCGTGGCCGCGATGCTGCTGGTGCTCGACCGGATGCTACGGCTGTTCGATTTCGTGGCGTCGGAAGGCGGTCCGGTCAGCGTGGTGTGGCGGATGCTGGCCAATCTGTTGCCTGAATATCTGTCGCTCGGCATCCCCATCGGGCTTTTGCTTGGCATCCTGCTCGCGTTCCGGCGGATCGCGCTGTCGTCCGAACTCGATGTGCTGCAGGCGGTCGGACAGGGGTATAACCGGATGCTGTTCGTCCCCTATCTCTACACGATTGCGCTGGCGGCGGTGAATCTGGGCATCGTCGGCTTTGTCCAGCCGGTCGCGCGCTTTGCCTATGAGGAGCTGCGCTTCGAACTGCGCTCGGGCGCTCTGGGGGCGTCGATCAAGGTCGGCGAGTTCAACAAGCTGGGCAAGGACATGACCCTACGGATCGACCAGAGCGCCGATGAGGGCCGCAATCTGTCGGGCATTTTCGTGATGGCGCGGCAGGGCGGCGGCAAATCGCTGTCGGTCGCCGCCGAACGCGGCCAGTTTCTGGCGACCGATGACAAGGACGTCATTATCCTGCGGCTGACCAACGGGACGCTCGTCCACGACCAGCCGGGCTTTCGTGCGCCGCGCGTCTTGACCTTCACCGCGCACGACCTGCCCATCGACCTGCCCAAGATCGAGGCGTTCAGGAAGCGCGGCGAGAAGGAAACCGAAATGACCCTGCCGCAGCTGGCGCAGACGGGCGGCGATAAATCGGTACCGCTGTCGGTCCGCAACGAGGCGCGGTCGAATTTCCATTACCGCATCGCCGAAGTGCTGATGATGTTCCTGTTGCCGCTGCTCGCCATTGCGCTGGCGGTGCCGCCCAAACGCTCGACCTCGGCGCTGGGCGTGTTCGTCTCAATCGTGATGGTTGTGACCTATCATAAGATCAACGAATACGCGCAGGGGCTGGGCGGTGCGCTCGGCGTCGTTGATCCGTTCATTGCACTCTGGGTGCCGTTCGCGCTGTTCGCTGCGCTGATCCTGTGGATGTACTACACCATCGCTTTCGTCCCCGGCGGCCAGCCCATTGGTGCACTAGACCGGGTGGCAGGCAAAGCAACCAAGGCCGTACGCAGCCTGTTCGTGCGAAAGCGGTAACGATGCCCGAATTCTTCCCCTCGCGCACCGTCACAGTCTATATGGCGAGGCTGTTCCTGACGCGCAGTTTTGCGGTGCTCGCGCTGCTGGTCTTGGTGCTGCAGGCACTCGATTTGCTCGGCGAAAGCGACAAGATCTTGTCGGTCCCCGGCAACGGGCAGGCGCAAATTCTCGAATATATCTCGTTGCGTTCGCCCGGCATCGTCCAGCGGTTCCTGCCGTTTTCGGTGCTGCTCGGCACGCTGATCGCGTTCATGCAATTGAACCAGAATAGCGAAGTCATTGCAATGAAGGCGGCGGGGCTGTCCGCACATCAGGTGCTCGCCCCATTCATCGTCGCCAGCCTGTTCGTTGCCGTCATCGCCTTTGTCTTCAACGACCGGATCGTCGCTCCCGCGTCGGCCAAACTATCCAAATGGGAGGCGGTCGAATTCGGCCCCATCCCCGATGCGCGCGGCGGCGTGACCAATGTCTGGGTGCGCGACGGCGACGATCTGATCCACGCCGATATTGCCGCCGGGCGCGGCACCGGCACGCGGCTGTCCAATGTGTCGGTCTACGACCGGACCGGCGGCGTCCTGAAATCGGTGGTCGTGGCGAAGAGTGCACGCCCGCTCGCGGGTGGCTGGGAATTGACCGACGCGCAGATTTTCGATGTGGCAACGGGTACGCGCCGGACACTCGGCACGATGCGCGCCGCGCAAGGGGTGCGCCCCGACCAGTTCACGCTCGCTTCGGTCGAACCGCTCGGGCTGTCGTACACGCAGTTAAGCCAGGCTATCGACGACCTCGATGTCGCCGGGCGCCCGACAGCATCACTGCGCGCCAATTTGATGCACAAGATTGCCGGGCCGCTGTCGACGGTCTTGATGCCGCTGCTCGCTGCTGTTGCCGCGTTCGGGCTGGCGCGGTCGGGCAAGTTGTTCGTTCGCGCCATCATCGGCATGGCTTTGGGCTTTGCCTATTTCGTCGCCGATAACTTCGGGCTGGCGATGGGCAATCTCGGTGCCTACCCGCCGTGGCTCGCCGCCTGGGGGCCGTTTGTGCTGTTCCTCGCGCTCGGTGAGGCGGTGCTGGTGCGGACGGAGGAATAGTCAGCCAATTATCTTGAGGTGACCTTGTCCGCGGTTGACAGCATCCGATGACATGCGCGCATCAAGTGTAATCAAAAGCCCGCCGCGCGCCGACGCGAGTCCGAGCAGATAAATGTCAGTCAGACGTCGATGTGATCCGAGCCGGTCGACGTTGAATATTGTCGAATCGGTGAGGCTAAGATGGTCCGGCCAAAATTCATAACCCTGAAGCAATGAAAAGTAGCCCAGAGCTTTGACGGTAATCTCTGGTGCGACGGTGTTGGGATAGGCGGATTGGGCAATAATCCGGATCGCTCCGTTTTCAACGATCGGGCAAGTCGCCCACGCGACATGCCCCTCTGTATCAAACCAATCGCTGGCAACCGCATGGTGGAGATTCGACGGGTCGAGCAGCGCGATCAGGACGCTTGTGTCGAGCAGGGCGCGCACTATTCAAATTCGTCGCGTATTTTGTTCACCAATTCCAGTGTTGCACGCCCAGCGCCCGGACCGACAGGAAGCAACGGAAATCCATTGCGAAATCGCAACTCCTGCTCAGGAACCGAGAACGATTTGCGTAGAACTTCAGAAACGACACTACCCACAGGCTTCCGCTGACGTCGGGCCAGTTCGGTCGCGACGCTCAACACATCGTCGTCAATGGTCAAAGTCGTTCGCATAGCTCAAACATCATGCATCACGCATCATCTGTCAACGGGTCAGGTTGGTGAACGCCCGCGTATTGTGCTTGCTGCCAGCCGCCCGACCAGTCCCGGCAGTCCAGCATAATTGCCCTTGTGGTAGGGCGACTCCGCACCGACTGCCGCAGACACGCGGCGATGCGCTTCGCCCAGCGCGTGGTACGGCAAACTCGGCAACAGGTGATGCAGGGCGTGGTAGCGCAGACCGACCGGTGCCCATAGCGCGGGCAGGAACGATGGCGGCGGTACGTTCACGCTGTCGAGATACTGCGCGGTGACAGTCATAGCTTCGCCCTCGTTCTCCCACAGATGCGCGACGAGCGTGCGGACTTGGTTGAGCAGCATCACCATCGACGCGACGCCGACACCGATCAGGAAAACCCGCAGTGGTACGACGCCCGTCGCCACCAGCGCGATTAGGGTAATCGCCCAGACGCTACACGCTGCTTCTTGCCAGAACCACTGCCGCTTCAACTCGCCCTCGGGCGCACGGCGGCGGAATGCGGGATTGATCTGGAGACCCGAATAGCGCTGCACCACCATTTCGCGCAGCTTGGGCGACAGCAGCGAAATAGGGGCAAGCACCGCGAAGCGGACCAGCACCGCCAGCGGCGCGAGCATCGACGCGACGACAAACAGCGGCAGGGTCCATGGCTTCATCAGCGCGAGCGGCAGATACTCGGGGTCTTCGACCGTTCCATAGCGCGTCCGCGCGTGATGCAGCGTGTGAACGCCCTCATACATGAACGACGGCACCAGCATCGGCACGCCGATGATTGCGTTCCAGCCGAAGCGAAAACCCGGCACGGTCGTGTGCTTGATGTGGGTCAACTCATGGATGAAGCTGCCCGCGCGGTAGAGCGCCAACACGGCGACCAACGCGGCGACGATAGCCCAGCCGGTCGGCAGGGTCATCGCACTGTAGAGCGCGGCATAACCGATCCCAGCGGACGCAAGCAGATCGCCCCAATAGATCAAAGGCTTGGCGGTGTTGATATCACGAGTCAGTTCTGCCGCTGTCCGTAGCATCGCCACGTCATCGGGAATGCGCGTCCGGGGCGAAGTTGAAACGGTCCAAGGGTCCGAATCCGGCTTCTGCCGCTCGAAGGAACCTGTCGCGTTCGTCTCGGTCATCACCTGTGCCATGGCTGGAACATAGGGCCGAGCGGAGAGCGATGCCAGTGGCAGACGCAAAACACCCGCTTGCCCTTTGCCCGCGTGCCAGCGAAAACCTTCGTGACCCCAAGCAAGGTAACGCCGTTTTGAACATTCGTCCCGTCCAGACCAAGGCCGACCGCACCGCCTTTGTCGATCTTCCCTACCGTCTCTATGCGCGCGACCAGAACTGGGTGCCGCCGCTGAAGTCCGAAGTTCACGGCCTGCTGGTCCCGGGCAAGAACCCGTGGTTCGAGCACGGCGAGGCGCAACTATTCCTTGCGGAAGCCAATGGTCGCATCAAGGGCCGCATCTCTGCACATATCGACCACCTCGCGCTCGCCCAGCCGCCCGAACAGGGCATGGGTCCGGGCACCGGCATGTGGGGCTTCCTCGAAGCCGAAGACGCGGCGACTGCGACGGCGTTGCTTGCCACTGCCGAGCAGTGGCTGCGCGCCGAGGGCATGACCAAGTCAATGGGACCGTTCAGTTTTTCCTATTGGGACGAGGTCGGGCTTCTGATCGAAGGATTCGACCATCCGCCCACTGCGATGATGGCGTTCAACGCCGCGCCCTATCAAGGCTGGGTCGAAGGCGCAGGCTATGTCGGGGTGCAGGATCTTTTCACCTATGCGCTGCCTATCGCCGACGGCTTTCCCGAGCTGGTCAATCGCATCGTCGCATCGGGCGAAAAGAACCCGCGCATCCGCATCCGCCGGGTCGACAAACGGCGCTTCGATGCCGAGGCTGCGATCATTATCGGTATCCTCAACGATGCCTGGTCGGACAATTGGGGTTTCGTACCCTTTACCGACAAGGAGATCGAATATGCGGGGAAGAAGCTCAAGCCGCTCGTTTTCGACGACCTGATCCGCATTGCCGAAGTCGAAGGCGAGCCCGCCGCGTTCTTGATGTCGATCCCCGACATGAACGAGGAGCTGATCGGCTATGGCGGAAAACTATTGCCGTTCAACTGGGCCAGACTGCTCTGGTGGCTCCGCAAACCCAATGCGCGGACGATGCGGGTGCCGCTGATGGGCGTCGTCAAACGGCTTCAGGCGTCGCGCGTTGCCAGCCAGCTTGCTTTCATGCTGATCGAACATATCCGCCGTGACGCAGTCGGCAAATATAATGCCGAACGCGGCGAATTCGGCTGGGTGCTGTCGTCGAACGGCCCGATGCGCGCGGTCGGCGAGGCAGTCGGGGGCAAGATCAACAAGGTGTATCGGATTTACGAGAAGGAGTTGTGATGTCTCGGATGACGTCCTTGGCCGAACGCCGCGCCGGTTTTCGCCAATTGCATGAGCGCGGATGCTTCGTCCTGCCCAATCCATGGGATATCGGCAGCGCGCGGCGGCTGGAAAAGCTTGGCTTCGCAGCGATTGCTTCGTCGAGTTCCGCTGCGGCGCTCGCGCTCGGCCTCACCGATTACCAGATCGACCTCGAGCAATGCCTCAATCACCTGACGATGCTGGTCGGCGCGACCGACCTGCCGGTGAATGCCGATTTCGAGAATGGGTTTGCCGATTCGCCCGAGGGCGTCGCCGCCAATGTGACCCGCGCGATTGCCACCGGCATTGCGGGCCTGTCGATCGAGGATCAGCACGGCGGCGCGCTCTATCCGCTCGATCTCGCCGTTGCGCGCGTTGCGGCGGCACGCTCCGCGATTGATGCTGCAGGCGAAAACGTCATGCTGGTTGCGCGAACCGAGGGGCGGCTATGGAGCCTGTCGACCGCGCAGGAGGCGATTGATCGGCTTGTTGCCTATGCCGCTGCCGGTGCCGATTGCCTCTACGCCCCTGGCGTGACCGACATCGAGGAGATCGCCGCACAAGTCCGCGCCGTTGCGCCGAAACCGGTGAACGTGCTCATCATGAACACAGACATGCGTGTTGCCGACCTTGCACAAGTCGGGGTGCGGCGGGTCAGTGTCGGCGGCGCATTGGCGAACGCGGCGTGGCGTGGGTTCGATGAGGCGGCGGAAGCGTTAGCAATGCAAATCGTGTGACGTCGGTTCGTCTGATCTGTCGGGGGGTGGCGACTGTCGGGTTTTGAACTCGGCGTTGGTGGGTTCCGCCCTCTCCGCCGCCGCACCCTCAGTAATCGAACCGCATCCCACGGCATGGGGCCGGGCGCAGGTGATAGTCTGCGAACACTGACGAGGGCTTGTCCTTGAGCTCCTCTGTGATGGTCCAACGCCAGCCAGCGCCTGAGCGACTGAATTGATTGAGATACGTCGCGTCCGAAAAGCGGTAGCGTTGCACGAACCCGCCCTGTTCCAGCTCGCCGAGACCCAGCGAGGGTTCGTACAGGCCACCAAACGTGTCGGAAAATACTGACCCGATGGCTCGGGGCTGCTCGCCAGCGCCATAGGTGATTGGTGCTTCATACGGGTCCGACCCGGTCGCGCGCAAGTGCAGGGTGAAATAGCGCTTGTCCAGATGCCACTCGCCCCGCGCAATCGACGGCGAGTCTTTGCCTTGAACTTGCCCGCTTACTCGCCAGCACCCTTGCAAGCCGCCCACGACCGCTAGGCCGGGTGGTACGGAGTAGGCCGGCGTCGCCAGCATCAGCATCAGCATCAACGTCAGCACCATCGTCTCCTATTCCGCCGCCACCGTTTCCTGATATCCGAACCGACAGGACTGAAGTCATCGACCATTTATACATCAGGGCGGCGGTAGTGCAATGACGCCCTTGTTCAACATGCCGTTCGGCAATCTACGTCCAGAAAACCGGCAACACCTATGTGTCAAAATCGGTCGGTTGTGACACCATAGAGTGATCGACGCATTGTTAGGGTTTACGGGCGCCATTAACCTGAGTCGGAGTGTCTGCTTACGCTGCGGCTCTGGAATCAACGGAACGTCCGCAATCTTGTCGATTTCTGCAAACGTGCGGCCTTATTTTGCCGCTTTCCAAGGTAATCGAATGTTGAGGATAAGAGTCATCCTGAACGCAGTCTTCCAAGTCGTGGGATCGCTATGCCAATGCATATTGTTGCTGCCAATCCTATCGGCGCGCCTCATCTCTGAAAACACCCACTCGCGCAATCGCTATGGCTTTGCTAATTTCGTCTGATGCATGACGGATCGTTCAAAATCAAAATACAGCTTTATTGCGGCGACGAAATTGCGATGGGACCGGGAAAGGCCGATTTGCTCGACGCAATCGACGCAACAGGGTCAATATCTGGGGCGGGACGGGCGATGGGAATGAGTTATCGCCGGACGTGGCTGCTCGTTGACGCGATGAACCGATGCTGGAGCGAAGCGCTTGTTGAGACGGTCTCGGGCGGCAGCAGTGACAAGGGTGCGCACATCACGCCGCTGGGGCGTTCGATCCTGTCTCACTATCGATCATTGCAAGATCAGATTGCATCGGCTGCGACCTGCCCGGACCGTGAGGCGTTGACGCTGGCGATGCGATCCACACCAAAGCCGCGTCAAGCCAACTGAGTGATTGCGGCGCGGCGGAAACGCCCAACGCTATTGCACCACTATATTTCACTGAATATAGCACCTTGAAACATCATCGCCAAGATGATTTCAGGAATCCTTTGATGCACCGATCCACCGCACTTGCAGCGCTTCTCGTTTTAACCTCTCCCCTCCCTGCGTTGGCACAAGATTTACCGACTGCGAACGAGGCTAGCGAAGTAGAAGTCCTTCACATACTACCCCTCGCTGTGGTTGACGCGATGATGATGGAAACGCCCTTGCAAGCCAACAAAGCTAACATGCTCGTCGATCATCACATTTGCGCCAGGAGAAACGACGTTAGCGATAGCACCTTGGATGTTGTTGGCGGGCAGATTGGAAACCGTGCCAGTAACAAGGTCGCCACCACGCTCTAGGATACCAAGAACGATTGCTTACCCTTACCGTCGTGCGTGCCTCCAGTGCGCTGCGAACGATGCTTGCTCTTTTCCTTGCCACCGATGAATGTTTCATCCGCTTCAACTTCACCTTCAAACGGGCGATTAAATGACTTGGTTTGGGCGGCATAGCGAAGGCGGTGGAGCATGAACCATTCGGTTTTCTGAGTAACGCCAATATCCTTGGCGAGCTGAGTGCTGGCGATACTTTTTTTGTGCGCAGTGATAAGCCAGATTGCCATCCTCCACTTGCGAAGCTCGATTTTGCTGTCCTCAAAGATCGTGCCGACCTTGATCGAAAACCGTTTACGGCAATTACCGCATTTGTGGGAGCGCTTGTCAGAAAAGTGATAGACCTTGGTGCTTTCGCTGATGGGGTAAAATGGCGGTCGGCATGCCATCCCGAGCATGAAAAAAAATTGCCGACCACCATTTTCATGAACCCATTACCGAGAAGCACCGGGGAGGTACTAAGATCGGTTTTGGGCCATGCTCCAAACATTGGCTGGGAGAGCAAGCCAATGCGTAGATCATAATTGATATTGGCTAAACTCATCTAATAGCTCGTAAGTTCCATTATCAATTCAATTTATTAAATTGCTGCAATTATAGAAACAACAGGCTTAGGTGTTTTTTCTGAAATGAAAATTTGGGGCTGACATAGATAGCTTTATTTGCGTTACTTGAACCACCACCGTGTTAAGGTTTGGTGCATATGCGATACGGGGCGGTAGTTGAAGCGCCATTCGCACTCTTTGATGAAGAGCGGGAAGTGGTGTTCGGCGATGCCGTTGTCTGAGCGCAAATGGCGCTTTGCCTGGTTCCAGAAATTCTCGATTCCGTTGATGTGATTGTGCTGGTCAGCGAACAGGACTGAGTGGTTGATGCGCAGGTGCTTAAACTCCGAGACGTCGAGCACATCATAGCTTTTGAACGC
>JANNVL010000078.1:0-27950 GCA_031408195.1 Sphingomonadales bacterium | reverse complement strand
CCGCCTCGCGCGCAGCCTGCAACCCCGCCGGCCCTGCGCCGACCACCAGCACATCGCAAAAGGCAGCGCGCTGACTGAACCGGTCGGAGTCTGGCTCAGCAGGCGGGTGCCCGAGCCCCGCCGCCTTGCGGATGAAATATTCGTACCGCAACCAGCGCTTCGCCGGGCCGAAGAAGGTTTTGTAGTAAAACCCGGCAGAAAATACTGGTGCTGCAAGCCCGAGTACCGCGCCGGCGTCGAACGCAAGGCTGGGCCAGCGGTTCTGGCTCGTCGCCACCAGACCCTCGTAGACGAACACATCGGTGGCGCGGGTGTTGGGCTCGCGGCGACCGCCTTGGCCCACGGTGACCAACGCATTGGGCTCTTCGACACCCGCCGTCATGATGCCGCGGGGGCGGTGATATTTAAAGCTGCGCCCGACGAGCCCAACGCCATTTCGCAACAATGCGGCGGCCAACGTATCGCCTGCCTGCGCCTGATAGGTTTTACCATCGAAGCAGAACCGGATCATCGCAGCGCCTCCGGCCCGACGGCGCGAATGGCGCCGATCATATGGGTGACGCGGTGACGGGTGACGACCAGCCAGGCGCGGCAGCCGTAAGTGTGACGCCAGATCTCGTGGTCGAAGCCCCTCGGATTCCCGCGCGTGAACAGGGCGGCCATCGCATCTTCGGGCTTGGCATCGAGCGCGACGACCGAATCGACCGTGCGCTCGAAGACGAACTCGCTCTGCGCTCGTGGACCGCAGTGAGGACAGGCGAACTGCATCATCAGCGGCTGGACGGCATGGGGCCGGTCCCTGTTTCGTCGATCGTCGCGCCGGTCGCGAAGCGGTCGAGCGAGAACGGCGCGTTCAGCGCGTGCGGCGTGCCAGTCGCCAGCGTGTGCGCGTAGGTCCAGCCCGAGGCGGGTGTTGCCTTGAACCCGCCGTAGCACCAGCCGCCATTGAGGTAGAGGTTCGGCACCGGCGTCTCACCAATGATCGGCGCGCCGTCGCAGCTCATGTCGGTCACGCCTGACCATGTCCGCACCATGCGCAGGCGCGAGAGCGCGGGAACGAGCGCGAGGCCTTGTGCCACCGCCCCTTCCATCACCATCGGATGGCCGCGCTGGGCATAGCTTGGCCAATTGTCGGGATCGCCGCCGAACACGATACCGCCCTTGTCGGACTGGCTGATGTAGCAATGGAGCGATTGCGACATGATCACGCTGTTGATCATTGGCTTTACGCCCTCGGTCACCATCGCCTGAAGCGTTTGCGACTCAATGGGCAGCCGGAGCCCGGCGAGACCAGCGACATGGCCGCTGTTGCCCGCCACGCAAATGCCGACGCGGCCCGCACCGATCCGTCCGCGCGTCGTTTCGACGCCGGCCACCGCATCGCCATTGCGGACGAAACCGGTGACTTCGCATTTCTGGATGATGTCGACGCCCAGACTGTCAGCGCCACGCGCATAGCCCCACGCGACGGCATCGTGACGCGCCGTGCCGCCGCGCCGCTGGATCAACCCGCCTTCGATAGGGAAACGCGCCGAACGCGACATATCGAGCAGCGGCTCGAGCTTGGCGACCTCGTCGCGCGTCATCAGGTCGCCGTCGATCCCGTCGCAGCGCATGGCATCGCCGCGCTGGGCGAGCATCGTCATATCGGCGTCGCTGTGGCCGAGGAACATCGCGCCGCGCGGCGAGAACATGACATTGTAGTTCAGCTCGTCGCTGAGATTGTGCCAGAGCTTCAGCCCGAACTCGAAGAAATCGTGGAGCGGCTTGAGCCGGTAATTCGAGCGGACGATGGTGGTGTTGCGTCCGGTGTTGCCGCCGCCGATCCAGCCCTTTTCGAGGACCGCGATGTTGCGCAGGCCATGAACCTTAGCGAGGTAATAGGCGGTAGCGAGGCCGTGCCCGCCACCGCCGATGATCACGACATCATAGCGCGGCTTCGGGTCGGGATCGCGCCACGCGGGCTGCCAGTGCCTTTGCCCGTTGACGGCACCACGCAACAGTCCGAACGCCGAATACCGGCTCATGAAATCGGCATCCACCCGCGCTTTTTGCGCCAGTCCGCTTCAAGATTGTCGAACCGCGACAACCTGAGAATATCGATGTTGGCGAACGAGCAAGCGCCATCGATCACAAGATCGCGAATGGCATGGCCCGAAGCGGGGGACAGGCCGAAGCCGACGCCCGACATCGATGCAACAACGACATTGTCCGGGCTGGTCAGCCGGTCGATGATCGGGCGACCGTCGGGCGAATTTTCGATCACGCCAGCCCAGCTACGGATAATGTTCAGGTGCGCGGCCTTGGGCAGTAGTTCGGCGAGGCGGCTGGCGAGGTTTCTCATCAGGGGCGTCGAGGGCCGCGCGTTGGGACCTGTCTCGTCGATGTCGATCCACTCATGCGGGCCACCGCCATAGGCAAGGTTGCCGCGCATCGTCTGCCGACCATAGAGCTTGTGCCCATCGACGCCGCCGATTGGCATCATCGGCGCGGGTTCGGTGATGATCATCTCCGCGCGCGCAGGCGCAAGCGGGACCGCCAAGCCGAGCTGCGCCATCAGCGCCGGGATCTGCGGCCCCGCCGCGACGACGACGGCATCGCAGCCATAGGTTGCGGTCGCGGTCTTGACCGCCGTCACCCTGCCGCCCGCAGTTTCAAACCCGGTGACGGGACTGTGCTGGACGATGGTGCCGCCAAGGTCTTGCAGCGCCCAGGCATAGGCCTGGACGCTGCGCTGCGGATTGGCATGGCCGCCGAACTTGTAATGCACGCCGCCGAAGCAGGTGTCGCCCGCGAGCGGAACGGCCTCTTGCACCTGCTTTACATCGAGCACCTCAACCGGATGGCCGAGGCGGTTGTGCCGTTTAGCGACGAAGCGATATTGCTCCCATTGCCGCTCGGTCATGGCGATGATGATGCGACCCTGCTGGTGCTCGGTGGGATAGCCGAGCAATTTGTCCATTTGCGGCCAGAGGCGCTGTTCCTCCTCGAACAACGGGCTCTGGTAATGCGAGGCACCGCCGCCATTGCGGCCCGACGCTTCCCAACCGACGATGAACTTGTCGAGCACGGTGACACTGACGCCCGAGCGCGCGAGCCACCAGCCCGCGCTGAGGCCCGTGACGCCGCCGCCGACGATGACGACATGACCTGCGCTCATTCGTACATGCCGGTGTAGAGCATCTGGCGGTGCTCGTCCTCATGCACAGTGCCGATGTCTTCGACGGGCACCCATTGCGTCGGGATGCCGAACCACACGTCCCATGCCGCGCTCATCGCTTCGGGTTCGTTCCAGTCGGCCATAATCTTGAGGGGCAACGGGCGAACCGGCGCGCGGTGCGTGGCGAGCGGAATGGTGCCGAAGGGTACATTCGATTCGAGCGCGAGCAGCATTGCGACCTGATCGCGACACCTGCGACCCTGGCACACGCCCATCCCCGCGCGTGTCAGGCGCTTGATCTGGTCGGGGTTGGCCGGGCCGTCGTTGAGCAAGGTCTCCAGCGAGCGCGCGCACATCGGCGCAGGGCGCGACAGATAATTGGGCGGCTGGACGCCGATCAGGTCGGCGCGCGTTACTTCTTCGCACTGGCAGACGATCGTATCGTCGGCGCTGACGGCAGCAAGCGCGCGCATCCAATCCATACGATAGGCGATGTGGTCGAAGCCGGTATCGGGAAGCCCAGCGCAATCGCCCACAGCGGAAACCGTCGGTTCGCCCACAGGGATGTAACCGCCGCGCACAGGATTGAGGGTGCGCGGCCCGTGCATCGCATCGACCAGTTCGATCATCGGCACGAGGCCGATGGCGAGACAGATCGTGTCGCAGGCGATGGTTTCACCGGAAGACAGCGTCGCGCTTTCGACGCCGTTAATCCCGCCTTTGGCACACGCTATTACCGTGTTGCAGGAAATCGCGATGCCTGCCGCTTGGACCTTTTCCACAAGCCCGGCGCTGCCCTGCGGCGCATCGCGTACTTCGATGAGGCCAGCAACTTCAATGCCGCGGCCATGCGCCAGCAGCGCGGTTTCAAGCGCCAGATCGTGCGAGCCGAGCAACAGCGCGCGCTGTCCGGCAAAGGCGTCGTACCGGTTCAACAACATCTGCAGCGCGGCTGCGCCCATTACACCTGGCTGGTTCCAGCCCGGAAAGGCCATCGCCAGATCGCGCGCACCGGTGGCGAGGATGATCCGGTCGAAGCCGACAAGCCATGAACGCTCGGCATCAGCAAGGCCGACCACTTGCTCGGGCAGGCTCTGGACGCCGGGACCGTTGCGATACACGCCCCAGGCCGTCGTGCCGAGCAGGACTTCCACGCCGCTTTCCATCGCGGTTTCGAGCGCAGGCATGCTCATGAAAATGGCTTCGAGCATGCGTTCGCTATTCGCCGTCGCGGCTGTCATCCGTCCGCCAAAATACAGCGGAACGTCATTGCCCATCAGCGCGCCTGACACCGGGTTTTCATCCACGAGCAGCACCGATTTGCCGTCCTTTGCGGCTTCGATGGCAGCAGCAACGCCGCTCGGTCCGGCGCCGACCACCACAACTTCGTAGCGCGCTTCGGGGGGGCTGCGCGTGCCATCGACGGCGCAAAGGTCGGTCCCGGTGAAATTGAGCTCCATCAGACTGCCTCGAGTGCTTGGCTTAGGTCGGCGATCAGATCGTCTACATGTTCAAGGCCGACTGACAGCCGCATCGTGCCGTCGGTAATGCCGCCCGCCAGACGGTCTGCCGGGGCGACCGCATAGTGTGTCGTGCTGGCTGAATGGCAGATCAGTGTTTCCGAACCGCCGAGGCTGACCGCAAGCTTCAGCAGCTTCAGCCCGTCGAGCATGCGGAAGGCTTCTGCCTCGCCGCCGTGTAAGTGAAAGGAGAAGGTCGAACCCGCCGCCTTGCACTGGCGATCATAGACCGCGCGCTGCCGCGTCCCGGCGGCAAGAAAGCCAAGATAGGTGACGCCCGCAACTTTGAGATGGTCACGCAGATATTCGGCGACAGCGCGCGCATTGCTCATCGCGCGCTCCATCCGGACATCGACCGACTCGAGTGACCGCGTGACGAGCCATGCGGTATAGGGATCGAGGTGATTGCCCCATGTGGTGCGCAAGGTGCGGATCGGCGCAATCAGCTCTTCGCGCCCGGTGATACCACCGGCCAGCAAATCGCTGTGTCCGCCGCAATATTTGGTGAGCGACGTCATGCACAGGTCGACGCCGTGTTCGATCGGGCGCTGCGCAAAGGGCCCTAGCAAGGTGTTGTCGACCACGACGAGCGGGCGCCGCCCCTGCCGCGCGCCGATGTCATCCGCGAGGCGGACCATCAGCGCGAGATCGACGATGGCAGCGGTGGGGTTTGCAGGCGTCTCCGCAATGATCAGCGCCAGCGGGCCCTTTTGCAGCGCTGCATCGGCTGCGGCACGAACATGCATTTCATCGGTGCCGTCGACATAGGTCGCCACATGCGACCCGAACTGCGGCATGACCGCGCCGTAGAGCATGTCGACCCCGCCGTAGATCGGGCGGCCGTGCAGCACGCTGTCGCCCGGGCGGACATAGGCGAGCGCGATCGACGAATGTGCCGCCATGCCACTACAAAAGGCGACGGCCGCTTCGGCCCCGTCGATGGCGGCGAGACGGGCCTCAAGGATATCGAGGCCGGGATGGCCGAGCCGCGAATAAATGTGGTTGGACTTGCCGACCAGCGGACCCTCGACGTCGAAGAACGCACGGTGCACGTCCTTGGCGTGCTGCGCCGAGGGGTAGACAAAAGTCGACGTCATGAAGATCGGCGGCTTCACCGCGCCCATCCCCATTGCGGGATCATAGCCGAACGCGACCGCGAGCGTTTCGGGCCGCAGATTTGCGCGATCAGTGGCCATGCGACTGCAGATACACTTTGCCGGTGTTGCAATACCAGTCGGTAAAGCGCAGCGCGAGCATCTCGGCATCGGGCGAATAGGGTCCGGGCGTGAACCCCGGACTGTTCACGCCGAGCTGGTTGTTTTCAGCCAATTCCTTGTCCTGCAGATTTGTGCGGGTCCACAATTCTGCCAGACGGGCGACGTCATAGTCTTCACCCTCAACCGCGTCCTTGTGGACGATCCACTTGCCCGTCACATGCGTTTCAGTGGGGCTGATCGGCATCGCGCTGAACATGAAGGTGTAATCGGCGGTTGCGTGGACGAAACAATGCGGATCGATCGCCATCCGCATCGACCCCACAGAACCGCCGTTCAATCCACACATCAGTTTTTTGACGGCGTGCTGGCCGTCCATCGTGATCGAGACACAGCCTGCGCTGAGCGCGAAGCGCGCAAGTTGCCACCAGTCCCCTTCGACGGCGTCGGTGGCAAGGCCGATAGCAGCCATGTCCTCGAGGAACTTCTGCGCCGCCGCATCGCCCTCAACGTCGAAATGTTTCGACATGCCGACGGGAAAGGTGCGGGCGAGTTCGGGATGGCCCATTGCACAATGATAGCATTCGCGGCCATTTTCCATCACCAGCTTCCAGTTGGCGTTTTCGACCAGGACGCTCTGAAAGGCGATTTTCGCATCGGCCCAATTGTGGGGCGCTGCATAGACGGACAGTTTTTCGCCAAACTCATCGAACAGCGGAGGCTCGTCGGCAAAACAGATGAACATCGCCCCCGCGACGATTTCGAGCGCAATCGGTCTCAGCCCGTGCGCGCTCTTGTCGAAACCATCGGCCATACGGTTGGCCGCGAACAGCGATCCATCGAGATCATAGGTCCAGCGGTGATAGGGGCAGACGAGCTTCGGTGCCGATCCGCTGCCCGGATGGCACAGGATCGACCCGCGATGGCGGCAGCTGTTGTGAAAGGCGCGGATCACGTTTTCCCGATCACGGATGATGATGACCGGCCATTTCCCGATCATCAGCGCCACATAGCTGCCGGGCTTCGGCAATTCGCAAGTGAACCCGGCCATCAACCAGCCAGTGCCGAAAGCGGCCTGCAGGTCGAAATCGAAGACCTGCGGCTCGTTGTAAAGTCCGCCCGGCAGGCAATGGCCATCGCGGCGGGCATCGAGCATATCCCCGATCCGGACCAAGTCCATTCCGTCCCCTTTCACGCAAAATCCACAGCAACGTGGACCATGGCGCAAAGGGTCACCAATCCGATTTTCGCATAAGCCTATGTCGAATCGCTTGCATTACGCGCTAGCTTGCGCGGCATTCATGTTTGGAAGGGGTCTCGATCATCGCCAACCGCAGTCATATTGATCGCCGCTGGCTGCCGCTTAACGCGCTGCGCGCCTTCGACGCTGTTGGCCAGAACTCGAGCTTCACTCTGGGAGCGGCAGCGCTTTCGGTGTCGCAAAGCGCGATCAGCCGTCATGTCATCGGCCTTGAAGAATTGCTCGGCAAGCCGCTGTTCCTGCGCGACGCGTCCGGGCTCACCCTGACGCCGGAGGGTGAGGCGCTGCTTCCGGTCGTCAGCAAATCGTTCGACCGGATCGAACAGACGATGAATGCGATCCGCGACGAAAACGTGATGCGACCGGCGTTGCGTGTCCACATTCCGCCGTCACTCCTGCAACAATTGTTCATGCCGATGCTGCGCGATTTCCGAGGCGAGCACCCCGACGTGCGCCTTGACGTCTCGAGCGCGCATGTGACGGGCCTGCCGTCGACACATTTCGACATGGCGATCGTCTATGACCGGCCCAATGTCGATGACCGGATCACCGATTTGCTGTGGATGGTGCGCGTGTCGCCGCTGTGTTCGCCACAGACCGCACAGGCAGCCAACGGCAGCTCGCTCGAAGCTTTTCTGGGGGGTCAGGAGCTGTTGCACCTGAAGCTCGAAGGCGAGTCCCGCGATCTGCTCTGGTCGTCCTATTTGCGTCAGGGAGGAATTGCCGCGCCCACGACGGGCGGGCTGGCATTCGACACCGCCATAGCCTCGGCACAATATGCTATGGCGGCGAGCGGCGTGTTCCTTGGCGATGTTGACATGTTTGCCGAGGAGATCGAGGCCGGACGTCTGGTCAAGCCGTATGACCTGACTGTCGAAGACGGCTACGGCTATTATCTGAAACTCCACGCCGACGACCTGTCGGACCCCGAAATCGCGATGTTTCGCAGTTGGCTGATCAACCGCTTCAGCGCCTTTCCCCGTAAAGCGCAGCGAGCTTTAGGTTAGCTTCGACAGTCGCGATTTCACTTGAAAATCACTGTCCGCACCCCGCTCAACATCACACGATGTTCGAGATGCAGCTTCACCGCGCGCGCGAGCACGCGGCTTTCGGTGTCCTGACCCTCGGCGATCAGATCGTCTACGGTATCGGCATGATCGACGATCGAAACATCCTGCGTGATGATCGGGCCTTCATCGAGATCGGGCGTCACATAATGCGCGGTCGCGCCGACCATCTTGACGCCGCGATCATAGGCGCGATGATAGGGTCTAGCCCCCTTGAAGCCAGGCAAGAAACTGTGGTGGATGTTGATCACGCGTCCATCGAGCTTGCGGCAAAGCTGATCGCTTAATACCTGCATGTAGCGCGCAAGGATGATCAGATCGACCTGCTGCTCCTCGACCATGTCGAGCAATCGCGCTTCCTGTTCGAGCTTGTTTTCCGGGGTTACGGGCAAGTGGAAGAACGCGATGCCTTCATGGTTTGCGCGGTCCTGCCATGTCGTGTGGTTCGAGACGACGCTGGCGATTTCCATCGGCAGCCGCCCGGTCGATGTGCGATAAAGCAGGTCGTTCAAGCAATGGCCGCCCCGGCTGACCATAATCATCGCCCGCGTTTTCTGGCTCAGATCGTGCACCTGCCAATCGAGCCGAAACGCGGTAGCGACCGACAGGAAAGCCTCCGAAAAGCTCTCGCGTGTCATTGCGGCAGGCACGGCAAAAGCCGTACGCATGAAGAACCGGCCTGTGCTCCTTTCGTTGAACTGCGCGCTTTCAACGATGTTGCAGTCCTGGCTCAGGATTGAATTCGATACAGCGGCGACAATTCCTTTGCGATCATCGCTCGCAACCAAAAGGACGAACTCGTTTCCGATCGACATTTCCTTGGGCACCCCCTGCCACACGACAGCCACTAATGCAGGTAAGATACTCGCCCGGTCGAAACTGCGTCGCGTTAGTTTTTCTGATTCGTTGCTAAAGAAAATCTCGTTTCTTTAACGGACCGAGCGCGACTTGTTCGCTTCGCCATAACCAGAAAACGGCTAGCTTAAGCGAGTCAACGTAAAGGGCGGTGCACAAACAGCGTGGAACTGCATTCCAAAATTATATTTGCCAATGCCGAAAAATCGGTCAGTTGCTAACATCGCACCCCAAAGCCAGCCTTGCTGGAAGCTCGGGGAGCACCGGGGAAATTTGGCCAGAAATTGGTTAATATATAGGGGGCGGTTGATATGAAAGCCGAATTGAAGTTCTCGACGGCAATGTTCGTTGTTGCTGCGTTAGGCGCAGGTGGCGCGCCGGCGTTCGCGCAGACTGCCCCCGCCGACAGCACCTCGGCCGTACCAAGCGACATCGTCGTCACGGCGACGCGGCGCGAAGAATCGATCAACCGTGTTCCGCTCGCGATCCAGGCGCTGAGCGGCGAATCGTTAAGTCGCCTGAATGTCACGAGCTTTGAAAAGCTGGTCGAATATCTTCCTAACGTGCGGACCGCCTCACGCGGACCCGGCGTTTCGTCGATCTACATTCGCGGCCTATCGACTGATACCGCAGGCGCGCAGATCCTCGGCGTTGCCGGCGTCCAGCCGAACGTCGCAATTTACCTCAACGATGCGCCGGCCTCGACGCCGGGCCGCAACCTCGACATCTTTCCCGTGGACCTGAACCGCGTTGAAGTGCTGGCCGGACCGCAGGGGACGTTGTTCGGATCGAACGCGATGGGTGGCGCGATCCGTTACATCACGAACACCCCCAATTTGAAGGATTTTGAAGCCGGTTTTACCGGTTCGGCCGCCACAACAAAGGGCGGCGAAGCGAGCTTCGGCGTGCAGGGCTATGTCAATCTTCCGATCATCAACGACAAGCTGGCGGTCCGCCTGGCATTCTATGCCGACAAACAGGGCGGCTATATCGACAATGTTGCCGGCACCTATCGCATGCCTTGGGATCCGGGCGGACCGGGTCGTTTGCCGACCGGAAACCCGCTGCTGGTCGGGCAAGCCATCCAGTCTTGCGTCGGTGTCGCCAACTGCGTTGCCACTGCGACAGGCACGACTGGGGGGTTTCGCGTTCCGGTCCGTCAATCCATTTCGAATACCCAGTTCATCGAGGACAATTATAACGACGCCACCTATACCGGTGGCCGGGGTAGCCTGACCTACAAGTTCAACGACGACTGGTCGCTGAACGCCATGACCATGTACCAGGAGTTGCGGACCGACGGCGTGTTCGACTACTCGCCTGCGGTCGGCGACCTAAAGGTACAACAATTCAGCCCGAACACGTTGCGCGATACGATCAGCCTGAGCACGCTCACGCTCAAGGGGCGGTTGGGCATCCTCGACCTGATCTACACATCGTCGTATCAGGACCATCACGCGGTGCAGCAGGCAGACTATGCCCGCTACGCAAATATCGGTCTCTACATGCCGTTCTACAACTGCGATCGCGGCGTCTATTATCAGGGCTATGCGACTTCGGCCGCGCAGGGCCAGACCTGCTATGCGCCCTCGAACAGCTACAAGGTGAACAACCGCAACCGCCGCTGGACGCAGGAATTCCGCGTCACCACGCCGGCGGAAAACCGTCTGCGTGCCACCTTCGGTGCGTTCTACGACGTGAACCGGATCTACGATGTCACCCAGTGGAACTATGTCCTGCCGCAGGCCGGGTTCATCTACAATCTTCCGCCGAACCCCGCAGTCAACGTCCTGAACGTCGGCGCGCTGCCGGGCGCGGGCTTCGTCAATACGATTTTGCGCCGGACTCGCCAGTTCTCGCTCTATGGTGAGGCGTCGTTCGACATCATCCCGGAAAAGCTGATCCTCACCGCAGGCGCGCGGTATTACAATGAGAGCACCGGCATGGAGGGTGGCTCGAGCACCAGCTTCTCCGGCACCGTAAGGGCGAATTGCGCGACCGTCAGCACCGACCCGGCGACCGGACTTACGCGTTGTAACTATGTCCCGCTGGCGACTGCGCCGACTTCGCTCGCCGCAAGTGCGGTTTTGTCGACGAACTTGGCCGGCATCAGTCCAAGG
The DNA here is from genome assembly GCA_031408195.1 of Sphingomonadales bacterium. Taxonomy (GTDB): domain Bacteria; phylum Pseudomonadota; class Alphaproteobacteria; order Sphingomonadales; family Sphingomonadaceae; genus Sphingomonas_O. The sequence continues at coordinate 16,753 of JANNVL010000078.1, read as the reverse complement.
ACGTACACAGGCTTTCTCTTCAAGGGCAATCTGACCTACAAATTCGATGCCAACTCGCTGGTTTATGCCACCTATTCGGAAGGGTTCCGGCCTGGCGGCTTCAACCGCAAGGGTTGCAACGGAGGCGTTGCCGCTCAGGCCGCGCTGACCGCCGCTTGTGCAGCGAACCGGGCCTATGCGCCTGACACTGTAACCAACTACGAGATCGGCGCGAAACTTGGCCTGTTTGATCGTCGGCTGCAGATCAATCTGGCAGCCTATGTCATCAACTGGAAGAACATCCAGATCGCGGCGTTCGACCAGAATATTTCGAACCAGACCTTCGTTGCGAATCTTGCGAATGGTCGCATTAAGGGGATCGAAGGCGATATCAACATTCGCCCGTCGGCCGGCCTGACAATCGGCACCGGCTTCTCGTACAATGACACCGAGATCACCGGCTGCACACAAAACGCGATCGCAACGCTTTTGTGCGGCCGAGGTGTCCTCGTTCCTGCTGGGTCGCCACTGGCGCTCAGCCCCAAGTTCCAGGGCAACGTGCGCGCCCGTTACGAATGGGAAATGAGCAGCGGACTGAAGCCATTCGTCCAGGCCGGTTTGCACTACGTCGGAAGCTCGATCACGTCCGACATTTCAAACACGAACATCCTGCGCGGTTGTTATGCGCCTTATGCGGGTTGCGGCACCAATGCCGTGATCAACGGCGTTACGGTCCGCCCGGGCGATGCCATCCAGTTGCAGCCGGCTTCGTTTAACCAGCCCAGTTACACCACGATCGAGGCATCGTTCGGCTTCAGCAAGGATGCTTGGTCGATCACGATCTACGGCGACAATCTGACCGATGCGCGTCCGCAGCTGTTCACCAGCGCCAATGACGGGGAACAGCGCGTGACTACTTCGCGTCCGCGGACCTTCGGGATGCGCGTCTCTTACAAGATGTAGCATACCGGCGGCCGGACTTCGGGCCGGACGCTGAAGGTTATTTCGAAATCGAAAGGGCGACGCAGACGATGCGTCGCCCTTTCCGACAGGCATCGCGATTGAGCTATTGGGAAGTCCCGCAACTTTGGCCAGATTGGCGAAATGGCAATAGTCACCGAGTCGAGACCCGAAACCTTGTCCGGCAACGATGATCGGGACCGGCTGGTCGAAGACGCCAGAGCCGCGCTGCAGCGCGGCCAGCTCGGTGAAGCCGAACGCATGTGTCGTCAGGCTATCACTGGCGATCCTGATCATTACGACGGGTTGTACTTGCTGGCCGCGATCCAGCGCTACGCGCGCAAGCCAATCGAAGCGCTCGCGACCATCAACCAGCTGATCACGCTCGATCCGGGTTATGGGCGCGCCCATCAGGAACGCGGCCACAGCCTGCGCGCCTTGGGTCAGACCGACGAGGCCCTGGCGGCCTATAGGGATGCGGTGGCCTATAATGTCGGCCTGCTGGCAAGCTGGCGAGTACTGGCCCAGATGCAGCTCGAGGCCGGCCGCGCGGAAGCCGCTAACATTGCGCTCGCGCAATGCGCCTATCTGGAAAGCCTTCCTGAAGCGCTGCAAGCGGTCGTCAGCCTCGTGCAGGAGAACCGTCTCGGCAAGGCCGAACAGCAATGCCGCAGCTTCCTCCAGCAGCACAAACACCACACAGAGGCGATGCGGCTGCTTGCCGATATCGGCGTCAAGTTCAATGCCTATGACGAAGCCGAGTTCCTGCTGGAATCGTGCATGGTGCTCGAACCAGACAACACCAACGCGCACTTCGACTATGTGAACCTGCTGCACCGCCGCCAAAAATACGAACAAGCGCTGGAACAGGCCGGGGCGCTCCACGCCAAGGCGCCCAACAACGCACAGTTTGACTTGCTGTATGCGAACCAGCGGCTGGCAGTTGGCGAATTCGATACCGCCCTTGCAATGTATCGCCGCCACCTGGCGAGCATGCCGGAGAACCCGACGCTGCACCTGTCGATCGGGCATGCGCTAAAGACCGTCGGCAAGCAGGCGGATGCCATCGCATCCTATCGTCAGGCCTATGGCGTACGCCCCGACTTCGGCGACGCCTATTGGAGCCTCGCAAACCTGAAGACCTACCGGTTCGAAACCGGCGAGATCGAACAGATGCGCGAGATCGAGGCACGCGCGACGACTGATCTGTCCGACCGTTACCATCTCTGCTTCGCACTTGGAAAAGCGCTCGAAGACCGGGAGGAGTTCGCCAAGTCCTTTACCTATTATGAGCGCGGCAACCGTCTCAAACGTGACGAACTGGGCTATAAATGGCAGCGCGTGACGGCGGAAATGGAGCGGCAGCACGAACATTGCGGTGCTGACCTTTTCGAGCGGATGGCAGGGAGCGGCAGCACGGCGGCTGATCCGATCTTTATCCTCGGCCTGCCAAGGGCAGGATCGACATTGCTCGAACAGATCCTGGCCTCACACAGCCAGGTCGAGGGGACGCTCGAGCTTCCCAACATCCTTGCCCTTGCCCACCGGATCGACGGTCAGCGACGCGTGGGCGAGGAAGCGAATTATCCGGCCAACCTCGGGATAGTCGACCGCGAGCAATTGGCGTCTTTCGGCGATGCGTTCATCCGCGACACGCGGATCCACCGCAAACGCGGAACGCCGTTCTTCATCGACAAGATGCCGAACAATTTCCGGCATATCGGGCTTATCCACCTGATCCTGCCGAATGCGAAAATTATCGATGCCCGGCGCGGGGCAATGGGGTGCTGTTTGTCAGGTTTTAACCAGCTGTTCGCCGAGGGGCAGGAGTTCACCTACGGCCTTGAGGAAATCGGCCATTATTACAGCGATTATGTCCGCCTGATGGACCATTGGGATACGGTGCTGCCGGGCAAGGTGCTGCGCGTAACCTATGAAGACGTGGTTGCCGATCTCGAGAGTGAGGTGCGCCGGATGCTGGACTTCCTCGGCCTGCCGTTCGAGGAAGCCTGCCTGAATTTCCACCAGACCGAGCGCGCCGTGCGAACGGCCAGCTCGGAACAGGTGCGCCAGCCGATCTTCAAAGGCGGCGTCGACCAATGGGAAAATTTCTCGCCCTGGCTCGATCCCTTGCGGGGCGTGCTCGGCCCCGACCTTTCAGCGACGTGAAGGATTGACGATGGCATCCATACCGACAGCGACGGACATCGCACACGATGAAGCCAATCTGCCGTCGGTGGGCGTGCGTTGGTATGTGCTGATCATCATGATGTTGGCCTACACAATCAACATCGCCGATCGTTATGTGATGTCGACCGTGCTCGAGCAGATCCGGCTCGAGCTGAAACTCACCGACAGCGGCGTCGCGTTTCTGACCGGCGTGTCGCTTGCGCTGTTCTATGTCGGCATGGGCATTCCGCTATCGTATGTCGCGGACCGGTGGAACCGGCGCAACCTGCTTGCAATCTCGATCACGGTTTGGTCGGCGATGACGACATTGTGCGGCCTTTCGCGCGGCTATTTCGATTTGCTGCTGGCCCGCATCGGCGTGGGCATCGGCGAGGCCGGCGGGACGCCATCATGTGCATCGATCGTCTGCGATAATTTTCCGGCAAGCCGCCGCCCGATGGCGCTGACGATCTTCGCGCTCGGCGCGCCGATCGGCGCTTGGCTGGGGGCTGACATGGCGGGTGCCGTGGCGCATGCCTATGGCTGGAGGGCGGCGTTCCTCGTGCTCGGCGTTCCCGGCCTGCTGCTCGCTGCCGTCATCATGCTGACGATCAAGGAGCCCGAGCGCGGCTGCCTCGATGCCGTCAAGGACGAAAGCACGCCAACGCTCGGCGAAACGCTGCGCTTCATCTGGACCCAGAAATCGGCGCGCCATGTAATGATGGGCAGCGGCGTTTCTGCGCTCTGGGGCTGGGGCCTTATGTGGTTCACGCCGACATTCATTCAGCGCACTTACGGCCTCGACGTTGGCGCGGCAGGTGCAGTCGTCGGACCGATCCATCTCGTCATGGGCATTGCCGCGTCGCTGTTCACCGCATGGCTGCTCGCGCGTCCGGCGTTCGTCGATCCGCGCCGGATCGTCTGGCTGCTTGGTGGCGTGACCGCCGTCGCCACAGTGCCGTCGATCATCGCCTATTACACGAACTCGCTACCGCTCGCGACATTGATGTGGTGGATCTTCATCCCGGCGATCTATTTCTACATCGGCCCCGCCTTCGCGCTCGGACAGAACCTCGCTCCACCCAAGATGCGCGCGATGTTCAGCGCGGTGGCATTGCTGATCGCCAATGTCTTCAACCTGATCGTGGCGCCTCAGGGCGTCGGCCTGCTCAGCGACTGGTTCGCCGGACCGGGCGGTGCCGACGCGGCTTCGTTGCGGATGGCGCTGCTCGTGCTCGCCCCCACTGGTTTCTGGGCCGCGTTCCACTATTTCATGGCGGCCAAGCACATCATTGCCGACCAGAAGCGTGCCATCGGCTACGTCTGAGGATCATATGCTGAAATCATACATCAACGGAGCGTGGGTTCTCCCGCGCACCTCGACCGCGACCGTCGACGCGATCAACCCGGCGACCGAGGAAGTTGCCGCCACAGTAGCGCTGTGCGGCCCCGATGACGTCGATCTGGCGGTCACGGCGGCGCGGGCCGCGTTCGACGGCTATGCCGCCCTCCCCCTCGATGCGCGGATTGCGCTCGTCGAGAAGCTGATTGCGATCTTCGAGCGACGCTATGGCGAGATGGTCACTGCGATCTCGACCGAAATGGGCGCGCCCTATGACCTTTCGCACAATGCCCAGGCCGAATGCGGCCCCGGCCACCTGAAGGAAACGATCAAAGCGGCGCGCGCCATGGCGTGGGAACGTCCGATCGGCAGTGGCGCCAACCTTGTCCACGAGCCGATCGGCGTCGCCGTTCTAATCACGCCGTGGAACTGGCCGATCAACCAGCTCGCCGCGAAAGTCGGCCCGGCGCTCGTCACCGGCTGCACGATGGTGCTGAAACCCAGCGAAGTCGCCCCGCTGTCCGCGCAACTGTTCGCCGAGTTCGTCGACGAGGCGGGGTTTCCCCCGGGCGTGTTCAACATGCTGCACGGTACCGGCCCCGGCATCGGCGATGCGCTGACCAGCCATCCACAAGTCGACATGATCTCGTTCACCGGATCGACGCGCGCAGGAATTCAGGTGGCGAAGTCGGCCGCCGACACCGTCAAGCGCGTCAGCCAGGAACTGGGCGGCAAATCGGCGAACATCGTCTTTGCCGACAGCGATCTCGAGGCGTCGGTGACGCGCGGCGTCAAGCACTGCTTCGAAAATGCCGGACAATCTTGCAACGCGCCGACGCGGATGCTGGTCGAATCCTCGGTGTATGACGAGGCGGTGGCAATCGCGGCGCGGGTTGCCAGCGAGACAAGACTGGGCAAACCGACCGACAAGGGTCCGCATCTCGGCCCAGTCGTCAGCGCGCTGCAATATGGCAAGATCCAGAAACTTATTCAGGCTGGGATCGACGAAGGCGCACTGGCGGTGGCGGGCGGCGTGGGCCGCGCCGACGGATTTGATCGCGGTTATTATGTGAAACCGACGGTGTTTGCTGGCGTCCACAACGCCATGACGATCGCGCAGGAAGAAGTCTTCGGGCCGGTGCTTGTCATGATCCCGTTCACGACCGAGGCCGAAGCAATCGCGATCGCCAATGACTCTCCCTATGGCCTGGCTGGCTATGTGCAGAGCGGCGACCTCGACCGCGCCCGCCGCGTCGCGCGCGCGATTCGGGCGGGCAGCGTGCACATCAACGGCGCGGGGCAGGGTTATGAATCGCCGTTCGGCGGCTATAAGCAATCAGGCAACGGCCGCGAATGGGGCGAATACGGGCTGCATGACTTCCTTGAGGTGAAAGTAGTCAACGGCTTCGACCCGTCATGAAGCTCGCCGATATCGAGACGTTCGTGGTCGGCAATCCGCCACCGCATTTCGGCGGGCGCTATTTCGTATTCGTGAAGCTGACGACGGCGTGCGGGATTTCGGGGATCGGCGAGGCCTATTGCGTGCCGTTCGCGCCTCACCTCGTTGCCCGGATGATCGAGGACGTATTCGGGCGCTATGCCGCGGGCAACGATCCGCACGATATCGAAACGCTTTGGCGGCGCGTCTATTCGAGTGGATTTACCCAGCATCCCGATCTGACGCTGATGGGCGTCCTGAGCGCGCTCGAAATGGCGTGCTGGGACATCGTCGGCAGGGCGGCGAACCAGCCGGTCTACAAGCTGCTCGGCGGACGGGTGCACGAGCGGCTCCGCGCCTACACCTATATTTATCCGCGGCCGGGCGACGTGACCGACGTCTATCACGACCCCGATCTCGCCGCGACGCGCGCGGCCGAATATCTGGCGCAAGGCTTTACCGCGCTGAAGTTCGATCCCGCAGGCCCGTATTCAGCGTTCGACGGGCGGCAGTTGTCGCTGGAAGCGCTGGAGCTGTGCGAGCGGTTTGCCCGCACGTTGCGCGAAGCGGTGGGGACAAGAGCGGACCTTTTGTTCGGTACGCACGGCCAGATGACGGCGGCGGGCGCGATCCGCCTGGCGAAACGTCTCGAGCCGGCGGACCCGCTTTGGCTCGAAGAACCCGTTCCGCCCGATGCGCCCGAAGAAATGGCCAAGGTCGCGCGCGCGACCAGCATCCCGATCGCGACCGGGGAGCGGCTGACCACCAAATATGATTTCGCGCGCCTGCTCGATTGTGGTGCTGCGGCGATTCTCCAGATGAACCTCGGCCGCGTCGGCGGGCTGCTCGAGGCCAAGAAGATCGCGGGCATGGCCGAGGTCCGCCACGTCCAGATCGCGCCGCACCTGTATTGCGGTCCCGTGGTGGGCGCGGCGAATATCCAGATCGCCACCTGTTCGCCCAATTTCCTGATCCTCGAAAGCATCGAACAATGGGGCGGTTTTCACAGCGAGATTCTGGAAACGCCGATCCGTTTCGAAGAGGGCCATGTCATCCCGTCCACCGCGCCGGGCCTCGGCGTCGTGCTCAACGAGGTGGTCGCGCGTGCGAACCCCTACACCGGGACAATGCTGCATCTCGAGATGACGCAGCATCCCGTCCGGTGACCGGGGAGTTCGACTACATCATTGTTGGCGCGGGCACGGCGGGCTGCGTGCTCGCCAACCGCCTGACCGAGGACGGCACATCGACCGTCCTGCTGCTCGAGGCGGGCGGCAGCGACCGCTCGATCTGGATCCAGATGCCGATCGGCTATGGCCGCACCTTCTTCGACCGGCGGATCAACTGGATGTACGACACCGAGCCGGTCGAGGCGCTCGGCGGGCGGCGCAGCTATTGGCCGCGGGGCAAGGTCATCGGCGGATCGGGATCGATCAACGCAATGGTCTATGTGCGCGGCCAACCACGGGATTATGAAGACTGGAAGGCGCTCGGCAATCCCGGCTGGGGATGGGACGACGTCCTGCCCTTCTTCAAGAAATCCGAGGATTTCGACTGGCACAGTGCACACCACGGGCGTGGCGGGCCGCAGCATGTCACCGATATTTCCCCCTATGTTCACCCCGTCTGCCACAGCTTCGTCGAAACCGCGCGGGCATTGGGCTTCAAGCCGAGCACCGATCTGAACGGGGCCGATTCTGAGGGCATTGGCATATACCAGATTAACACACGCGGCGGCTGGCGCGCCTCGACCGCCAATGCCTTTCTCTACCCCGCACGGTCCCGCAAAACGCTTAAGATCGAGACGCATTCGCTCGCGACAAAGATCGTGATAGAGGGCAAACGCGCGGTCGGGATAACCTATACGCGGCGCGGGAAGCACTTCGAAGCGCGCGCACGGCGCGAAGTCATATTGAGTGGTGGCGCGATTAATTCGCCGCAACTGCTAATGCTATCGGGAATTGGCGATGCCGTTGCGCTCAAGACGCTTGGGATCGAGCCCGTACTCGACGCGCCGCATGTCGGCCGCAATCTGCAGGACCATCTGGCAGTGTCCTATTTCTACAAGACCCGGACCGCGACGCTCAACGACCTGCTGCATCCGATGATCGGCAAGATGCGGGCGGGGCTACGCTATATGGCGGATCGCGCGGGACCGCTGTCGCTGAGCGTCAACCAGAGCGGTGGCTTCGTCCGTAGCGATCCGGCCAGGCCCAATGTCAACCTTCAGCTGTATTTCAGTCCGGTGAGTTATACCAAGACGCCATTGTCGGCGCGCAAGCTGCTCAATCCCGATCCGTTTTCGGCATTCCTGCTGTCGCACAATCCGTGTCGGCCGACGAGCCGAGGGCATCTCGAACTGCGCTCTTCCGACCCGACTGAACATCCGGCGATCCATCCTAATTATCTGGCGACACAGGACGACATTGACGACGTCCTCGCCGGAAACCGACTGCTCCGCCGGATCGCGACGACACGCCCGCTCGCCGATATTATCACCGAAGAAATCGTGCCCGGCCGCGAAATTGACGGAGACGAGGCCCAGCTCGCTGATTTCCGCGCCCGCGCCGACACAGTGTACCATCCGACGAGTACTTGCATGATGGGGCCTGATCCCGCCACGTCGGTGGTCGACGCCCGGTTGCGCGTCCACGGCATCGAGAGGTTGCGCGTGATCGATGCATCGATCTTCCCGACGATCACATCGGGCAACACCAATGCGCCGACTGTCATGGTCGCTGAAAAAGGCGCCGCGATGGTGATCGAAGATGCCCGAAACGGGGTCCGAAAGGCGTAAATTTAATTTACCGGTTGCGGATCGGGCAAGCCGTAAGCAGACTGTCATCCACGATGACATCGCATTCGAAAATCGATCTGAAGCAGCTGCCTCCGCTCAAGGCGCTCAAGGGATTTGAGGCCGCCACGCGCCGCCAGAGCATTCGCGATGCCGCCGACGAACTCTGCCTCACTCACCCCGCCGTCAGCCATCAGGTTCAGCTGATCGAGGATGCCCTTGGCGTTCAGCTGTTCCAGCAGGACGGCCGCCACATCGCGTCGACCGAGGAAGGGCGTGTACTTTATCCCTATGTCCGCGCGGCATTTGAATCGCTGATCGAGGGGGTCGAGGCGGTCCATCGCAACGCGCTCGACAAACCGCTGCGTGTACAGACCTATGTCACTGCATCGATCCGCTGGCTGGCGAAGCGGGTGCCACAGTTTCTCGCCGATCATCCCAAGGTCAAGCTGACGCTAAGCACGTGCGCGGTCGAATGGGAATTCGACGACGTCCATGCCGACGTCGGGCTGGTCTATTGCGAAACGCTGCCCGACCCGGCGCGTTACCATTGGGTGCCGCTCTTCGACTATGCGCTCTTTTCCGTTTGTAGTCCGGCGTTTGCAGCGCGGCTTGGCAGCGCCGTGACCCCGGCCGATTTGCTCAGCCAGCCGCTCGTGACAATCTACACCGAAACGCGCAACTGGGAGACGTGGTTCGCAGCGGCAGGTGTGCCGTTCAATGCGCGTTCGCCCTATCTGGTCGTCGATACGCTGGCGGTGGCGCTTGAATTGGCCCTTAGCGGCGAAGGGATCGCGCTTGTCAACGGGCCGTTCGTCGAGCAGGACCTGGCCAGCGGCCGCCTCGTCCAGCCGGTCAGCCACAAAGTCATTTGTCCGGGCGAATGGGGTCTGATCTGCCGCAAGGACATGAAGGAAAACGTGCGCGTACGGACCTTCATCGACTGGGTTGTCCAGCACGCGGGCACGACGGGCTAACGCTTGGGCACGACCTCATAGCCCGGCTCTTCGGGTTCGTCATCGACCATCTCGGCGGGAAAGCCGGTGCCAAGCACCTTGATGCCGAGCGGTTCTTCATAGCGGCGGATGATGTTGGGCGAATGTTCGCGCGGCCCGAACGCGGCTTCGCCCTCTTTGAACAGGCGCACAATGAGCGGCGAGATTTCGACCGGCACGCCCGCCCCATGGGCAATCTTGTCGAACAGGCCGATGTCCTTGGACACGAGGTCCATCGTGAAATTGATGTCGCGGCTGCCGTTCAGAATCACCTGGCTTTCGGTTTCGTGGACAAAGCTGTTGCCCGAGGAGATGCGGATCGCCTCATAGGTCGTGTTCATGTCGAGACCGATCGCCTTGCATGTAGTCAGTGCCTCGGCGAGCGCGACAAGATGGACGGTGCACAAATAATTGGTCATGACCTTCAACTGCGACGCCGTACCGTAATCGCCCGTGTGCAGAATCCGGCGGCCCATCGTCGTCAGCACTGGCAGCACTGCTTCGAAGGCGGCGCGCGGCCCCCCGGCAAAGATTGCGATATTGCCTGTGTCGGCACGGTGGCAGCCGCCCGAAACCGGGCATTCCATGAACAGCGCGCCGCGTGCCTCGACCAGCGCGCCGAGCCGGATGATCTCCGAATAATCGGTCGTACTCATTTCGAGCCAGATCTGGCCCGGGCGCATGACTGCGAGAAACCCATCCTCCCCTTCTGCAACGGCCGAACTGGCAGCGGGCGACGGCAGGCAAGTGACGATCAGGTCGACCGCCTCGCCCAGCGCTCGCGGGCTGGCGGCTGCTTTCGCGCCGCGCGCAACATGGTCTGCAACAAGTGCACCGTTGAGGTCGCACACAGTCATGTCATGGCCGTTGCGGATCAGGCTTCCAGCCAATTTTCCGCCGACATTGCCGAGGCCGATGAAACCGATCTTCATAAGCCCGTCGCCGCCCACTTGTTGAGCGACAAATAGAATGGCGGACTCCGCGCGCCACAAATGAAAAAATTGCGATCACGGCTGAATTTTTTTCGCTTGAGGCCACACCGCCTTGTCTAAAATTTTTCAGCCGATCCGGCGAAACGCTCAATTGTCGGGCTGCGGCGAGAGCGACTAGGTTCGTATCTCTGAAGACATGCCAGAGGACGGTTCTGATGCAGACGAGCGCACGGGTGGTGATCATCGGTGGCGGAATCATGGGCGCAAGTCTGCTCTACCATCTCGCCGAGCTCGGCTGGACGGATTGCCTGCTGATCGAGAAGGACGAGCTGACCTCGGGATCGACGTGGCACGCGGCGGGCCAGTGCCCGAGCATCACCGGCAGCTATAATCTGGCGAAAATGCATGCCTATTCCAATCAGCTTTATCCGCAGTTGGAAGGGCTGACCGGGCAATATGTGAGCTGGCACACATCGGGCGGCATCCGGCTGGCAACCAATGAGCGCGAGTTGGCATGGATGCGCTACATCGAGGGTTTCTCCAAGGTCATCGGGTTCGACATGGAGATCATCTCGCCGGAGGAAATCCTGCGCCACAATCCCTTTATGACCTTGGATGGCGTGATCGCGGGCGCGCGGACCACCGAAGACGGCCATGCTGATCCGTCCGGCATCTGCAATGCGCTGGCCATTGGGGCCAAGAATATGGGCGCGAAGATCGCTCGCAAAAACCGGGTCACGGGCCTGACGCAACTGCCATCGGGCGAATGGGATGTGGAGACTGAGCAAGGCACCGTCCGCGCCGAGATCGTTGTAAACGCGGCGGGGTGCTATGCGCGGCAAGTGGCGCAGATGGCGGGCATTGACATTCCGGTGACCAATATGGAGCATCATTATGTCGTCACCGATCCTATCCCCGCCTTCATGGAGCGCGACACGGAAATCCCCGTCATGCGCTGTCCGCATGTCTCGGGCTATTTCCGGCAGGAGCAGAAGAGCGGGCTGATCGGGGTCTATGAAAGCACGGGGCTGGCCGAGGCTTGGGCACCGCGCGGCGGACACCCTGAATGGGACTCAACCAGCGAACTTTTCCCCGAAGATCTTGAGCGGATTGCCCCTTGGCTGGAGCGCGCGATTGAACGGATGCCGGTTTTTGGCGAAGTCGGTCTGCGCCGGTTCGTCAATGGCGCCATCCCGCATACGCCGGACGGCGGGCCGCTGCTTGGGCCAGCAGTGGGCTTGCGCAATTTCTGGCATTGCTGCGGCACGTCGTTCGGCATCGCACAGGGCGGCGGCGCTGGCAAATATATGGCGCAGTGGATGGTGTTCGGTGATGCGGACATCAATATGACCGAGTTCGATCCGCGCCGCTATGGCCCCTACGCGGACGAGGATTACAGCCGCGACAAGGTGTTCCTCGATTACCGGATGACCTTCACGACGCGGCTACCCGGTGAGGAGGAGCCCGACGGTCGCCCGCAAAAGACCAGTGCGCTGTATGAACCATTGAAGGCGGCGGGCGCGGTTTACGCTGAAACCTATGGCTGGGAACGGCCAAAGTATTTCGCGCTCGATGGCGCAGAGGAAGTGGGCGGTTATCAGCGGACCAACAGCTTCGAGGCGGTCGCGGCTGAAGTGAAGGCCGTTGCCGAGCGCGTGGGTGTCCTCGATCTTTCGGGCTTTGCCAAATATGATGTGACGGGGCCGGATGCGGAGGCCTTCCTCAACCGCATTTGCGCCAACCGGATGCCGAAGAAGCTGGGCGGGATTGGGCTTGTCCACCCGCTGTCTGTGCAAGGCCGCATTTACGGCGAGATGACGGTGACGCGCTTTGCCGACGATCATTTCTACTGCCTCTCCGCCGCCGCCGCAGAGCAACGCGATTGGGATTTGCTGATCCAGAGCAAATTGCCGGATGAGGATGTCACGTTCCGTAACCTGACAATGGACCTCGGTGTGTTGGTGATGAACGGCCCGCGTTCGCGTGATGTGCTGGAAAAGCTGACTGATGCGGATTTGAGCAATGAGGCTTTCCGTTGGTTGAGCGGTCAGGAGGTTGTGATTGCAGGCATCAAGATGCGCGCGCTGCGTGTCTCCTACGCGGGTGAACTCGGTTGGGAATTGCATCCGGCGATGGATGATCTCGCTGCGTTGTATGATGCCGTGTGGGACGCAGGGCAGGAGTTTGGCATCGTCAATTACGGGCTATACGCGGCCAATACGATGCGGATGGAAAAGGGCTATAAGGCCTGGGGCAGCGAACTGACCAACGAGCTGACGATGATCGAGGCGGACATGCCGCGCTTCATCAATTTCAAGAAAGAGGATTTCGTCGGCAAGCAAGCAACGCTCGACGCGCCTGATCGGTTCCGGATTGTTTACGGTGAGGTTGATGCGGCAGATGTCGATGTGCGCGGGGCGGAGCCATGCTTGGTCGGTGATAATTGCATCGGCCTGACGACATCGGGCGGATACGGTCACCGTGTTGGCAAAAGCCTGTTCTTCGCCTGTTTGCCAATTGAGAATGCTGCGCCCGGCTCCACCTTCGACATCATGCTGCAAGGCGAACGGCGCGTCGGAATGGTGCTCGAACACCCCGCCTACGATCCCGACAACGCCAAGATGAAGGTCTGAGCGCCGTGGCTGAACTCCCCAAAAAGGCGCGTGTCGTTATCATCGGCGGCGGCGTGATTGGCTGCTCGATTGCCTATCATCTGACCAAAATAGGCTGGGACGATGTTGTCCTGCTCGAACGCAAGCAACTGACCAGCGGCACGACTTGGCATGCGGCGGGGTTGGTGGGGCAGCTTCGCCCGTCGATCAACATGACCAAACTCGCAAAATATACCGGCGAACTCTATCGCGTGTTAGAGGCAGAGACAGGCCAGGCGACTGGATACCGGCAGTGCGGTTCGATCTCGATGGCGACCAATGTGGAGCGGTTTGAGGAACTGAAACGCAGCGCGTCGATGGCCAAGGTGTTCGATCTGCCAGTGCATATCGTGACGCCTGAACGGATCAAGGAACTCGCGGACATCGTCAATGTCGAAGATGTCGTCGGCGGTATTCACATCCCGAGCGACGGCTATGCCAATGCCGTCGATATTACACAGGCACTCGCGAAGGGTGCACGCACCGGCGGCGCGCGGATTCTTGAAAATACCAAAGTCACGAAAATCCGCCACAATGGCGACCGCGTGACAGGGGTCGATACCGCAGAAGGCTCAATCGACGCCGATTATGTCGTCATCTGCGGCGGTATGTGGACGCGCGATCTAGCCGCGAGCGTAGGCGTTGCCGCACCCTTGCACGCCTGCGAGCATTATTATGTATTGTTCGAAGGGGTCGAAGGGCTTGACGCTAGCCTGCCCGTGCTGCGCGATTACGATTATTGCGGCTATTACAAGCACGACGCGGGCAAGCTGCTCGTCGGGGCGTTTGAGCCCAATGCCCGGCCGTGGGGGATGGACGGCATTTCCGAAGATTTTTGCTTCGACGAGATTGCGGGGAGTTTCGAACATTTCGAACCAGTGCTGGTGGACGCGATGCGGCGCGTGCCTGCGCTCGAAAAGGCGGGTATTCAGAAATTCTTCTGCGGCCCCGAGAGCTTTACCCCAGATGTGCGCTACCATCTGGGCGAGAGTGCGGAGTTGAAGGGCTGTTTCGTGGCGGCGGGGCTTAACTCCATCGGCCTGCAATCGGCGGGAGGAGTCGGCAAGGTGATGGCCGATTGGATCCGCGATGGCATCCCGCCCGCTGACCTGTGGACCGTCGATATCCGCCGCAACATGCCGTTCCAGATCAACCGCAAATATCTGCGCGAAAGGGTGAGTGAAAGCCTCGGCCTACTCTACGCGACGCATTATCCGTTCAAGCAATATGAAACCGCGCGCGGCGTGCGGCGCTCGGCGTTACATGACCGGCTGGCGGCGGCGGGCGCATGCTTCGGCGAGGCGTTCGGCTGGGAACGGCCCAACTGGTACGGTGAACCGGGCAGCGCGCCAAAGTATGAATATAGCTATGGCCGCCAGAACTGGTTCGAGGCCAATGCCGCCGAATGCAAAGCGGTGCGCGAAGCAGTGGGTCTGTTCGACCAGTCGAGCTTTGCCAAATTCCGGCTGGAGGGTCGCGATGCCTGCGCCGTGCTCAACCACGTCTGCGCCAACGATGTCGATGTCGCGCCGGGCAAGCTGGTCTACACCCAGTGGCTGAACGAAAAGGGCGGGATTGAGGCCGACCTCACCGTCACCCGGCTGACCGAAACCGCCTATCTGATCGTCACTGGCGCGGAGACCGAGGTCAAGGATTTCAATTGGCTCAAACGTCATACGCCCGACGGTGCACATGCAGTGTTGACCAATGTGTCGTCTGGCATGGGCGTCATTTCGATCATGGGGCCAAACGCGCGCGCGCTGCTGCAATCCATCTGCCCGAATGACCTGGCGCACGAAGCCTTCCCGTTCGCCACCAGCCAAGAGATTGAGCTGGGCTACGCCATCGTCCGCGCATCACGGATCACCTACGTTGGTGAGCTCGGCTGGGAACTCTACATCCCGACCGAATTCATGACCGGCGTGTATGACGAAATCGTCGCGGTCGGCGCGGCGTTCGGCCTCAAACATTGCGGCTATCACGCGCTCAACGCGCTGCGGATGGAAAAGGGGTATCGCCACTGGGGCCATGATATCACCGATGAAGATACGCCGCTGGAGGCGGGCCTCGGCTTTGCCGTGAAGATGGACAAGGCGGGCGGCTTCAAAGGCCGCGAGGCATTGGTCGCCCAAAAGGAGGCGGGCCTGAAACAACGCCTCGTCCAGTTCCTCGTCAAATCGACCGAGCCTATGCTCTATCACAATGAACCGATCTGGCAGGGCGACCGGATCGCCGGATACATCCGTTCGGGGATGTATGCCCACACACTCGGCGGCGCATGCGGGCTGGGCTATGTCGATGCGGCAAACGGCGGCGTGGTCGGGCCGGTTGGAGCGGATGATTATGAAATCGAGATTGCCGGTGTTCGCTATCCCGTCACCGCGTCGCTCAAACCCATGTATGACCCCACCAACGCCCGGATCAAAATTTGATGTCGCCCAATAACAACCAGCGTGAACTCATGAGCCGCCTCGCTGCCGATACCCGTGCCGGTTATAGCTTGCCGCAAGATTTTTACGTCAGCGAAGCGGTGTTCAAGGCGGACATGGACGGGATCATCAGCCAGAAATGGATCCTTGCAGGCCATGTCTCGCGCGTCCCGAACAAGGGCGATTATTTCCTGTTCAAGATCGGCGGCGAGCAGATCATCGTCATCCGCGAAAATGAGGGCAACATCCGCGCCTTCTTCAACGTGTGCCGCCACCGTGGCTCAACCATTTGTCAGGCGGAAAGCGGCAATGCACCGCGCCTTGTCTGCCCCTATCATGCTTGGACTTTCGGACTTGACGGGCGGCTGATCTCAGCGAGGTTGATGCCCGAGGACTTCGAAAAGGCGGACAACAGCCTCTTCGCCTGCCACATCCGCGTGTTTCACGGGCTGATCTTCATCAATATGAGCGAAGGCGAGCCGGTCGATTTCGACGCGACCATTGGCGATATGGGGCCGATCCTCGATTATCACGGCATTGCGGACGCGCGCATCGTCCATGCCGGAAGCTACCCCACAACCGCCAATTGGAAGCTGGTCGTGGAGAATTTCTTCGAATGCTATCACTGCGTGCCGTCGCACCCCGAATTCTGCTCGATGCATGCGGCGGAATCGATTGTCGCGGTGGGGGCAGGGCCAAGTTCGGGGCCAGCCGACGCCATTGCTAGCTTTGCGCCAAAGCTTGCTGCATGGGAGAATAGTTCAGCCGCACTGGGGCGTCCGATCGGCAACATCGATGATGCGCCGGACAGCAGCCACCTCCGCCTCCTCATGCAGCGTATGAACAAGCCGGGCTGGGCCGCCGAAACCCAAGACGGCACCGCGCCAGCGCCGCTTATGGGCAAGCGCATCGCGCCCGATGGTGGGCGGATGCACCTGAGCTTCAGTCCGTTCAGCCAGATGGTCGCCGATGATCATTTCGTCATCCTGTTCCAATTCACCCCGTGCTCGGCGCTCGAATCCGACGTCGAGATGATCTGGCTCGTCGATGGCCGCGCCACTGAC
>JANNVL010000077.1:0-36338 GCA_031408195.1 Sphingomonadales bacterium | reverse complement strand
GCCGATTTACCTTCATCTGTGCTGGCGGTACTGGTTGTACTGGGACATCGTGTTGCTGGCTTAGAGTTTCGTCATTGCGAGCGCAGCTAAGCAATCCAGACGCTCTTGCGGCAAAGGGGATTGCTTCGCTGCGCTCGCAATGACGAAACTCTAAGCCAGCAACTCGATGTCCCAGTACAACCAGTCCCGCCAGCTCTGATGAAGGTAATTCGGCGGAAAGCTCTTGCCATGGTCCTGCAATTGCCAGCTCGTCGGCCGGATCGGCGAAATGTGAAGCGGCATATGCGCCTGTTTCGGCGTGCGCCCGCCCTTTTTCAGATTGCACGGCGAGCACGCCGTGGCGACATTTTCCCAAGTCGTCCGACCGCCTTGCGCGCGCGGGATGACATGATCGAAGGTCAAATCCTTGCCCACGCCGCAATATTGGCATTGAAACCGGTCGCGCAGGAACAGGTTGAAGCGGGTAAAGGCGGGATGCTCCGACGGCCTCACATAGGATTTGAGCGCGATCACCGAGGGCAGCTTCATTGCAAAGCTCGCCGACCGTACTTCGCGTTCGTAATGGTCGACGATATCGACGCGCTCGAGGAACACCGCCTTGATCGCGGTCTGCCACGGCCACACGCTCAGCGGGTAATAGCTCAGCGGCGTGTAATCGGCGTTGAGCACCAGCGCCGGACAGCCGTCGAGATGGCGCGTTTCGGGATCGCGTGCCGCTTCCTGGACAGCTAGGATGTCGGGATGAAACATCTTTGGACGCGCGCTCCTTTGGTTTCCCAAAAAGATCCCAGTGCCGCGTCTCTCACCCGCAACGATGACATAGGCATGACAGCATTTACTATGGCTCGTGGTCAAGGGGGTAAATGTGGCTGACCACCCCCAAGATGTTGTGACGCGCTTCGCGCCGTCCCCCACCGGTCGTTTGCACCTCGGCCATGCACTGTCGGCGGTGTTGTCGCACGAATTTGCGCGGGCGAGAAACGGGGCTGGCGGTGGGCGGTTCGTGTTGCGGATCGAGGATATCGATACGGCGCGCTGCCGACCCGAATTTGTCGATGCGATTCTCGACGATTTGCGCTGGCTTGGCATCGACTGGGATGCGCTCGACATCCAGACCGATCATACGCGCGACCATGCCGCCGCGCTCGATCGGCTGCGCGAAATGGGCGTCGTCTATCCCTGCACCTGCACCCGCGCGGAAATCGCGGCCAGCGCGAGTGCGCCGCATGGGGAGACGGGTCCGTTTTATCCGGGGACATGCCGGGGGCGGACCGATGCGCCCGACGGCGCGGTGTGGCGGCTGGATGTAGCTAATTCATTGTCTCTGCTGTGCTCCTGCGAAAGCAGGAGCTTTGGCGGCAAGGAGTGTGAGCCGAACACAGGGCTCCTGCTTTCGCAGGAGCACATGGCACTGCGCGACGACATCATCCTCGCCCGCAAAGGGCTTGGTGTCGCCTATCACCTCGCCGTCGTCGTCGACGATGCCGCCGCCGGTGTTACCCATGTGATCCGGGGCCGCGATCTCGAAGGTGCCACGCCGGTGCAGAATCTATTGCAGGCGCTGCTCGACCTGCCGGTCCCGCGCTACCGCCACCACGCGCTGGTTGCCGGACCGGACGGCAAGCGGTTGGCCAAGCGGACTTCCGGCGCAACGCTTGCCGATCTGCGTTCGGCCGGAACCAATCCGGTTGCGCTGCGTAATGATTTGCTTGTCGGTCGCTTACCCGTTGGATTTGGCTGGGTGGACGCCTAAATAGCTCCCATGCAAACGCTCCTCATCATCCTCATCGTGCTTGCGGCGATCGCGGCACTGGTTTCGCTCATTCGCGGGATCGTCAGTTTCCTGCAAACGACCGAGGCCGAACTCAAATCGGGTGCGGATGGCCCGAGCATCTCCAGCCAGAAACAGAACAAGATGATGTTCGCGCGCGTCGGGTTTCAGGCGCTGGCGGTGGTGCTCTGCGTCCTGCTGCTCGCGCTCAACCGGCAGTAGGTCGTGGTCAAACTCAACAAAATCTACACCCGCACCGGCGACGACGGCACCTCGGGCCTCGTCGATGGTAGCCGCGTGTCGAAAGCGTCGGCGCTGATGGCTGCCATCGGCGATGTCGATGAGGCCAACAGCCTCATCGGTATCGCGGCAGTGCTGGCCGAGGGCGAAATGCGTGCAAGGCTGACCGTTATCCAGAACGATATGTTCGATCTGGGCGCCGACATCGCCACCCCCGACAAACCGGTCGAATGGACGCCGCTGAGGGTGATCGCCACGCAGGTCGAACGGCTCGAAGAAGAAATCGACGCGATGAACACGCATATCGCGCCACTCACGAGCTTCGTCCTGCCCGGCGGCTCGGCACTCGCAGCGGCTCTCCACGTCGCCCGCGCCGCCAGCCGTCGTGCCGAACGCAGCGCAGTGGCGGCCAATGCAGAGGAGGCGCTCAACCCACAGGCGCTCGCCTATATCAACCGTCTGTCCGACTGGCTGTTCGTCGCCGCCCGCGCCGCCAACGCCAATGGCGTTGACGATATATTGTGGGTGCCCGGAGCTTCACGCTAGAATTTTTATCGGGCGTAACCGGAACCGTTGCGTTCCCGAATTGTTCGGATATTCTCGGTGTGCTATCGCGCCACGACCGGGAAGCAGGGGTGTCATGGGCCAGCAATCGACCGCAACCGTAGCCGACCCGTTGATCGACCTGTTCGTCGCAACCCGCACACTCAGTTGCGATCTCGCCGCGCCGCTGTCGGATGCCGAGGCGACGATCCAGTCGATGCCCGACGCCAGCCCCGCCAAGTGGCATTTGGCTCACACTACGTGGTTTCTCGAAACTTTTATTCTGCGCGATTTCGTTGATGGCTACAAAGCCTTCAATCCCGCCTACGCCTATTTGTTCAACAGCTATTACGAGGCTGAGGGCAAACGCCACGCACGGCCCCGGCGCGGGATGCTGGCGCGGCCTTCGCTCGGCGAAGTGCTGGCGTGGCGCGCGCATGTGGATGCGGCAGTGATAACGGCTTTCTCTTCCCTTCCGGACCGCGCGCGCGCCCTGATCGAACTCGGCTGTCACCACGAGGCCCAGCATCAGGAATTGCTGTTGACCGACATCCTCCACGCCTTCGCCCAGAACCCGCTCGAACCGGCGCTTTGGAGCGTGCCAGTTTCTTCGGCGGGACCGCAGGTGGTTGCATCGGAAATGCGCTGGATCGAGGGGCCGGAAGGCATCGCCGAGATCGGCCATGACGGGCGCGGCTTTGCGTTCGATTGCGAAGGGCCGCGTCACAAGGTCTATCTGAACCCGCATAGCATTGCCGACCGCTTGGTCACAAACGGCGAGTGGCAGGCATTCGTTGACGACGGCGGCTACCGCTGCGCCGATCATTGGCTGTCCGACGGCTGGGCATGGGCCGTGGCCGAAACGATCGAGGCACCGCTTTACTGGAAGGGCGATACCGCGTTCGGTTTAAGCGGTCGCCAACCGCGCGACCCCGCCGTCCCGGTGCGCCATCTCAGCTTTTACGAGGCCGACGCCTATGCCCGCTGGGCGGGTGCGCGGTTGCCGACCGAATTCGAGTGGGAAGCCTCAGCGTTGCTGCTGCCCGATGCGTTCGGCGACGTCTGGCAATGGACCGGCTCGGCCTTCCTCCCCTATCCCGGCTTCGCCGTCGCCGAAGGCGCGGTGGGCGAGTACAACGGCAAGTTCATGAGCGGCCAGATGGTGCTGCGCGGGTCCTCCCTCTCGACCCCGTCGGACACCAGCCGCGTCACCACCCGCAATTTCTTCCCGCCGCACACGCGCTGGCAATTCGCCGGACTGCGCCTCGCGAAAGACCTCTGACATGCTGCTTCATGAGGCGACCCCCAAAAACGAGAACGTGATGGTCGACCCCGCGTTCCGTAACGACGTTCTGTCGGGTCTGTCGCAACCGCAAAAGGCAATTCCCGCGCGTTGGTTCTATGACCGGACGGGGTCGGAATTGTTCGAAGCAATCACCGCGCTCCCCGAATATTACCCAACGCGGGTCGAAACTGCGCTGCTCGCCGCCCATTGCGGCGATGTCGCACAGCTGACCGGACCGGGACGCGCGGTGGTCGAATTCGGCTCGGGCTCCTCGACCAAGACCCCGCATCTGCTCCGCGCGGTTGCCCCTTCAGCCTATGTCCCCATCGACATTTCGGGCGATTTTCTGCGCGCGTCCTCGGCGGTGCTGGCGGCGGATTTCCCCGGCCTGCCGGTCCTGCCGGTAGAGGGCGACTTCACCCATCGCCTCGCGCTGCCCGATAGCATCGCCAAGACTCCGCGCCTCGGCTTCTTCCCCGGCTCGACAATCGGCAACATGATCGCGCGCACCGCTGTCGATCTGCTCCGCACCATGCGCGACAGCCTTGGAACCGGGGCAATGCTATTGATCGGGATGGACCGGGTGAAGGATGCCGATACATTGGTCGCTGCCTATTACGATGCGGCGGGTGTGACCGCGCGGTTCAACGCCAACCTGCTTGTCCGCATCAACCGCGAGCTCGCTGGCACGATACCAGTCGAGGCCTTCGCGCATGTAGCCCGCTGGAACGACAATTATGCCCGTATCGAAATGCACCTCGTTGCGCGCCGTGATGTGGATTTTACGGTCGAAGGTGAGCCATTCTCAATGACGGCGGGGACAAGCATCCACACCGAAAATAGCCATAAATACGGCCCGCGCGATGCACGCTTGCTTTTGCGGAGTGGCGGCTGGTCCCCGATTGCCGAATGGACTGATGCGGCGGACAGTTTCGCGCTGATTCTTGCCGAAGCGCGTCCGCAGAAAAGTGCGCCTTAGGGAAGCACCGTCGCGCGCCACGTCCGGATATAATCCATCGACCCCCGGCATTCTCCCATGTCGGTCTCCTCGACTAGACGGAAACGCGTCCCGTCCCAGACATAGTCTTGCTCCGACCCGCAATCGCCGAGGCCGCGCCCTTTCATAAAGCTGCTCAGCCGCCGCGTCTTGGGGTCATAGCTCGCGTTGACCAGCCCCAGATTTTCGCCGTCCTTCGGGTTCGGCTTGTCGGTGTCGAACGTCGCGGGCCGCACTTTCCCCGACTCGTCGACCAGAAACGCGCTGCTGTAATAATTATACGCACCATTGCCGCAGGGATGGACGACGGTGACAAGGCTGGTCCGCGCATCGAGGCGATAGGCCTGGGGTTCGACTTTGGCAGTCGAATAGTCGCATTTGGCGTTGTCGGGGCCGATCAGCTGCCTGACACGGGCTACGCTCAACGTGCGCGGCGGGCGCTTGTCGAGGGATGGCTCGCGGACAATCGGATAAACGAACCATTTCCAGCCTGCTTTCGCTTGCCCGATTGCAATTAGCGCGTCCGCAGTTCCCGCCGAATGTTGCTGATCGTCAATGTAGCGCATCGCGGCACTCATTCCGCCGAGCGATGCCGTTGCCTTACCAACGCTTGCCGTTGTTCCGTTGGCTAAAGCCCGTACTTGAGCGGTAGTTAGGATCAACCGCGTTTCCGTCTCGCCCGGCGCGCCGACAGTCTCGGCGAACAGACGACCGTCGAGCATCAGCGCAACCTTCGTCCCCGGCTTGATGGTGTCGAAATCGACCGTCAATATCGCCTGACCGCCAATTCCATTTTCACGGCTCACCGCCAACCTCAGAAAGTCGTCGCGGGCGGGTACGTCATCGGGCATTAGCCCAACCGCCTTGCAGGCCCGCCCATTGTCGCACCCGACGATCCAGTCCCGGAAGGTCTTCAGTTCGCCGGGTTGCGGAGACGCGGCGGCGGCGGCAAGGGCGAGGAGAATGGACATGGCCGCAGGCTAGCTTCGGAGAACGAAAATGAAAACCATCGGTGTGATCGGTGCAGGCCAAATGGGCGCAGGCATCGCGCAGGTCTCGGCAGCGGCTGGATACCGCACCCTGCTGTCCGACCGCGATGTGGCGCTGGCCGAGAAGGGCAAGGCGAGCATTGCCAAGGGGCTGGGGCGACTTGTCGAGAAGGAAAAGATCGCGAGCGAGGCGCGCGATGCGGCGCTGGCGTTGATCGAGCCGGCCGGCGATGTCGCGTCGTTCGGCGATTGCGATCTCGTGATCGAAGCGGCCACCGAGCGCGAGGAGATCAAGCGCGCGATCTTTGCCGATGTCGCCAAGGTGTTGCGCGCCGATGCTATCCTTGCCACCAACACCTCGTCGATTCCGATCACGCGGCTGGCAAGCGCCTCGTCCGATCCGGCGCGCTTCATCGGCGTGCATTTCTTCAATCCGGTGCCGGTCATGGGGTTGATCGAAGTCATTCGCGGCCTTGCCACCAGCGACGCGACAGTCGCGGCGGTCGAGGCCTATGGCAAGTCGCTGGGCAAGGAGATCGTCCACGCCAACGACGCGCCCGGTTTCATCGTCAACCGCGTGCTGATGCCAATGCTCAACGAAGCGTGCTTTGCGCTCGGTGAGGGCGTCGCGACGATCCGCGACATCGACACGGCGTGCAAGCTCGGCCTCAACCACCCGATGGGACCGCTGACGCTTGCCGATTTCATCGGCCTCGACACTTGTCTGGAGATTTGCCGGGTGCTGTTCACCTCGACCGGCGACCCCAAATTCCGCCCCGCGCCGCTGCTCGTCAAATATGTCGAGGCCGGGTGGGTCGGGCGCAAATCGGGACGCGGGTTTTACGACTATTCGGGGCCGGAGCCGGTGCCGACGCGATGACTATTGACTCCCCTGTCAGTTAAGTTGCACCTTGCAACCCAAGATTTCGACAAACACGCACGGGAGAGGTGCCATGGCGACCGCAGCAATCGAACGCCCCGACGATCAGTTCATGATCGGCCCCGATGTCGCCGACCGTCTCGATGTGACGCAGCCGCATCTCTACACG
Organism: Sphingomonadales bacterium; assembly: GCA_031408195.1. Lineage (GTDB taxonomy): Bacteria > Pseudomonadota > Alphaproteobacteria > Sphingomonadales > Sphingomonadaceae > Sphingomonas_O. The sequence continues at coordinate 29,464 of JANNVL010000077.1, read as the reverse complement.
TCGCACACATGGCATGCGCCGTTCCGCGAACTGCGTGACAAGGGGGGTATCTATTATTGCGAGAACGGGCGCTTCGGGCCGTATTGGTCGATTTCGACCTATAAACCCATTGTCCACATCGAGGCGCTGCCCAAGGTGTTTTCCTCGTCGTGGGAAGTTGGCGGCATCACGGTCGCGGGCGACCCCGACCGCATCCTCGACGGCGAAGTGCGGATGCCGATGTTCATCGCGATGGACCCGCCCAACCATACCGCGCAGCGTCGCACCGTTGCGCCCGCGTTCACGCCGAGCGAGATCGTGCGGATGCGCGAAGATGCGGTGGCGCGCACGTCCGAGGTGCTCGACGCGCTGCCCATTGGCGAGACGTTCGACTGGGTCGAGCGCGTGTCGATCGAATTGACGACGGGAATGCTCGCACGGCTGTTCGATTTTCCGTGGGAGAACCGCCACGATCTGACGCGCTGGTCCGATGCGCTCGGCGATGTCGAGGCGTTCGGGACGTTTGCGGACCGGCAGCGACGCCTGATGACCGCGTTCGAAATGGGCACAGCGTTCAACGCGCTGTGGGAATCGAAAAAGGGCAAGCCACCGACGCCCGATCTGATCTCGATCATGCTCCATTCGGACGCCATGGCGCACATGGACGAAGGCGAGTTCATGGGGAATCTGATCCTCCTGATCGTCGGCGGCAACGACACGACGCGCAATTCGATGACCGCCTACGCGCATGGCCTGGCGCGATTCCCCGAAGAGCGCGCGAAGCTAGAGGCCGATCCGTCGCTGATTACCAACACCGTCAGCGAGTTGATCCGCTGGCAGACCCCGCTCGCGCACATGCGGCGTACCGCGACCGAGGATACCGAGCTCGACGGGCACCAGATCAAGAAGGGCGACCGGATGGTGCTCTGGTATATCTCGGGCAACCGCGACGAGAGTGTCTTCCCCGATGGCGACCGGATCATTGTGGGCCGCGAAAACGCGCGGCGGCATTTGTCGTTCGGTTACGGCATTCACCGCTGCGTCGGCGCGCGGGTGGCGGAACTGCAGTTGATTGTCCTGCTCGAGGAAATGGCGAAGCGCCGCCTGCGCGCGGTTCCGCAGGGCGAGCCCGAGCGAGTGCCGGCCTGTTTCGTAAATGGCTATCGTTCGTTGCCGGTTAAGCTGGAACGCTATTGATCTTCTCCCTCTCCCCCAAAGGGAGAGGGAAACAAGGAAGTGAAACCATGTCGATGCCCGCTGCGTATATCCCGCAACCACAGGGAGACGATGCCATGACCCTCAACCGCCGCAATTTCGTGACCGCCTCCAGCGCACTTACGCTCGGTGGCCTGTTCGCGACCGCCGCTTGCGCCAAGTCACCGGCACGCACCTACGAGATCACCCTGACCGACGCCGAATGGAAAAAACGGCTGACGCCCGCCCAGTACCGCACGTTGCGGCAGGACGCGACCGACACACCGGGGCAGTCGCCGTTTCTCAAGGAAAAGCGCAGCGGCATGTACAGCTGCGCGGGCTGCAAGTTGCCGGTCTATGCGTCGCGGACTAAATTCGACAGCGGCACCGGCTGGCCGAGCTTTTGGGACGCCATGCCGAAAAGTGTATCGACCAATACCGATATGACACTCGGCATGTCGCGCGTCGAGGCCGTATGCCGCCGCTGCGGCGGGCACCTCGGACATATCTTCGACGATGGCCCGCCCCCGACAGGCAAGCGCCATTGCATCAACGGGACAGCGTTGCTCTTTACCCCCGGACGCGCCTAACACGCACCTATGGGGCTGATTTTCTGGGATGCGGCGCTGCGCGGTGGAGCGATTGCGCTGTTCGCGCTGCTATCGTTCCTGTTCGTGCGCGATTGGCGGACATCGCTGACGGCGCGGCTTGGTGCGGTCACTTGCCTCGGCGGCGTTGCCTATGTCGCCTTGATCGCCATCGACTCCGTCGGACCGAGGGTAGCGTGGCGCTTGCCCTTCCACCTGATGAGCCTGGCCACACCGGCGCTATTCTGGCTCTTCGCGCTTAGCTGGTTCGACGACGATTTTCGCTTGCGGCCATGGCATGTGGTGACAGTGCTATTTGTCGTCGCGGTCGGGTTCACCGCAAACTATCTCAATTTTGCAACCCGGAACCCGATTCTGTTCATTGCCGTCGGCTGGCGCACGATAAGCACTGCGCTGGTGGTTGCCGCTATCGTTACGGCGTTGCGCGGCTGGAAAGCAGACCTTGTCGAAAGCCGCCGCCGCGCACGGCTGGCACTGTCGCTGGCCATCGGCGCGGTTATCCTGTGGATCGTTGCCGCCGAACTCCCGCTCAGCGACTGGCCACCACCGGTCGGATGGCGGGTGGTCAATGCCGCCAGCCTGTTCCTGCTGGCGGCGGTCCTCGCGGCGACTATGCTTGGCTGGCGGGATCGTGCGTTGCTTTCGGCCCCGGCAAAACCGTCGAACGACACACCGCGCGCCGAGGCCGACGACGCCCCCTTACTTGCCCGGCTCGACACCGATATGCGGCACGAGCGCCTGTACCGGCAGGACGGCCTGACGATCACCGCCGTCGCCGCACGGCTGGGCGTACCCGAATATCGGCTGCGGCGCGCAATCAACCAGGGTCTGGGTGCGCGTAACTTCAACGCCTATCTCAACAGCTTTCGTTTACAGGAGGCGGAAGACGCACTCGCCGACCCCGAACAGCGCGAGGTGCCGATCCTGACCATTGCCATGGATGCGGGCTTTGGCAGCCTCGCCCCCTTCAACCGCGCGTTCCGCGACCGCCACGGCTGCACCCCGACCGAATATCGCGCGACCAAGCTGTACTGATCGAATTTCAGAAATCGACCGGTCGATTCCGGCAATCGCGTAGTCGCGGGAGCGCGTCACGCGCAGGTAGCTAGTGCCTCTTAAGGAGCTGTTCGCCATGACGCCGCCCGATATATCGATGCTCGACGCTGCTCTCCGCGTCTTTCCTAATGTCTTCCTGTTCGACGGCGGGCGCTATGTCATTGCGACATTAGTCATGTCGGCGATCCTCCTGCTTGTGCACCGGACGTGGCTACGCAGCCGGATTATCCAGACGCGCCGCGCGGGGCGTGCCGATTATATTCGCGAGATTGCCACCTCGGCGCGCAGCGTCCTGATCTATGCGATTGTGTTCACGCCGGTGCTTTGGCTGAAGTCGCACGGCTATGGTCCGGGCGCGTACACCGGCCCGACCGGCTGGATTGCGATGACGGCGTATGTTGCCGTGCTGCTGGTCGCGCATGACGCCTATTTCTACTGGACGCACCGCCTGCTCCATACGCCGCAGTTGTTCCGCAAATGGCACCGAACCCACCATAAGACGGTCACGCCGACACCGTTCGCGGCCTATGCTTTCGACTGGCGCGAATCTGTCGTCCAGACGGGAATGCCGGTGATCTGGCAATTGCTGGTGCCGACCCCGAATGGCGCGTTCTTCGCGTTTCTCGGCATCATGATCGCGCGTAACGTCTGGGGGCATTGCGGCACCGAGCTTCACCCGCGCGGCTTTGCCGACCACTGGTTCTGGGGCAACTTCACCACGACGACGCACCACGACCTCCATCATTCGGGCGGATTCGGGTCGAATTACGGCCTGTATTTCACCTGGTGGGACCGCATCTGCGGCACCGAACACCCGCGCTACCGCGAGATCTTCCGCGAGATCACGTCGCGCGGGTCAGTGGACGAAGCGCGCGACGACGTCGCGGTAACTGCGTGACACCTTCACCGACGCGCCCGACTCCAACACGAGAAAACACTCGCCATTGGTGTGCGGTTTCACCTGCTTGACCAAATCGAGGTTGACGATGGTCGAACGGTGGACGCGCTGGAACCGGCGCGGGTCGAGGCGGCGTTCGAGATCCTTCATCGTTTCGCGCAGGATCAGCGTGTTTTCGGCCGTGTAGATGCACATGTAATCGCCCGCCGCGTCGATGCGTTCGATATTGTCGACATCGACGCGGAATATCTGGCCGCGGTCCTTAATGTTGATCAGCTTTTCGAAACGGTTCGCGGCGGGTGCCTCGCTGCCATCGACGTTCATCTCTTCGGCGGCTTCAGGCGCGTGCTCGGTCAACGCCTCCATCAATCGTCCCGCTTCCTCGGCACCGCGTTTTTCGGCAAGACGCTGGCGGACGCGGTCGAGCGTGTCGGCGAGCCGCGCTTCCTCGACCGGTTTCATCAGATAATCGACCGCCTGCGCCTCGAATGCGCGGATCGCATGGTCGGCATAGGCCGTGACAAAGACGAACAACGGCGGCTCGACTTCCATCAGTCCCTGCACGACAGAAAAGCCGTCGAAGCCCGGCATCTGGATGTCGAGAAAAACAAGGTCGGGCTTGTTGGTCTTGATCGAGCGGATCGCCTCGCGCCCGTTCGAACAGGTGTCGACAATTTCGACATCGTCATGCGCCTTGAGCCGCAACTCCATGCCCTGAATGGCGAGTTTTTCGTCGTCGACGAGAATGGTTCTGATCGTCATGCGGCCTCTAATCGTTGCGCTTCGACGACCATCGGAATTTCGACCGTCACGACAAACCCCCCGCCGGGAGCATTGCCGCTGTCGAAGCGGTGGTCGGGCCCGTAAGCCTGCATCAGCCGGTCGCGGATATTCGCAATGCCGACGCCGGTCGAGTAACTGGGGCGGACCGTCGCATCGTTCAACCCCGGTCCAGAGTCCGATACGGTGATCTGCACCCGATCGCCGGTGAGCCGCGCGACAACGGCGATTTCGGCCCCCTCTTCTTGCGGTGTCACCGCATATTTGACGGCGTTCTCGACCAAAGGCTGAAGGAGCAGCGACGGCAACCGTGCCTTGGCCACGCGCGGGTCGATATCGAACCGCGTTTGCAACCGCTCTTCGAAGCGCATCTTTTCGATGTCGAGATAAAGCTTCAGCGTCTCGAACTCCTGTTCGAGCGTTACCTGCGCCTCGGGCTCGTTGACGAGCGTATAGCGCAGAAACGACGCCAGCCGCCCAAGCATCGCGTTGGCGCGGTCATTCTGTTTGAGCAGTACCAGAGTCGAAATCGAATTGAGCGTGTTGAACAGGAAATGCGGGTTGAGCTGGTAGCGCAGCATCGCCAGCTGTGCCGATGAGGCCGTGGCTTCGAGCTTCAAGAGTTGCAACGTCTGACGCTCGGCAATCAGGAAGAAATTGATCGAATAATACAGCGCGGTCCATGCGCCGAGCAGCAACGTGTTGAGCGTCGCCGAGCCGAGAAACAGGTCGAACTGGACGACATTGCGCCCCTCGTTGACCATTGTGTAAACCCAGGCATCGATCACCGAAAATGCTGCAACGGCAATCATCACCGTGCCCACCGACCCCGTCCAGATCGCCAGCGGCGATTTGCGGATCAGCCAGCGATAGACCGCCGCCATCACAAGGGTCATCGAATAGCCGGTCGCTGCCGATACCAGCACCTGGATGACGACGGGCAGTCCGACCCCATTGGCAATACCGCTGGCAATGCGGAGCGCCAGATAGCCGGTCCAGCCCGCGCCCTGCAGCATCCAGAACGCGCGGTTCTTGTCGTCGAAGAAAACAGCGGGAGAGGTCGCGCGGGTCGCCATGCACTGCTCTCTAGTCGATTATCGCCGGTGTTGGTAGGATGCGGCCACCGAACAAGGAGCACGACCATGGCCGACGTCGAACACCATGCCGAAAGCGATGCCGGACCGCGCGCCAAATTCCGGGCGATGACCGAGGGGACGCAGGAGGACTGGGCGATCATCGCGGGGCATTTCATGCCGTTCGCGGCCAATGTCGCCGACCGCGTGCTGACGCATCTGAAACTGCTCGACGGCGACTATGGCGGCTTCCCGGTCGACCGGCTGACGCATAGCTTGCAGACTGCGACCCGGGCGCACCGCGACGGCCGTGGCGAAACCTATGTCGTGATGGCGCTGCTCCACGACATCGGCGACACGCTCGGCAGCTACAACCATCCCGATGTGGGGGCTGCCATCGTCAAACCGTTCGTGACCGAGGAGGAGCACTGGATCTGCGCCAACCACGGCGCGTTCCAGGGCTATTATTATTTCCACTATCTCGGGATGGACCAGAACGCGCGTGAGGCGTTTCGCGGCCACAAGCATTTCGCCGCATGCGAGGAATTTTGCGCGAAATACGATCAGGCAGCGTTCGACCCCGACTACGCGCACGAGCCGCTCGAGTACTTCGAACCGATGCTCCGCCGCGTCATGGCGCGACCGCTACAGGGGATGCTGGCACGGCTGGCGGATTAACGCGCTAAGCCGGAGACTTGCCCGGGGACACCCTATTGGGTGTCCCCGGCATAGTTCGTGGCGCGACTAGAAGCCGACCTGCACCGACACCGTAAACGCGCGCGGCGAGGCGGGCTGGAAGGTAGGGGTGCCACCGCCCGGGATCGTCGCGGTCGTTGCGATGTTCGTGATCTGACCCGCAATGTTGGTGGCGCTGGCAATCTGCGAATTGATCGACCCCAGATACTGGCGGTCGAACAGGTTCGAAACGTTCAGCTGGACGAACGTTTTCTCCAGACCCCATTGCTTCAGGTTGAACCGCAGATCGATGTCCATCGTGCTGTAACCCGGCAGGATCACGTCATTGATGTCGGTCGCGAACCGCGATGTTACCTGCTTGAAGTTCAGGCCGAGCGCGGCTGGTCCCGCGTTGAACTGGGCACGATAGCCATATTGCCACTCGGGCGTTTCGACGAGCCGCTTGTTTGCGACCAGTGCCGTGATCGGCAGCCCCGATGCGGTCGCGCCAAGCTGGTTTATGGTCGTCGTACCGAGCTGGACGTTATCCTTGTACCGCGCATCGATATACGAAGCGAAGCCACGGAACGAGAACCACGGGAAGGGGCGTAGGCCAAGGCTGGCCTCGAGACCCTTGATCTCGACCTTGCCGACGTTGCGGTCGACCGAGATACCCTGCAGCGGGTCGAACGAGGTCACGATACGGTTCGAAAAGCGGTTGTAGAAACCACCGAAAGACGCCTGAACCATACCGCTTGTGTAGCGGATTCCTGCGTCGAAATTGTCTGTTCCCTCGGGTTCGACCACGACGTTAGGCGCACGATAGAGGTTGTCGGTGCGCGGTGCCGACAGTCCCTTTGCATAACCGGCGTAGATCGACACATTGTCGGCGGGGCGAATGGTGATACCAAGGTTCGGCAGCACCTGGTTATATTTATAGTCCGCGGTGAACGGCGCATAGACAGCGTTGGTCGGGAGGCCCGTTGGCGCGGTCGTGCTGGGCACCACATAGAGGAAGTTGCCCGCGTTGCCGCCGGTCGGGATCGTCAACGGCGTCGTGCCAAGCGCTACATTGGTGCAGAACGGGTTACCGCTCGAGGCTTGGGTATAACAGAAATTGGTCAGGCGGCGTTTGAAGAACGGCGCGCGGACGCCGATCATGACCTCGACCTTGTTGTCGAAGAATTTGCCGCGATACTCACCCGAAATCTGGTTGAGTTCGGCAATCGAGAGCCGGTCACGACCACGCATGAAGTACCCGTTGTTGTCATTGACTTGCAGGTTGGTCTGGCGACCGCCGAAGACGTTGGTCGGGTTGCCGATCGTATCGTAGTTTGCCCATTCGCCGGTCTGGCGGTGACGTCCCTTGTCGAAAGCATAGGCGATGCGGACATATTGCGTGTCCGAAAAATCGTAGCGCAGCGACGACAGCAATGTGAAGCGATTGGTGTTGGTATTGTTCGGTGCATAAAACGCCACAGTGTCGAGCGTATCGCCGTCGCCGCTATAATCGCGACCACCGGTCGTCACGCCGGGCGCATAGCCACGCACGCGCGGGTCGGTTTCGGACATCGTCGTGAACCCGCCGCCGTTGGCGAGGACATATTGGTATCCGGCATCGAGCGTCAGCGTCAGCTTGTCGGTCAGTGTAAACTTCGAATTGAAGCGGACGTTGCCGGTGTTCGACGGGTTGATGCGCGTGCCGAAATAATTGGTGCAGCTCGTGTCTTGGCCGGTCGGCGCAGGCGCATTGAAGGTAACGAACTGGTTCGCGGGTATCGTTGTCGAACTTTGCGTGACAATGACCGGCACGTTATTGGCGTTAACGCCGACTTGGCCAGTGTTTTCGTTCTCGACCCTACCACCAACGAATGTCGGACGCGCGCACAGGGGATTGTTGTCGAGCGTGAAGCGTCCGTTGGTTGCGATATCGAGATTGGCCTGTGCCAGCGACAGCGCGCGGTACGACGCATTGCGGTTCTGGTTATAATGTCCGGCAATCGAGATGAAATCGCCGTTCGCACCCAATTCCTTGTACAGCTTGATGTTATACTGCTGCTTGTTGATCTGGCCGGTGCCACGGAATTTATCGTTGCGCGCAGATGCTGCCGTGATGAACGCGCGGATGCCGGTGCCGAACAGGTCGCCGGTTTCCAGCTTGCCGAAAATACGGTTGAACGTGCGGCCCTTGTTCGATTCGCCATAAGCACCGACAAGCATCGCGCCGGGCTCTTCGCTCGGGACAATAGTGCGATAGTTGATCGTGCCGCCCGACGATGCCGCCGTTGGCGAATCGACGTCGGTCGTGCCCTGGTTGACGTTGACCGAATCGACGATCTCGGGATCGCCCGACTGGTTCGAGAAAATGGCGTAGTTGCCAGTGTCGTTCAGCGGCAGGCCGTCCCAGGTAAAGCTGATGCGGTTGCCGTCGAAGCCGCGGATGCGGACGTTACCGCCTGACGACCCGAACGGATCGTTGTTGGTAAAGTTAACGCTGGGGACGATGTTGATCGCCTGCAGCAGCGACTGGCCGGGGACCGCAGTGCGGAGGACTTCGTTCGTCAGCACGGTGCGCGCCTTGGGCGCGTCGGGAACCGACACACCGTCGATGCCGGTGCGCGTTGCCGAACCGGTAACGACGATTTCTTCCTCGGCGTCGATCGTGCCGGTCGATTGCGCGAAGGCCGTGCCTGAAAATGCGCCCGAAAACGAAAGTGCGGCCAATGCTACGCCGAAATACAGCTGATGCTTCATGTGCTTACCCCTAGCGGATCCCGATGGATTCGGATGCGGCGACAATGCGCCGTTGCAGCGCCCCTTGCGCCGTTATGTTGCGGCGGCGTGACAGTGCAACCTCCCACGTTGATGACTCGAAGATTCACTCATTGTGCGTTGCAAAAAAGCCACGCCCGGAGACTAAGGTTTGAGCACCGTGTCAACGGCTTGCGGCAGCAAATCGGGATAGTCGGCGGTATAGTGCAGCCCCCGGCTTTCCTTGCGCCCCAATGCCGACCGGACGATCAAATCGGCGACTTCGACCAGATTACGCAGCTCGATTAAATCAGGGGTGACGCGGAAATTCCCGTAATAATCGGCCACTTCCTGCCGCAGCAATGCGATCCGGTGCGCGGCCCGCTCCAGCCGCTTGGTGGTGCGGACGATGCCGACATAGTCCCACATGAACCGCCGGATTTCGCGCCAGTTATGCTGGACAACGACTTCCTCGTCCGAATCTGTGACGCGGCTTTCATCCCAGCTGCGGACCTGCGGCGGCGCAGCGCCGGGATGGCCGAGGATATGCTGCGCCGCGCTTTCGCCGAACACGAAACATTCGAGTAGTGAGTTGGACGCCAACCGATTCGCGCCGTGCAGCCCCGACTGGCTGACCTCACCCGCCGCGTAAAGCCCGGGCAAGTCGGTCCGCCCGTTGAGATCGATGAGCACGCCGCCGCAGGTATAGTGTTGCGCGGGGACGACCGGGATCGGTTCCCTGGTGATATCGATGCCCAACCCCATCAGCTTTTCATAGATGTTGGGGAAATGCCCGCGCACGAAGTCCGGCTCGCGGTGGCTGATGTCGAGATGAACATAATCGAGACCCAGCCGCTTGATCTCGTGGTCGATCGCCCGCGCCACGATATCGCGCGGGGCCAGCTCTTCGCGCGGGTCGAATCGCGGCATAAATCGCGATCCGTCGGTGGGAAGCTTCAGATGCCCGCCCTCGCCGCGCACCGCTTCGGTAATCAGGAAGTTTTTGACCTCGAGATTATAGAGGCACGTCGGGTGGAATTGCATGAATTCCATGTTCGATACCCGCGCTCCGGCACGCCACGCCATCGCAATCCCGTCGCCGGTCGCTCCGCGCGGCGCGGTCGAGAACAGATAGCACCGCCCCGCCCCGCCAGTGGCAAGCACAGTGGCCGGCGCGGTGATCGTTTCGACGCGGTTCGTGCGCCGGTTGAACGCATAGACCCCCCAGACGCGCGGGGCTTCGCTGCCGCCCTCGACATGCTTTTGGGTGACAAGGTCGATCGCGACCATATCGGGCAGAAGTTCGATGTGCGGATTGGCAGCCGCCGCCTTTTCGAGCGCGCTTTGCACGGCCCAGCCGGTTGCATCGTCGACATGGACGATACGGCGGTGGCTGTGGCCACCCTCGCGCGTCAGGTGCCAGCGCCCAAGACCTTCGGCGGATTCGCCGGGGTTGAACGGCACGCCCAGTTGCGCGAGCCGTTCGATGGCGGCAGGCGCGCCTTCGACGACGAATTCGACCGTCGCGCGGTTGTTGAGACCCGCGCCCGCGACCATCGTGTCCTCGATATGACTGTCGAACGTGTCGCCGGGTTCGAGCACGGCAGCGATCCCGCCCTGCGCCCACGCCGTCGAGCCTTCGGACAACCCGCCCTTGGCAATGACGGCGACCCGCTTGCCCGCGCCTGCCAAGGTCAGTGCTGCCGTAAGGCCCGCTGCACCCGACCCGATAACCAGCGCGTCATAGCTCATGTTCGGCCAAGCGCGACGTCGAGACAGGCAAATAAGCGCTGCAAGTCACTGGCTCGAATGCTGCCGATGCGGTCGCCGAGCTGCGTTTCGTCCACCGTCGTCAACAGATTTGCCTGGGCAAGCGACTCGTGGGGCAGCCCCGTCGTCTCGGGCGACAGCGCCAAATTCCAGGGAGCAGCAGCGTGCTTGAGACTCCCCGTCATCGGGACACACAGATAGGTGTGGAGGCGCGTGGCATTCATGCGGTCGTTTTGAACAATTATAACGGGTCGAACAAAATCTGGGTTAGAACCCACCGGTTCGCCAAAATCCGCCCACCATATGTCACGCTGCGCCACCGGCGTTGGTTGAGCTACCATTCGGTATGCTTGAGAACCGTACGAGCGCCGGCGCGGGTGATGATCCGCGCTTCCGCTTGATAGTCTTCGTCGTCCGCCAGTGCGTTGGCGGCTGCGGTAATCGCGTTGTCATCGTGTTGGGCCGCATAGGCTGCAAGCGCACGCGCGTATAACCGGCTGCGCGGCAATTTTAATCGGAGCGCGAGACGTTCGCCCTGCTCGTACACCACATCGGGAATGGACACCGCAACTTTCATACTAAAGGTATGACAGAATGGCAACCGATCATCAAGCGCTTCGCGTCAGGTTGAGGAAAACATGCTCCAGATCGGCCTCGCGCGTCGAGACATCGACGATGCCGAGGCCGGCACTGTTGACGGCCGTTATCACGTCACCGGCGTTGGCCTGTGCCTTGGAATAGGTGATCGTCAGCACGCGGTCGCGGCTCAGCTCGACCTTCTGGAAAAACGCCGACACCGGGGCTTCGGTCAGGTCGCGGTCGACGGTGATCTCGACAACTTTCTCTTGCGCCATGCCGACCAGTTCGCGGGTCGGCTTGTTGGCGATCAGCTGGCCGTGGTTGATGATCGCAATGCGGTCGCACAGTTCCTCGGCTTCTTCGAGGTAGTGCGTCGTCAGCACCACGGTCACGCCCTGTTTGTTGAGGTCGCGGACATAGGCCCAGAGCTGCTGGCGCAGTTCGATATCGACGCCCGCCGTCGGCTCGTCGAGGACGAGTACCGGCGGGGAATGGACCATTGCCTTGGCGACGAGCAGCCGCCGCTTCATGCCGCCCGACAGGGTACGGGCATAGGCATTGGCTTTGTCCTCAAGATGGACCGCGCGGAGCAATTTCATCGAGCGACGCCCGGCTTTCGGCACGCCGTAAAGCCCCGCCTGAAGCTCCAGCGCCTCGAACGGCGTGAAGAACGGGTCGAACAGGATTTCCTGCGGCACGATCCCGATTGACGCCTTGGCGTTACGCGGGTGCTCGTCGATATCGAAACCCCAAATCCGCGCAGTGCCGCCCGTTTTCATCACCATCCCCGACAGGATGTTGATGAGCGTCGATTTGCCCGCGCCATTGGGACCGAGCAGCCCGAAGATCTGCCCGCGCGGCACATCGAAGCTTACGCCTGATAACGCCTGCTTCCCCCCCGCATAGGTCTTCTGCAGGTCGGCGATTTCGATTGCGGCAGCGGTCATTCCAGCAGCGCATAACGCGGTGCGGGTCGCTGGCAAGCCACGATACCGTGGTGAAGGCGATGTTAACCCCGGGGCGCTAGGCAAATCTACGACCGGCATTGGGGCGATACATGACGATTACAGGGAAGAGCTACGGGCTGGCCGCGCTGTCGGCGGCGGCGGTTGCGCTATCGGCGACGGCCGCACAGGCGGCAACGCTGTCGTCGACGATCCGCACGACGCTCCGCAAACCGGTAACGATCATATGGCAGCGCGATCTCGATTTCGGGCGCATTATTGCCACGGCCTCCGCGGGGACTGTGACGATCGATCCCGACACCAACAGCCGCGCGACCACCGGCGGAGCGGTTGCGGCGGGTGGATCACCGCAGACTGCCCGATTCCGCGTCGCCGCAAGCCCCGGCACGCTGGTGCTCATCACACGCAATGCCTTGCCGGTGCTGACCCGTTCGGGCGGCGGCGCGACAATGCCAGTCACACTGCTGACCATGAACGGGGCAGTGAACCCGGTCACGACACCGGCGACCGGTAGTTTCGATTTCGATATCGGCGGCGATCTGTCGGTTGCGGCGAATCAGGCCGATGGCGTTTACAGCGGCACGTTCCAGATCAACGCCAACTACCAATAGCGTCGTTACATCGTCCCTAATGCGTCATTAACTGCGCGCGTTGACGGCAGGTTACCGTGGCCTCGGGCACACGCCGGCGGTGGGGACAATCGCAACATACCGGCTGAGCCGCGCTATCATGGCCTGTGCGTGCGCCATTAGCGCAAGCACCGGCGCGCAGGCGGCAACGCAGAGCGGCACGGGCAAGGCAATCGCGCTGCGCCCGCTGTCGATCGTCAAACTGCGCGATCTTGAATTCGGTCGCCTTGTCTCGGGAACGACCGCCGGGACCGTCGTGATCGACCCGTCCACCGACGGACGCACCACGACCGGCGGTGTGCTGGCCGCAGGCGGCACGCCACTCGCCGCGCAATTCTATACCTATGCGACCGGCAACCAGACCTTGCAGGTCACGCGCGGGCCGTTGCCGGTGCTTAACCGTGCGGGCGGCGGTGCCACAATGAACGTCACGCAATTAACGCTCAACGGACCGGTACTAAGGATCATTGGAGCGGCCGGGCTGCTCGACCTGCGCGTCGGCGGGACGCTCGCGGTTGCCGCGAACCAGATCGATGGTAGCTACGCGGGAAATTTCGACATTACAGTCACCTATTTCTGACACCGTTGGCATGGCGTAACGATCCACGGATTGTGCGGCCCCGGTCGTTACCGATCACTTAACCAGCCTTTCAAACCGACCGGACAGAGTTTTGCGTCTATCAACAGTATATGGGGCAAAAACATCATTATCTGGCGACACTCGCGGTGGGTGCAGTTTTGGCGAGCGGCATTGCCGAATCGGCCGATGCCGCGACCCGAACGGCTACCGGGCGCGCGCGGACGGTGCGCCCGATCGCACTGACCACGACACGCGACCTCGATTTCGGGACGTTGTTGCGTGGGGCAACCGGTGGCACCGTGACAGTCAACCCGCGCACCGATGCGCGGACCCGGACGGGTGGCGTCACATTGGTCGGCGGGGGCGCGCCGGGGGCGGCGCGCTTTACGGCAACAGGCACGCCAGCAGTCAACGCCTTTATCACAGTCGGGACGGCACCCTTGCTGACGCGCGTGAGTGGCAGCGAGACGATGGCGGTCAGCAATATGACGCTGAACGGCACGCGGACACGCCGTATTCCGGCCAGCGGTGTCCTCGATATCCGCGTCGGCGGTCGGCTCAATATTGCGGCCAATCAGCGTGACGGCCTGTACACAGGCAATTTCACCCTCACGGTCGATTACCCCTAAAATTTGCTGCCGTGATTGATTTCAGCGCGCTGTCGGGTATCGGCAGTCGCATGACCGCACCGCCCGAAACGCTTCGTACGTCCAGCCGCCGCGTCGCTTGTGACGGTTCGGGGGAGGTGCCCGCCGCGCTTGGCCATCCGCGTGTCTGGCTGGAGATCGACGAGCGTGGCTATGTCGATTGCGGCTATTGCGACCGGCGTTTCGTGCTGATCGGCGGACCGCATGACAGAGCCGATTCTTCAACCGTCGCTTAACCATCGATTGCAACAGCTTCCGCACCGGCCTCGGCTAGGGCGACACGGTGGGGCAGCTTAAACGCTTTGGGCAAATCTGTGCCATGACGATGCTGCTCGCGGCAGGCATTGTCGTGCCTGCCCATGCCGGCAGCGGTCCGGGCGCAGCCAAGACATTCGTCCTAGGTCCGGTCGCAATGCTGAATACTGCCCCACTCGACTTCGGCAATATCATTCCCGTCGGAGGCGGCACCGTCACCGTTGACGCGCAGACCGGTGTGCGGACCTCGACCGGGGTTGCTCTTGCGGGCGGGACCGTCTCGAACGCGCAGTTCATTGCTACCGGGACGCCGAACCAGACGGTCACGATCACCCTCAGCCCTTTACCGATCGTCATCACCAGCGGCGCGAACAGCATGTCGATCAATCAGGTCCGGGTCAGCGTCAACGGCGGCGGTCCGCAACCGGTCGGCCCAAATGCCAATTTGGGGCCGATCGGCGTGATCAATTATGCTGTCGGCGGACGGTTGAATGTCGGCACCACGCAAGCGCCTGGCACCTATACCGGCAGCTTCTCGCTGACGATGGACTATCAATAGGGCCGCGCGCTGCTTATCTCGCGGGGCATGACATTCGATCCGCGCAGCGCACTCTACGCCGACACCCTCGATCCCGCCGAAGCCCAGCGCCTCACCCGCGACGCGTTATCCGCCTGCGACGATGGCGAACTTTATCTGCAATACCGCACCAATGAATCTTTCGGGTTCGATGACGGGCGATTGAAGATTGCGGATTATGGCTCGGCGCGCGGCTTCGGGCTTCGCGGTGTTTCGGGGGAGGCGACTGGCTTTGCCCATTCGGACGATGTGTCGCCAGCGGGCATCGCGCGCGCTGCCGCTACGCTCAAATTGCTCGACCCCGCAGCCGCAGGCCACGCCCCGCCCCCGCGCAAAAGCAATCGCCACCTCTACACCGACGCCGACCCGCTCGGCCTTGTCCCTTTTGCCGACAAGGTTGCGCTGTGCCAGCGGATCGACGCCGCCGCCCGCGCCCGCGACCCGCGCGTGGTGCAGGTGTCGGTCGGCTTGTCGGGCACCTGGAACGTGGTCGAGATCGTCCGCGCCGACGGCTATACCGCCACCGACATCCGCCCGCTCGTCCGCCTCAACGTCAGCATCGTCGCGCAATCGGGTGAGCGCCGAGAATCGGGCAGTTTCGGCATGGGCGGCCGTTACCTCTACGACCGGCTGTTCGACAAAGCGGTCTGGAACCGCGCCATCGATGAGGCGCTCAAGCAACCGCAGGTCAACCAAGAATCCGACGCCGCCCCCGCAGGCGAGACCACCGTGCTGCTCGGCCCCGGCTGGCCCGGCATCCTGCTCCATGAAGCGATCGGCCACGGGCTGGAGGGCGATTTCAACCGCAAGGGCACGTCGGCCTTCTCCGGTCGCATCGGTGAGCGCGTCGCCGCCCCCGGTGTCACTGTGGTCGACGACGGCTCGATCCCGGACCGGCGTGGCTCGCTCAGCATCGACGACGAAGGCACGCCCACCGGCGAGACAGTGCTGATCGAGGACGGCATCCTGCGCGGCTATATGCAGGACCGGCTCAATGCGCGGCTGATGGGGGTCGCTGCGACCGGCAACGGGCGGCGTGAAAGCTATGCCCATGCCCCGATGCCGCGCATGACTAACACCTTCATGAAGAACGGCCGCGACGACCCCGCCGAGCTGCTCTCGCGCGTCAAAAAAGGCATTTTCGCCAAGAGCTTCGGCGGCGGTCAGGTCGATATCGTCAGCGGCAAATTCGTCTTCAGCTGCACCGAGGCCTATCTGATCGAGAACGGCAAAATCGGCGCGCCGATCAAGGGCGCGACACTCATTGGCGACGGCCCCAGCGTGCTGACCAAAGTCAACGGCATCGGCAACGACTTCGCGCTCGACGAAGGCGTCGGCGTCTGCGGCAAGGGCGGTCAGAGTGTGCCCGCCGGGGTCGGTCAGCCAACGCTTCTGATCGACGGGCTGACGGTGGGCGGGACGGCGGCGTAGCCGGTTAGAAGCCGCCGGTCAGGAAATCGAGGGCACCGACGATCTTGTAATGCTCAGTGGCCAGCGATGTGACGCGATCTCGCAACTGTGCAACGGGTAGCGCGGCAGCAAACTGAGTCACCATAACGACAGCTCGCCCTTCGACCTCGAACGCCGGATTGAGTCGCGCAGCAGCAATCGGTGCTTCTTCGAGCGGCCACAATGCCACTGCTAGCCGGGTATTCAGATGGGACAGGCCATCAGCTTGACAATCCAGCGCGTAGCTTCCGTCCGCCAGCCGGTAAACGTCGAACCGTGCCACTTAAAACATGCGATACTTGGCAAAAGGCAACCCATGCCTTTCGACCCAAGCGTTCGACGACTGGATCGCCTCCCAATTGTCTTCGATCCACTTGGTCTCGCGCGCCTTTTTGATCTCGCTCACCAACCCCCGCTCGCAGGCTTGTGAGACATTGATTCCGAGCTCACGCGCATCGGCGACGGCGCGCGGATCGAGCGTGACATTCGTCGGGCGTCGGGTAGGATTTACTGCGCGCGTTGCCATGCGTTGTTGCTATGTGCATTACCTCTGCGCGTCAAGGAAGCGCATCATGTCCGACTTCACCGACCACGTCACTGACGAACACGCAGCATTCATTGCCAAGCAATCGGTGTTCTTCGTCGCCACCGCTGCGGACGGCGCGCGGATAAATCTTAGCCCCAAGGGGATGGACTCGTTCCGCGTCCTCGGACCCAAACGCGTCGGCTATCTCGATGTCGGCGGGTCGGGGAACGAGACCCACGCGCATCTTGCCGCCGACGGGCGTGCGACGCTCATGTTTTGCGCGTTCGACCGGCCCGCGCTGATCCTGCGAATTTACGCGCAGGGGCGGGCGGTGCTGCCGCAGGACACCGAATGGGATGCACTAGCTGACCACTTCACGCTGTTACCCGGCACGCGCCAGATTTTCGACTTCGATGTCGACAGCGTGCAGACCAGTTGCGGCTGGGGCGTGCCGTTCCTGACCTTCGACCGCGAGCGCCAGACGCTGTCGAAATACCATATCGCCGACGACCCCGAAAAGCGGCTGCGGAAGCTAGCCGAGCGCAGCAAGAGCATCGACGGACTGCCGACCCGCGCCGCGACGCGGCTGCCGTGGAATGAGGCACAGGGGTAGGTCGCCGTTACGGCGCGGATCACCGCAGGCGCAGTGGCTTCATCTCTTGTTGAGGCAGTTCGACTTTCAGGATAGCAGCCAGCGTCGGTGCAATCGCGCGCATGTCGATCTCGCCGAGCGCACGGCCTGCTTGCACGCCGGGGCCGGTGATCATGAAGGTCGAGCGCATGGCCGGAGCTGCCGGAAAATAGCCGTGCATCCCCTTGTATTTGGCCGGTCGGCGCAGCGGCACAGCCGGTCCTTCGAACCCGCCCGACAGAAAGCCGGGTTTCAAATCGACATAGAATTGCGCTTGCGGGTTGGCACCCATGCGCTCGATGTCGGAGCGCTCGACCACAGTGGCGATGAAACTGTCGGGCGCGGCTTTAAGCTGCCCGAGCATGGCCCAGACCTTGGCGATCAGCGCTGCGTCGTCGGGGCGCGCCACAACGACCGCGACCGACCCGCCCGAATTGGCGGGGACCGCGTCCCAGCGCGCGATCTTGCCTTCCTTGTCGAGCGCAATCAGTCCGGCGTCGATGAACGCGCGGAAGAAATTGACCTCGGTCGTCGTCGCTTCGAAGCCGTGGTCGGAGACGAGCGCGGTCACGGTGCCCGGACGGGCAGCGGCCATCAGGCGACCGACAATCGCATCGATCCGCTCGATCACGGCATGCGCCTCGCGCGCCCCGGGGCCGTAGCGATGCTGGTAATGGTCGTAGGCGGTCAGATAAACTGTCGCGAAATCGGGCTTTTTGTCGCGGAGCAAGTCCTCCGCAAAACGTCCGCGGTTCTCGTCGGCCTCGATGTCCTCGTCGATCCCGCGCGCATAGGTGAACCCAAGCCGGGCCTCCATCGGTGCCAGCAAGCCGGGGGTCGCCAGCGCACGCACCAGTTTCTCGTCGTCCGGATGCCCGGTGCGCCAGATCTGCGGCAAGTTCCAGGTGATGCTCGCGGCACCGACGCTGACCGGCCAATGGACATTGCCGACTGTCAGCCCTTTCGCGCGCGCCGCATCCCATAGGGTCGGCACCTTGATATCGGTCGCATACCAGAACCAGCCCGACTGGTTGATGTTCGTGGGGTCGAATGTCGTGTTGCCGGTAATCCAATGACGCGCAGGGCTGGCACCGGTCAGCAATGTCGCGTGGCTCGGATAGGTGACTGTCGGCAGGACGCCGACCACGCCGGAAGCAGTTGCCCCCTCGCGGACAAAGCGTCGAAGGTTGGGGATTTTCAACCCGCGCTTTTCCGCCTCGAAGACATCGCCCGGTCGCAGCCCGTCGATCGAGATCAGCAGCACCGGCTCCGCCACCGCGACGCTTGGCACCGCCAAGGTGACGACAAGCGCGAGGAGGCCAAGCCGGTGCCGCCCGATCACAGACCGACCTTCAGCGTTGCCATGATCTGGCGCGGCGCGCCGTTGAGCAAGGTCTGGTTGTCGCCGATATTGCCAAAGCCATTGGTGCCGATGGTCGAGATATAGCCCTTGTCGAACAAATTGGTCGCGTTGAGCTGGATTTCTGCCTTGCGGAGGAAACCGAGACTGAAGCGATAGCCGAGCGTCGCATCGACGAGCGCGCGGCCCTCGACCGAGCCGAGGCTGTCGGTCGGCGCAATGGCCGTGCCACCCAGCGCGTTGGTGTAGGTGAAGAAGCGCTTGCTCATATAGTTGACGCCGACACGACCGAAGAAACTGCTGCTATCATAGCTCGCGTCGAACTTCAGCAGGTGCTGGGGCGTATCGACAATGGTCTTGCCCTTGATCGCTGCGAGCAGGACGCCTGCCGCATTGACGACGTTGTCGCGGTAGGTCGCATCGTTGTAGCTGTACGATCCGAATAGCGAAAAGCCGTTGCCGAGGCGGTAATTGCCGACAAGTTCGATACCCGCCGAACGGACCCCACCGACGTTTTGCAGGACCGCCGGGTTGCCGACGATGCCCGCCCCCGTCGAAATCGCGAGCAGGCGATTGCGGAAATTGACGAGATACGCACCGATCGACCCGTTGAACGCGCCCGATTTGAAGCGCGCACCGATTTCATAGGTGTCGGCTTCTTCGGGCTTCAGTGTCGTGCGGATCGCATCGAACCCGGCCTGTGTGGTCGAAAACACACCCGCCGTGAACGCCGAGACGAACGCCGCCTTCGATTGCGAGAAGCTGGCATAAACTTCGACATCGCCGAATTTATAGTTGATGCCGACGCTGGGCATGAACCAGTCCTGCACCTTGATCGATCCGGCGGCGCGGCCGCCCTGAATGATCGGAGTAGCGCTGTTCTTCACGTCGAACCCTTTCCAGCCAACATTGACCGTCGCATCGCCGAACACGAACTTGCTCTGGACGAAATACTGGAAGATGTCGGTGGTGTAGTTGAAATCCCATTGCGTCGTGAACGGATCGCGCTGGAACTGCAGCGCCGACCGGCCGGGGCTGGTCCGGCTGGCGAGTGCGTAGAAGCGCCGCGCCTGACGGAAATCGTTACGCTCGTACCACCCGCCAAAGCTCAGCTCGCCGAAGCCGAAATCATTGGTATAGCTGCCGAACAGCCCCTTGCGTCGGATCGTATATTCGGTGGTTCGTACCGAGATCGGCGCGCCGGTGGGTGACGGGACATAGGGCGTGAACCACGTCCCCTGTCCGTCGTTGTTGTGGAAATACGCCTTGACCGCGAGATTGCTGTTCTCGCCCTGCGGCGCATCGACGCCGATATAGCCGATCAGATCCTTGCGTAGGCCCGACGCGTCGAAATAGACATCGTCGACGGTGCCATAGGGGGCCGGATAGACCGTTCCCGCTGCAGGATTGAGCCGTGTTGCACCGGTATCGCCCCGGTTCGCGCCGACATCGGCGATCTGCACCGCCAAAGCATAATTATTGGCGATGTTATCGACGCTTGACCCCAAACGCCGGATAATATCGAGGCTCAAGTCCTGATAATCCTGCTCGCGCCGGTCCGAATAGCTGATGTAGCCGCTGATCTTCGCCGCACCCGCATCGATGGTGCCGCGCGCGTTGATGACGTTCTGGTACTGGCGACCGAACCCCTTCCACTTGTCGGTCGTCAGATAACCGTAGGAAACCCAGG
The DNA here is from genome assembly GCA_031408195.1 of Sphingomonadales bacterium. Lineage (GTDB taxonomy): Bacteria > Pseudomonadota > Alphaproteobacteria > Sphingomonadales > Sphingomonadaceae > Sphingomonas_O. Next base: position 8,792 of record JANNVL010000077.1, on the reverse strand, counting down.
CGCGCGCGACCTCGCCGCCGGTGTCGAGGCGTGCAAAACCGCGGATCGTGTTGTCGCTGCCGTAAGTGAAGTTGCTGTCGAAACCGAACGTATCGAGCGGGTCGCGCGTCTTGAGCTCGATCGTGCCGCCCAGATTGTTCGTCGCCTGTGTCCCGACCGCGCCCGCGCCTTGGGTTAACCGGATCGTGCCGACGTTTTCGGGGCTGATCGCGCGGTTGGTGTGGAGACCGTTGACGTTCCCGTAATTCTGGTTGCCGAGCGGCAGGCCGTCGAGCGTAAAACCCAACCGGCTCTGGTCGAACCCACGCACCGTGATCCGCTGCGACCATTCATAGGCACCGAAGGCATCGGCGGACTGGAAGTTGACGCTCGGCAGCTTTTCGAGTGCTTTCAGCGCGGTGGTGCCGGGGGCGAGCGGGGCGATATCGATCTGGCCGATTTCCTGAACCTGCCGTGTTTCGCCGCGCCCGATAACGACGATGTCCGCGCTGTCGGCGGCATCGGGTGCAGGTGCCGTGGATTGCGCTTGGGCAACGCCGACAAGCGCCGTGCTCAGAAATAGTGACACCATAATCTTACGCATCATAACCCCCGTGGTTGAATTTCACGGTGGGCCGCTAGGCCATGGTTGTGACGTATCGGCGGCGTTGCGATGACAGGGGCATGAACCTGCGACGACCGAATGATGACAATGCTGCACTGCCGAGCGTGACATTATGGGCAATCACATGAACACTTGCGCCTAATTTTTCGACAGTCGTTGGCAGAGTGTGCCTGTTTCGAGGGCAGACGAAGGGGTGCGAAGCCCGCTAACCCGAGCTATCGACTCTGGCACGCCTCTTGCTGCACTGCATCATGAGCAAGCCAACAGGGGGCCGAATGAAACTCGTCGTTGCGATCATCAAACCGTTCAAGCTCGACGAGGTGCGTGAAGCCCTGACCGAGCTGGGCGTGACGGGCATGACCGTCACCGAGGTCAAAGGCTTTGGCCGGCAAAAGGGCCAGACCGAGATTTACCGCGGGGCCGAATATTCGACCAATATGGTGCCCAAGCTGAAGGTCGAGGTCGCATGCGGCACCGACCTGTCACCGCGTGTCGTCGAGGCCATTCAGGCCGCCGCCAACACCGGCGCGATCGGCGACGGCAAGATTTTCGTGCTCGACATCGGCGAAGCCGTGCGGATCCGCACCGGCGAGACCGACGCGAACGCGCTGTAAAGAGAGAAGGGGGAACAATGAAACTCTCGACACTAATCAAGGGCGGTAGCGCGGCGATAATCGCCTTTGTCGCCACTACCCCGGTGCTGGCCGAACTCATCAAGGCACCGACCATCGAACAACAGGCGACGATGGTCGATAAGGGCGACACCGCCTGGATGCTGATTTCGTCGGCACTCGTGCTGATGATGTCGGTGCCTGCCCTCGCGCTGTTCTACGGCGGGCTCGTCCGCACCAAGAACATGCTCAGCGTGCTGATGCAGGTGTTCATGATCGTCAGCGTGGCTGCGCTCGTCTGGGTCAGCTGGGGCTATAGCCTCGCCTTCACCAGCGGTGGACCGTTTATCGGTGGCCTGTCGAAGATGTTCCTCGCGGGCGTGACCACCGGCACCTATGCCGCGACGTTCAGCAACAACGTCTATATCCCCGAATATGCCTTCGTCATTTTCCAAATGACCTTTGCGTGCATCACGCCCGCGTTGATTGTCGGAGCATTTGCCGAGCGGGTTAAGTTTTCGGCACTGATGATCTTCACGGTGGCGTGGCTGACGCTCGTCTATTTCCCGATCGCCCACATGGTCTGGTACTGGGCGGGTCCGGACTTCCTGCCCGACGCGCCGACCGATGCCGGTTATCTCTGGGCGATGGGTGCGCTCGACTTCGCCGGCGGTACGGTCGTTCATATCAACGCCGGTATTGCCGGGCTCGTCGGCTGCCTCGTGATCGGCAAGCGCATCGGCTTCGGCAAGGAAGCCACACCGCCGCATTCGCTGACCATGACCATGATCGGCGCGAGCCTGCTCTGGGTCGGCTGGTTCGGCTTCAATGCGGGGTCGAACCTCGAATCGAACGGTCTGGCGGCACTCGCCTTCCTCAATACGTTCGTCGCAACCGCCGCCGCCGCAGTTAGCTGGGCATTGGTCGAGCAACTCCGCCACGGACGGCCCTCGCTGCTCGGCGCGGCAACCGGTGCCGTTGCAGGGCTTGTGGCCATCACCCCGGCAAGCGGTTTCGCCGCCCCGATGACGGCGCTCGTGCTCGGCCTGATCGTCTCGCCGATCTGCTATGTCTTCGTCTCGACGGTCAAAAATGCGCTGAAATACGACGACACGCTTGACGTGTTCGGCGTCCATTGCATCGGCGGGATCGTCGGCGCGCTCGGCACCGCCATCGTCGCGGACCCGGCGCTCGGCGGACAGGGGTTCTTTAACTACAAGGTCTTCCCCGCCGTTGCTGATACCTATGTCATGAGCACACAGTTGCTGGTCCAAACCAAGGCCGTGCTGATCACTCTCGCGTGGTCGGGCATCGTGTCAGCCATCCTGTTCTACGCGCTGAAATTCACCATCGGGCTGCGTCCGAGCGAAGAGGCCGAGCGCGAAGGGCTCGACCTCTCGGAACACGGCGAGCGCGCCTATAACTATTGACGAGATTGGGGTTGGCGGCGGCGGGTTCTCTACCCTTCGCCGCCGCCTTCCCCAAACCAGGTTCCTCCTGCGAACCACTCGGCCCGGCAGAGAAATCTTCCGGGCCGTTTTTTTGCGTAGCGCGGCAAGCCCCCCTCTGACGCGCGACACGCGCAAGCACGGCCGGCGGCTTTAAGCCGACCCACGACTGGGGCTTTGCCCAAGTTCACCTGCCCGACCCCGAAACAAATTTTCCGTTCGCCGCCACCATTTGCCCCGCTAAGGGTTATGCGCGGCTATGAGGAACCCCGAGATGCCACTCGACATGGATGCGCTGACCGACCGGCGGGTCTTCCGTTCGACCGTGATCGTGATTGCGACAGGCGCGGCAGCCTATGCACTATGGTTGCTCGCCGATCTGTTGCTGCTCGTCTTTGCCTGTGCGCTGATCGCGTTGATCTTTTTCAACCTAACGCGCTGGCTGACCGACCGCACGCATCTGCCATTCGCACTCGCGCTGGGTCTGTCGGTGATCGGCATTCTGGCTGCGCTGACCGGCGCCTTTGTGTTTTTCGGCAATTCGCTGTCCGCCGAATTCGCCGAGCTTGCCCAGCGGCTGCCGCGTGCGTGGGAAGTGTTTCAAGCACGTATCGCCCAGACGCAGGTCGGGGCCGAAGCCATCCGCCGCGCAGGCGAATTCGCGCCGAGCGGCCAGTCGATCGTCGGTTTTGCCACTGGCCTGCTGACCAGTCTCGGCACGATCCTGTCGGCGCTCGCCATTGTCATCGTCGGCGGCATCTACCTCGCCGCGCAACCACGCCTCTATGGCAAGGGCGTGATGATGCTGACGCCGCAATCGGCCCGCGGCAAGCTGACCCGCACGTTCCTCGCAGTCGCCGAGTCACTCAATGCCTGGTTGATCGGGCAGGGCATCGGCATGGTCTTCGTCGGCGTTGCTACGACGATTGGATTGTGGCTCGTCGGTGTGCCAGCCGCGCCGGCTATCGGGCTGGTGGCGGGACTGTGCGAATTCGTGCCCTATCTCGGCACCATCGTCGTCGTGATACCCTCGGTCATATTGGGGTTCGGCGAGAGTACCTCGACGGGCATCTGGACCATCGTTGTGCTGGTCGCGGTGCAGCAGATTCAGGGCAATTTGGTGATGCCGCTGTTGCAGAGCCGCATGGTCGAACTGCCGCCTGCGCTGACGATTTTCAGCCTCGTTGCGGCGGGCGTCCTGCTCGGGCCGGTCGGTATTCTGCTGGCGACGCCGCTCACCGTCGTCGCCATGGTCGTCGTCAAAGCGATCTACGTCGATCCGCGCGACCTCAAGGCCGCAGACCGGGAAGAGCTGGAGGTCTAGCTCAGCCTTTGTCGCTGGGCCGCAGGCTCGTCCCCGCACGCCCGCTCCGCAGCGCGCCGAACCAGCTCAGCGGATTGTACCAAGACTGCGATCCGTCGAGCGAGAAGCTGATGAATTCGGCGCGCCCACCCAGATTTTCCCACGGCATCGGCCCGCCGAGACCGCCGAGCGATTCGGCGACGCGGCTGTCGGCGCTGTTGTCGCGGTTGTCGCCCATCAGGAAGACATGGTCGGCGGGGATCGTCGTCGCGGGATAATCGTCGACGCCGGGGTCAGGACCAAGATCGATCGTGTCGTAGCTGCGCCCGTTGGGCAGGGTTTCGCGTATGACCGGCAGATTGCAGGTCACGGTCCCATTGGCGGCGACCGTGCGATATTCGGCGTATTTCGGGTCGGTGCACGGCTCATCGGCATCGACGGGGATGGCGCGCAGCGTTACTGGCCCGCGCTTGACCGGCACACCGTTGATGATGACCGTGCCACCGCGCACCTCGAAGCGGTCGCCGGGCAGCCCCATCACGCGCTTGATGTAATCCTCGTTCAGCCGCGCCGAGGGCGAGGCAATGACGACATCGCCGCGCTCGGGCATTTTGCCCCAGATGCGCCCATTGCTGAACGGAAAGATGTGAAAGCTCGGCGAAACGTAAGACCAGCCATAGGCGAATTTGCTGACCACCAGCTGGTCGCCGACGAGCAGCCCCGGCATCATCGATTCGGACGGGATGTAAAAGGGTTTGGCGATCAGGCTGTGGAAACCGAGCACGGCGAGAACGAGCCAGAAGATGCTCTTGGCCTCGGCCACCCAATCGGTCTTGGGCTTGACCTTCTTGCCGTCGGGCGCGGTCTCGGCGGGGAGGTCGGCAGTCGTCTCGGTCACGCGGTTACCCTCGGAAGTGCTTCGATGATGACAAACGCCTGCGCCCATGGATGGTCGTCGGTGAGCGTCACATGTATCCGCGCTTCATACCCGTCGGGAATCAGCGCGTCGAGCGCCACCTTCGCGCCGCCTTCGAGTGCCAAGGTCGGCGCACCCGAGGGCGCGTTGACGACGCCGATATCCTTCATGAACACGCCGCGTTTGAATCCGGTGCCGACGGCTTTGGAGAACGCCTCTTTGGCGGCGAAACGTTTGGCGTAGGTGCCCGCCTTGGTGAACGGACGGCGCTGCGCCTTGGCACGTTCGAGTGGGGTGAACACGCGGTTTTCGAAGCGCTCGCCGAACCGGTCGAGCGAGTTCTGGATCCGCTCGATATTGCACAGGTCGGAACCGAGACCGACGATCATGAGCAATGCCGGGGACACCCTATTGGGCGTCCCCTTCGACGACGTGCGTTAGCGGGGACACCCAATAGGGTGTCCCCGAGTTCGCTCCCGCTCACCGCGCACTCTCCATCAACGCCTTCATCCGCCGCACGCTTTCCTCCAGCCCGACGAAAATCGCCTCGCCGACAAGGAAATGCCCGATGTTCAGCTCGGCAATCTGCGGGATGGCGGCAATTGGCACGACATTGTCGAAGGTCAGGCCGTGCCCGGCATGGGGTTCGATGCCGTTCTTGACGCACAGCGCGGCGGCGTCGGCCAGCCGCTGCAACTCGACGCCTTCCGCATCGCCATGCGCGTATTTTCCCGTGTGCAGCTCGATCACCGGCGCGCGCAGGCGGAGCGCGGCGTCGATCTGGCGGGGATCGGGTTCGATGAACAGGCTGACGCGGATGCCCGCATCGAGCAATTGCGCGACCAGCGGGGCGAGGTGGTTGTGCTGGCCCGCCGCATCGAGTCCGCCCTCGGTCGTCCGCTCCTCGCGCCGTTCGGGGACGATGCACGCGGCATGGGGGCGGTGGCGCAGCGCGATCGCGACCATTTCTTCTGTCGCCGCCATCTCCAGGTTCACCGGCAGCGCGGTTTCGGCCATCAGCACGTCGAGATCGGCATCGCGGATATGCCGCCGGTCCTCGCGCAAATGGACGGTAATCCCGTCGCCGCCCGCACTTTCCACGATCCGCACCGCACGCATCGGGTCCGGGTGCTCGCCGCCGCGCGCATTGCGGATGGTGGCGACATGATCGATGTTGACACCCAGCCTTAACGTCATGCCGCGCGGCTCCCCGGCTTGATTGCGGGAATAGCTGCCAGTTCGGGCGGCAGCGCGTCGGCGGCATGGGTCGGCACCGACAGACGGATCAGAGGGTAGAACGGGACACCCAATTCCGCAGTTCCATCCGACCGGTCGACGAGGGCCGCTGCGGCGACCACGACGCCGCCCGCACGCTGGATCGCGGCGATTGCTTCGCGCGACGACAAACCGGTGGTCACCACGTCCTCTATCATCAGCACGCGCTGTCCCGGCGTCAGGCGAAACCCGCGCCGCAGTTCGAACACGCCCTCGGGGCGTTCGAGAAACACGGCCTCGACGCCGAGCGCACGGCCCATTTCATGGCCGGCGATCACACCGCCCATTGCGGGCGACACAACGATATCGATTTTGAGATTGGCAGGCAGACGCGCGGCCAGTGCTTCGGCAAGGCGTGCGCCGCGCTTCGGATCGGCGAGCACGCGAGCGCACTGGAGATAGCGTGACGAGCGCAGCCCCGACGACAGGATAAAATGCCCTTCGAGCAGCGCATCCGCCGCCCTGAATTCCGCCAGCACCTCGTCGTCGGTCACGCATCGCTCCCATCAATTACGGCGATTCCGTAAGGGTCCGATGCGGCGCTGACAACCGGTCTGAGCAGATGCAGCAAAAACACCGGTCTAACCGCTTGAGACTGGCGACGCCCGCGCGTATAGGCCGCGCCTGTGACGGTCCCTTCGCGCGTATCCCCGCGCCGGACCACGCGCCTAGAGGGATTGATTCGTGAGACTGCTGACACCTGTGCTGATCGCTCTCGGGCTGGCGTTTTCTGCCCCCGTGATCGCCCAAGGAACGCCTGTCGCCGCTACGGCAACGGCGACCAATGCGACTGTGGCGGCAACGCCCGCCGTCGCTGCACCAGCGGAACTCAAACCTGTGGCCGACATCGGCCAGCCGATTGCCAAGGGCTATGCGCTCCAGCCGCAGGTGACCAAGAATGGCCAGTTCGCGATGTGGATGCACGACTGGCTGCTGATGCCGATCATCACCGCGATTTCGGTGTTCGTGCTCGGCCTGCTGTTCTGGGTCGCCTTCCGTTACCGCAAGGCTGCCAATCCGGTGCCGTCGACGACATCGCACAATACTGTGATCGAAGTGGTCTGGACATTGGTGCCGGTGCTCATCCTCGTCGGGATTTCGATCCCGTCGATCGGTCTGCTCGCGGCACAGTACAAGCCCGTCGGTGCGAACGCAGTCACGATCAAGGCGACTGGTAACCAGTGGTTCTGGTCCTATACCTACCCCGACCACGGCGATTTCGAGATCGTGTCGAACATGCTGACCGACGAACAGGCCAAGGCGAAGGGCGAGCCGCGCTTGCTGGCCGTGGACAACCGTATCGTCGTGCCGGTCGGCGTCCCCATCCGCGTGCTGACGACGTCGAACGACGTGATCCACGCGTTCGCGGTGCCCGCGCTGTGGACCAAGATGGACGCGGTCCCCGGACGCCTCAACGAAACCAGCTTCACCGTTGAAAAGGCTGGCGTCTATTACGGCCAGTGCAGCGAGCTCTGCGGTGCACGCCACGGCTTCATGCCGATTGCGGTCGAAGCGGTTCCGCCCGCGCAATTCGCGCAGTGGATCGCCTCGAAGGGCGGTAAGATGCCCGGCAGCAAACCGGCGGCGACCGAACCGGTCGGTTCGGCGACGCCGCAACTGCCTGCGCCTGCCGCGCCTGCACCGCTCACGCCCGCTCCCGTTACCCCGGCGCCCGTCGCCGCGACCAAGGGTTGACCCCGATGACTGCTGCAACCGCAAACGCCTTTCAGGCGCACACCGACGACCATCATGACGCGGACCATAAGCCCGGGTTTTTCGCGCGCTGGTTCATGTCGACCAACCACAAGGATATCGGGACGCTCTACCTGATCTTCGCGATCACCGCCGGGATCATCGGCGGCGCGATTTCGGGCCTGATGCGGATGGAACTTGCCCAGCCCGGGATTCAGTATCTCGGCATGTGGACCTCGATGATGGGCGGCGACGGCTCAAACCTCAACGAGGCGCTCCACATGTGGAACGTGCTCATCACCGCGCACGGCCTCATCATGGTGTTCTTCATGGTCATGCCCGCGATGATCGGCGGCTTCGGCAACTGGTTCGTGCCAATCATGATCGGTGCGCCCGACATGGCGTTCCCGCGCATGAACAACATCTCGTTCTGGTTGCTGGTGCCCAGCTTCACGCTGTTGCTTGGTTCGTCGTTCTTTTCGGGCGGGACCGGCATGGGTGCGGGCACCGGCTGGACAGTCTATGCACCGCTGTCGACTAGCGGCTCGGTAGGGCCTGCCGTCGATATGGCGATCCTGTCGCTCCACCTTGCGGGCGCAAGCTCGATTCTGGGTGCGATCAACTTCATCACCACCATTTTCAACATGCGCGCGCCGGGGATGACCCTGCACAAAATGCCGCTGTTCGTGTGGTCGGTGCTGGTCACCGCCTTCCTGCTGCTGCTGGCGCTTCCGGTGCTGGCGGGCGCGATCACCATGTTGCTGACCGACCGCAACTTCGGCACCACCTTCTTCGATGCCTCGGGCGGCGGCGATCCGGTGCTGTACCAGCATCTGTTCTGGTTCTTCGGCCACCCCGAAGTCTACATCATGATCCTGCCCGGCTTCGGCATGGTCAGTCAGATCATCGCCACCTTCAGCCGCAAGCCGGTGTTCGGCTATCT
>JANNVL010000076.1:0-76325 GCA_031408195.1 Sphingomonadales bacterium | reverse complement strand
GCGCCGTCGCCGCGTTGGTCAGCGCATTGCTCGCCGTGCCTTGCGCGAGCGCAGCGTTGCCGAGCGCCATGTCGGCCGTCGCTTGGGCTGCCGCTGCGTTGCTATTGGCAGCACTGACGCCTGTCAGCGCCTGATCGGCTGTGGCCTGAGCCGTAGCTGCGTTGCCGAACGCGGTATTCGCTGTGCCCTGCGCCATCGCGGCATCGGCCACGCCCTTGTCGGCAGTGGCCTGCGCCGTCGCCGCGTTGGTCAGCGCATTGCTCGCCGTGCCTTGCGCGAGCGCAGCGTTGCCGAGCGCCATGTCGGCCGTCGCCTGGGCTGCCGCTGCGTTGCTCTTGGCAGCACTGACGCCCGTCATCGCCAGATCGGCGGTGGCCTGAGCCGCAGCCGCATTGCCGAGCGCGGTATTGGCCGTCCCCTGAGCCATTGCCGCATCGGCGATGCCCTTGTCGGCGCTCGTCTGCGCCGTCGCCGCATTGGCGAAGGCGGTGTTAGCTACGCCAAGCGCGGTTGCGGCATTGGCCACGCCCTGATTGGCGATGGTGCCCACCCCGTCGAGCTGCGACAAATTGACCGCATCACTGGCCGACGTGCCGTTGGCGACATTGGCCAGCCGCGCAGCCGTTCCGCCCTTGTTGAAGGTCACGACATCGAACGCCGCCGTGTCGTAAAGCAGCGCCAGCGGATTCGGGCCGACCCCGGCAATCGCGGAGGTCAACTGCCCCACCGTCACCGCATCGCTGCTGGTCGTGCCGTCAGCGACATTGCTCAACCGGGTGGCTGCGCCGCCCGCGTTCAGCGTTGCCGCCTCCCGCCCGATGGTATCATAGCGCAGCGCCAGTGGATCGACGCCCGCGACGATGCCCGCAATCGCCGTGGTCAGCTGGCCGACGTTGACCGCATCGGTCGTGCCGGTCCCTGCGGCAATGTTGATCAGGCGGCGCTCCTTACCGACCGCGCCGAAGGAAGCCACATTGGCTTGGCCGCCATCCGTGCTGTTCGCGCCGAGAGCCAGCGAGGCGACCCCGGACGCCACGCTGTTTCTGCCCATGGCGATGGCGTCGACGGCCTTCGCTTGCGAGAAAACGCCGACGGACACGGCATTGTCGGCATCGGCCGTGCCGCCGAACGCCGTCGAGCCAAATCCTAGCGCTTTCGCGCCCACACCAACGGCGGTGGCGTTCTCACCGCCGGCCAACACGCCGTTGCCGATGGCCAGCGATGTGATTCCGGCAGCCTTTGCCCCAAAGCCAATGGCCGTTGTGTTCGATGCCGTCGCCTGTGATGCCACGCCAATAGCCATGGACAATGGACCCGTTGCCTGTGCGTTCAACCCCAATGCCAGCGACAAATTGCCTTTAGCTGCCGCCTTCAGGCCAATCGCCATCGAGCTGTCGCCCAATGCTGCTGCTTCTGCTCCAATCGCCAGTGACGATGATTCCACTGCTTTGGCCAATTTGCCGATTGCAATCGCGTTGGCACCATTGGCTACAGAGATAGCACCAAAGGCGAGCGAGAATTCCCCCGAAGCCGTTGCGCTCGCGCCCAATGCGACGCTCGCTATACTGCTGGCGACCGAATCAGGTCCGATCGCAGTGGCGAGCGAGGAATTGGCGACGGCGTTGGTGCCGAACGCCAGCGACTTGACCGCCGACGCCGTTGCAAACTGACCGACAGCAACTGTCCCTTCCGCATTCGCCAAAGCCTTGCTGCCGACCGCGACCGACCCGATGCCGCTGGCCAGCGCTTGTGCACCAAGCGCCGACGCAAAATTGGCGCTAGCGCTGGAGAGGGCACCGACTGCGGTTGCTCTGTCGTTTGTCGATGCCGCGTTGGCACCGATGGCAACACTGCGGAGGCCCGTCGCATCGGACGTGTGGCCCAGTGCAGTGCTATCTTCGCCAAACGCTTTTGCGGCTCTGCCGATCGCTGTTGATTGGTTCCCGGTCGCTTTTGCGCTACCCCCGAACGCGCTCGAAAAATCTGCCGTCGCCTCAGTTTGAATACCGAACGCACTGGATGAAGCGCCGCTCGCGAGGACGTTAAAACCGACCCCTGTTGCGCCTGTGCTACTTGCAACGGCTTCGTGACCCATGGCCGTGCTGCCAGACCCGGTGGCATTGGCTTTGAAGCCCGTTGCGGTCGCGCGATCACCGGCGGTCGATTCGGACCCGATGCTGGTTGCCTGAAGATTGGCTGCGTCGGCGAAAACACCAAGCGCGACCGAACTTGTCCCTGACGCCCGCGACGAGGTTCCGATGGCGGTCGAGTTCACTGCAGTCGCACGGGCATCGCGCCCAAGCGCCGATGCCCGCGCCTGGGTCGCAGCGGAGAGCGCGCCGATTGCGGTTGTATGCAGGCTCGTTGCAAACGCTTGCTTGCCGACGGCCGTCGAGTCAGTACCAGTCGCTACTGCACCGGTTCCTACAGCTACAGCGTTAGCACCCGTCGCCTCAGTAAAAGCTCCGCAAGCCAGCGTGTCGCTGCCACCATCGGTTCCCGAACCTCCATTTGTTAGTACACACTCTTCAGCATAGGCTGGCGTTGCCATGCCAATGGCAAGAATGGTGACGCTGGTAGAGGCCAGCAGGCAAGCAATTTTTACTGAATTTCTCATGATCATCGTCCTCGTCGGGGGCAAGAGTGCCTCTGACGCCGGAATAGGCGGATGGACCCGCGACCTCTTGGACTGGAGCGCACTGGGCTTGGACCCAGCCGAACTGCGCGCGAATTGCAGCGATGAGCTGGCCGCGCGTCAGCGCCTCGGGCGCTGATCGACCTTTGCGAGAGCCGCCAGTTCGGCGCTGAGCGTCGGGACCAGCCATCCGTCGGGCGAGGACCCGAGCAGCGTCATATCGGCAATTCGCCAGTTTTTCCCGCGACGCTGAAGGCGAAAAGACACCACTTTGGGCGAACCGCCACCGTCGGAAAAGCGAACCGTCGCGCCGGCCCGGTTGCGTCCCAAGCCGCGTGTCGACACGCGCTCGACCGTGAGTGCGGTCCACTCCTGACAATCGCAAAACGGGTCGCCATCGACATAGCCAAGCGCGACGAGGCGCTGGCGATGCGACTCGATGATCCTGGTCGTCCGGAGCGTGAAATATGCGCCCGGCCGCTGCCATGCGGTCGGCATCGGCGCGTCGTTGGCCTGACGCCGGGGACCGTAGCGGGCGTAGATTTGGCGCAGGAAGCGTTCGGCGGACGGCGATGCCGCCGCGGCGGTCGTCGCTGGGCTGTTTAACGGCTCAGCTTGGGCAACCTGAGATATGCAAAGGACGATCGCCGCAACACGGAGACCGATCACCGTCGCGAGCCGCTTTCATACGGGCGAAAACCGCCCTCGGGCACGGGGGTGAGCTGGACCGGTACCTTGCTGCTCCCGTCCGTCTGCATCGCGTACACGGCAATCTCTGCAATGACGACCAGCAAGCCTGTGAGCACCAGCGCGGCAACGCTGTAGCGCATCGTCGGGGCTGGGATCGGCGGCGGCTTGCCGTAATGGATGCGGACCGCCTCCGCCGAACGGATGGACGCGTCTTCGAAACCCTGCGCGATCCGGTCCAGCGGTTCCCATGCGAACGGGCCCGGCACGCAGCGCAGTTCAAGCAAGCGATATTTGTTCGTTGCGAGGTCGAGGAGGGCCTTCACACCAGCGCCGCTGAAGCGCGAGCAATCGAGGATGACCTGGCGCGGTGCGGGATAGGTGACCTGCGCGTCCCAGTCCTGATTCCAGAGGTCGAGGACGATCCTGCCGGTGGTCAGGTCGGTGACACGCGGCGGGGAGAGCCACGCCTGGTTGTACCATTCGATCGGCTCGAACTCGACCGCGATCGTGCCATCGGCATGGTCTTTGCGGTATCCCTCCCACGCCATGCGCTGGGGGTCGACAGTGCGATGAAACGCAGGTTGCGGCGCAGGTGGTTCCGGTCGCAGCACCTCGGCCACCGGCGGGGGTGTGCGCCTGATGACCGTCCGCACCGCAAAGGTGAGCCCGAGCACCACTGCCGAGACGAGCAGCCAAGGCAGAATCAGTATCGCACTGAGCAGCGAGAAGCCGAGCATGAAGTCGCTGGGCGAAACGGGTTCATGACCCAGTCCGACGACCTCCCAAATAAAGATCCCGCAATAGAGCACCACCGGCCACAGCAGCCACAGCATGACGGCGCGCCCGAAGCGCCCGCGCCCTGCCAGCACCAGATAGACGGCGGGGATGAGGAGCGAGGCGAACGCCGCGGTGATGTAGGCGTCCATGATTCGCTCCTCAGCGCACGAGGGTCATCGGGCCTGCGCCGCTACGGCTAGCGCTCTTTGCCTCGCTTGCGTCGGCTGCCATCAACGCGTGGGTCGCGGCATAGGCGTCGGTCCAGGCGGCCCTGACGGCAGGCGTGAACTTGTCCTGCAGCGCCGCCTCCAGCGTCCAGAGCAGCGTTTCGCCGACCAGCTCATAATGTTTGGCGAGGACGCCATAGTCCTGGTGGCGTCGGCCCGATTCGCGCACCGCGGCGCCGAACGCGTCGAGGCGGTGGAGGCCGTTGACGATCATCGCCAGCATCTGCAGCAGCTTGTCCGCCTGGGCGTCGATGTCGGTGGTGAACAGCGCGCGGAGCTCGGGACTTTTCTGGAACAGGCGCGCATAAAAGATCGTCCCGATCTCATGCGAGATAGGGACGATGTCACGAAAGCTCCGCTGCACCAGGATGATTGACCGGGGGCTCACGACGTCGCGCACTGCGCTTGACGCCATGAGCGTATGTCAGGGTCTACCCCCCGGAAGGCGGTTATCGTCGGGAAGGCGATTGTCGAAATAAGGCTGCTCTTGCGCACGTCACTCGCTTTCGTCGTTGTGGCATTGCTGCCTTAAGCAAAGGCGTAGGACGGCCCAGCCCGTCATTCTTGGACTGGAGCGCATCACGCTTGGACCTATGCGAACCGGGACGCAGCGTTGGTGCTTGCTCAGACCCGCAGGGGAGCGGTGACCTCGGCAAGAATGCGCATCAGCGACGCCTGGTTATTGGCGCCAGTCTTCGCGAACACGCGGCTGAGATGCGTCTTGAGCGTGTTGCGGCCAATCCCGTGCGAGGCGGCCGCCGCGGCATGCTCTGCCCCCGAGCCGATACTGAGCATGACCCGCGCCTCGGTCGGCGTCAGATCGAACAGGCCGACCAGCACCTCGGTCGAGGTGGGCGCGGCCCCGCCCTCGGCGACGAACAGCGCGGCGACGGCCGAGGAAGTGCCGGTTCGGACACCGTTCAATGGCAGGACGTAGGCGACCTGCGATGTCTGGCCGTGACGCTTGATCGGAATGGCGATGCCTTGTCCACCGATTGCTGCGCGGTCGGTCGCGGTACTCAGCCTCAACGCCTGATCCAGCGCGCGCTGTGCCAGCGGATCATCGACGCGAATGGTGCCTTTTGTCAGCGTCAGCAGGCCTTCGCCCTCGAGCATTGTTTCTGCCGCTGCGTTGCCGTGGATCATGCGACCCTCCCCATCCACAAGGATGATCGCCGTCGTCAGCCGGTCGAGCGTTTCTGTCAGATGCGCGATCTCCAAGCGCTGATGATCGAGAAGGTCGCTGATCATCGCCGCCCGCCGAACGTGCGGCGAGAGCAGGGCGAACATGTTCACTTCCTCGGCCGAAATGGCAGGACGGTCGGCACGCGTCGTGCAGCCAAGCAGTCCGACCCGATCCGCGTTGTGGACGAACTTGACGATGCACGCTTCGTGCAGCCCCTGCGGCTGCACCCACTCGCGGTAAAAGCGGCTGCGCTTAAGTGTGGCCACGGACATCGCGCGCAAGGTCGCGACAGGCTGATCGACGTCGCCTTGCAGCGCCAAACCCAATCCCGGGATTTCGTCGATGGCATAGCCTTGCAGCTCGGACATCCGCTCGGCATCCCAGGGCGAGGCCGCAGCGAAGCGACCCTGGACGTCGGAAGGCCGGACCAGCGAAATGGTCGTGTAGGCAGCATTCATCGTCTGGGTGATGCCCGCAAGCGCATTCCCCCACCCTGCCGGGTCGAGCGCGCACTCATAGATAAACCCGATCAATTCGGACAGTCGCGCGGCATCGACGCTGCCGCTGCCTTGCACAACCATGAGGCATCATGAAGCGCCGAAAGCTTTTGGACAAGGTCACCTCCTAGGGTGACGACAGCGGGCGTCACCTGACTTAGGCCATGAAGCGGATAAGCGTGGGGGGCATATGAACGCGAAGCAGACCTTTGCCTCGGCGCAGTTGGGCACGGAGATCAGCGACGTCGCACGGCGCGCCCTATGGCGCGATCTCTATTCCGCGCAGGTGACGTCCCTCGAAATCGGCATGGCGGACGATTGTCCGTTCGAGGCGACGCTGACTGCTCAATCCATCGGGAACATAACGTGCGCGGGGATCGCGGGGACAATCAACAGCGTATCCCGAACGGCTGAAAGCATGCGGTTCGAACGCAGCGATGGCTATTCGCTGGTCATGAACCGTGGCAGCTCAGTGATCGAGGGAAACTATAACGGCAGATCGCTTTCGGTGGCGCCGGGCGGCGCTTTCCTTGACGGCGGCGATCGTCAACATTTCAACGGACCTTCGCGCAATCGCTGGGTCAATCTACAGCTGCCAAAGTCGCTACTGGCAGGATCCTTCTCTGGTCTGGACGATCGCCAGGGCATCGCGATCACGCCCGAACATCCGGCATTGACGCTGCTGCAAAGTTACCTCGTGACGCTCGGACAAACTGCTGTCGCTGCCGGTTCGCTGCTCGAGCGGCATTGTGAGAAGACTGTCGTCGATCTCATCGGCCTTTCGGTAAGCGCTGCGGGAGAAGCGGGCGAGCACGTCGGGCTTGGCGGCGTTCGAGCGGCAAGGCTTGAAATCATCCTGCGTGCAATCCGAAGCAACTATCGCAATCCCGTCCTGTCGGCCAAGCTGGTTGGCCTGCAATTGGGGCTATCGCCGCGCTATATTCAGGATCTGCTGGCGACGACCGGAATCGGTTTTGCCGAGCGCATCCTCGAGCTGCGTCTCCAAGACGCCAAGGCGGGGCTGGAGCGGCAGGCCGATGTCCTCCGGCGCATCAGCGACATTGCTTACGAAGCGGGATTTTCAGATATCTCGTATTTCAACCGCACGTTCCGCCGTCGCTTCGGCTGCAGCCCTGGCGGTGTCCGGTGATCGTCCCTCGTTACGCTGCACCACCGACGCCATTGCACAAATCGTTCTAGCGCGACGTCACGTCAGAAAAATCCGGAGCGTTCAATCATGCACCCACTTCACATTCAGCGCTTGATCGCGCTTCCCTACCTCATTCTTGGCGGTTGGTGTTTACTCGCACCGAGAATGGTTGAGCGCCTTACTGTAAATCCAGATTACCGGCATCTCAGTGCAACAACTGCACTATTCATTGGTTGCTTTGGTGCTCAGGCAATTCTCGGCGGCCTGTTCGTTTGGTTCAGCCAATGGCAGCGTAGGACATTTATGGTTTACGCCATCGCGCTTTTACCGTTTTTCTGGTTCAACTATTGGTTTGTTTTTGAAGTGCCGATCTTCAATCGCTGGCTGGCTCTGGACTTTGGAGCAAACGCCGCGATGCTGGCGCTCAGCCTGTGGGGATGGAAGCTCATGGGAAGAGTTGAGCCATAACGTCCGCATGTTGTCGACTGCCGCCACATCCAACTACCGTGAATGAATGGCCGCTTTTGCCTTCTTCCGACAATACCGGACCGTCCGCTCCCCCCGAAATTCTGTTGAAAAAGTCTCGCTTGCCTCGCTGACGATGGTCTGATTCACTCGGTGCGAGAGGATCGGCGCGATGATGGGCGAGCGGACCGGGGCGCAGGAAGCGCTGTTTTACGGCTTCAGCCTCGAGGGGCACGTACCGCCCGATCACATGCTGCGGGCGATCGACCGGTTCGTCGATCTTGGCAACATCCGCGAGCAGCTGCGTCCTTTTTGTAGCGACATGGGACGGCCCTCGATCGATCCCGAGCTGATGCTGCGGATGCTGATCATGGGCTACGTCATGGGCATCCGGTCGGAGCGGCGGCTGTGCGACGAGGTGCACCTGAACCTGGCGTATCGCTGGTTCTGCCGCCTCGGTCTTGATGGGGCGGTGCCCGATCACTCGACGTTCTCGAAGAACCGGCATGGACGCTTCCGCGACAGCGACGTGCTGCGCCAGCTGTTCGAGGCGACCGTCGCAACGTGCATGGCGCAAGGGCTGGTCGGCGGCGAAGCGTTCGCGGTTGATGCGAGCATGGTCCGGGCGGACGCCAACCGGAAGAACGGACACGACAATGGCGACCGCACGCCGACCAGCGGCACGCCGGCGGTGCGCGACTATCTGGCGACGCTTGACGATGCCGCCTTCGGTGCTGCGACCACAACGCTGCCCAAGGTGATCTTGCCGGTCGATCCGGCGGCGCGCTGGACGTCGGCACATGACGACCGTCCGCACTTCGCCTACTGTACCAACTATCTGATCGACATCGATCATGCGGTGATCGTCGGCGTCGAGGCGACGACCGCGATCCGTCAGGCCGAAGTGACGGCGCAACGCCGGATGATCGAGCGTGCGCACGAGCGCTTCGGCCTGTGGCCCGAGCGGCTGGTCGCCGATACCGGCTATGGCGACGCGCCCAACCTCGCCTGGCTGATCGAGGAGCGCGGCATCGAGCCCCACATCCCCGTGTTCGACAAGTCGGCCCGTCGCGACGGCACGTTCGAGCGCGCCAACTTCACCTTCGACGGCGATCGCTATATCTGTCCGGGTGGCAAGGTGTTGCGCCCCAGAAGCCGCAACTTCGCGGCACCGCGCCCCGAGGTCGATGCCGACGGCTTTATCCGATACCGCGCGAGCAAGCGCGACTGCGATGAGTGCGCGCTCAAAGAGAGATGCTGCCCGGGACAGCCGATGCGCAAGGTCACGCGCTCGCAGCACGAAGGTGCCCGCGATCTTGCCCGCGCCATCGCCACCACCGACGCCTATCTCGTCTCGCATCGCCAGCGAAAGAAGGTCGAGATGCTGTTCGCGCACCTCAAGCGCATCCTCAAGCTCGATCGCTTGCGCTTGCGCGGTCCCAATGGTGCAAAAGACGAGTTCCACCTCGCCGCCGCAGCCCAGAACCTTCGCAAACTCGCCAAGCTGCTCCCAATCCCAGTCGCCGCCACTGCCTGAAAAGGCGGGCACCCTCGCTCGTCTGCGCTCCAGCCAGCATCGTCGCCGCAGCCAACGCCGATTTCTTCAACGGAATTTCCAACGAAGCGGACATCTGCTTAATCCATCCTTGCAGTTTGAAAGCCTCGCTTTCGATTTGCAACGATGGTGCGGGCGGTGGGAATCGAACCCACACTCCTTGCGGAACTGGATTTTGAATCCAGCGCGTCTACCAATTCCACCACGCCCGCACAGGCTGGCGGCAGCGCGCTTACGATGCGCGCGCGTCGCCTGCAAGGCTCAGCTGAAGACGCTTTGCAAGTCGCCGTCGGGGTTCTTCGGATCGGCACCGTACCGGTTGGTGCCGCGCGTCCCGTCGGTGCAGTTCCAGACGATCAGCACGATCCACCCTAAAATTGGGATCAGGGCGAGCAAAAGCCACCAGCCCGATCTATCCACATCGTGCAGTCGCCGGATGCTGACGCTGATGCTGGGGATCAAGAACGCCAGCGATACGACAATTCCGACCGGTCCGTTCGACTCGGGGCCAAATCCGAACATCAAATCGATCAAGGCCGCCGCGATTGCGGCGATGACGCTGAGCAGGGTGAACATCCAGAATTCCTGCCGCCGCGATCGGCCGGTGAATTCCGCGAACCGCCGAAACGGCAGGATCATCCATTCCATTCTCGTGCTCCCCTGATCGCCTTAATTCCGCGGCGCTTGCCGTCGATAACTCAGCGCCTCGGCAATGTGTATGCGGCCCACCCCTTCGCTGCCAGCCAAATCGGCGATGGTGCGCGCGACGCGCAGGATGCGGGTGTAGCCGCGCGCCGACAGGCGCATCGCCTCGGCGGCTTGCGCGAGCAGGCGGCGGCCGGGTTCGTCTGGCGTCGCGTATTTTTCGAGAATTTCGCCATCGGCCTCGGCATTGGTGCGCGGGCCGCCCTCTCCGTAGCGCGCCGACTGGACCGCGCGCGCCACCGCCACTCGCGCGCGGACCTCCGCCGACCCTTCCGCAGGTGGTGGCAGGACAAGATCGGCGGCGCTGACGGCGGGCACTTCGACGTGCAGGTCGATACGATCGAGCATCGGCCCCGACACTTTCGCCTGATAATCCGCCGCGCATTTCGGCGCACGCGAACAGGCGAGTGCTGGGTCGCCGAGATGCCCGCAGCGACATGGGTTCATCGCCGCGACCAGCTGCACCCGCGCCGGAAAGGTAACGTGCGCGTTGGCGCGCGCCACGCTGACGCTGCCGGTTTCGAGCGGTTGGCGGAGTGAATCGAGCACCGCGCGCTGAAATTCGGGCAGTTCGTCGAGGAACAGCACGCCCAGATGCGCCAAGCTGACTTCGCCCGGCTTCACCCGCAACCCGCCGCCAGTCAGCGCCGCCATCGACGCGGAATGATGCGGGCTGCGGAAGGGCCGCGTGCGGATCAGTCGCCCGCCGGTGAGTTCCCCCGCCACCGACGCGACCATCGAAACCTCCAGAGCTTCTGACGCGGTCAGATCGGGCAAAATCCCCGGAATGCACGCCGCCATCAGTGATTTGCCCGACCCCGGCGGGCCGACCATCAGCAGATTATGTCCACCCGCCGCCGAGATTTCGACGGCGCGCTTGGCGGTTTCCTGTCCCTTGACTTGGCGCAAGTCCGGCCCGTGGTCTCGGGCCTCGACGACACCCGCGACCGGCGGCGGCAACAATGCCGACCCTTTGAAATGGTTGAGCAGCGACAACAGGTCGGGCGCGGCAATCACCTCGACTTCGCCCGCCCACGCCGCTTCCGGTCCCTGTGGCTCCGGACAGATGAGCCCTTGCCCCACACCCGAGGCAAAAATCGCCGCGAGCAGCACCCCCGGCGACGGCGCGACCCGCCCGTTCAGGCCGAGCTCGCCGACAACGACATAGCCCGACAGCGTTTCGGCATCGACAATCCCCATCGCGCCGAGAACCGCGAGCGCAATCGGTAGATCATAGTGCGACCCTTCCTTGGGCAGATCGGCGGGCGACAGGTTCACGGTGATGCGTTTGGGCGGCAGCGCGAGGCCGAGCGAGGCGATTGCCCCGCGCACCCGTTCACGGCTTTCGTTGACCGCCTTGTCGCCCAGACCGACGACGTTGAACGCAGGCAGCCCGGCGATCAGCGACGCCTGCACCTCGACGCTGCGCGCCTCCAGGCCGAGATAAGCCACTGTCGGCACCGTCGCGGTCATGTCGATCCCCCGTTCGCATCGCTGTGACGCAAAAAATGATCTAACCCGCCCTGCCTTGCGAACGCAACTGCCACTGCCCACATCGCCTGCATGTCATTGGGCAATCGCTGGCGCGCGTTCGAGCGCAGTTCGATCGGGCGTAACCTGCTGGTCGCGGCGGGAATTCTGTTGTGCGTCGTTGCCGTCATTATCGGGCCGCTGCCAGGGCCGGGCTTTATCCCGCTGTTCGCGGCGGGCCTGACCCTGCTGCTGCGCTACGCCAAATGGTCGAAGCGCCTCTATGTCCGGCTCAAGCGGCGCTGGCCTAGGCACGGAGCCTTTGCCGACAAGGGGTTGCGTCGGGCGAGCGCGAAACGTCGCGCAAAGCTCGTTGCAGCGCGCAAAGCCGATTGACTTTCAGGGGTCGTGGCCCTAGGCGAACCTCCATTGGCGGTCGTCCGTTCGTCGGGCGGCCTTTTTTCTGTTTCGATACCGAAGGCATGATCGATGAAGCGCACTTTTCAGCCCAGCAACCTTGTTCGGGCCCGTCGTCACGGTTTCCGTCACCGCATGGCGACAGTGGGCGGTCGTGCCGTGATACGCGCGCGCCGCGCCCGCGGTCGCCACAAGCTTTCGGCCTGAGCGATTTCGAGGTGGACCGCAGGTCCGCCGACTCGGAAATCGCGACTACGAAAATTCACATCCTCAAGCGCCGCGCGGATTTCCTCGCGGCCAACGCCGGAAAGCGTGCGCCGATGCCGGGATTCGTCCTGCTGGTCCGCGACCGCGCCGATGACACCGCCGACGTGCGCGTCGGCTTCACCGTCACCAAGAAGATTGGCAACGCCGTTGTCCGCAACCGCATGAAGCGCCGCTTGCGTGCCTTGTCCCGCGAAGTGTTGGCCGCAGACGGGGTCGCAGGTGCCGACCATGTCCTGATAGGCCGCGCGGGCGGGGTCGAGCGCGATTACGCCGCTCTAAAGGGCGAACTGGTCAAGGCGCTAGGCAAAGTAAAGCGATGATCGCGCACCTCCTCATCCTCCTTGCCCGCGGCTGGCAAATCGGTCCGTCCCGCATCCTGCCGCCTAGCTGCCGCTACATGCCCTCATGTTCGGCCTATGCGATCGACGCGCTTACCCGCTATGGGGCGCTGAAGGGGGGCTGGCTGTCGGCCCGCCGCCTTGCCCGTTGCCACCCCTGGGGCGGCAGTGGCTTCGACCCGGTTCCCTAAGATTTATCCAGCGAAAGCAACGCACTCGTGCAGTCCGAACAACGCAATTTCATCCTCGCCATTGTCCTGTCGGGCCTCATCCTGTTCGGGTGGAGTGCAGTCGCTAGCTATTGGTTCCCGACCGCCAAAGCGCCCGTCGTCAAGATCGAGGGCGGCAAAACCACGCCATTGCCCGCGCCGGGCACGCCGCCCGCCGTTGCCAAAGCGGCTGCGACCCAGTCGCGCGCACAGGTCATTGCCGCGTCGCCGCGCCTGCCCATCCGCAACGCGCGCATCACCGGCTCGCTGAACCTGAAGGGCGCGCGGATCGACGACTTGGTGCTCACTACTTATCGCGAGACGACGAAGAAGGATTCCGCAAACGTCCGCCTGTTGTCGCCACAAGGGTCGCCTCAGTCCTATTTCGCCAGCTTCGACTGGATGGCCAGCGGCATCGCCGTCCCCGACGCCGACACCGTCTGGACCGCCGACCGCCGCGAGCTGACCCCCACGTCACCGGTCACCTTGCGCTGGGACAACGGCCAGGGGCAGTTGTTCGTCCTGAAAATATCTGTCGACGACCTGTACATGTTTACGGTCGAACAGCGGGTGGCGAACACGTCCGCCGCACCCATTGTCGCGCGGCCCTATGCGGTCGTGAACCGCGCCGAAAAGCCGAAGGATCCCGACAATTGGGTCGCGCATATCGGCCCGATGATGGCGGTCGGCGGCGCGGTCAACTACGACATCGACTATCATTATCTGACGGCAAAAGAGCCAGGTTTCTGGGACCGTATCTTTGGCACAAAGGCAGTTCCCGGCGTTAACACGGCAAGCGGCCTCGGCGGCTGGCTCGGTTTCGGCGACAAATACTGGCTCACCGCGCTTGCGCCCAAGGGGGCGGCGCGCGTCGATGCCGCCTTCCGCGCCGACGGGTCGAGCTATCAGGCCGACCTTACCCGCGCACCCGTGACCATCGCGCCGGGTCGCGCCGCGAGCGTAACCACTGATTTCTTTGCCGGTGCCAAACAAATCAACGCGCTCGACGCCTATGAGGCCAAGGGCATTCCGCTGTTCGGCAAGGCTATCGACTGGGGCTGGTTCGAAATCTTCGAAAAGCCGCTGTTCCACTTCCTCCACTGGCTGTTCGGCATCATCGGAAATTTCGGGCTGGCGATCATGGCGCTGACGGTAGTCATCCGCGGCATCATGTTCCCCATCGCGCAAAAGCAGTTCGCCTCGATGGCGGCGATGCGTGTCGTCCAGCCGAAGATGAAAGCGATCCAGGACCGCTTCAAGGACGACAAGGCGCGCCAGCAAAAGGAGATCATGGAGCTTTACAAGACCGAAAAGATCAATCCGCTCGCGGGCTGCCTGCCGATCTTCATCCAGATGCCGATCTTCTTTGCCCTCTACAAAGTGCTGATGCTGACCATCGAAATGCGCCACCAACCGTTTGTCGGCTGGATCCACGATTTGGCGTCGCCCGATCCGCTGACGCCGCTCAACCTGTTCGGGCTATTGCCGTTCACGCCGCCCGCAATCATCGCGATCGGGGTGCTGCCGATCATCTTGGGTGTGACGATGTATATCCAGTTCAAGCTGAACCCGCCGCCGACCGACCCGGTGCAGGCGCAAATGTTCTCGATCATGCCTTGGGTGCTGATGTTTGTGATGGCGCCGTTTGCGGCTGGCCTGCAACTCTATTGGGCGACGTCGAACATTCTGACGATCGCGCAGCAGAAGTGGCTCTATTCGAAATATCCGGGGCTGAAGAACAGCCCTGCTGCGCCGACGGTGGCATGAACGACGAGCAACTAGCTGTGCTCCTGCGAAAGCGGGAGCCTCGGCGTCGAAGTCCGGAGCTGGCGGCCAAGGCTCCTGCTTACGCAGGAGCACAGCAGTGACCGACGACTCCGACATCCCCGAAACAGCCCGGAAACTCTTCTCCGGCCCGATTTCCTTCCTCAAGTCCGCGCCGTCGCTCGTCCATCTCCCCGAACCGACCGTTCCCGAGGTCGCGTTTGCCGGTCGCTCGAACGTCGGCAAATCTTCGCTGCTCAACGCGCTGACCAACCGCAACGGTCTGGCGCGCACATCGAACACGCCGGGGCGCACGCAGGAGTTGAACTTCTTCGACGTCGGCGATCCGGTGCGTTTCCGGCTTGTCGATATGCCGGGCTATGGCTTTGCCGAAGCGCCCAAGGACGTCGTCAAGAAATGGCGCTTCCTGATCAACGATTATCTGCGCGGGCGGCAAGTGCTGGGTCGCGCCTTCGTCCTCATCGACGCGCGCCATGGAGTTAAGCCGGTCGACGAGGAAATCATGGCGATGCTCGACGCGGCGGCGGTCAGCTATCGCGTCGTCCTGACCAAGGCCGACAAGATCAAGGCCAGCGAACTTGCCGCTGTTGCGGAGCGCACGTCGGAGGCCGCCCGCAAGCGCCCGGCGGCCCATCCCGACATCATCGTCACGTCGAGCGAGAAGGACATGGGCATCGCCGAGCTGCGCGCCGCCGTGTTCGAGGCGACGGTGCGTTAAAAGTCGCTACCGTCCTTGCGTTGCTGCCGCCCGGTTCCGGCGAACAGATGCATGTCGATATCGGGATAGTGACAGGGCGTCAGCGCGAGTTTGCCGACGGCGAGCAGAATGCAGTCCGCCTCGCTTTCGTTGACCAGCACATGACCGTTGCCGTCGTTCTTGCGAAAGACTGCCACATCCCCACTCAACATCGGCGTCCGGCCCTCGTCATCGACGAGCACCGCCGAACCCGAAAGAACAACGACAAGCTCGTCCTCGCCCTCATGCCAATGGCGTTGCGAAGACCACGCCCCGGGCTTCAGCGTCACGTGGCCCGCGCCGAAGTCGGTCAATCCGGTCGGACCCATTAACTTGCGATACCACCGCCCCTCGACCACCCCGGCGTATTCGGGCGGATAACCGGTTGCATTACTCTGCGGGATTGCGTCGAGATTAATCTTGGGCATGAGGGAGAACATGACCGATGCCCTGACGCTCGCCAAGTCCCTGATCGCCGCGCCCAGCGTCACCCCCGCGACCGGCGCGGTGTTCGACGTGCTCCAGGTAGCACTCACAGCACAGGGATTCGACGTCGAACGGTTCGTTGTTGGCGAGGCACCTGACGGCCCAGTCGAGAATCTACTGGCGACACGCGGCCACGACAACGGCCCGCACTTCGCCTTTGCCGGCCACCTCGACGTGGTCCCCCCCGGCGCGGGCTGGGCGAGCGACCCATTCGAACCAGTAGTTCGCAGCGCCCTGCTCCACGGACGCGGCGCGGTCGATATGAAGGGCAGCATTGCCGCTTTCGTAGCCGCCGCCGCGCGCGCACCCGACCACAGCGGTCGCCTGACCCTCATCATCACAGGCGACGAAGAAGGTCCGGCGACATATGGCACTGTCGCGTTGATTGAGCGGATGCAGGCGAGCGGCCTCGTCCCCGACCAGTGCCTCGT
Organism: Sphingomonadales bacterium; assembly: GCA_031408195.1. Taxonomy (GTDB): domain Bacteria; phylum Pseudomonadota; class Alphaproteobacteria; order Sphingomonadales; family Sphingomonadaceae; genus Sphingomonas_O. Next base: position 60,299 of record JANNVL010000076.1, on the reverse strand, counting down.
CGGCGAACCGACCTCGGCTAATCGTCTGGGCGACACGATCAAGATCGGGCGGCGCGGGTCCGTCAACATCTGGATCGAAGTCGCAGGGACGCAAGGGCACGTCGCCTACCCCCATCTCGCCGATAATCCGCTGCGCCCGCTGGTTGCCATCCTGTCGGAGATCGACGCGATCCATCTCGACGACGGCAACAATTGGTTCCAGCCGTCGAATATCGAAGTCACGACGGTAGATACCGGCAACCCCGCCACCAACGTCATCCCGGCCAGCGCCACCGCGCGGCTCAGCATCCGTTTCAACGACTTGCAACGTGGCGACGATCTGGTCACTCGCATCCGCGGCTTGGCAACGGCGATCACCCCGCGCGCCACCGTTACTGCCAAAGTCTCGGGCGAAGCGTTCCTGACTCCGCCGGGCGCGCTCAGCACGCTTGTTGCCGACGCTGTCCGCATCGTCACCGGCTTCGAGCCCGAACTCTCCACCACCGGCGGCACATCGGACGCGCGCTTCCTGTCGAAGCTCTGCCCAACGGTCGAATTCGGCCTGTGCAATGCGACCATGCACAAACTCGACGAGGCCGTCGCGCTCGACGACCTGACCGCGCTCACCGAAATCTATGCGCGCATACTCGCCGCCGCACTCCCTGCCCAAACGCGGTAATCCGCCTCGACCATAGGCGGCGCAATCGCATAGCCCTGCGCCGCGTCGCAGCCCATGACGCGAAGCAGTTCATATTGGGCGCGTGTTTCGACGCCCTCGGCAATCGCTTTTGCCCCCATGCTGTGCACCAGCCCGATGACCGCCTGCACCAGTTCGCGTGCCGCAGGCTCGCGGTCGATGTCCGCAATCAGACCGGTATCGAGCTTGACCGCATCGAACGGCAGCGCACGCAGCCGCGCCAGGCTCGACGACCCCGATCCGAAATCGTCGATGGCAATCGTCGCGCCCGCTTTCCGCAAGCGGCGCAGTTGGTCGAGCACGCGCGGACTACACTCCATCAATACGCCCTCGCTCACCTCGAATTCGATCAGCGACAGCCAGGGCTCGACCCGTTCGAGCGCGCGCCAAAGCCGGACGAAGAAATCGGGGCGTGCAATCTGGCGCGGGCTGAGATTGACGGCGATACGCGGCGCAATCGGACTCTGCGTCCAGCGCGCCGCGCACTGGGCAAGCTCGTCGATGGCCCAGTCGCCGATTTCGGCAATCAATCCGCTCTCTTCGGCGGCGCCAATAAAGCTGGCGGGCAGACGCAGCCCATCGACCGGGTGGTTCCAGCGCAACAGCCCTTCGGCGGCCTGCACCCGCCCGTCGGACAGCGACACCTGCGGCTGAAAAGCGATGGTGAACTCGCGGCGCTCGATGGCTTCGCGTAACTCGGTTTCGAGCTGCGTCCGCTTCGCCATTCGCTCGGCGAGGCACTCGGCAAAGAACTGATACTGACCGCGCCCGCTTGCCTTGGCGTGGTACATCGCGACATCGGCAGCGCGCATCAGCATGGTCAGGGTCGTGCCATGTTCGGGCGATAGCGCAATCCCGATCGACGTGCCGACAACGACTTGCTGGCCACCGATCTCAAAAGGTTTGTTGAGCGCGGCCAGCATCAGATCGCCGATCCGCGCCGCATCTTCGCGCCCGTCGACATGCGGGAAAAACATCGCGAACTCGTCGCCTGCATAGCGACCGACCACTGTTTCGGTCGCGCTGTCGGCCTGACGCACGATTTCGCCTGCTGCAACGCTGCGAAGCCGGTTGGCGACTTTGACCAATGCCTGGTCGCCACCGGCGTGGCCGAGGGTGTCATTGACCGTTTTGAAATTGTCGAGATCGATAAAGGCGAGCGCCGACATCGCCCCATCTGGAACGGTCTTCATGGCGCGTTCCGCCGCATCCCGGAAATGGGTGCGGTTGGGGAGCGACGTAAGCGGGTCATAAAATGCCAGCGTCGTCGCACTGTTGAGATTGGCACGGACATTTGCCAGCATCTGGTCGAGCGCACCCGACAAATGCGGCAGCGACAGGCCGACTTCGCCCGGCGTGCCCGACGTCAGATCGCCGCTTGCCGCTTCGACAAGGCGCGCCGTTGCCATATCCGCGGCGTCGAAAATGCCAACGAGGGCGCGCCGGGCCGACGCCCAGCTCAACAGTCCGCAGAGCAATCCGAAAACGGTCGCGCGGAAAATGCCCTCCGCATCGTTCCAGGGATCATGGGTTGCAAGAAAGCCGGTGCCGAATGCAAGCATGCCGGCACCGAGTGCAAATGCATCGACGCGCGCTTTCAGCGACAGTGTTCCCCAACGTCCCAAAGCCCTGCTGTCCCGAACAAGGGCGGCGTGATGGCCGCAGAGCACCCCGTCACACGCCGGACGTAAAGAAAACCTTTAGATTTTTGCCGTTAACCCCGTTCCTGTCGACGCAGCACGACGTACAGTGCCCCTGTCCCGCCATGCCGAACATGCGCGGGCCGAATGGCGGCAATCCGTCCCGCGAACGGCGCGGTATGGAGCCAATCGCCGATCGATGCCCGGATGATGCCGCGCAAGGGCAGATCGATCCGGCTGCGCTCGGCTGCGGGAGCGCGTCCGGTCACGACGACAACCAGCCGGTCGCCATCGGCCAGTGCATCGCCCAACGCTGAGAGCACGCGTTCATGTGCCTGCGCCAGCGTATAGCCATGCAAATCGATCGAGCGGTCGGGTGTTACCTTGCCGGTGCGAAGTTCGCGGTCCCAAGTGCCGTCAAGCGTGGTACCGGGGCTGGCGCGGCGCGAAATTTGCGGTTTCGCAATCGGCGGCAAGACGCGGACAGACGGCGTTCGGAGCTTGGCAGGTGCCGTCGGGTTCTCGGCAGCTTCGGCCTTAATCCCGCGCAAATCGGCAGTGACACGCCGCCACAATGCGCGCTCCTCGGCGCTAAGGACGCGCGGCATCGCCTCCCGCCGCGTTCAACCTTGCCAATGAGCCGCGCGGCACGAAGATATAGGCAATGCCGCGTCCGATCATCCCGCCCGCGATCCGGCGTGCCTCGTCGTCGGAGCCCCAGAAAGTATCAACCCGGTTTGCACCCTTGATCGCGCCACCGGTGTCTTGTGCCACCCAGAGTCCATCGGTTTCAGGCCGGTCGAGATCGAGCCACACCGGCGCGCCCAATGGGATATATGCCGGATCGGCGGCAACACTGGCGCGCGCGACCACAGGGACATTCAACGATCCGAGCGGACCCGCCCCGATGACTTCGCGAAAGAAAACATAGCTCTTGTTTTCGCGCATGATCGCCATGCCCTCCGCCGGATTGGCGCGCAGATAGCGTTCAATCCCCTGCATCGATGCCTGTCCGGGCGCCACCAGACCGCGGTCGCGCATCAGCGCCCCGATGCCGGTGTAATCATGCCCGTTCGCCGAGGCATAGCCGATCCGCATGGTCCGGCCATCAGGCAGCTTCAACTGCCCCGAACCCTGAATCTGGAGCACGAAGAAATCGATGTAATCCGCCGTCCAGGCAATCGGCTGGGCGCGGCCCGCAAGGCCACGGTCGTCGATTTCGGCCCGATTGAGATAGGGGACAAGCACACCCGCCTCCATCCGTCCGCGCAGCGTCCGTCCGGCCAAAGCCGCCGAAAACCGGCCGAGATCGAGTTCGACGAGGTCGGTCGGTCGGCCATAGACTGGCACTTGGTGCGCGGCATCGCGCGTCCGGGCACCGGCAATGACGGGTTCGTAATAGCCGGTCGCAAAGGCGGTCCCGGCGCCGATGCGGACAGCTTCGAATTCGGTCCGGAAGAAAGCGCTCGCGTCGGTTGCGCTGGCGGCGGCACGGCAGGCAGCGGCCCAGTCGCTGCCGCGCGTCAGACCCGACAGATCGGTGCGCCGCTGGAGCGAAGGGCAACTCAGACGGAATGCGGTTAAGGCACGCGCTGCGGCTTCGGCACTGATCGGCAAATCGGCAATGTCGGGTCCGGCGGCGACTCCGGCCGACCGCGCATTGCCGCTAAGCAACACGGCGGGCGGCCTTGGTGCCGGAGCGGCGACTGGCGCTGCAACACGAGCAGCCGTTGGCGTTTCGGCTGGCGCTGCGCGAACCGGTGCCGGTGCCGGTGCTGGAGGAATTATTCCTCCGGCACATGCCGCAAGCGACAGGAGCGGTGCCAACACAAAGCCAACCGTCGCAACCCGCATCAAGCGGACTCGTCGGTGTCGGTCAAAATCCAGTTGGGATCGTCGCTCTTCAAAGTCCGCGCAAACGTCCAGACATCGACGGTCGGGACGGCATCGGTCAGCGACCCCGCAACAACCGTTCCATCCGCATCGCGCGTCACAGCGGCAATATCGGCATCGAAGCGCACCGTGACCTCCGCAAGCTTGCCGGTAACTGACGCGGCGACGATGATCGCTTTTTCGATCGTGACCAAGCGGTTTTCGAGCACGTGTCCCGCCGTCGAACGGTCGGCAATCGACGCAGCAAACGCCCCGCGCACATCGTCGCTGGTCAGCCCTTCGAGAACGCTCTCTTCACCGCGCCAATAAGCTTCGAGGATCATCCGGTAGGCGGCTTTCGACCCTTCCATGAAGCGTCCGACATCGAAAGACGGTTCGGCGGCGACAATGGCGCGGACGCCACTTGCCGCGCTTTCCTCGAACACGGTGTCGGCAATTGCCGCTGCGGGGCGCGCAGGCTGTGCGAAGCCTGTGCTGGCGGGGGAATGCGGGTGTTCCTCGACCGGCGCGAGCGGCTGTTCGTGCCCGGTGCGCTTGCCCAGCACGGCATAAAGACGCAGCGCAAGGAACCCTGCAACCATCGCCAAGACCACGATTTCAACCATAGCCGACACACTGAACTCCATTCGCTTCGCACTGTAACATAGGCGCACCGGCCCGACACTTCAAACGTCCATTGTTGGTGCAATCGAATGCCGCCGCAACAGTCGAGCCTTGCGGTGTCGGTATCAGCCATGTAACCGCGCCCGCACCCAATATTCTCCTGACGAAAGACACGCAGAAATGGCCGACGACGCCGCGCCCGAAACGATTGAAAACGAACCGCTGAGCAATGGCGAAGACACCACGCCGCAGGCCGGTCTCCTCTCGCAATATGTTAAGGATCTGTCGTTCGAGAACCCGAACGCGCCGGCGGTTTACCAGTGGCAGGGACAGCCGCAGATCGACATCCAGTTCAACATCGCGTCGGGCATGGTCGGCGAGGATGCCTATGAAGTCGTGCTCAAGGTCGAGGCCAAGGCCGTTGCCGCCGACAAGGTCGCGTTTCAGGTCGAGCTGTCGTACGCGGGCCTGTTCGCGCTCCGCAACATTCCCGATGATCAGCTCCAGCCGTTCCTCCTGGCCGAAGCACCGCGCATCCTGTTCCCCTTCGCGCGCCGCGTGCTCGCCGATGCGGTCCGTGACGGCGGCTTCCCGCCGCTGCTGCTCGAACCCATCGATTTCGGCCAGCTCTATATCGCACAGGCCGAACAAGCCGAAGCGCTGGGCGCGCCGGTCGGACAGGCCTGAGCGTGACACGCACCCCTGTCCGGGGGGATAATCGATGAAACTGGGCAAGGCCGTCGGCACGATTGGCGGACTGACGATGGTCAGCCGCATCCTCGGCTTCGGTCGCGAGATTGTGATGGCGCGCGTCCTTGGCGCGAACATGTACGCCGACGCGTTCCTCGTCGCCTTCCGCCTGCCCAACACGTTTCGCCGCTTCTTCGGAGAGGGTGCGTTTTCGGCAGGCTTCGTGCCGCTGTTCAGCCAGCGTTACCACGGCGAAGGCGGGATCGAGGAAGCGAAGAAATTCAGCGAGGAAGTGCTCGCGGTCTTCCTGCCGGCGCTGTTCGCCTTCACTCTGGTCGGGCAGCTGCTGATGCCCGCGCTGGTCTGGCTGCTCGCGTCGGGCTATGCGGGCGACGCCGACAAGTTCGCGCTGACGACCGACCTGTCGCGCATCACCTTTCCTTACCTGATGCTGATCAGCCTCGTCTCGCTGTTTTCGGGCGTGCTCAATTCGATGCACCGCTTTGCCGCCGCTGCCTTCGCGCCAGCGCTCCTCAACATGGCGATGCTCGTCGCGCTGCTGCTGTTCCGGGAGGGTGGCGCAGTGACCGCGACCGCGCTTGCATGGGCGGTCGCCGCCGGCGGGGTCGTCCAGCTCGCGCTGACCTGGTGGGCGGCGCGGCAGGCAGGGATTTCGCTCAAGCTCCGCCGCCCGCGCATGACACCGGGTGTCCGCCAGTTCTTCCGTGTCGTCATCCCCGCGACCTTCGCTGCGGGGGTCTATCAGGTCAGCATCCTCATCGACACGCAGTTCGTATCGTACTTGCCCGAAGGTTCGATGGCGCACCTGAACTATGCCGACCGGCTGAACCAGTTGCCGCTCGGCATCATCGGCACGGCGCTGGGCACCGCAATTTTGCCGACGATCAGCAAATTCGTCGACCAGGGCGATCCGCAAGCGGCGAACAAGGTGCAGAACCAGGCGCTCGACCTTGCCATGCTGCTGACGCTGCCTGCCGCCATCGCGTTTGCCGCCGCCGGTGTGCCGCTGGTTACCGCCTTGTTCCAAGGTGGCGAATTCACAACGCAAGACGCCATCGTCACCGGAAATACACTCGCGATCATCGCGCTCGGCCTGCCCGCTTATGTGCTGGTCAAGGTGCTGACCCCCGGCTTCTTCGCGCGGGAGGACACCAAGACGCCGCTCAAGATCGCGATGGTCGTGCTTGCCGCCAATGTGGTGCTCAATTTCGCGCTAGTGCCGTTCTTCGGGCTATACGGCCTCGCGCTCGCGCTGATGCTGACGTCGTGGCTCAATTGCGCGATGCTGTATGCAACGCTCAGGCGGCGCGGACATTTCCACATCGAGCCTGCCGTCGGTGCACGGGTTGTGCGCCAGTTGACCGCAGCTGCCGCAATGGGCGCGACGATCCTGCTGCTCGACCGCGCGATCGGGCATTGGCTCGGCGGCTCGACGCTGCAGCGGCTGATCGGCCTCGGCGCGCTGATCGGGAGCAGCGGCGTTGTATATTTCGGGGTTGGCTGGCTGATCGGCGCGGTCGACAAGGACGACGTCCGGCTGCTCCTCCGCCGCAAGAAGGTAGAGCCGTGATGCGCGTCCTTTCGGGCATCCAGCCCACCGGCAACCTCCACCTCGGCAATTATCTGGGCGCGATCCGCAACTGGGTGCGGATGCAGGACGAGGTGGCGGCCAAGGGCGGGCAGAGCCTGTATTTCCTCGCCGATCTCCACTCGCTGTCGGACCATATGACCCGCGAGGCGCGCCGCGCGGCGCTGACCGATATGGCCGCCGCGCTCGTCGCCTGCGGTATCGACAGCACCAAGTCGGTGCTGTTCAATCAGGCCCGCGTCCCCGCCCATGCCGAGCTGTGCTGGCTGCTCAACGGCACCGCGCGGATGAGTTGGCTGGGCCGCATGACGCAGTGGAAGGACAAGGCGGGCAAGAACCGCGACGGGGCCAGCGTCGCGCTGTTCGATTATCCCGTGCTGCAGGCCGCCGATGTGCTGCTCTACCAGACGACGCATGTGCCGGTCGGCGACGACCAGAAACAGCATCTGGAGCTGGCGCGCGACATTGCGGTCAAGTTCAACACCGATACGGGGCGTGAGGTCTTCACCCTGCCCGAACCGACGATCCCCCCTGCTGCTGCGCGGATTATGAACCTGCGCGACGGCAGCGCGAAAATGTCGAAGAGCGACCCGAGCGACATGAGCCGGATCAACCTGACCGACGACGCCGACACCATCGCCCAGAAAATCCGCAAGGCAAAGACCGACCCCGAACCGCTACCTTCCGAAGTGGCGGGGCTGGAGGGGCGTGCCGAAGCGCGCAATCTGGTGACGATCATGGCCGCGCTCGACGACCGCAGCGCGGACGCGGTGCTGGCGGAATATGGCGGCGGCAATTTCGGCCCGTTCAAGGCGGCGCTAGCGGAGCGTCTGGTCGTGGAACTATCGCCGATCCGCGAGCGGTATCTGGGGTTGCGGGAGTCGGGGACGATCGATGCGGTGCTGGTGGACGGCGCGGCGCGGGCGACGGTGATTGCGGCGCCGACGCTGGCGGCGGCTTATGATGCGCTGGGGTTGATGCGGGGGTAAGTGTTGGGATAGTAGGAGGGAGCGGGCTGTCTGGTTTTCATTCTTACCGATCGGTTCGCAGACACTCCCAAGTACGTCACCCCGTGCTTGACACGGGGCTTGGCTTTTCTTGGTCGGCTCCGGTATCGAACCACTGCTGGGCTGTGGCATTCACCATGCCTCGACATCGCAATGTCGCTAACCGACAAGATTTCGGTCGTTGGTTTGGCTTATTCGCGACCCTGAAAGCGGACATTATTTATGCGTTATTGCACCTGTCACCGTAACTGGTAACTGCCAGTGACAGCTGGCAAATTGTTGCCGCTCAAGCAGCTATGCGGCATACGTATAGCATGCCAATTCGCGCCCGCTCACATATCCTCGAAGAATTGTCGATAAGCCGCTTCAAGGATGCGCTGCCCGATGGTTGGGTCTATCGTCCTAAGACTCCCGATTATGGGATAGATGGCGAGGTCGAGATATTTGATGAAGGCGGCTGTTCGACCGGCCTCTCGTTCAATGTTCAACTTCGCGCTACCGACGATGACACTCGTGCCGACCGTGTCAGCCTAGAATTGGATGAGTTGGATTATTATCGGTCGCTTGAAATTCCAACGGCGGTGGTGCGCTACGGTAGCCCAAACAACTCGATCTTTTGGGAGTGGGGGGCGAACATAGCCTCGCGCTTGAAAACGAATGAAGGCCAGAAAACTGCCACTTATCGCTTCAACTCAGGTGATTTATGGTGTGAAACGACAACTGCCAAAATTCGGCGCACGCTTGAAGTTCGTCGTTCTCTTGCTGCTTTTCCGCCAAACAGGCCTGTCCCCCTCAGGATTGATCTATCTGCGATCCCGGCGTCGAATCGATATCAAATCGACAGAGCAATCGCGGGCGCAATCGCGGATAGCAACGGCGCGCTAGCCAGAGCGGCGCATACGCCGAGCATGGTCGAGGCATTCGTGCAAGTCGAACCCTCCTTCCTTGCGGTCGGAATCGACACTCTGACTGGCGTTACCTTTGATTTGCAGGACCCTACGCCTAATGATTATCTCGCCTCCACTTTCTACGCGCTGTCTCGGATATTTCTAAAGCAAAGACTTCACCGCCAAGCTGAGTCGCTCGCTCGCCTGCTCGTTTCGCGCGAAATCGCGCATCACAATGAAGATTTGGCTGCAGACGTTTGCCTCGCCCTCTCGAGCGACCTTCCCGCACTTGCGAGATTGGCGATTATCAACGGACTTCATGCCGACGGCCCTAGGCAGGCAATGATTGCGATGACTATTGGAATGGCTCCGCAAAGCGAGGGGTCACGCCGCGAAGCAAGGGAGTTGTTTTTTGACGCGACACTTGCCGCAGCTGGTAGTGTCGGGTCAGGAAGCGAGGCTGCGGCACATTACTCAATCGGGAATTCTTATCGCAGTGAAAGCGATTTCTCGCATGCGATATTTCATTACAATCGTGCCCGACATCTCCGTCCCGCTTACCTTCAGACTGACTATTTTGTTCGCGAACTCGCCGGTTTGCTTTTTATGTCGGGTCACTTTGTGGCTGCAAAGCAGTTTTATCAAGAGGCAGCAAGACTCGATCCGGACGATCCCGAACTGACATTCTTGTTAGGTGATGCACTTTTGCTTTCAGGCGCGATTTTTGAAGCACGCCAGTATTTTGAGAATGCTAGAGTTCATTGCACCGCTCAGCGAATGCTGCGAGAGGCAGAATTGAAGATGATGGTCTGTGACCGCATGGTTGCCCAATTTGGAGCCGAGATTTTGCCTCGGCGAAAATCGGAAGCCAACCACATATTAGGGCGTGATGGGGCGGAAGGTTTGGAAGTTCTCGAGCATCTTCTAGCAAACGTCGACGTGCTTCACCCGCTCGCTCATTACAACCTAGGGATTACGCAGGCACGTGCTGGCGAACACGAATCAGCTCTTCATCATTTCCTAGCTTGCGCCTTCATCCAACCGCAAGACATCGACGCTTGGACCAATGCGGCTATTTGCGTGCTCAATTTGAGGGATGAAGTGCTACTTCTTGGAGTCTTGAGTGCAGCAATCCACCATATGGGCGCCGACGCTTACGATAGGTTTCGTTCTAATATCGCGGCAAATGGTATGGAAACTGATCGCCTAGCAATATTCGACGAAATCGCGATGCAACTATTGGATGAGAGCGAAAGTGTGAACGATGGAGGGTTCACAATACGGATGCTTGATGGTGACAAGTATCATGCAATGTCAGTTTCTGAATCCATTTGATTAAAACCGGACAGCCGGCTCCCCCCGACAGACCTGCCGTTGGTGTCCGAGGTTGAGTCGGATTGAATGCCACCGCCAACTGTTTCCACGGGTCGGCATCGAAGAAAAGCCAAGCCCCGTGTCAAGCACGGGGTGACGCGGCGGGACGTATCAGCTTTCCAGCCAACAGATTACCTGCCCAAACGATCGAAAAATGGTCGCCGGCGGTCGGCCAACTCTTGCGTCTGTCTCACCTAGCTTATGCCCTTCCCTTGTTCGTCGCCCCGTGCTTGACACGGGGCTTGACTAATCTTGCTCTGCTGCGGAGTCGAACCACTGCGACCACAGGTCGCGCCAGTCAGGATTGTCGGCTTCGATCAGCGCAAACTTCCATTCGCGCCGCCATTTCTTGACCAGCTTGTCGCGCGTTATTGCCGTACCGATCTCTGAATGATGCTCGACGTAGACGAGGCGGGTCTTGGCGAAGTCGGCGACGTGCTTCGAGCCTGATCCTTCGCGGTGCTGGAAGACGCGGCGGATCGGATCGCTCGTCACGCCAACATACATGCCACCGCGATAACGGTTTGCCATGATACAGGCCCAGCCGCCTGTCGCCACCCGCTCCACATGGACCGACGCAGTGCCAAAGAAAAGCCAAGCCCCGTGTCAGGCACGGGGTGACGCTGTTTTGAGACGGTTGTGAATCGTGGACTTCGTTTGGTGCCGACCAACAACCAGCTATTCCGGAATCCCGCGTGCCCGGACAAATGCGATCAGATCGCCGAACGTCTCCATAGCGAATGCGTCGTCGTCGGGGATTTCGATGCCGAACCGTTTCTGTGTGTCCGACAAAAGCCCGTAGAAGTCGAACCGGTCGGGCAGGACATCCTCCCAGCGCGCCTCGGGCACCACACGCGCGGTATCGATGCGGGTCAGATCGCCGACAATCTCGCGAATAATGTCAAGGATCGGTCGGCCCTGTGGCGAATCGGTCATTGGTTCCAGCCCTTCATCCTGGGTGTCCGGGGACGGGCATTTGTCTCAGATCGGGAAGCGCCCCGATAGCTGCCTTGTGCATCGCGAGGTGGAGGCCGACTGTGTGCAGGGCGGGATCACTTCACGTTGCAATTCTCAATTGGAACATATAAAGAACGAATATGCCGAGACCCGTGCCCGATGCCCCTGCCCGCTATCGCGCTTTCCTGTCCGCGCTGCGGCGGACGGCGAATGCCGAGCTGGCGTTCCGGCAATCGGGCGTGAACCGGTCCTGGGCCTATTGGCGGCGCAAGCGCGATGCGGATTTTGCGCGCGACTGGGCGGGGGCGCTGGCGGCGGGGCGCGAACGGCTGGGGATCAGGCCGCCAGTGAAACCGACATGGGACGGGGTGCCGCTGGTGCTTACCGGGCGGTTCACGTCGCGCCACCGGCGGTTGCGGCGCGCGATGCCGACCGACTTTACCGATCAGCGAAAGCGGCTGTTCCTCCAGACTTTGCGCGCCACCTGCAACATTGCGGCGGCAGCGCGCGCGGCGGGGGTGCAGCCCGCGACGGCCCGTCGGCACCGGGCGATGGGTGGCCCCTTTGCCACCGCGTGGGACGACGCGATCGTGCAGGGGCGACTGATGCTCGAGGGCGAACTGATCTATGCCTGTCTGCAGAAATACGACCCCGACCCGGACGACATGGGCTCTGAATTCGCCACCGGCGACGTCGCGGGAATGGACTGGTCGGTGGCTTTCCAGACGCTGCGCCTGCACCTGCCCGAGCGGCGCGCGCGCTGGAAACGCCACCAGATGCCTGCGCTGCCGAGCATCGAAGAGGTCAATGCCGAGGTGGCGCGGATTGTGGAGGTGGTGCGCGCGAGCAAGCCGCGTCGGGGCCGACAGGGCGCGCCCGATGCGCGGTGAAACGATTGTGTTCACCACGCGTTCAACCCGTATAGACCAGTCTGCTTCGCAGATTGCCGTTCCATTGATCGAGGTCGCGCCATGATCCATTATTTCAAAGCTCTCGCCCCCGCTGCCTTGCTCGCCGTCGCAGGGTGTGCCGCGCCGTTTCAGGCGCAGGTTTCGCGTTTCCAGCAACTCCCTGCACCGCAAGGCCAGACCTTTTCCGTGGTTGCCGAGAACCCGCGCCTCGACGGCAGTCTGGAGTTCGCGCAATATGCGAACACCGTCGCGCAACGGCTGGCGGGCTATGGCTACACGCGCGCGGTGTCGCCGGGCGATGCCAATCTGGTCGTGCGGCTCGACTATACGGTCGACAAAGGGCGCGACCGGCTTCGTACTGTGCCGGGGTTCGGCCCCGGGTTCGGGTCGGGCTTCGGTGGACGTTATGGCTATAGTCAGGGCTGGGGTCCGTATCGCCCCTATTGGGGCTTCGGCCGCCGCGCCTGGGTCTATGGCTATGACGATCCGTTTCTCTACGGATCGCGCTATGACGAGGTCGAAAGCTACACCGTCTATGAATCGCAACTGGCGATGAAGATCGAACGGCGCGGCACCCGCGAGCGGGTGTTCGAGGGGACGGCCAAGGCGATGTCTTCGGATAACGATCTGACGACTTTGGTGCCGAATCTGATCGAGGCGATGTTTACGGGCTTCCCGGGGAACAGCGGGCAGACAGTGCGGATTACCGTGGCGCCGCCGGAGCGTCAGAAGCGCTGATCGGATAACCCCTTCCACCATGTGGAAGGGGCGGCGAAGCGTAGCGAAGCCGGGAAAGGAACGACGGCCTCCGGTTCGGGCCTTTCCCGATGCTTCGCATCGCCCCTTCCACAAAGTGGAAGGGGTAAGATCAGCCCTCTAGCGACCGCAGCAACAGCCGCACATCGGCATCGATCTCGGTATCGGCAGCGCGCAGCTTCTCGATCTGCTTGACCGCGTGGATCACCGTCGTGTGGTCGCGCCCCCCGAAGCGCCGACCGATCTCGGGCAACGAGCGCGGGGTTAGCTGCTTCGACAGATACATCGCGATCTGCCGAGGCCGCGCGACAACGCGCGCGCGACGCGCCGAGACCATTTCGGCCTGGCGGATCTTGAAATGCTCCGACACGCGCTTCTGGATTTCGTCGATGGTGACGCGCCGCCGCCCGGCGCGGAACATGTCGGCGAGCGTTTCCTCGGCGAAAGCCTCGTCGATGGTGCGGTCGTTGAGCGCAGCATAAGCGACAAGCCGGTTCAGCCCGCCCTCGAGCTCGCGCACGTTCGACGCGATGCGTGCGGCCAGCAAGTCGCGGACCAGCGATGAAATCTTCTGCGGCATCGCATTGGCTTTGGCTTCGACAATCGCGCGGCGCAGCGGGTAGTCGGCGGGCTGGATATCGACGACCAGCCCCTGCGTCAGGCGCGACAGGATGCGTCCCTCGATGCCGTCGAGCTCATGCGGCGACCGGTCGGCGCTGATGATCAGGCGACGCCCGCCGCGCATCAATTCGTCGATGGTGTAGAGGAATTCTTCCTGCGTGGTTTCCTTGCCGACAATGAACTGGAAGTCGTCGATCATCAGCAAATCGACCGAGCGCAGCCGCGCCTTGAACGCCAGCGTGTCCTTGGTTCGCATCGCATGGACGAAATCGACCATGAAGCGTTCCGCCGACATGCACAGCGCGCGGGCGTGCGGTTTGCGCGTCATATAGCCGTGGCCGATGGCGTGGAGCAGGTGGGTCTTGCCCTGCCCCGTCGGGCCGTGGATGAACAACGGGTTGAAGCGCATCGGCCCGCCCTCGGCAATCGCGCGCGCGGCATTGTGCGCGATACGGTTGGTATCGCCGACAAGGAAATTATCGAAAGTCAGGCGCGGGTCGAACCGGAACGCGGGTTCGGCGGGGGCTGCGGGCGCTTCGGCAACGGCGGCCGCAGTGAAGCTCTGGACCACATCGCCGTCGTCGGCATGGATACGAACACCGGCGACATCGGGCAGCGCCGTCTTCCACGCCAGATTCAGGCGGTCGGCGAAATTCTTCTGCACCCAATTGGCCATAAAGGCGGAAGGGAGCGCGATCGTGACCATGCGGTCGACGCGGCAAAATCCGTCGTAGCGGGTCCGGCCCAGCCACTGGTCGAAGCTGCGCGCGCCGATATCGCGGCGCAGACCGTCGCGGATCGTCGGCCATGCCGCCGCCGCGCGATCTTCGATTAGGTTGTCCAGATTATCCCCCGACGCCAATGTTTTTCTGCCTCCCCCCGCACCGCAGCTGCATCGGCATGTCCGCGACTCGCACCGTCAACCAAGCAAAAGAATCGACGCACAGAAAGCCGTTGGTTTTCTGAGGATTTCGACACTCATGGTGGCCGCAACAGGTGAGTCGCGTCGTCCCTTGGCAATGTTTTTGAGCGCCGCAGCGGGTGCGCGCAAGCCGGTCAGCCTTAAAAAAAGTGAAATAAATCGGCTTGACGGCGAAGACTCACGGTATTGCGCCATAATCGGATTAAGTGGCTGTTCTGCGACGTTTTTGCCGATAGTAATCGAATGTAAATCGCTCGAATCGCGGGAATCGCTGACTTTTTTCCGTCATCGTTTTGCAACGTAAAAAGCCCCACCGGTCAGGCGACCGGCGGGGCTTTAGAATTCGGTACGTCCCTTATCGGGACAGCGATGTTCAGGCGAGCGCAGCGACCCGCTTGGTCAGGCGCGCAAACTTCCGCGAGGCGGTGTTCTTGTGCATCACGCCCTTGGCCACGCCACGCGCCATTTCAGGCTGGGCAGCGGCCAATGCCGCAGCAGCAGCGGTCTTGTCGCCATCGGTCAGCGCGAGCTCGACCTTCTTGACGAAGGTCCGGATGCGACCGACGCGCGCGCCGTTCACTTCGGCGCGACGGTCGTTGCGCCGGATGCGCTTTTTTGCCTGGGGCGTATTCGCCATGAAGTCCTCGATAAATCTATGTGCGGAATGAAGGCGCGGCCCATAGCCACGAGGGGGGTATCGGTCAACCTATCGCTGACAGGCCGGACACGAAAAGGTCGAGCGCCCGCTGTCGGTCAGGCGGATCACGGTCCCCTTGCCGCACGGACACCCCTCGCCTTCGCGTCCGTACACCCGCCATTGCTTGGCGAAATAGCCGAGCTGGCCGTCGGGGCGGGCGTAATCGCGCAAGGTCGAGCCGCCCGCTTCGATGGCGGCGAGGAGCACGCTGCGGATCGCCTCGACAAGCCCGTCGAGCCGCTTGCGCGCGATTTGCCCAGCGGGACGGCGTGGCGGTATCCCCGTCATATTGAGTGCCTCGCAAACATAGATATTGCCCAGCCCCGCGACGATTCGCTGGTCGAGCAGCATTGCTTTGATCGGGGCAGCGCGCCCCTCCAGCACGCGCGCCAGATACGCGCTGGTCAGTTCCGGCCCGAGCGGTTCCGGCCCTAACGCCGCAAAGGGCGGCCAGCTCTCCAGCGAATCCACCGCAACCAGATCGACCGACCCGAACCGCCGCGCATCGTTCAGTGCCAGCCGGTGGCCCGACCCGGTTTCGAGCACGAGATGGTCGTGCACGCCCAGTTCCTCCGGATCGACCCGCCATCGCCCCGACATACCGAGATGAAACACCATCGCATCGCCGCGATCGGTCTCGACAATCCCGTATTTCGCGCGACGCGACAGCGCCGTCACCCGCGCGCCTGTCAACCGCTGGCGCAGATCGACCGGAAAGGCGCGGCGCAAATCGGGACGGCACGCCTGGACAGAGGTCAGCAACTGACCTTCTAGGAAAGGCCGCAGCCCGCGCACAGTGGTTTCGACTTCGGGAAGCTCGGGCATGGCAGGAGGCGGTGCCGGACGGGGTGTGGAGGGTCAAGGGTGGCGAGGGCGGTTCAGATTCTCGGGCAGCGGTCAGGCAACCAGCCGGAACGGCTCCGGACTGCCCGAAACCCTCTCTTGCCCCGGTGTCAGCACCAGACAGGTTTTCACCCAAAGCACCAAAGGCATCGCAAGCGCCGCTGTCTTTGGTGCTTTGGGTGAACCCTTTGCACTTCCGAAGGCATGGGCTGCGTCTTCGAATATGGGTATACCGCCCCTGAAATTCGTGTTGCCGTTCCGCGATACCCTTGCGAGAATGAGATCATGAAGGCAGTTCCCTCCAAGCAAAACAGCTTCCCCCTGCGCCTGCCCCCGGGCATTCGGAGCCGTGTCGAACGCCTTGCAGAAGCCGAGGGGATTTCGCTCAACCAGTTCATCGCACTGACGTTGGCCGAAAAGCTCGGCGCATCGGACGAACGCAGCTTCTTTGCCCAGCGCAAGACTGGCGCGGACCTCGAAGACTTGCGCGGGTTTATTGGCCGTCAAGGTGGCGAGCCGCCAAGGGCCGGAGATGAGGTTTTGCCGGGGTTGGGTGATGAGATGAGATTACGAGTGCTACGGTGAACCCAAGGTAGAACTGAGCTAACTATCTTCGGCTATGGGGCCGTCCGTTTTAATGTTGGCGAACATTTCCTCGTTGAATTTACGGTTGCGCTCCTCACGCTCTTTCCGCTGCTCCTCATATTTAGCAACCCGCTCATTGAGATGCGTTTTCACGTTCCAGTCGGCGCTGTAATCAACGGGTGGGATTTTCCATTCTTTCCGGAACTCGATTGCAAGGCCTAGCGCCTTCCTGCCGAGCCGCGCAGTTTCTTGGCGCATAAGCGGCACGACTTCATCCTCGTCGCCAACCATGTCCCAGTAATCTCTTAACATGGCCTTGGCGGATTCAACTTCTACCCGGAACGACATGGCCTGTGTCGTTTGATTGATGCCGAACGGCTTCCATTCGATTGATGGCGGATAATCTGGTAAGTCGGGGACATTGCCGTGCGCCGTTCCCGCATGCCCACCCGACGAATCGTAGTTCTCGGAATCACTGATTACCGAAGAACAATCGCTGCCGTATGACTCCAAGGCGACTGCCAAATAAAGCGCCGCGAACGATCCGTCCTTGTTGGCTTTTCGACTGTCGCGAAACGCCGCTACGCCCTGCGATACCAGCGCCGCCAAAACCGACGAACCAGCAACAAGCGTAATGAGACCGCTGGTTTCAATCGGCAGCATTATAACAACAGTTCACTTTATCTCTACGCATCGCATTGCCTTCGATCAAACAATGGCACGCGGCGAGGGGACAGCCAATAGGCTGTCCCCAGCGACGAGCAATCGGCACAAATAGCCCACCACAGCGTTTGCGGGGGCGACAACCCCCCGCTAGAGGCCGACAGCATGAGCGAAACAGTTTCCTTCGGCTACGAACAAGTGGCCCCCACCGAGAAAACCGCGCGCGTCGGGCAGGTCTTCACCAGCGTCGCGCGCAATTATGATCGCATGAACGACGCGATGTCGGGCGGGATGCACCGGATGTGGAAGGACCGCTTTGTCCGCCGAGTCAAACCCCGCGCGGGCGAGTATATCCTCGATATGGCGGGCGGCACCGGCGACATCGCGTTCCGGATGGATAAGGCTGCAGGTGGAGAGGCGCGCATCACCGTCGCCGACATCAATCCCGATATGCTGGCGGTCGGCATCGACCGCGCGGCCGACCGGGGCATCGACGGGCTGGTGTGGACCGAATCGAATGCCGAGACGCTGCAGTTCGAGGACAAGAGCTTTGACGCTTATACCATCGCCTTCGGCATCCGGAACGTCACCGACATCCCCAAGGCGCTGCGCGAGGCGCACCGCGTGCTGAAGCGCGGCGGGCGGTTCTTTTGCCTGGAGTTCTCGACGACCCTGTGGCCGGGCTTCGGCGAGGTTTACGACGCCTATTCACACAAGCTGGTGCCCAAGATCGGCGGCATGATCGCGGGCGACGAGGACAGCTATCGCTACCTCATCGAATCGATCCGCCGCTTCCCCGACATGCCGACTTTCGAAGGCATGACTGCCGACGCGGGGTTCGTGCAGACCAACGTCGAGCCGATGCTGGGCGGACTCGTGGCGATCCATAGCGGCTGGAAGATTTGAGCCGACCCGTGACGCATTTAT
The DNA here is from genome assembly GCA_031408195.1 of Sphingomonadales bacterium. Taxonomy (GTDB): domain Bacteria; phylum Pseudomonadota; class Alphaproteobacteria; order Sphingomonadales; family Sphingomonadaceae; genus Sphingomonas_O. The sequence goes on along the minus strand of JANNVL010000076.1, from coordinate 42,038 downwards.
GGCGGCTGATGAAGTGGCTGCGGACGCTGGCGCGGCATGGCGCGCTGGCGGGGATCGAACGCGACCCGCTGACACCGCCACAGGTCAAACGCATCATCCGCATCGCGCGGTTCGGGGCGAGCGTCCCCAAAGTCCCCGCCTATGCCGAGGCGTTTCAGGCGTGCGGCCCCGCCGCGATCAAGCTGGGCCAGGCGCTGGCCACCCGCCCCGATCTGGTCGGCGACGACGCCGCGCACGACCTGCAGCGGTTGCAGGACCGGCTGCCTGCACTCCCCTTCCCCGTCATCAAGGCTGCCATCGAGCGCGGGCTTGCGCGCCCGGTCGAGGAAGTCTTTGCCAGCATCGAGGAAACCCCCGTAGGGGCCGCCTCCATCGCGCAGGTCCACCGCGCGATCACCACCGATGGCGTCACCGTTGCGATCAAAGTCGTGCGCCCCGGTGTCGAGGACGAATTCGCCGCCGCGCTCGAAACCTATGAATGGGCCGCCGCGCAGATGGAAATCATCGGCGGCGAGTTCGCGCGCCTGCGTCCGCGCGCCACGATTGCGACCTTCCGCCAATGGACGCTGCGCGAACTCGATCTGCGGCGCGAGGCGGCATCGGCATCCGAACTCGCCGAAGGGCTGACCGCCGAACCGGGGTTCCGCATCCCGACTATCGACTGGCGGCGGACCTCGCGCACCGTCCTGACCCTCGAATGGATCGACGGAATCAAGCTGTCGGACATTGCCGCCATCGATGCCGCCGGACATGACCGCAAGGCGCTGGCCCGCACATTGGTGCGCGGCTTCCTGCGTCAGGCGATTGCCGAGGGCTTTTTTCACGCCGACATGCATCAGGGCAATCTGATGGTGGCACCAGACGGCGACCTGATCGCGATCGATTTCGGGATCATGGGGCGGCTCGACACACGTGCGCGGCGCTGGCTGGCGGAAATCCTGTTCGGCCTGATCACCGGCAATTACCGCCGCGTCGCCGAAATCCATTTCGAGGCGCAATACGTCCCCGCGCATCACAATATCGCGGAGTTCGCGACCGCGCTGCGTAGCGTCGGCGAGCCGATGCGCGGCCAGCCGGTCAAGGACATGTCGGTCGGCAACATGCTCGACAGCCTGTTCGCGATCACCCGCGATTTCGACATGGTGACGCAGCCGCATCTGCTGCTGCTGCAAAAAACGATGGTGATGGTGGAGGGCGTAGCGACCGGCCTCGATCCCGACGTCAACATGTGGGAAATCGCCGAACCGGTCGTGCGCGACTGGTTGCGCGGCGAACTGGGGCCGGAGGCGCTGCTTGCCGACCGTATCGTCGAGGATGTCCGCACCTTGGCGCGCCTGCCCGATCTCGTCCGCCGCATCGAGGCCCGTTATCCTGCGGCAGGGGGTGCGCCGCCCGCGCCACCGATGGCGGTGATCGAGCCGGTGCGACTGTCATTCGGGTGGCTGGGCTATGTCGCGGTGGCGGTGCTTGCCGGCGCGGCTGGCGCGGGCGTCATGGCTTGGTTAGGTTGACGACATGACCGGCAAGCGCATCCTCCTGATCATCGGCGGCGGCATTGCGGCGTACAAGACCTGCGAGCTCATCCGCCTGTTCCGCCGCGCCGATATGCCGGTGCGTTGTGTGCTGACCGAGGCGGGCGCGAAGTTCGTCACGCCGATGACGCTCGCGGCGCTCAGCGAACAGCCGGTGTGCGAGACGTTATGGGATTTGGAGCGCGAATCGAAAATCGGCCATATCGCGCTCAGCCGTGAGGCCGACCTCGTCGTGGTTGCCCCCGCGACGGCCGATCTGATGGCGAAAATGGCGCATGGTTTTGCGTCCGATCTAGCGACGACGTTGTTGCTCGCCACCGACAAGCCGGTGCTCGTCGCGCCCGCGATGAATGTACGGATGTGGGGTCATGCCGCGACGCGCCGCAATGTGGCGCAGCTGCGCGAAGACGGCGTGACCGTGATGGAGCCCGACGAAGGCACAATGGCTTGCGGCGAATACGGCCCGGGGAGGTTGCCGCATGTCGACGCGATCTTTGCGGCGGCGCTAGCACAGCTTGCGAAATAACCGCTTCCCTGAGCTTGTCGAAGGGCTGCCTTTCTCCGTGCACCAAGAAGGAAGGACAGGGCTTCGACAAGCTCAGCCAAGCGGAAGAATATGATTATTCCCCACGTCATCGTCACCGCCGGCCCCACCCACGAGCCGATCGATCCGGTCCGCTACCTCGCCAACCGCTCGTCGGGGAAACAGGGTTTCGCCATCGCCGCCGCGCTCGCGGCAAAGGGCGCGCAGGTCACGCTGATCGCGGGGCCGGTGACGCTCGACACCCCGCCGGGCGTCACCCGCATCGACGTGCAGACCGCCCGCGAGATGGCCGCTGCCGTCGACGCCGCCCTCCCCGCCGACGCCGCAATCATGGTCGCCGCCGTCGCCGACTGGCGCGTCGAGAGCGCGGGGCAAAAGATCAAGAAAGACGGCAGCGGCGCGCCGCCCGTCCTGCACCTTGTCGAAAACCCCGACATTTTGGCGACGCTCGCCCGCAGCCCGCAGCGCCCGCGGCTGTTGGTCGGCTTCGCTGCCGAGACGGAAAATGTGATCGCCAACGCGCAGGCCAAGCTGGTGAAAAAGGGTTGCGACTGGATCGTCGCCAACGATGTGTCGGGCGACGTGATGGGCGGTGCAGCGAACACCGTGCACGTCGTGACGGCGGACGGCGTCGAGAGCTGGGCACGAATGGCGAAGGAGGAGGTGGCTGAACGGTTGGCGGATCGGATTGACTTAAAGCTCGGGAAACGATGATGACCGAGTATACGGATTTTCAAGAAATCGCGCATTGCGGGGGCCGGATCACCTTCACGATAAGCTGCGACACTAACGGGCGTCGATTCTACTCACAGTCGCTCCACCACAGCAGACCAACCCCAGCCGCTTTTGCGGGAATTTTCGCGTTAGCTCCTCACGGATTACCCGTTGGCGACTTTCGAATGGCAATGGGGATTGAAGAGCCGTCTCCGCCGAACTGTTTAGCCGTGCTACTTGGGTCCGACACGAGGACCTGTTGGGGGCATCAATGCCCCACTTGCAAAACCTATTTTCGAAATGGTCAGCATCCGGCAATCTATCCGCTTACCTGTCCTCATTGTGGTCACCGAGAAGCCGCACACAAGTTTTTGACTGAAGCGCAAAAAAGATACGTGACCGCTTACGTCAACACGATTGTCGATGCCATGCAGAAGCAGATGGATCCAGACTCAACGCAGGAGATCGTTGTCGATATGGACGCCCTCGCGGATCAAAGTGTGGCCGAGCTTCGTACTGATTTTTACTATGCAGCAGAGTCTCAACAGACCCGATATAATTGCAACCATTGCAATGAATTCAATGACATTCGAGGGCTGTATGGTTATTGCGCTGCCTGCGGTTGGCGCAACAACAGACAAATGATAGCCGGTTCACTGGATGGCGAACGTGTCCGGCTAAACGCAGGCTCGAATCCCGCTGAACAGGTTGTCCGGAATGTTATCTCACAATTCGACGCATGTTGTCGTGATTTGACGAGGCAAATTGCCTCACGCATTCCGATGAAGAGTGCGCGTGCCGCCGACCTTTGCCGTGCAGCGTTTCACGACATTGATGCCTCGGTCATTTCAACCCTTAAAACCATGTTTGAAATAGATTTGCTGCGTGGCCTCACCGCCGACCTAGCGTTCCTACGTCGAGCATTCCATCGACGTCACGTCTTCGAACACAACGCGGGAGTTGCGGATGAGCGATATGTTCGTGAAAGTGGAGATGCTCAGGCAAAAATCGGCGTTCTCCTTCGCGAAACGAAAGAATCTGCAAATCGGCTGGTCGGGTGCGTAAATCGAATGATCGAGAATTTTGATTGTGATTTTCATGAGGTGTTCCTACCAAATCAAAAGGCTATCGAGCTCAGTGGTGTGCGACCTAGTCGCTAGCGATATGGCAAAATGCCCAATCCCCGCTAAGCCCGAGCACATGCCCCCCATCACCATCCCCCTCCTCCGCCTGCCCCACGGCACTGGCCTCCCCCTTCCCGCTTACGCCACCGACGGCGCGGCGGGGATGGATGTGGTCGCCGCCGAAGACCTCACCCTCGCCCCCGGCGCGCGCCATGCGGTGGCGACCGGGTTCGCGATGGCGATCCCCGAGGGCTATGAGGTGCAGGTCCGCCCGCGTTCGGGCCTCGCACTCAAGCACGGCATCACCTGCCTCAACACGCCCGGCACGATCGACAGCGACTATCGCGGCGAAGTGAAGGTCATCCTCGCCAACCTCGGCAGCGAACCGTTCGAGATCAAACGCGGCGACCGCATCGCCCAACTCGTTCCCGCCCCCGTCCAGCGCGCGGTGCTGACCGAAGTCGCCAGCCTCGATGACACGGTGCGCGGCAGCGGCGGATTCGGATCTACGGGCACGAAATAGGTGCTCACCGACGACGAACTCACCCGCTACGCCCGCCACATTGTCCTGCGCGAGGTCGGCGGCGCGGGGCAGATGAAGCTGCGCGAGGCCCGCATCGCAGTCGTCGGCGCGGGCGGCATCGGGGTGCCGGTGCTGCAATATCTGGCAGCGGCGGGCGTGGGCGCGCTGACCGTGATCGACGATGATGTCGTCAGCGCGTCGAACCTGCAACGGCAAGTGCTCTATGGCACCGGCGATGTCGGCACGGCGAAGGCATTACTCGCGACGCGCCGCCTGTTTGACCTCAACCCCTATGTCGCCTTGACGCCAGTGGTGCAGCGGCTCGACGGCACTAATGCCGATACGCTGCTCGCCGGGCATGATGTCGTGATCGACGGGTCGGACAGTTTCGCTACGCGCCTCGCGGTCGCCGATGCGGCATACCGCCTACACATTCCGCTCGTCTCCGCCGCTATCGGCCAATTCCACGGGCAGATCGGGACATGGACCGGGTGGCTGCCCGATGCGCCGTGCTACCGCTGCTACGTCGGCGATGCCTTCGATGCCGATGATTGCGATACCTGTGCCGAGGACGGCGTGCTCGGCGCGATGACCGGGATGATGGGCAGCTTCGCCGCGCTCGAGGCGATCCGCATAATTATCCAATTTGGTGAAGACGCGGTCGGCAAACTGCACATCATCGACGGCCTGACTCCTTCAATGCGGACGATCCGGATGCCTAAAGACCCCGGCTGCTCGACCTGCGGCGGCTGATGGCGTCATTTCGACGTTAACGGCTTATAAGTGTTAAGTCCTTACAAGCGGCCCTGTAGAACGGGGGCCATACATGTCGGGACTGACCAATATTTCGCTGAGTCTGGCGACCTATAAGGCGATCGAGGCACAGCGGCTGTCGTTCATGGAAACCCATGACGCGATCATCCGCCGCGCGCTCGCAACGCGGTCCGGACACCGCGCGCGGACCGCAGGACGCGCGGTGCTGCTGGCTCGCGGTGCGCCGCGCAAGCGCGGCCGGGTACGCGTTTCGCTATTCGGTCGTGAACAGGATGTCTTCAACTTGCGTGACGCCTATCTGGTTATTGTCACCGCACTGACCCGCCACAAGGCCACGCTGTTGCACCTCCTGTCGCTCGAAGGGAGTGAGCGTCGCCGCTGGGTCGCGCGCTCGCCTGGGGCGTTGTTCGTCACCGCGCCGCATCTGGCTGACGAGCACGCGCACCAGCTCTCACCCGAATGGTACATCGATACCAATGTCTCGCGCGCGCAGATCGTCGCGCGGCTGACCGTCGCGGCGCGGCTCGCGGGCTATGCCTATGGTGAGGACGTACGGATTACCGAGGGCTAGTCTTCCTTCGCCGAGCGCCAGCGAGGTGCGCGTTCGAGCGTTAGCGAGAAGCCAAGCCGCAAGTACCTCGCTGCCGCTCGGCGGGGCTTCTCGCTAACGCTCGAAGAAGAGCTATGAAGCCTTTTTCTTCGCCGGAGCCTTTTTCACCGCTGCCTTTTTCTTCGGCGCAGCTTTCTTCTTGCCCTTCTTCGCCGGAGCCGCCGCAGCCCGCGCGTCGATCAATTGCGCGGCCTCCTCCAAGGTCAAGGCTTCCGGCTCGACCGACTTCGGCACCGTAGCGTTGGTCGTGCCGTCGGTGACATAGGGACCGTAGCGTCCCGCCATCAGCTTAATCTCAAGCTCGGTGCGCGGATGCGCGCCCAGCACTTTGAGCGGTGCCGCGCTCCCACGCGCCGGACGACCGCCATTTGCCAGTGCCTCGGCCAGCTTGACCACCGCAGTGTTCATACCCGTCTCAAACACCTCCGCCGTCGAGGACAGCCGTGCATATTTGCCATTGTGCTGGAGATACGGGCCATAGCGGCCGATACTCGCCATGATCTTCTCGCCGCTTTCGGGATGAACCCCGACTTCGCGCGGCAGGCTCAGCAGTTTCAGCGCCAGCTCAAGGTCGAGTTCGCCCGCATCCTTGGGAATCGACGACCGCTTCGCTTCTTTGCCATCGCCCAGCTGGACATAGGGGCCGAAGCGTCCTGATTTCTTCGCAACTTCGAGGCCCGTCACCGGATCGGTTCCCAGCACGGCATCGCCGCCACCGGTGTCGGCCTCGGCAGAACCTCCTTGCGCGAACTTGCGGGTGTATTTGCACTCGGGGTAGTTCGAGCAGGCCACGAACGCGCCGAACCTCCCGCCACGCAACGCCAACCGCCCGTTGCCGCAATTGGGACATAGGCGCGGGTCGGACCCGTCCTCCTTGGCCGGAAACAGAAACGGCGACAGATATTCGTCGAGCGCAACCGTCACTTCGGACGGCAGGGTCTCCATGACTTCGGTCGTCTTCGGCTTGAAATCGCGCCAAAATGCCTCAAGCACAGCCTGCCACGCCATGCGTCCACCCGACACATCGTCGAGGCTTTCTTCCAGGCCAGCGGTATAGTCATAACTCACATAGCGTTCGAAAAACCGCTCGAGAAACGCCGTGACCAGCCGTCCGCTTTCGTTCGGCGTGAAACGGTTCTTGTCGGTCGAGACGTAATCGCGGTCCTTCAATGTCTGCAGGATCGACGCATAGGTCGACGGCCGCCCGATGCCGAGCTCCTCCATTTTCTTAACCAATGTGGCTTCCGAATAGCGCGGCGGCGGCTGGGTGAAATGCTGATCGGCGCGGACGGCTTTCTTGGCAGGTGCATCGCCCGATTTCATGCGCGGCAGACGGCCTTCGTCTTCGCCCGCATCGGCGTCGGCATTTTTGCCGGAGCCGCCACGAACATCGTCCCTGCCCTCTTCGTAAAGCGCGAGATAGCCGGGGAAGAGCACGACCTGGCCAGTTGCGCGCAGCGCATGCTGCCCGGTGCCCTCGACGAGTTCGACGGTCGTGCGTTCCAGCCGCGCCGACGCCATCTGGCTCGCCATCGCACGCTTGAAGACGAGGTCGTAGAGCCGCGCATGGTCGCCCGACCCCGCGCGGTCCTTGGCGAAATCGGTCGGCCGGATTGCCTCGTGCGCCTCCTGCGCGTTCTTGGCTTTCGCGGTATAGTGGCGCGGCTTGTCCGGCACATAGCTGGCATCATAGCGGTTGGCGATGGCACCGCGCGCCGCCGTAATCGCACTGCCATCCATCTGCACGCCGTCGGTCCGCATATAGGTGATCGCGCCGTCTTCGTAGAGACCCTGCGCGAGCCGCATCGTGTGACTGGCCGAAAAGCCGAGCTTGCGCGCGGCTTCCTGTTGCAGGGTCGACGTCGTGAACGGCGGCGGCGGGTTGCGGGTCAGTGGCTTGGTTTCGACATCGGCGACAGCAAAGCGACCGCCTTCGACCGCAGCCTTGGCGGCCATTGCATCGCCCTCGGCCCCGATGGTCAGGCGGTCGATCTTGTCGCCCTTCCAGCGAACGAGCCGCGCCTCGAACGCGGTCCCGTCATGCTCCAGATCGGCAGCGACCGACCAATACTCCTGCGCCCGAAACGCTTCGATCTCGCGCTCGCGGTCGACCACCAGCCGCAGCGTGACCGATTGCACCCGCCCTGCCGATTTCGCGCCGGGTAGCTTGCGCCACAACACCGGCGACAGCGTGAAGCCAACCAGATAGTCCAACGCACGACGCGCGCGATAGGCGTCGATCAGATCGTCGTCCAAGGCGCGGGGTGCCGTCATTGCGCTCAACACCGCCGATTTGGTTATCGCATTGAACGTGACCCGCTGCACGTCTCCGGGCAGTGCTTTCTTCTTCGCCAGCACCTCACGGACGTGCCAGCTGATCGCTTCGCCTTCGCGATCGGGATCGGTGGCGAGAATCAGCCGGTCGACGCCCTTCGCGGCATCGGTGATCGCCTTAAGCTGCTTGGCCTTGTCCGCGTAATTTTCCCATTCCATCGCGAACCCCTCATCCGGGTTCACCGATCCGTCCCGGGGCGGCAGGTCGCGGACGTGGCCGTAGGAAGCGAGGACGCGGTAGTCCTTGCCCAGATAGCCTTCGATGGTTTTGGCCTTTGCAGGCGATTCAACGATAACCAGATTTTTCAAACGAAGCAGCCCCTCATGTGTACGCGCGAGGGTGGCGAGGGTTTCGGGGGGCCGTCAAGCGGGGAGGGCCGACTTATTTGTATGCTATAATCGCTGTGATGACGGCGAGAAGGAAAAGGGCAATGCCGGCAAACGCAACGTAGATCGACGGATTGACGTCAAACGTCGCGCGGGCCTGCTCGCCAAGCCGACCGAGCAGTTGCGGCCAGGTGTAGCTGACAAAATCGCCTTGGCTCATGATGTTGATCAATTTTCCGTCGTCATCTACGATGGGCAAATGGCGAAACCGTTCGTTCGACATCTGTTGCAGCCAGCCTAGTAATTCTTCATCTTTGCGCGCGACTTTCAAATCACGGGTCATGATTTCGTCGAGCCGCGTGACATTGGGATCGAGTGCGCGGTTGAGCAGCCGGCGCATGAAATCACGTTCGCTGACGATGCCGACCGGGCGACGGTCGGGATCGACGATGACAACAGCGCCATAGTTGCGCTCGCTCATCGCGCGGACGGCATCAATCACCATATCGCCGGGGGCAAATGTCATAACGGCCGTTTTACTGCGGAACTCGGGGCGATCTTGGATTTGCATTTTGGTATCCTTTTGCAAACGGGGCGGCGTGAGGGGTCGGCCGGATCAGCGCTTGAAAGATAGTCCGACGATCATCTCGAGCTTTTGCCAGATCAACCCGCGAAACGGGTTGACCAGCAAGATGATCAAATTGGCAAAAAGCGCAGGAATCCCGATAAACGAGAACCACCACCGTTCCCCGACTGCAAACGCGATGAACACAAGAATCGCGATTGATGGGACAAACAGCAAGTTTAGAAAGGCAAAAACCTTTGCAACGATAATCATATTTTTCACGTTCGGTGACTTTCCAGGCGGGTTGCAATGGCGTTGACCGAGCATCAGTAATCGCTCGGTCTACTGACCAAAGTGCAGGCCGAACCGCCGATAGGCAGGTTGGCAAAGCCAGGGTGTCAGGCTGTAACAATGAACGCACAGTTCCTCTGTGCCAAGCCAAAATTATTTGCTCGCCATCAGGCCTATTCCAAACTTACCCGTCCTCCGGCATGTCGGCCTAACCGCCCTGCCAGCTCGAGTTCGAGCAAAACAGTGGCCACAATCGCGGGGTGTGCGCCGGACTGCCGCACCACCTCATCCACTGCGACGGGTGTATGCCCCAGAAGGCCAGTGATCGTCCGCCGTGCTGCATCGTCGGCTTCGGTATCGGTCGGGCCAGCGCGCCAGCGGTCGGCGGGGGCGCGGACGCCCGAGCGCCAGATTTCGCCCATCGGACGGATTGCCTCCAGCACGTCAGCTGCGTTCTGCACCAAAGTCGCCCCCTCGCGAATCAGCGCGTTGCAGCCCTGCGCGCGCGGGTCGAGCGGGCTGCCGGGGACGGCCATGACTTCGCGGCCTGCCTCGTTGGCGAGGCGTGCGGTGATGAGGCTGCCTGATTTGGGCGCGGCCTCGATCACCACCGTCCCCAGCGCCATCCCGGCAATGATGCGGTTGCGCGAGGGGAAATGGCGGGCGAGCGGTTCGCGACCCGGCACCTGTTCGGCGATCAGCACGCCGTCGCGCCCGACGCGATCCTGAAGTTCGGCGTTTTCCGGCGGAAAGGCGATGTCGATGCCGCTGGCGATGACGCCTGCGGTCGCAAGATCGACCGACCCCTGATGCGCCGCCGTGTCGATACCGCGCGCCAAGCCGGAGACGACGAGCAATCCCTCCCCCACCAGATCATGGGCGAGGCCACGCGCGAAGCGGCACGCGGCGGCGCTGGCGTTGCGCGCGCCGACGATGGCAATTGTGGGTCGTTCGAGGAGGTCGAGACGCCCCTTCACGATCAGCGCAGGCGGCGCGGTGTCGAGGTTGGTGAGCAATGCCGGGTATAGCCCCTCCCCGACGAACAGATACCTCGCGCCGAGTTTGTCTACCGAGCGCATTTCCGCCTCGACTTGGGCGATGGTAGCGATTTGCGGTGCGCGACCGCCGCCGCGTGCGGCAAGGTTAGGGATCGCGTCGAGCGCCGCCGCTGCGCTGCCGAAGCGCGCAATCAGCTGAAAATAAGTAACCGGCCCGACATTGGCCGAGCGGATCAGGCGCAGCTTGTCACGGCACTCTGCGTCAGGGGTCGCGCCGTGCAACGCTAGCCCTTCTGACCGATACGCGACTCTGTGCCCGCCATTAGCCGCCCGATGTTGGCGCGGTGCTTCCAGATAATGATCAAGCCGAGGCCGATTAGCAGAACCGTCATTTCGAATTCGCCGAACCACGCCGCCGCGACGGGCGCTACGACAGTTGCGGCAAGGCTCGCCGCCGAGGAGTAGCGGCTAATCACGGCAACTCCGATCCAGACCCCGGCTGCGACCAACGCAACAGGCCAGGCCAGCGCGAGCAACACGCCAAAGGCCGTCGCAATTCCCTTGCCGCCATCGAATCTCAGCCACACCGGATAGCAATGGCCCAGCACGGCCGCCGCTGCACCGAGTACGCCAAATTCCGGCGAAATCCAGCGCGCGACAAGAACTGCTGCTGCACCCTTCGCAAGATCGAGCAGCAACGTCGCCACCGCCAATCCCTTGCGCCCGGTCCGCAACACGTTAGTCGCGCCGATGCTACCCGATCCGATGCTGCGAAGATCGCCCGCACCGCCCAGCCGCGTCAGGATAAGGCCGAACGGGATCGCACCGAGCAAATAGCCCAGCAGCAAGGCCGTCGCCGGGGCGATCCAGACCGCGTTCATGTCTTCGTTACCCCGCCACTGCACCCAAGTAATCGTAACATAAAGAACGGAACGTGCCGCACAACAATTTCATGTCGTTGAGGTAAGGCGTTTTCGTAGGTGTGAAGACACGCTAGAAGACCAGTCATGAATGCCGCATCGCCCATCCTGTTCTTCGACTCGGGCGTCGGCGGCTTGTCGGTCGTGGCCCCGGCGCGCGCCGTCTTGCCGACGGCAGCGTTCGTCTACGCGGCGGACACCGCCGGTTTCCCCTATGGCACCAAGACCGAGGCCGAGATTGCCGCGCGGGTGCCTGCATTGCTCGGGCGGCTGGTCGAGCGATACCGGCCGCGGCTGGTCGTCATCGCGTGCAACACCGCCTCGACGATTGCGCTGTCGGTCGTGCGCGGCGCGCTCGATGTGCCGGTGGTCGGCACCGTCCCCGCGATCAAGCCTGCTGCGGAGGCATCGTTCACGCGTGTCATCGGCGTGCTTGGCACCGACGCCACCGTGCGCCAGCCCTATGTCGACCGGCTTTCGGCTGAATATGCCAGCGATTGCACCGTCGTGCGTCACGGGTCGGCGGCGCTGGTCGCTCTGGCCGAAGCAAAATTGCGCGGGGAGGCTGTGGCGATTGCCGAGGTCCGCGCGGCGATTGCGGGGCTGTTCGACGGGCCGCACGGGGGCAGCATCGACACGGTTGTGCTCGCCTGCACGCACTTCCCTCTGCTGGCCGACGAGCTGGCGGCGGCGGTGCCGCACCCGGTGCGCTTCGTCGATGGTGGCGCGGGAATTGCGCGGCGGATCGCGCATTTGACGGCGGGGCAGGACTGGCCCGAGGTTGCGCCGCCGGGGGTGGCGGTTGTGACGCGGCTGGATGATGCGACGCGGACGCTCGCCCCGGCGTTTGCGGCGCGCGGGTTTCCCGAACTGGTGCAGCTTTAGTTGCGAGACGTTCGCACTGGAACAGCGCGATGAGTCATACTATTTCGCCGTCGAACCACCCAAGCGGACAAGCGGCACTTGGATTATAATCGCGTCTTCAGTCAGGCCATCGACCGGCTCCATGCCGAGGGCCGCTACCGCGTGTTCATCGACATTTTGCGGAACAAGGGATCGTACCCGAACGCGCGCTGTTTTGCGGGGCACAACGGGCCGAAGCCGATAACCGTGTGGTGCTCGAACGATTATCTCGCCATGGGCCAGCACCCAAAGGTTATCGCGGCGATGGAAGACGCGCTGCACGACGTCGGTGCCGGGTCGGGCGGCACACGCAATATCGGCGGCAATACGCATTACCATGTCGATCTCGAGGCCGAACTCGCCGATCTCCATGGCAAGGACGGCGCGCTGCTGTTCACCAGCGGCTATGTCTCGAACGAGGCGACGCTCGGCACGCTCGGCAAAATTCTGCCGGGCTGCATCATCTTTTCGGACGAGCTCAATCACGCGAGCATGATCGCGGGCATCCGCAATTCGGGCTGCGAAAAGCGTGTGTGGCGGCACAACGACCTCGCGCATCTCGAAGAATTGCTGGCGGCGGAAGACCCCGAGACGCCCAAACTGATCGCGTTCGAAAGCGTTTATTCGATGGACGGCGATGTCGCCGATATCGCCGCGGTGTGCGACCTCGCCGACAAGTACAACGCGCTCACCTATTGCGACGAAGTCCATGCCGTCGGCATGTACGGCGCGCGCGGCGGCGGGATTACCGAGCGCGACGGCGTGGCCGACCGCGTGACGATCATCGAAGGCACGCTGGGCAAGGCGTTCGGCGTGATGGGCGGTTACATCGCCGCGTCGCGCGATATCATTGATGTCATCCGCAGCTATGCGCCGGGCTTCATTTTCACGACCAGCCTGTCGCCGGTGCTCGTTGCGGGTGTGCTGGCGAGCGTGCGCCACCTCAAGGCATCGAGCGAGGAGCGCGTGGCGCAACAGGCGGGGGCCGCGATGCTGAAATCGCTGTTCGCCGCTGCGGGCCTGCCTGTGATGGATACGACGACGCACATCGTCCCGCTGATGGTCGGCGACCCGGTCAGGGCCAAACGCATCAGCGACATCCTGCTCGCCGAATACGGGGTGTATGTGCAGCCGATCAATTACCCGACGGTCCCGCGCGGCACTGAGCGCCTGCGCTTTACCCCGGGGCCAGCCCATACGGCGGAAATGATGCGCGAGCTGACGGACGCGCTCGTGGAAATCTGGAGCCGGATGGAGCTGCGGAAGGCGGCCTAGCGCGCAGCGAGGGCTAGCGTTAGCAGCCCTAGTCCCGATGAAAGACCGAAACGCAGCTGCAAGACGCTGCAGTCGATCAGTCCCTGTTTGAACATCGTCCGATCGACTAGGATCGACGCCAGAATCCCGATACCAAGCACCCCTAGCGACGGCCCCGGCCATTCGTCGCCGGTCATCCACGGGATACCGGTCGCAAAGGCGATCAGGCTTGGCACCACAGCGGCGACATAAAGCCACTCTGGCGCATCCTTGCGGCTCGCGGCGACACCCCACCACAGGCCGCCGAGAAAGCTGAAGATCAGCGCGGCGTAGAAATATCCTGCGGCGAGACCGGTGTAGCGGTCGGCCTCGTTGAACGTGGCAAGCAACGAGATGGCTTGGGGGGCGAGACCCGCGATGCCGAGAATGAGAGCGATGCGGGGGAGCGGTGGTGGTGAGTCGGTCATGCCACCCCCTTAGCGGGTCAGACTGCCGCTCCAAGCATAGCCGCGATAGAGGGGATCGAAGCGCGGGGTTAGGCCCGTGTCTCGCCCGACCTGGTCGATAGCATCAGGCAACAGATATCTAGGGTCGACATCAAATTTGGCGAGCCATGCCTTCATGCCCCTGCCGAACCAGCGCGGCAGCCGTTCGAACTGGCCGAAATCCACCAGATGCAATGCACCGCCGGTGGCCTCTGCTCCCTGTTTTATGGCGGCTTGCCAATCGGGGATCATCGAAAGGGTGTAGCTGAAGAACACGCGGTCGAAATTCGCATAGCCGAACAGGACGGCAGGATCGAAGTCAGTCGCGTCTGCCTGTTTGAGCGTGATGCGGTCGGCGAATCCCGCCGCCGCGACCTTAGCGCGTGCCGTCGTCAGCATGGCTTCGGAAATATCGAGGCCGAACAGTTGCGCGTCCGGATATCGCTTCGCCACCGCAATAAGATTGCGCCCGGTGCCACAGCCGACCTCCAGCACCGTTCCGCCCGTCGGGACGTCGAGCCGCGCTATCAACCGGTCACGGCCGAACAAATAGTATTTGCGCGTCAGGTCGTAAAAATGCCGCTGGCGCGCATAAATCGCGTCCATCCGCGCCGCGTTCTCTCCCAACGCGTCAGTCCTTCAGCACATACAGGTGCACGCCGCCGTAAATCGACGAGCGGTCGCGCTTGGTGAAGTCGAGTGACTCATCCGCGCGATAGTCCCAGCGGTCGAGAATTTCGTCGGGCACGCGCCCGGGCAGCAAGGTCGGCGCGGCGGCCGTGCGGAACAGCACCCGCGCACCTGGCTTGGCCGTCCGCATGATCTCGCTCCACAGCGATGTCAGCAGTTCGTCGGTCATCCAGTCCTGCGCGTCGAGCAGGATATAGCGGTCGCGGCTCGCAGCAGGCAGTCCGGCAAGATGCTCGATGAAATTGGCGTGGAGCATCTCAACGCGGTCGATGCGGCCCGCCACTTGGCCGTAGTTCGCTTCTTCAAGATACGGCGGCACCGATGCGCCCTCGCCGCGCGCGTACCCCCGACCGAATGCCTGCTGTGCGAAATAATTGTCCTTCACATCGAAATCGCAGGCGAGCTTTTCGAGGCGTTCCTTGAGCACCGCGCGGATGCCGTCGGGACTGTCCCCCGCCAGCGCCTCGTACTGCGCGGGCGGAATGCCGAGGCCGAACAGCGATGCAGGCTGATCGACCAGCCAGCGCACGAATTTCTTGTCGAATACGGGGGCGAGCCGCGTTTCGAAAATGCGACGCTGTTCCTCGACCGACTTCGCGTCGAGCACTTCGCTCAAGTCGATCTTGTAGAGCTTGGCGAGCAGATGCGCGGTGCCGATGAAATTGCCCAGCAGCCCGCGTTTATAGATGTTCTTGGTGAACCCGCCGATCCGCTTGCGCCCGACCATATCGCGCCCTTCCCAATAACGGCGCGAAGTCTCGTCGAGGTGCGGGCGGATGAACTGCTTATAGGCCGCCAGATTGGCCTTCTGGTCGGCCTCGCCGAAAAAGCGGTAGAAAGCAGCGTAATCGGGCAAGTGCTTGGCCGCCGCGATCTTCAGCCGGTTATAGGCGACGTGCGCGGTGTTGAGATCGACCGCGGTGATCGCCTTCGGATCGGCGGTCAGATAGCTCAGCACGTTACACCCACCGCTCGCAATCGTGACGATATGGCAGTCGGGCGTGATCGCCAGCGCCTCCATATCGACAACCGGGTCTTCCCATATCTGGGCATAGACGAGGCCGCGGAACGCGAAGGTGAACGCGCGTTCGAGCAGGCCCGCCTTCGACAGTTTTTCGTGTTGATGCACAGCCTTTTGTACGGCAGCGTTGCGCGGACCCTTGGCCGTAGCGGTGGCTGACATAAGCGGCGGGTCTCCGGACGGGGGCGTCGTAGCGGTGTGACGAAACTTAGGCTCCGCTGTGACGCGCGCGTGACGTTTCCGCAAGCGCCGCTATTGCTCCCCGCGATCCTTTTTGGCGACGGATTCGTCTTCCATTTCGCTCTGGGTCAGCGGTGCGGTCGGCGGAGCAGTTGGCGGCGTTACCTCGGCCTCGTTCGACGGGGCGCTCGCACTATCGTCGTCAACCTCGGTCACGTCGTCGGCGATCATATTGTTCGATGCGACATCGACAACATTATTTTGGGGCGGCGCAGCGTCGCAGGCAGCGAGCGCAAGCAAGGGTGCGGCGAGGATGTAAATTTTCATGCGTGCAGATTGGCGGCAACTCGCTTCACCGTCAACGCTGTGTCGGCAAAGCGGGGTGGCAAATATGGGACAGCGCGATTAGATGGCATCGCAATGGCCTCCCGTCCCGCCCCGCTCGCCATCGCGCTCGCCTCCGATCATGCCGGATTCGAGATGCGAGCGATGCTGGCGGACTGGCTGCGGATGCAGGGGCATCAGGTTGCCGATCTGGGGCCGCACGACACCGCCTCGGTCGATTATCCCGACTTCGGCTATGCACTCGCCAGCGCCATCGCTGCGGGCGACGCGGCGTTCGGCGTCGCGGTCTGCGGTTCAGGCATCGGCATTTCGATTGCGGTCAACCGCAACCCGGCGGCGCGTTGTGCGCTGGTTTCGGACACGCTGTCGGCACGACTCGCCCGCGAGCATAACGATGCGAACGTGATTGCATTCGGCGCGCGGCTGATCGGCCCGGATACCGCCAAGGACGCGCTCGCCACCTTCCTCGCCACCCCCTTTGCCGGTGATCGCCACACCGCCCGCGTCGCCAAATTAAGTCAGCCCCCAAAGGATTCCGCATGAGCAGCCAGCCCCTTTCCGCCGTCCACGACATGCATTCGGACGGGTTCTTCACGCGCGGCCTTGCCGAGGCCGACCCCGAGATCGCGGGCTGGATATCAAAGGAACTGGGCCGCCAGCGCGACAAGATCGAGCTGATCGCATCCGAGAACATCACCAGCCTCGCGGTACTTGAAGCGACCGGATCGGTGCTGACCAACAAATATGCCGAAGGCTATCCCGGCAAGCGTTATTACGGCGGCTGCGAATACGTCGACGAGATCGAGACGATCGCGATCGAGCGGGCAAAGAAGCTGTTCGGGTGTAACTTCGCCAACGTCCAGCCCAACAGCGGCAGCCAGATGAATCAGGCGGTGTTTCTGGCTCTCCTACAGCCCGGCGACAGCTTCATGGGCCTTGACCTCGCCGCCGGGGGCCACCTGACCCACGGGTCGCCGGTCAACATGAGCGGCAAGTGGTTCAAGCCGATTCCCTACACCGTGCGGCAGGATGACTGCCGCATCGACATGGCCGAAGTCGCACGGATCGCTCGCGAAAACCGGCCGAAGCTGATCATTGCAGGCGGCACTGCCTATTCGCGCGAATGGGACTGGGCGGGGTTTCGCGCCATCGCCGACGAGATCGGCGCGACCTTGATGGTCGATATGTCGCACATCTCGGGGCTGGTCGCGGGCGGCGCGCATAGTTCGCCCATTCCCCACGCCCATGTCACGACCACGACCACACACAAGTCGCTGCGCGGGCCGCGTTCGGGCGTGATCATGACCAACGACGAAGTGCTGGCGAAGAAGTTCAACTCGGCGATCTTCCCGGGGCTTCAGGGCGGGCCGCTGATGCATGTCATCGCAGCCAAGGCGGTTTGCTTTGCCGACGCCATGACGCCCGAATTCAAGCACTATGCCCGCGGCGTCGTCGAGAATGCCAAGGTGCTCGCGGCAAGCCTGCAAGAGCAAGGTCTCGACATCGTTTCGGGCGGCACCGACAACCACTCGATGCTGGTCGACCTGCGGCCCAAGGCAGCCAAGGGTAAGCACGCCGAACATGCGCTCGACCGCGCTGCGATCACCTGCAACAAGAACAACATCCCGTTCGACACCGAAAAGGCAACCTTGACCTCGGGCCTGCGGCTCGGCTCGCCCGCCGGCACGACGCGCGGCTTCGGCCCCGCCGAATTCCGCCAGATCGGTGTGTGGATCGCCGATGTCGTCGAGGGACTCCGCAAGAACGGCGAAGCGGGCGATGCACAGATCGAGGCGCGGGTGGCGCGCGAAGTGACCGAGTTGTGCGGACGCTTCCCGATTTATCCGACGCTATCTTGAACGAACTGTATTATATCACTATAACAGTTGCTCCACAACCCAAGGAGTGAAGGCCATGGAACCGACCGAAAACGACACGCTGAAGCAAGACTCGACTGGCACCGAAGCCAAGAGCATGGGCACCAAGATCGTCGAAACCCTCGATGCGGTCATCGATGACACCGGCGACCTGATGGGCGGATCGAAAGCGGCCAAAGTCGCAGGCGGTGCCGCCATCGGCGTGATCGCGGGCGTTATCCTGCCATTTTCGCTCCTCACCGGCGCAGTCATCGGCGGTGCCTATGCCGCATGGCGTCAGTCGCAGAAGTAACGGATGCGCTGCCCCTTTTGCGCCCATGATGACAGCCAGGTAAAGGACTCGCGCCCGACCGAGGATGGCGCGGCAATCCGGCGGCGGCGGCAGTGCGAAGGGTGCGGCGCGCGCTTCACGACGTTCGAGCGCATCCAGCTGCGCGAACTGACCGTGCTGAAAAGCGAGGGGCGGCGCGAGACGTTCGAGCGCGACAAGCTGGCCCGCTCGGTCGCACTGGCGTGCCGCAAACGGCCTGTTACGTCGGCGCAGATCGACCAGATGGTGTCGGGCATCCAGCGGCAGCTGGAGACGCTCGGCGAGCAGGAAATCACGACGGTGCAGATCGGGACGCTGGCGATGGAGGCACTCAAACGCCTCGACAGCGTCGCGTACATCCGGTTTGCGAGCGTCTACAAAGACTTCGCCGAGGCCCGCGATTTCGAGGAATTTGCAGGCAGCGTGAAAGAAGTTGCCGATCCGAACCATCCTGTGCTGCCGATGGGGGGCGGGTGAGCGTTCCACAACCCGCCATCGTCCTCGTCCGCCCGCAGCTCGCCGAAAACATCGGCAAGGCCGCGCGCGCGATGCTCAATTTCGGGCTGACCGACCTGCGGCTGGTGTCCCCCCGCGACGGCTGGCCGAACCCCGATGCCGGTCCCGCTGCATCCGGAGCCGACAGCGTCATACGCGATGCGAAACTGTACGAAACCGTCGCCGAGGCCGTCGCCGATTGCGCCCACGTCTACGCGACCACCGTCCGCAAACGGGGCGTCACCAAACTCGTCGTCGATCCGCAAGAGGCCGCATCCCTCGTTCGCGCCGCGCCCGAACGCTCGGCGATCCTGTTCGGGCCGGAGCGGGCGGGCCTGGAAACCGGCGATGTGGCGCTCGCCCGCACCATCCTGACAGTGCCGATCAACCCCGAATTCGGCTCGCTCAACCTCGCGCAGGCAGTCATCCTCGTGGCTTACGAATGGTCGAAGGGCGCAAGCCTCTCCCAACCACCCAAGGTTGCGACCGAACCACCCGCACCGCAGGACGAGCTAGAAGGCCTGGTGGGCCAGATCGACGCCGCGCTCGACCACGCCGGTTTCTATTTCCCGCCCGCCAAGGTGCCGACGACCAAACGCATGGTCCGCTCGCTGCTGACCAAGCCGGGGTGGAGCACTTACGAGGTCCGCACCCTGCGCGGCATGATCGGCGCGCTGGTCAATCCTCGTCCGAAGGGTTGACCTTCCCCCCTTCCCCCGCCATAGGCCCGCGCTTCGCAATTGACCCCGCACGCTTGGTGAAGCGGTGGTCCTGCCCGGTCTTTATGATCGACGTAGCGCGGACCCAAGCACTTAACGGCACGAAAATGCCACGCAATTGAAGGATGACTTATGTCGAAGCGTCAAAGCGCGAAGCACAAACTCGACCGGCGTATGGGCGAGAACATTTGGGGCCGCCCCAAATCGCCCGTTAACAAGCGCGAATACGGCCCCGGCCAGCACGGCCAGCGTCGTAAGAGCAAGGTCAGCGATTACGGCCTGCAGCTCAAAGCCAAGCAGAAGCTCAAGGGCTATTACGGCGAAGTCACCGAAAAGCAGTTCAAGAAGCAGTACACCGAAGCAGCGCGGATGAAGGGCGATACCTCGCAGAACCTCATCGGCCTGCTCGAGCGTCGCCTCGACATGATCGTCTATCGTGCCAAATTTGCGCCGACGATCTTCGCTGCGCGCCAGCTCGTCAGCCACGGCCACATCCGCGTCAACGGCGTGAAGTGCAATGTCGCGTCGCGCCGCTGCGACGTCGGCGACGACATCACGCTGGGCAACAAAGCTCAGGAAATGGCGCTGGTCATGGAAGCGCAGAGCCTGGCCGAGCGCGACATCCCCGAATATGTCGTGATCGAAGGTGCGGCAAAGGCAACCTTCAATCGCGTGCCGACACTCGACGAAGTGCCCTATCCGGTGAAGATGGAGCCGAATCTGGTGGTGGAATTCTACTCGCGATAAGCGTGCATCGAAACAAATTCGAAAGGGCGGCCCGCAATGGCCGCCCTTTTCATTTCATCCCCATGCTCGCGCGCAGAAACGCATCGCTGCGCCGCAACAGGTCGGCGCGCACGCCCGCGTCGGTCAGGCTGTGCTGCAACCCGGGATAGACGAGCAGTTCCACGCGCTTACCCGCTGCTTTCAGCCGCTGGTCCATCAGCCGTGACGCCGCGATCCCGACATTCTGGTCGAGATCGCCGTGGGCGAGCAGTACCGGCACAGTGATACGCGCGGCATTGGCGGCGGGCGATCCTTCGACCAGATGCGGTCCGGTTCCGACATAGTCACGCGCGTAACTGGTGCCGACGCGGTCCTTTAATTCGGTACGGAACTGCGTCAGATCGCTGACCGGCGCGATGGCGACGATGGCCTTGTACAGGTCGGGCGCAACAACTCCTGATTGCAGCGCGGCATAGCCCCCGTAGGACCAGCCGACGATCGCCAGTTTCGACGGGTCGGCGATCCCTTCGGATACCAGCCAACGGCCCGCATCAGTGACGTCGCCGATAGCGGTCTTCCACGATTTGAACCCGTTGTTCTGGAACCAGCTGTCGCCATAGCCCGACGAACCGCGGAAATTGGGTTGGAGCACGGCATAGCCACGGTTGGCGTAATATTGCGACAGCCAGTCGAAACCCCATTCGTCGCGCGACCCCGGCCCGCCGTGCGGCATGACGATTGCAGGTAGTTTCTTGCCGTCCGACCCCGGCGGCAGGGTCAGATAGCCCGGAATCATCGTCCCGTCGGCGGCGCGCACCTGCACCGGCTTCACGGTCGCCAGCGTGACATTGGCGAGTTCGGGCCGGTCGAGCAGCAGCGGCTTTAGCTGCTTAGCGGTCTTGTCGAACAGGAAATAGCGACCCGGATCGTTATCCGCCCCAGCCCAGATCAACAGCTTGGTCTCGTCGTCGCTCGCCCCGATGAAATTGATCAGCGGCGTTTTCGGCAACGCCTTGGCAAGACCCGACGCGAGTTTCGCCAGTTCCGGGTCGAAATACGCCGCCTGCCGCTTTTCGGTGGCGAAGGTGACGCCGATGACGCGCCCTGCCCGGCCCAGTCGCATCAGGCCGTCGATATCGACATCGGGCCGCGCGAACACCAGGACTTCGCGGTCGGAACCGTCGAGCGCGCGCTTGTAGACCGCCTGCCGCCCGTCCTTCTTGCGGAAACCATAGACGACGTCCTCCGTCGCATCCACGGCATAGGGATTGAACCCTTCTTCAGCCAAGCTGTCGAAGCGCCCGAGCGCTGTCCAGTCTGTCGCGCCCTTTTTGCGGTAGCGATAGTCAGTGAAGCGCACGTCGTAACCGTCGCCTGCGCTCGGCAACGTGCCCATGATACGAACGGTCCCGCGACCGTCAGAGATGAACTCCCGCGCGGCCTTGACCGGTCGAACGATCATCGTGGTGGCAAGCGATGTCGTATCGACAGTTTCGACGTTGAGTCCTTCGAACCCGCCGCCAATGACCTCAGCCGTCGAGTCGACTTTTTGCGGTACGAGGCGCGTCATCATCACGGCATTGTCGCGGCCCGGAAACCAGTCGATGACGTCGCCGCCATAATAGGCAGTATAGAGTTGCCGGACTGAGTCCCGCTTGCTCACCATCTTCAGATTTTGCCCGGTGGCGTCGATGGCAACGATTCGCGAACCGCCGGTCAATTCGCCTGCTTCGTTGCGGATCGAGTAGACCGAACACACCACCCGAACGTTCGACACCCAGCCGCACCGCCCGAGATGCTCGGGCGCGCCGCTGGCAATCAAGGTCCGCAGCGGCGGGGCAGCGCTGCCGACTTCGGCACAGTAGAGCGCGCCGCCCTTGCCCGCGTGCGGCGCCACAAACGCGATTTTGGTGCCGTCGGGCGATAGCGCAATTCGTTCGACCGACTCACGCGCGCCGAACGCCGCCGCCGGATCGGTCTGCGCGACCGCCGGTGCAGCGACCAGCACTGCACATAATCCCCACACCCGATTCATGTCCGCTCTCCGTGTCGCAAGAATTGCGTCATCGTCGCGCGGTGGCCACCCAAGTGTCAACCGCCATTGCCGATGCGGCAACCCTTTGCCACAACAGCACAATCATCCGATTTCAGGAGGTTTGCCCATGCCCCGTTTCATGATCGCGTCGCTTTCCCTGCTCGCGTCCACAACCGCCCTCGCCGCGCCGCCCGCGGTCCCCGTCCAGACGCTCAAGGACGTGACTCGCATCCTTTCCTCCGACGCCTATGCCGGTCGCGCGCCGACATCGCCGGAGGAAACCAAGACAATCAAATATATCGCCGACCGCATGGCCAAGGCAGGACTGAAGCCCGGCAACAAGGGAAGCTGGTACCAAGACGTGCCGATGGTCGAAATCGGCGCAACCCCGACGCCGATGACGTTCGCGGTCGATGGACGGTCGCCCGTCAGCCTCGCCTATAAGACCGACATGGTCATCGGCACGATGCGGGTGGTGCCCAAGGTCGCTGTGACCAACAGCGAAGTCGTCTTCGTCGGTTATGGCATCAACGCGCCGCAGCTGGGGTGGAACGATTATGCGGGCGTCGATGTGAAGGGCAAGACCGTCCTCATCCTCATCAACGACCCCGACTGGGAGACGAAAACGCTGGAGGGGACGTTCGGCGGGCGCGCGATGACCTATTACGGGCGCTGGACGTATAAATACGAGGAAGCCGCGCGGCAGGGTGCAGCAGCGGCGATCATCATCCACGACACCGAACCCGCAGCTTATGGGTTCGACGTGGTCGTGTCGTCCTGGGCCAAGCCGCGGCTGAACCTCGACGCGCGCGACAATCATATGAAGGAAAGCGCGGCGATCGGCTGGATGACCGGCGGTGCTGCGTCGCGGGTGTTCGCACAGGCCGGCCAGAATTTCGACCTGCTCCGCACGGCTGCAAAGACAAAGGGTTTTGCCGCCGTGCCGATGGGCGCGACGATGTCGGTGTCGATGGACAACAGCATCCGCCGCCAGATGTCGAAGAACGTGATCGGCATCCTGCCGGGCAAGGCGCGTGCGAACGACTATGCGCTGTATTCGGCGCACTGGGACCATCTTGGGCGCTGCTTGGCCGTCAAGGGCGACGGCATCTGCAATGGCGCGGTCGATAACGCGACCGGGACCGCAGGGCTCATTGCGCTGGCGGAAATGAGCGGCAAGGCGGGCGCGGCGGCGCGCAGCCAGGTGTTCCTAGCCGTGACGGCGGAGGAAAGCGGACTGCTCGGCTCGAAATATTATGCGGAGCATCCGGTGTTCCCGCTCGGGCGTACCGTCGGCGGCGTCAACATGGACGGATTGAACATCGTCGGCGCGACAAAGGACGTCGTGGTCGTCGGCCCCGGCCTGTCCGAACTCGACGACTATGTCGCGCGCTATACCAAGGCGGGCAACCGCGTGATCGCGCTCGATCCCGATCCGGAGAAGGGCTATTACTACCGTTCCGACCATTTCAGTTTCGCCCGCGAAGGCGTGCCGATGATGTACGCGTCGGGCGGCGAGGATCTGGTCGTGGGCGGTCCGGCAGCGGGCAAAAAAGCCGCCGACGATTATGTCGTCAACCGCTACCACAAGCCGCAGGACGAGTATGACCCCAAGTGGAACTGGGATGGCGCGGTGCAGGATCTGACGATGTATTACGGCATCGGGCGTGAGCTGGCCGAGGGCAAGGCGTGGCCGAACTGGGCGCCGACGGCGGAGTTCCGCGCAGCGCGGGACAAGTCGCGGATGGGGAAATAGCCTCCCCGTCATTGCGAGCGAAGCGAAGCAATCCAGACACTCTCGCGGCGAGGTGGATTGCTTCGCGCCGCTCGCAATGATGACGCTTAGTCGCTAACAGCTCCCCCATGACCCACTTCCCCCCCGAATGGTCCCCGCACGAAGCCGTCTGGATCGGCTTCCCCAGCGCCGCTGACCTTTGGCTCGACGACTTGGACGGCGCGCAGGAACAGGTCGCGGCGTTTGCGCGCGCGGTCCACGCCGGGGGCAAGGGCGAACAAGTGCGGCTGGTCTGCGCCAACGAGGCCGCCGCCGACTGCGCGGTGGAACTGGCACCGGGCGCGCAAATCCTGCTGATGCCGTTCTTCGACATCTGGCTGCGCGATACCGGGCCGTTGGTGCTGAACCGCGACGGCGCGCGGGTTGCGCTCGACTATCGCGGCAATGGCTGGGGTGGGAAATATCCCTCCCCGCTCGACGATGCACTGGGGGCGTTGCTTGCTGCCAGCATCCCCCTGCCCCACGAGCCACGCCACATGATCCTCGAGGGCGGCGCGATCGACGTCGATGGTGCGGGTCTGCTGGTGACGACCGAACAATGCCTGCTCAACCCCAACCGCAACCCGTATATGTCGCGCGACGACATCGAGGCGGAGCTGAAGCTCAACCTCGGCATCGAGCGCATCCTGTGGCTCGGCGAGGGGCTAAAGGGCGACCACACCGACGGCCATGTCGACAATCTGGCGCGGATCGTGGCTCCAGGTGTGCTGGCGATCCCCGAACCCGACGGCCCCGATGATCCCAATGCAGAGGTCTACGGCGACGCCTGGGCACGCGCGAAGGCGTTCGGCATCACGGTCGTGCCGATGCCCTCGCCGGGGCGTGTCGAGATCGACGGCGAGGTCGCGGCGGCAAGCTATATGAACTTCTACATCGGCAACGCCGCCGTCGTTGTGCCGATCCACGGCGCACCGAACGACGAAGCAGCGGTCAACGCGCTCAAGCCCTATTTCCCCGACCGTGTTGTCGTCGGGCTACCGACCGACCATATCCTGACCGGCGGGGGGAGTTTCCACTGTATTTCGCAGCAGGTGCCGCAACCATGATAAGCTCGGCCATGACCACTCTTGCCCGAGCGGAGACGAGGGCCTTGTTCGAGCGCAGCCGAGAACGGTTTCCTTGCTGCAAGAGCCTCGACTTCGCTCGGCAGTGCCCCTCGTCTTCGCTCGGGGAAGAAGAATGACCAAAATCACCGTCGCCGCCATCCAGTGCGCCCTCCCCGGCCCGCTCGCCGCCAACCTCGCCACGGTCGAGGCGCACGTCCGCGAGGCCGCGCAGCACGGCGCGAAGATCATCCTGCCGCCCGAACTCTTCGAAGGGCCATATTTCTGCAAGGTACAGGAACTCGACCCCTTTGCGACCGCTGCGCCGACCGCCGAACACCCGAGCGTCGTCGCGATGCAGGCGCTCGCGAAGGAATTGCAGGTCTATATCCCGACCAGCTTTTTCGAACGCGACGGGCAGCATTATTATAACAGCCTGGCGATGATCGACGACACGGGCGACATCATGGGCGTCTATCGCAAGAGCCACATCCCCGACGGGCCGGGCTATAGCGAGAAATTCTATTTCCGCCCCGGCAACACCGGGTTCAAGGTGTGGGACACGAAATACGGCCGCGTCGGCGTCGGTATCTGCTGGGACCAATGGTACCCCGAAACCGCGCGCGCGCTGATGCTGATGGGCGCGGACATCCTCATGTTCCCGACCGCCATCGGCGATGAGCCAGAGGCCGAAGACCTCGACACCTCGCGGTTGTGGCGGCGCGCGATGGTCGGCCACGCGGTGTCGAACGTGGTGCCGGTGGTCGCGAGCAACCGCATCGGGCGCGAGGGGAGCCAGACCTTCTACGGCCACAGCTTCATCGCCAACGAACGCGGCGATCTGGTCGCGGAATATGGCGCGGGCGAGAGTGGTGTGCTGGTCGCGGAGTTCAACCTGGCCGAAGCCGCGAAGAACCGCGCAGCGTTCGGGTTCTTCAGGGACCGGCGGCCCGAACTTTACGGGCGGCTGGTTGAGGATGTTTGAGCTGAATCGGCTTCCAACAGTTCAGCATAACGCTCTTCCAGATTAGATGTCAGTGCACTGTCGACTTTCCCAAAATAAATTCTTTCAATCGAGCTTATGCTTACATAAACCCTATGCCTGAAGAGTTTCGACTTTTTTGACCACGGGAGCTTTCGATAAAGGTTATCGGGATGCCTTTCGGTCATGCCATCGACAAACTCTTGTCGCCGCATGTGCGTCATTTTTGTTTCGCCCGGTTCGAGATGCCATGGGAACCTAGGATTTATGTGCCAAGTGTAGTCGTCGATTTGAAAAATCGACCGCAACCGAAATCGCTTTGGCAACACTAAGAGCGAATTGACATAACCTGTGGTCCAGCCAAATCCTGTAACGGTAACCTTCCGCAGTCCGGTGTTGCAAACCTCTATGGTCATGACGTCGGTCTGCCCGGCAACGTCAACTAAAGCTCCGTACCGAGCCTTTATTCGAAGTCTGAAAGAGCGTTCCGACCTAGCGAGAATTAAGGCTACTACGACAGCAAGGAACGTTGCCACGGCACCTGCGATCTGCCCCAGCGCAGCGATCTTCGCCCAGTAAATTTCAGGTGCCATCCAATCGTTCACCCATTTGCATGCAGACCGCCCGCGCAAACACCGCCTCGAACATTTCCGCTGTCAGCCGCCCCGTGTTCGTGTTGTACCGCGAGCAATGATAGCTGTCGATCAGCACGCTGCCGTCGGGCATGCGGTGTTCGTTGAGATGCCCGAACTTCGCCTTGGGCAACCGCCCGCCCATGACTTTGACCGCCGACTGGTGCGCGATGGCGCCCAGTGCCACCACAACACGGACGTTGGGGAGTGCGGCAAGCTGCGTTTCGAGGAACGGGCGGCAGGTGCGGATCTCCTCGGGCGTCGGCTTGTTTTCGGGCGGCAGGCATTTGACCGCATTGATGATCATCGCGCCTTTCAACGTCAGCCCGTCGTCGATCTTCGACGCATAAACGCCCTCGCTTAGCCCATATTTGGCGAGCGTCGCGAACAGCAGGTCGCCCGCGAAATCGCCGGTAAACGGCCGCCCGGTGCGGTTCGCGCCGTGCTTGCCGGGCGCAAGGCCGATGATCGCGAGCCACGCCTGCGGATCGCCGAATGCCTGCACCGGGGCGTTCCACCACGGCGGGAATTCGGCCTGACAGGCGTGGCGATAGGCGACGAGGCGCGGGCACAACGGGCAATCGCGCGGCGGTTCGGTATTGGGGATGGGGCTTACGGGGAACATGCCGGTCGGTTAGGGCAGGCGCGTGGGCAGGCATAGCTATTTGATCGCGTTGGGGGGGAACCGTTGGGGGAAGTGGGGAAGTCCGCGCAATCTTATCCGGGCGCTTTGTGCTCCTGCGAAAGCAGGAGCCTTGGCGGCCAAGGCTCCTGCTTTCGCAGGAGCACAGTGCAGCCGCATCCAAACCACCGCACCCCTTGGCACCGGCACGCGCAGCTACGCCAACGCCGTCGCGCTCATCGAAACCGACCTCGGCCCGCCTGCGCTCCTCGCACACCTCAAAACCATCGAGCGCGCGCGTGGCCGTCGCCCGGGCCGCCGCTGGGGCGACCGCCCCCTCGATCTCGACATCATCGGCTGGTCGGGCGGCATTTGGGCGTCGCGGACGTTGAGCATCCCGCACCCGGCCTTCCGCACGCGCCGCTTCGTCCTCGTGCCGCTGGTCGAGATCGCGCCCGACTGGCGCGATCCGGTGACGAATCTTACCGCTCGGCAGTTGCTCGCCCGTCTTGACCGTCGCCGTCCGCGCTCATAGGGGACGCGCTCTCGGAAATGGGGCTCGTAGCTCAGTTGGTAGAGCAACGGACTTTTAATCTGTAGGTCCCGGGTTCGAATCCCGGCGAGCCCACCATTGCGCCGCAGCGGAGCTGCGATAGCGAAGCTATCGCACACACGCGCAAGCACGGACGGCGGAGGCAAAGCCATCCGACCGACTGCGCGGCTTTTGCCGCGACGCTGGCCAGTTGCTTTCCACCTAGCCCCCCGCTACCCGCCCAACCGCGACAGGTTCTGCGAAAGCGGATCAAAAGGGAAGCCGGTGTAAACCCGGTGCTGTTCCCGCAACTGTGACCGGCGAGCGATGTGCCACTAAGCCACTGGGAAACCGGGAAGGCGGTACAAAGCATTGACCCGGGAGCCAGGAGACCTGCCTGTCGCGGTCGGTCCTTTGTCCGTGCGGGAAGACGCGGGCGATCGGGGGAGCACCCTCGCGTGACGACAAAGTGAGTGTCGTTACGTTTGAGGAGAATACCCGTGTCCCGTTTTACAATTGTCGCCGCAGCGATTGCGCTGCTCCCCGCTGCCGCCTTCGCGCAAGACGAGAAGATTACATTACTGCCGCTGGCAACCAACGACATCGTCGTGACGGCGGTCGGCGCGCGGCAGACCGTCGACCAGACCGGACAGGCGATTACGCGGATCGACCGCGCGCTGATCGAAGCGCGTCAGACCACCTCGGTATCCGACCTGCTCTCGACCACTTCGGGCGTCACCGTAAGCCGCAACGGCGGCCCCGGCCAGCCGACTGCCGTCCGCATTCGCGGCGCAGAAGGCGACCAGACGCTGGTCCTGCTCGACGGCGTCCGGATGAACGATCCGTCTGCTGTCGGCGGCGGATTCGACTTCGGCAATTTGCTCAGTGGCAACATCGACCGCATCGAAGTGCTGCGCGGGCCGAATTCGGTGCCTTGGGGCAGTCAGGCGCTGGGCGGGGTCGTCAACATCGTCACCGCGCGACCAATGGAAAGCTTCGATGCCAGCCTGACCGCAGAATACGGCTACAGCAATGCAAAGAAACTGGTCGGCAATGTGCGCGGCGGTTTCGGCCCGGTGCGCGCGTCGCTCGGCGGCGGCTGGTTTGAAGCTGACGGCATTTCGGCGTATAAATTCGGCACCGAACGCGACGGCTATCGCCAATACGCCGCCAACGGTCGCGTCGAGATCGACCTGTCGCCCGACGTGACCATCGACCTGCGGGGCAATTATGCCGACAGCAAGGTCGGTTTCGACGGCTTCCCCCCACCCTTGTTCAGCTTTGCCGACACGACGGGTTTCAGCACGACCAAACAGGCATTCGGCTATGCCGGGATCAACGCCGCGCTGTTCGATGGCGCGCTGAAGAACCGGCTCGCCTTCACGATTTCGGACACGCGACGCGCCAGTTTTGGCTCCGCAACCGCAACCCCCTCGCTGTTCAAGGGACGCAGCGAGCGTTTCGAATATCAGGGCGACGCGACCGTCGCGGCATGGCTGCGCGCGGTCTTCGGGGTCGAGCATGAAACATCGCGATTCAACAACGGCACGACGACCGTGTCGACCGGCGTCACCAGCGGCTATGCCCAGCTGATCGCTAATCCGGCCGATGCACTGACGCTGACCGGCGGCGTTCGCGTCGACAACCACCGGACCTATGGCACCAAGGCGACGTTCAGCGCGAACGCGGCATGGCGCGTGGGCAGCGGCACCATCGTGCGCGCGAGCTATGGCGAAGGGTTCAAGGCGCCGACCCTGTTCCAGTTGTTCAGCAATTTCGGCAATACCGCGCTGAGACCCGAAACCGCGCAAAGCTACGACCTCGGGATCGAACAGAGCCTGGTCGCGGGGACGCTCAAAATCGGTGCGACGTTGTTCCACCGCGACACGACCAACCAGATCGATTTCTTCTCGTGCTTCGGCGTCACCGCGCCAGTCTGTGCGTCGCGGCCGAACGGCGTGTACGACAATATCGCGCGGACGCGGGCGCAGGGCGTCGAGACCTTTGTCGAGTTGCGCCCGTCGCGGACATTGGTGCTCAACGCCAATTACACGCTGACCGATGCCAAGAACCGGCTGACCGGCATCGACCTGCTCCGCCGCCCGCGCCACAGCGTCAATGCAAACCTCGACTGGACCCCGCGCGACTGGGTCCGCCTGGGGGCAAGCGTGCAGACCGTCAGCGACAGCCGCGACAGCGATTTCCGGACGTTCTCGCCGACCAGCCTCGACGGCTACACGCTGGTGGGCTTGCGCGCCTCGGTGTCGCTCGGGCAGCAGTTCGAAGTCTACGGGCGGGTCGAGAATCTGACCGACACCGTCTACGAAACGGTGTCGGGTTACGGCACCGCCGGACGCAACGCGCACGTCGGCGTTCGGGTGAAACTGTAATTTGCGAAACGGGGCGGCACTGCTACGCTGCCACGCGATAAAGGGATGACATGATGACCAAGCAAGCTACGACCGCCGCACTGCTCTGGACTGCCACACTCGGCGCCAGCGCCATTTTCGGCAGCTATTTCTTTGCCTGTGTGTTCCCCTTTGTCGCGCTGGCAACGATCGCGGCGCTGACCCTCGACACACGCCGCGCGGCGATTCTGGTCGGCGCAGTTTGGCTGGCCAATCAGGCGGTCGGGTTCGGGTTCCGCGATTATCCGCAAACGCTCGACACCATCGGCTGGGGCATCGCTATCGGCATCGCGGCGTTCGCAGGTCTGGCGGCGGCGCGGGTCGTCCTAGGCAAGTCGCCCGCCCTGCTGTCGCCGCGTTCGCTGCTCGCTTTGGGCGCAGCCTTTGTGGCGTATGAAGGTGTGCTTTTCGCCTGGGCGCTCGTCGCGGGCGGTCTCGAAACCTTCAGCCCGCGCATCGTTGCCACCATCGCGCTGAATGATGCGGTGTGGTTCGCTGGACTCGTCGCGTTGCGGCTGGTGCTCACGCGCACCGCGCCCGCGCTGTTCGGGGCGAAGGCGAACGCCCTCCCCGCCTGAACGGTCAGGAATCGGTTGACCGCGCGGGCGTTCGGTCCGACCATCGCAGTATGACCCAACCGACCGACCCGATGAACATGTTCCGCGATGTCGTGAACCAGTGGGAGAAGCTGGCCAACGAATATGGCAGCCAGTTCCTTGCCCGCCCCGAAGCCGCACAGGCCATGCATTCGGTGACCTCTGCGGGCCTGCAGGTCCAGAACGCGGTGCAGGACGCAATGGCCAAAGTGCTGACCGCCGCGAACATGCCGAGCAAGGCCGAGATCGAGACGTTGAGCCAGCGGATGACCTCGGTCGAGGCCAGCCTCGCACGGATCGAAGCGATGCTGTCGGGTGGCAGCCATGCCACGCCGCAATCGGCCAAGCCCAAGCCCACCCGCGGCCGGAAGCCAGCGCCCGCCGCATGAGCGACGCCCCCGACATCATGGAACGCGCGCAGACCGAATTCGAGCGCGCCATGCTGCGGAATATCAAGGGGCTGGACTATTTCGCCTCGCCCGCGCCGGTGCTGGGCGCCAGTACCAAGGAAACCCTGATCGCGCGCGGCCCGCTGCGTTTCTACCATTACAAGCCACTGGTCGATGACGTCTACCGCGTGCCGGTGATGCTCGTCATGGCGACGACCAACCGCGGCTATATCTTCGACATGGTGCCGGGCCAGAGCTTCGTCGAATTCCTGCTCCAGCGCGGCTTCGACGTGTTCATGGTCGATTGGGAAGCGCCGCGTCCCGACGAGAAGCACCTCGGTATCGAGGATTATGTCGGCGATTTCATTCCGCAATGCGTAGCGAAAGTCGCCGAGGTCACAGGCGAACCCGATCTGTCGGTTGTCGGCTATTGCTTTGGCGGGGTGCTGTCGATCCTGTGGGCCAGCCTTTATGCGGGCGACAATCTCAAAAACCTCGTTACCTTCACGACGCCGGTGAATTTCGACGGGATGCCCGCGTTTCAGGCGTGGTCAGACAAACGCTTTTTTGATGTCGACCGGCTCGTCGATACCCTCGGCAATTGTCCCGCCGAAATGCTCTACACCTCGTTCGATATGCTGCGCCCGGGCGGGCGCATCGCGGGCAATATCCGGCTGTGGGACAATCTCTGGAACGACGAATTCGTCAAATCCTACCGCATGTTCGACCGTTGGAGCGCCGACATGCTGCCGCTGGCGGGCGAGTATTTCCGCCAGACCACCAAGCAGCTAATGTGGGACAATGCGCTGATGAAGCGGACGATGACGGTCGGCGGACGCGACGTCGATCTGTCGCGGATCACGGTGCCGTTCCTGCAAGTGACCGCCGAGCACGACCATATCGTCCCCGCCGAGGCGTCGGCCCCCTTGATCGAGATGGTCGGATCGACTGACAAACAGGCGGTGGTGCTGAAAGGCGGGCACGTCAGCCTCGTCGCAGGCGGCAATGCTATCAAGCGGCTGTGGCCGCAGATCGACCGCTGGCTGGGAGAACGCTCGACATGACGACAACACTCGACTGCGGCGGCATCTGGGTCAGCATCCGGCCCTTTGCACGCGCCGACGCGACCGGCGTCGCGGAATTCGCCGCAACCCTGCCCGAACACGATCTGTTGTTCCTCAGCCGCGACATCAAACACGCCCGCGTGATCGAGGCGTGGACCGACGCGGTGAATGCGGGCGAAATCGACAGTCTGGTTGCAACGGCGATGATCGACGGCGCGGATACCGTGGTGGCGACCACGGCCATCGTCCGCGATCCGCTCGGCTGGTCGCCGCATGTTGCCGAGATGCGGCTGCTGGTTTCAGGAACGATGCGCGGCAAGGGACTGGGTCGCGCGTTGCTCGACGCCAGTATCAAGCTTGCGCGCGAGGCGGGCGCAACCAAGCTGATGGCGCGCATGACCCCCGACCAGCGCGGCGCAATCACCCTGTTCGAAGAAGCGGGCTTCCGCGGCGAGGCGATGCTGCGCGACCATGTGCAAGGGCGCGACGGGGCATTGCATGATCTCGCTATCCTGTCGCTCAACGTCGGGCGCAGCGATGCCAAGCGCGAGGCACTCGCCTGACAAAAATGCTGCATGCAATTGCTGCACTCGGTCGGTTGCGAAACAAAACGCTCGACAAGTGCATCCTTTCGGGCAGGATAAGCATTCGGTACGCAAGCCATGAGAGCCGCGACCGTTCGCGAGAAGGATTTTTAAGTGCAAGCACAGACACATGAGCCGATTTCACCGCCGTCGAAGTTGCTGGCGCTGACCGAACTCGGTCGCGCGGTCATCGAATTCGGAGCACTGCCGATTGCCGCACCGCTGCTGATGAGTGCGCCGCGCGGTGACGGGCATCCCGTGATGGTGTTGCCGGGATTCACGACCAGCGACATATCGACCGGCGTCTTGCGGCGGTATCTGCGTCAGCTCGGCTATGACGCCCATGCGTGGGAACTTGGCCGCAACATGGGTCCGAAGGCCATCGGCTGGGAGGGTGAGAAGCTAATTGCCCGCCTCGAAGCCGTGTACGAGGCAACCGGCAAGAAAGTCAGCCTCGTCGGATGGAGCCTCGGCGGTATTCTCGCCCGGCAGTTGTCGCGCCGTCGGCCCGATCTGGTGCGGCAGATTATCACGCTCGGCTCGCCGTTCGCGGGCGACCCGCGCGCGACCAATGTCTGGAAAGCCTATGAGTGGATGACCGGACAGCGGCTGAAGGACAAGGACACCCAGCGCCAGTTGCGCGAAAGCGAACTTGTGCCGCCGGTGCCGTCGACCGCGATTTTTTCGAAATACGACGGCATCGTCGCGTGGCAAAACTGCCTCGAACCCGAAGCCGCCACGACCGACAATATCGAAGTCGCGGGCAGCCATTGCGGCTTGGGCGTCAACGGCACGGTGCTCTACGCGATTGCCGACCGTTTGGCGCAGGCCGAAGGGGAGTGGAAACCGTTCGAGCGCAAGGGGTTGAAGGCGATCCTGTACCCGTCATCGGGGCATAAGGTTCACTAGGAACGCTGCTGCGGGGACACTGCGGGGGACACCATTTTGGGTGTCCCCCGTCACGACATGAATGGCACACCCATTCGGGTGTCCCCGGCAGCCAAACTTTATTCTTTCCCCGGTCGCCATGCCGCCATCGCATCGCGTCCGAATTGCGCGATCAAATCGCCGACTTCCTTGACTTGAGTCATCGAACGCGCGCCTTGCTCCTTGACATAATCGGTCTGAATCTTGGCGAGGTCGCTCACCGATTTGACGCTCGCCGCCGACCGCATTGCCGCGAACGCTGCCCGCGTATTCGCCTCGGCATGGTCGATCACCTTGTTGTTGAGCGCCGCCGCGTTACCAGCTGCATTAGTCGCGGCATCCTTCAGCGATTTGCCTGCCTTCTTGACCGTCTCGGTTGCCTTTTCGGTCATTTTCTCGCCCTTGGCCATCATGCTTTCTCCTTGATCTTGCGGGGTTTCGCGGGGGATTTGGGGGCTGCATCCGCTTTGGCAGCCAGTTTCGCGGCGGCCTTGGCAACCGGCGTTGGTCCAGCCTTCGCCGCCGCCAGTAGCTCAGCGAACGACTGGCGCAGCGCCGCAGCATAGGCGTCCGGATCGGGCATCATGTCGCGGTCGCAGGTAAAGCTGATCGCGATCTCGTCGACATAGGAATAGATCGTGTTGATCAGGCCCATCGAGTCGAAAATCGGCCCCAGCCCGTACATCTTGACCATTTTCGCGCCCGCGAAATACAGCGGCACCCGGCTGCCCGGCACATTGGTTGCCACCACGTTGAACACCGGCGCGGTCGCGTTCGCCACGCCTAACCGCGTGTAAAGCCGCGCGCCCAGCCCCGCGAGGCCGCTGGGGATCAGCTGCGAATAATCGGTCAGCGTCCGCGCGCCCACCGCGTTGGTCAGCCCCTTCGAATTGACCGCGTCGAGGTGGATATGCGCGAGCCGCTCCATCGGATCGGCAATGTGGGTGCCAAGGCTGACGACCATTGCGGAAACAAGATTGCCCAGCGCCGCTTTCTCGTTCTCCTGCCGCACCGAAATCGGGGCCATGGCGGTCAGATTTGCTTCGGGCAGTTCGCCCTTGGCCTCGAGATAAATCCGCAAGCCCCCGCCAATGATCGCGAGAATCGCGTCGTTGACCGTCGCCCCTGCGACCGCGCTCTTGATCGCGCGGACATCGTCGAGCGGGAACGGCACCCCGTCGAACACCCGGTGCGACGACACCTTGGCATTGAAGCGCGTCTTCGGCGGCACCCGCGCACCCGCAATCGACAGTTCGCCTTTGGTCAACTCGCTCGCCAGCCGCGCAAGGCCCGGCACCGAGCGCGCGACAGTCTCCAAGTACTTCTGCGGTTGGCGCAGCGCGTTGAAATAGCCGCTGATGAGCAGGTCGCCGATCCCCGGCTTGGTATCGGGCTTCCACTCTTCCTCGGGAAAGCGGTTCGATTTATCAGGCGACAGATCGTGCACCGCCGCCGACATTTCCACCCCTGACATGCCGTCGATGGCGGCATGGTGGACCTTGGCCACCAGCGCGAAGCACCCCTTGGGTAGCCCCGGGATATTATCGAGCCCCTCGACAATCACGAATTCCCAAAGCGGCTTGGTCAGGTCCATCGGACGCGAATGCAGCCGCGCGACCTGAATGCACAATTGCCGCCAGTCGCCCGGCGACGGCAGCGCGATGTGGCGAACGTGATATTCGATGTCGAAATCGGGATCCTGGATCCAATAGGGATGGTCGATGTCGAACGGCACGCGGACCAGCCGTTCGCGGAACGACTTGGCCCCACCCAACCGGCTCTCGATAAATTGCAGGATGTCCTTGAAGCGCACAAACCCGTTCGGCGCCGTCGAGGGGTCGTAGATCCCGACCGACCCGATATGCATCGGCGTCGTCGGCGTTTCCATGTAAACGAAACTGGCGTCCTGCCCGCTCAGCTGTTGCATCCGGCTCTCCCCATGCGCTCTGTGGCGCGGTGTCGAATTTCATGCTGAACCGGATTGCGGCGCACGGCAAGCGAGAGATTAAGGCGGATTGTCCTGTTGCGAGGCTCTTATACGGCAACCGCGTTGCGGCGCGCCCACAGGAAATAGACCGCCAGCCCGAGCGCGTTCCAGATCAGGAAGTAAAGCTGTGTGCTGCTCGGCAGGCTAATGAAGAGATAAACGCAACCCAGCGCGCCGGCGACCGCGACCGGCACACCGAATGGCACCCTGAACGGGCGCACCGCGTCGGGCGCGCGCTGACGCAGCACGATCAGGCAAACGCACACCGCGACGAACGCCGCGAGCGTTCCGGCATTGGCAAGCGCGGCAATCTCGCCCAACGGCAATAGCCCCGCAAGCACCGCTACGATGACAGCCGTCATCAGCGTAATCCGGACCGGCGTCCCGCGCGACGACACCCGCGCGAGGCTGGCAGGCAGCAACCCGTCGCGCGCCATCACGAAGAAAATACGGCTCTGTCCGTAGAAAAACGCGAGCAACACTGTCGGCAACGCGATCACGGCGGAACCTGCAAGGAAAGTCGCTGCCACGCCCTGCCCGATCTCGCGCAGGATCAGCGCCAGCGGCTCGGGGCTGCCCGCAAAGCGCGTGTACGACAGCGCGCCGACGGCCGTTACCGCCACCGCCATATAGATCGCCACGCACACCACCATCGACCCGACGATACCGATGGCGAGGTCGCGACCCGGGTTCTTGGTCTCCTCCGCCGCCGTCGAGATGGCGTCGAAGCCATAAAAGGCAAAGAAGATGATCGCTGCTGCCGCCATCACCCCGCGCTCGACACCGTCAGGAGCCAGCGCCTTGGGAAAGCCATAGGGCATGAACGGTTCGAGGTTGGCACCGTTGAAATGCGGCAGGGCGACCGCCACAAAGACCGCCAGCGCGATGAGCTTCACGACAACGAGCAGCGCATTGAGCGTCGCGCTTTCCTTGGTGCCGACCATCAACAGACCCGCCACCACGGCGATAATAAAGACGGCAGGCAGGTTGACGATCCCGCCGAGCTCCGGCCCCTGCGCCAGCGCCATCGGAAAG
The DNA here is from genome assembly GCA_031408195.1 of Sphingomonadales bacterium. Lineage (GTDB taxonomy): Bacteria > Pseudomonadota > Alphaproteobacteria > Sphingomonadales > Sphingomonadaceae > Sphingomonas_O. The sequence continues at coordinate 5,146 of JANNVL010000076.1, read as the reverse complement.
CCGAACGCCGCCTGCAACAACGGCGCGGCATAACCCGACCAACCGACCGCCACCGTCGACACGACCAGCGAATACTCGAGGATCAGGCTCCACCCGATCACCCAAGCAATGACTTCGCCCAGCACGACATAGCTATAAGTATAGGCGCTGCCCGACGCGGGCATCATCGTCGACATCTCGGCATAGGCGAGCGCGGCGCAGGCACAGATGCCGCCCGCAATCGCAAACGACAGGATGACCGATGGCCCCGCCAGCCCTGCCCCGACGCCGATCAATGTGAGAATACCTGTCCCCACGATAGCGCCTACGCCCAGCGCAACCAAATGCGGCCACGACAGGGTACGCGCAAGGCGATGATGCTCGGGCTGGTCGTCGCCGTGGACGAGGTTTTTTTTGCGAAATAGAGAACTCAAAACCGCTTCCCTCTATTTTCCGAACCCGAAGACGTCCTGATGATAGACGCCGTCCTCGATCAATCCTTCGAGCCACGTCGATCCCGCAAGGTGATCGCCGCCGGTCTTGTCGCCATGAATTCGGATCAGTGTATCGCGGACTGCGGGGGCCATGTACTTGCCGTCGCCACAGAGAAATATCTGCCCGCCGTTCTGGACCACATCCCATACCTCATCGCGCGCGGTCCAGATTGCGTCCTGCACATAGCGATGCTGATGGCCCGGTAGTTGCGAATAGGCCATGTGGAGGTCGATCACCCCATCGGCGGCCCAGCGCTCCATTTCGTCACGGCACAGCCAGTCGTGATCGGGATGACGCGCGCCGAAGAACAGGTGGCACGGCGCACCTTTCTGCTCCCCTCCCGGACTTCCGGGAGGGGCTGGGGGTGGGACTTCCTCTTCTCGCTGCGTCGAAGAAGTTGAAGAAGAGCCACCCCCGGCCCCTCCACGAAGTCGGGGAGGGGAGGAAAGGAGAGCCGCGCGTGCCTGCACGAACCCGCGTAACGGTGCGAACCCCGTTCCCGGCCCGATGAGCACCAGCGGCACCGCGCCGTCCTGTGGCGGCGCGAACGGCGGATTGGGGCGGCGGACGTAACCGAACACGCTTTCGCCCGGTGCCAGATCGCGCATGTGCGTCGATGCGAAACCCTGATGCGTGCCGATCCCCGACCACGCCGGTGCCTGCACCGTGCCGACGATCAAGTCGCAAGCGTCGGGGCTGACCAACGGCGACGACGCAATCGAATAAAAGCGCGGCGCGACCCCCGACGACAGTTCGACGAAGCTGTCGAGGCTGAGCTCGGCGGCGGGGAATTTGACCAGTAACCCGAGCAAAGTCAGCCGCTTATCGGCAATCTCGGTCTGCCACACCGCATCGTTAGCGAGTTTCGCCAGTTCGGTCTTGGTATTGGGGCAGCGCGTCTGCGCGGCGACAACCTCAAGCGCGCGGCGCGGCATCGGATCCTGAATTTCGACGAAATCGGTCAGCAATTGCCGCACCGTAACCATGCGACCGACCGGCAAATGGCGGAACCGGCTACTCGCCCCCGACGGCACGACCTGCATCGCGCCCGCCACGCCGAGCCGCTCGATGGCGAGATCGACATGTTCCTTCCGGTTGCGCGCATAGATGGCGATATGGTCGCCCGCGGCATAGACCTGTCCCTCGGGCAGTTTGACCGTAATGAACCGTGTCGAACCGCGCGGCTGCTCCTGCGCGAAATCCCATAGGCCGTCGGCGGGCCGGACGAGCTCGTCGTTGCGGACGATCTCCATCTCGACAGCCTGGTCGGGAAGCACCGCCGCACGCGCATCGCGTCCATCAACGATCTGCAAGCTGAGCCCCGCCGCCTTGACTGCCTCGCTCTTGCTGCCGAGCGCCGCCCAAAGGTCTTTCAGGAAAGTAGCAACCCCGCCGTCGAAATCGCCATCCCCATTGGCCTCGCCACGCGCGCACAGGCGTTTGGCTCCGGTGGCCTCGAATGCAGCATCGATCTTTTTCGGAAAAGCCTGATAATTCGGCCATTGGCTGTTACCGATGCCGAGTACCGCAAACCGCGTCTCGGGCCATTTTGCCTCAGCGAACTGGCCTGCGTCGATGGCTGCTTCGGCGGCCAGCGCGCTGTCAGGCGCACGACCGTTATACGTCGCGGTCACGGCAACGATAACGCGGTCCTCGGGCAGCGTGTTCAGTGCCTCGTCCATCGAGATCGCGCGCGCCTCAAACCCGTCGGCGCTCGCGCGCTCGACAATTTCCTCGGCAATATCGCGTGCAGTGCCAAGCGACGTGCCGTAAACTACCGACAGCCGCTGACCCGCACCCGCCGCCGATCCGATGTCGGCGGTGCCGCTGTCGATTTTTACCGGTTCGGCGACGGTCAGCCGCTCGCCTGGTTTCCGCATCCGCACCCGCATCCAGAAATCGTCGGGCTTGATCGATAGCGATTCCTTGAGCGTCATCCGGTAGCCGCGCCTGTCGGCAATCGCGAATTTCTGGAGAATCATCGCAATGGCGAGCTTGGCCTCGACCAGCGCGAATTGCCGCCCGATGCAGGCGCGTGCGCCATTACCGAAGGGTTTATAGGCGTGCGGGTGGTGCGTGGCTTCCTCGTCAGGCAGCCAGCGATCAATATCGAACTCTTCCGGCGCATCCCATGCACTTGGGTGCCGCTGGAGCCCCGGCGCATAGATGTTGACCGGGCGATCCTTCCGCATCAGCCACTTGCCGCCAATTACCTGATCCTCGTGCGGCCCCACCGAGAACGCGGGCGCGGTCGGCCACAGCCGTTGCGTCTCCTTGACGATCCGCTCGATCACTTTCAGGTGTGCGAGATGCTCGTAGGCAGGCCGCGTATCGCCCGGCAGGACGCGGTCAACCTCGGCATAAGCCTGCGCCAGCACGGCAGGTGCCTTCAACAATTCCATGTAGGCGAAAGTGAGCAGCCCCGACGTCGTCTCGTGCCCCGCGATCAGGAAGGTGAGCACCTGATAGCGAATGTTGAGATCGTCGAGCCCCTCGCCGGTCTCGGGATCGACCGCCGTCAGCATCAGGTTGAGCAAATCCTTCGCATCGGTCGGGTTCGCCCGCCGCTGCGCGATGACATCGTCGACCAGCTTGTTCATCGTGACGATATCGGCATTGAACTGCGCGGTCGATTTTTTCGCGAACTTCTGCTGAATCGGCAGGCGGGTGATGACGTTCAGCGCCTCGCCCAGTGCCTCGCCCAACGACAGCAGGAACGGGTCGAGCTCGTCATGCTCGAAACTCTCGAACCGGTGGCCGAACCCGGCAATCGCAATGCTGTCGAGCGTCAGCCGCGTCATATCGTCGGCGACAAGAATTTCTTCGCCCGCGAGGCGCGTCCATTTGGCGACCAGTTTGTCGCAGACTTCGAGGATCAAATCGTAATAGCCGCGCATCGACCGCTGGCTGAAAGCGGGGAGAAGAATCCGGTGCGCCTTGCCCCAGTTCGCTTCCTCGCTGAACGCGGTGAACAAGCCGTCGCCCGCGAATTTGCGGACAACGCGGAGGCCCGGACCAGGAATTTTACGGAACCGCGTTTCGTCGCACAGCTCGGCCACCAGATCGGGATGGGTCACGAAAATGCCAACGCGGCTGCCAAAGCGCAGCTTGAAAATGCCGGGATCTTCGAAGTCTTTCGAGACGTTCAGCAGATGGCCGATCAGCCCCGCTTTCGGAATCTGGTGAAGGTTGCCGAGCAACGGCAAAGTCTGTGGCGCGGGGATGGTTTGTGCGACGACATCGGTCTGGCTCATTATGCTTCGCCCCTCTTCGGACGTGAGCATATCGTGCCATGCGGGCGACGTCACCCGCCGTCTTCAGTCTTCCCCGACGACCCCACGCAGCGCCGCGATCAGGCCGCGCGTTTCGGCTTCGGTGCCGATTGTCATCCGCAGGCCTTGCGGCAACCCCTGCCCCGGCACCCAGCGCACAATGTAACCGCGCGCCATCAGCGCCTTATAGGCCTCTTCCGCGCTCAGCTTGCCTTCGAACAGGACGAGCACGAAATTCGCCTTGGAGGGCACGGCGCGCAGACCGGCGTTGCCGAGTTTGGCAATCTCTTCGTTAAACCACGTCCGCCAAAGCGCGTTCTGGGTCCGGCTCGCTGCGATGAAATCGGACGCGCCCAACGCCGCGACCGCTGCATCCTGCCCTGCCGTTGTGACGCAGAACGGCGCCCGGATACGGTGCATCGCGTCGACGGCTTCAACCGAGCCATAGCCCCAGCCGATGCGCTCTGCGGCTAGTCCGTGAATTTTGGAAAAGGTGCGCGTGACAAGCACGTTCGCTGCGGTTCGCGCCAAATCGAGTCCGCCATCGTCCTCGTCCGGTTCGAGATACTCGGCATAGGCCTGGTCGAGCACGAGCATGATGTGCGGCGGCAAAGCGGCGTGGAGGCGCGCGATTTCAGCGCGCGGCGTGTAGGTGCCCGTCGGATTATTGGGATTGGCGACATAGATCAGCCGCGTCCGGTCGGTAATACAGGCCAGAATCGCATCGACATCGGTGCCGAAATCGCGGTCGGGCGCGACAACCGGTGTCGCACCGACACGGCGGATCGCAATGTCGTAAACAGCAAAACCGTAGCGGACGTAGATCACCTCATCGCCTGGACCGGCATAAGCACCCGCTACAAGATGCAAAATCTCGTCCGAGCCGGTGCCATAGATGATGCGTGCGGGATCGAGATCATGGTGCGCCGCAATCGCTTCACGCAAATCATGCGCGCTGGCATCGGGATAGCGCGCGAGATCGCCTTTATGCGCGGCAAAGGCAGTTGCTGCCTGCGGTGAGGTGCCGAGCGGGTTCTCGTTGGAGGACAGCTTGGTCACGCGCGCACCACCAACGCCGGTCGAGCGACCGGGAACATAGGGCGCGATATCCATGATCCATGATTTGGGGAGCGGTGCGGTCATGCTGCCGCCCTAGGCGTCCATCGCTGTGCGACGCAAGATTATTACATGTTCGTCACTGAGCCGCTGACCCGCGTCGGGCAACAAAAAAGGGCCGGTCTTTCGACCGGCCCCCTTTGTTTCCAACCCTTGCGGGCCAGAGTGGCTTACATGCCGGCGCCAGCGCCATACATGATTTCCACGCGACGATTCTGCAGTTCGCGAACGCCATCGGCGGTCTGAACGCGCAGGTTGGTTTCGCCGAGCGCCTTGGTCGTGAT
>JANNVL010000075.1:0-24326 GCA_031408195.1 Sphingomonadales bacterium | reverse complement strand
TGAAGGCGTTGGCGGTGATCCCCTTGAAGTTCTTTTTCGTGATGAAGTTCAGCACGCCGCCGATGGCATCGGTGCCATAGATCGCCGATGCGCCGTCCTTGAGGATTTCGACGCGTTCGATGGCGGCGAACGGAATCTGGTTCACATCGACCGCCGACCCCTGCAGACCGTGCGCCGCAACGCGTCGTCCGTTGAGCAGCACCAGGGTCGATGCCGACCCCTGCCCGCGCAAGTTTGCCGATGACAGGCCGTTGGTACCGCGCTGCGCGCCGCCGACGACGTCCGAATTCGATGCCAGATTGTCGGCGCCGTTGCCGTTCGTGCTGAGCAGCGAGATCAGCTGTTCGGGACTGTTGATGCCCTCGCGGACGATATCTTCGTTCGAAATGATCGTCAGCGGCAAGGAGCTGTCGTTCGGATTGCGCTTGATGAGCGATCCGGTGACGACGATTTCCTTCTCGGCCGCCGCATCGGTCGCCGAGGGCGCGACCTGCGCCAGCGCGAGCGAGGGCAGTACGCCCGCCAGCATCGTCCCCGAGATGAGAATGGTCTTGATGAGTGCCGCGCGTCGCATGTCGAATTTCCCCCAAACCGGTTGCTGCCGGACTTTCCCGAGTAAATGACACAACGGTGGCGGTGCACCATAGTTACTTGTCACCAACGTATAACCTGACGGCATTCACCGCACGATTGGCACGCGAGCGTGGCGCAGGTGCAACACCCGATTGACCTGCTTCGGACCAGCGCGCAGCGTGTGGGCTTCGGGATTTGGGGACAATGAATGGCGATTGCGACGGACCTTTCTGGACCGGCACGACCTGCTGCTGCGACAATGGCGCTCTATGGCTTGCTCGGCTTTGCCGCTGGTTTGCCGTTCTATATGTTCTCGACCGTCCTCGCGCTGCGGCTGACCGAGCACGGCGTCGGTCTCGTCGTCATCGGTTTTTTCGCCTGGGTGACGTTGCTTCCCACATTCAAATTCCTGTGGGCACCGCTGTGCGACCGGGTGGACGTGCCGGGGTTTTCGGGGTTCTTCGGGCGGCGGCACGGGTGGATCATGCTCTCGGCGCTCGGCATTTGCACGTCGTTGCTGGCGATGGCAGCGACGGCGGACGACAAAAGCCTTGGCGTGACAGCGCTGTTTGCGGTCTTGCTGGCGTTCTGGACGACGACGCTGGAGATCGCGGCGGACGCGTGGCGGATCGAGCTTGCGCCCACGCAGGCGATGCAGGGGCCGATCGTCGCCGCCAATCTGTGGGGATACCGCAGCGCCATGGTCGCGGCGGGCAGCGGCGCGCTGATCGTCGCCGACCGTGCGGGGTGGCACTGGGCGTATCTGCTCATCGCGGTCGTCGCCTTCCTGCCGTTTCCGTTACTTGCGGCGATGGGACGCGAAGAGGGGCGAACTGGCAACAGGTTTGCCGCGTTGACCGGCGGTGTCGGTATGTCGGCGCTGATCCTTGGCGGTGTCGCGCTCGTCGTTGCGGCGGTCGGCTGGGTCGTGCTCGGCGCGGCACAGACGGCGGGGATCGGCGCGGCAAGCAATGTCACGCCTTGGGTGCTCGGCATCTGCATGTTGCCCTTCGTGCTGATGGCGCTCGCGCTGCCGCGCATCCGGCGCGCGGGACCGGACGATCCACTCCGTACTTCGCCCGCACTTGGTCCCTATGTCGATGTGTTCTGGCGCTTCGGTTATCCAGCACTTGTCGTGCTGGCGTTCGTATCGCTTTACCGGATGGGCGATGTGCTGGCGCTGACCCTGTCGAAACCGCTCATCAAGGGGCTGGGTTATACGCTGACCCAGATCGGGGTGGCGGATGGGGCAGTGGCACTGGTGGCAAGCATGGCAGGCGTCGGCATCGGCGGGTTCCTTGCGGTCAAATGGCCGTTGTGGCGCGCGCTGGTCGTCGGTGCGCTGTTTGCGGCACTCGGCAATTTCGGCTTTGTCTGGCTGGCGCATCAACCGGTCGGCGAGACGGTGCTCTACATCGCCACGGCTGCTGACCAATTCGGCAATGGCATGGCAGGCGCGGTGTTCGTTGTTTACCTGTCGATGCTCGTCAATCCGCGCCACCCGGCGGCGCAATATGCGTTTCTGTCGGGGTTTGCGTTCCTGCTGGCGCGGTTGCTGGCCGGGGCGTCGGGATCGATGACGGCGGCCATCGGCTATGATGCGTTCTTCCTGCTGGCGGGCGGGCTGAGTCTGGGCGCGCTGCTGCTGTTGCCGTTTGTGGCGAACGTGAAACCGCGCGCGGACGACATGGCGTGATCGACGATGCCTTTGCCCCCGCGCTGACAGCGGTCGAAACAGGGCGCATTCCCGGCGCAATTCTTGGCATTGTCACGGCTCAGGGCGCGCGCGAGGTCCGACTTGCAGGCCATGCCGCGCTGGTTCCCGAGCCGGAAATGCTGACGCGCGATCACTGGTTCGACCTCGCTTCGCTGACCAAGGTTATCGCAACCACCACGATGATCCTGCGGCTTGCAGACGAGGATCGCCTCGACCTCGACCGCCCGCTGACCGACGCGATCCCCGACTTGCGGCAATATGATATTGCGGGCGCGGCGGAGCGGCGGATCACCTTCCGCGATTGCCTCGTGCACAACACGCATCTGCCTGCCGTCGAACCAGTCTACACCTATGGCGACGACCCCTCCCGGCTGCGCGCCTTTGTGCTCCAGCGCGCGTGGCAGCACGGGCCGCCAGTGTATTCGGACATCAACTATATCCTGCTCGGTATAGCCATCGAAAGGCTGACCGGCGCGCCGCTGTCGGATTGGGCTATCGGGCAGGGGCTGACCTACGGCCCGCCGCCCGGTCCCGCCGTGGCTACCGAATATTGTTCGTGGCGTGGCCGCGTACTCAAGGGCGAAGTCCATGACGAAAACGCTTTTTCGCTGGGCGGTGCGGCGGGTCACGCCGGGCTGTTCGGCACGCCCGATGGCGTCCTAGACTTCGCGCAAGGATTGCTCGACGGCAGCGGGGCGAGCGCGGCAATGCTGGATGCGATCCGCACGCCGCTACGCGATCATCGCACCTGCGGCTGGGAAATGCGCTTCGACGGCTGGCAGGGCGGCACTGCGTGTTCCGCCGAGACTATCGGCCACACCGGCTTCACCGGCACCGGACTATGGGTCGATTTCGGGCGTGGCGTCGCCTGGACGTTGCTGACCAACCGCGTCCATCCGTCGCGTCACAGCGACAGTGGCATGTCGGACTTGCGGATTGCGGTCGGCAACTTAATCGGTGGCGCCTTATGAAGCCGATGCTTGCGCCTCTCCTTGCCGCCATGGCGCTGACCGTTCCGTCGGCGGCATCGCCCCAGAACCGTGAACAACGGATCGAGTGGAACCGTCCGTTCGCGCCGTTCACGATTATCGGCAATGTCCATTATGTCGGCACCATCGGCTTGTCGGCGTTTCTGGTCACTGGCCCGCGCGGGCATGTGCTGATCGACGGTGGCCTGCCCGAAAGCGCGCCGTTGATCGCGGCCAATATCGAACGGCTCGGGTTCAGGCTGCGCGATGTCCGCTATCTGCTGCTCAACCACAGCCATTTCGATCATTCGGGCGGGCTTGCCGATTTGAAGCGCCGCACCGGCGCGATGATGGTTTCTAGTGCCCATCAAAAGCCTGACCTTGATGCCGGGCGGACCGTCGGGAGGCCCGAGCTCGACGAATTTCCGCCGGTTCGAACCGACCGCATCGTCCGCGATGGCGAGCGGCTGGTGCTCGGCCCGATTGTGCTGACTGCCCATGCAACACCCGGACACACCAAAGGCGGGTTGAGCTGGACGATGGTTGCGGGCGGCAAGCGCATGATCTTTGCGACGAGCCTGACAGTGGCGGGGCAAAAGCTGATCGGCGATCCGGCCTATCCACAGGCCGCGAATGATTTCCGTGCGACGTTCGGGAAACTGCGCGGAATGCCGGCCGATGTGTTTCTGAATTTCCATCCCGATTTCTTCGACATGGAGGGCAAGCGCGCGCGCCAGATTGCGGGTTCGGCAGCGGCGTTCGTCGATCCAGACGAGCTTGCGCGCCAGGTCAAACGTGCGGAGGAGGGGTTCGAGGTCGAACTCGCTAGGCAACAGGCCATGGCGAAACGCTAATTTGCCTCGGCGATCAGGCCCAGAACGGCGTCCATCGCCGTAATGGCACGCTGTCCGGCGGGAACGTCATTGGCAAAGAATGCAAACGTCAACTCGCGCCCGCTTTTGGCGGTCAGCCAGCCCGATAGCGCGCTGGTCGCGTTGAGTCCGCCGGTCTTGGCGTAAACCTTGCCCGCAAGCGGCGTGCCGATAAACCGCCGCGCAATTGTGCCATCGACCCCGCCGATGGGCAGTGTCGCGCGAAACTTTGTCGACCATGGCTGGGTGGCGGTCCAGCGTAGAAAGGCAATCATCACGCGCGGCGCAACGCGGTTATAGGTCGACATTCCCGAGCCATCGGCAAAGTCGTAACCGGTACGCGGCACCCCCGCGCCCGTCAGCATCGTCTCGACCGCCTTCAGCCCGCCCGCAACCGAAGGATCCCCGCCCGCCGCGCCGATACGGCGCAGCAGCAGTTCGGCGTGAAGGTTCTGGCTCATTTTGTTGATTGCTGCCAGGTCTTCGAGCAGCGGCGGTGGGGTTACTTGGGCGAGCGGTGTGGCATTTGGGTCCGATGGGCCGAAGTCAATACGGTATCTCGCCCGGAGCACGCCCGTCACCTTGATGCCGCGAACCTTGAGCATCTCGGCGAATTTCCAAGCGGCGTAATGTGCTGGATCGTCGACGCCAAGCCAGATCGTCGCGGGCGTCGAGCCCATCGCAATCTGGCCTGTCAGGCGCACGATGCGGTCGAACGGCAGTCTCTCGACATCCAATGTTGTCGCGCCGCTGGCGACCGTCACTGCGCGGTTGTCGACCGTCAGATAGTCGGAAGCGGTATGCCATGGCGGTGCACCCGGCTGGCGGGGCGAGATGACAAGCTCGAGCTGGTTGCTGTCGAGCGACAGCGCCGCGACCCCGGTGCCCGAGCGTTCCGCGACATTGTTCCAGCTCATGCCATGACTCCAGCGCCGGTCGGCGAACGCAGTCGCATCGCCGGTAATGTCGCGCACCCGGCGCGTCTTCTTCGCCACCGCATCGGCGAGCGTTGCCAGACAATCGGTCGCGCAGTCGGCGGCGCTCGACAGCCGTGCATCGCCGTTGCCGGTCAGCACGACATCGCGTCCTTCGAGCCGCACACTCGCGCCACCAACCGCATCGGGTTGATCGAGCGCGGGCAGCGTCGCCAGCGCTGCGGCCACTGTGAACATTTTGGTATTCGACGCCGGAATGAAGCGGTCGGTCGGTGCAATGGCGACAAGCTCGCGCCCCTCGGCATCGGTCACGACAAGGCCAAACCGCGTGCCCGCACCCATTTCGGCAAGACGCGCCTCGACCTGTCGCTGGAGCGCCGAAGGCGCGGCCTGAAGCGGGGCCGCGATGAAGGCGAGGGGGAGGAGAAATCGGATCATCGCCACAGCCTAACCGTTTCGGAGCCGACAGCAATCGGCGGCGATAGTGTCGCGTCGTTCGCCCATAACCGTGTTGCATAAGGGCGCTTGCTTCGCTTGCCGCCGGGCAACCCACCCGCCACAGTCCAGGTCATGCGATGGTTTCTCCCGCTCGCGCTTCTCCTCGCGGCACCTGCTGCTGCTGATACGCTCAGCGATGCCCTCGCGCTGCCGGTTGCCAGCGGCCTGACCGGTGCGCGCGATGCTGCCGTTTTTGCTTGGATCGAAAATGCCGCCGGAAAGCGCAGCCTGAAAGTCGCGCGTCCGGGCCAACCGCCGCGTATCGTCACGGCGTCGACGACCGACGACGGCCTGTCGCTCTACGATGCGACGCTAAGCGACGATGGCGACGCGGTCGCTTTCGTGCGCGGCGGCGACGGCGAATTTCCCGATGAGGAGGATTTGCCCAATCCGGCGGGCAAGCCGGTGCCGCCGCGCCAGCAGGCGTTCGTGACGCTCGGGCAAGCCGCGCCCATCGCTATCGGCGACGGTCATTCGCCGGTGTTCGCGCCCGGCGACAAGCGCATCGCCTTCACGCGGCGCGGCGAATTGTGGCTATGGGCCGAGGGCAAGGCCAGCCGCCTTGCGCGCGTCGCCGGGAGTATCAGCCGGATGCGCTGGTCGCTCGATGGCGCGCGGCTAACATTCGTCGATAACCGCAACGGGCGGAGCTTTATCGGGCTGATCGACGCGGCGGGTGGCGATGTCCGCTACGTCGACGCGGGTCTCGACTATGCCACCGAACCAGTGTTCAGCCCCGATGGCGCCCGTATCGCCTTCATCCGCTATCTCGATCCGCCAGCGGGGACGGGTGCCGACACCGGCCCCTACTGGTCGTTGCACATCGCCGATGTTGCGAGCGGGCGGACAACACAGCGTTGGGCGGCCCCCGTTGGCAAAGGCGCGCGCTGGGCCGGAACGCGGGGGGGCAATCTGTACTGGACCGCGCGCGGCATCATCTTGCCGTGGGAGGCGAGCGGCTGGCTCCACGCCTATCTGGTTGCGCCCGATGGCAAAACGCCGCCGCGCGCTTTGACCTCGGGCACCTTCGAGGTCGAGAGTTTCGTCCCGACCCGCGACGGCAACGCTCTCGTCTATGCAGCGAATGCGGGCGAATTCGACAAGCGGCGGCTATGGCAGGTCGATCTGGCGGGGGGGGCGCCGCGACCGTTGACCGAGGCCGCAGCCATGGCTTTCTTCCCCGTATTCGGCGGCGACCGACTCGCCGCTATTGTGACCGACGCGCGAACGCTCGCGCATCCGGTCACCGTCGGGGCCAAAATAATCCCGCTCAGCAACAGGGTTAGCGTTCCCGCGTTCGTGGTTCCGCAGTTAGTCGTTTTTCGCGCTGCCGACGGGGTCGAAGTCCACGGCCAGTTGTTCCGCGCCGCCAATGCCGCCGCACGTCAGCCTGCAGTCGTCTACATCCACGGCGGGCCGCGCCGCCAGATGCTCGCCGGGTTCCACCCCTCGGGCTATTATTCGCATGGCTATATCGTGAACCAGACGCTGGCCGCGCGCGGCCATACCGTGCTCGCGGTTAATTATCGCGGCGGGACCGGCTATGGACTTGCCTTGCGCGATTCCGCCGAAACGGGGCGCGACGGGGCGAGCGAGTATCGCGATGTGATTGCCGCCGGACGCTGGCTGGCGGCGCGGCCCGATGTCGATCCAGCGCGGATCGGGGTGTGGGGCGGCAGCTGGGGCGGCTATCTGACCGCACTGGCGCTGGCGCGCAACAGCGAGCTGTTCAAGGTCGGCGTCGATTTTCACGGTGTTCACACGCTGTTGCGACCCGTGCCCGACAGCCTGTCGCCCGAGGCGCAATTGGCCGCGCGCAAGCTGCAATGGGACTCATCGCCGATGGCCGCTATCGACCGCTGGCGCTCGCCAGTGCTTCTTATTCACGGCGACGACGATCTCAACGTGCCGGTGTCGCAGTCGCTAATCCTCGCACGCGAACTTGCCGCGCGGCGGATCCCGTTTCGCGACATGGGCTTTCCGAACGAGCGGCATTCGTTCGTCCGCCACGAGCCCTGGGTCAAAAGCCTGACCGCAACGGTCGATTTCCTCGACACTGCACTGAAACCTTGATCCGCTTTCTTGCTCTGTTGCTGGTAGCGGCACCGCTGCAAGCGGGAACGACGCTTATAACCGGCGCGCGCGTGTTCGACGGGACCGGCAAACCTGCCAAGGTCCGCGATGTCCTGATCCGCGACGACCGCATCGTGGCGGTGTCGAGACGCATCAAACTCGTTCCGCCCTACACACTGGTCGTGAACGGCGATGGCCTTACGCTATTACCTGGTCTTCACGATTTGCACATTCATATGACCGAGGATGCTAGCGTAACGAGGCGCGTGCTCGAACAGGGCTATGCGCCCTATCTGGCGGCGGGGGTTACCACGGTAACCAATTTTTCGGTGGGACCGAACGAACTGCCGATCTTGCAGCGTCTTGGCCCGGAAACGCGCCTGCCCAATGTCACCCGCGCGCTTCGCCTCGGCGTTCCCGACGGTCACGGCACCGAAAACGCGCGGACCCGGTCGATCACGACATTGGTCACGACGCCCGCCGAGGTGCGCGCGGCGATGCCCCCGCTTTTGGCGGCCAAGCCCGATCTGTTCAAGGTGTTCGCCGATGGCTGGCGCTACGGCGACCCGGCGCGGCCCGACAAGCCGGGCATGGACCTGCCGACCTTGCGCGCCATCGTCACTGACGCCCACCGGGCAAAGCGCAAGGTCGTGACGCACACGGTGTCGCTTGCCGGGCTGCGACTGGCCATCGATGCCGGTGTCGATGCGGTCGTCCACGGCACGGGCGACGCGATCATTGATGATGCCACGATCCGCCGGATGAAGGCGCGCCGCGTCGGCTATGTCGCGACGATGGTCGTGTACGAGCCGCAACAGACGCGTGTGCTGACGGCGCGCGACCTTGCTATGCTGCGACCTGCTGAACGCCTGCGCGAAAGCAACCGTCGCTTCGTTCCTGCGCCCATCGCCGAATGGGACGCGCGGCGCTGGGCAATCTTGCAGGACAATCTGCGTCGTCTGCACCGCGCGAGGGTGCGGATCGGAATTGGAACCGACTCAGGGATTACGGGCGTCTACCACGGTTGGGCGACGCTGCGCGAAATCGAACTCTTCACGAAGTTCGGCTTCACGCCGCGTGCCGCTCTGGCGGCGGCGACTTCGGGTAGCTCCACGATCATGGGCAGGCGCGACGCCGGACGCATCGCGGTGGGCCATCGCGCGGACATTCTTCTCGTCGGTGGACGTCCTGACGAGGACATCGCCGACCTTTACGACACGCGCCGGGTGTTCGTCGGTGGCAAGCAAATCGCGCTCGACGCCGAGCGGAAGATGCGCGCGGAAGACGCGCGCGACGAGGACAGCGGGGAGTAGCGCCCTACGGGCAGCTTCCCGGTGTCGGGCGCTGCGCCAGCGCGCGCCCTGCGGCCACGCCCGTCAGCTTGCCGCCCTCGACAACGATCCGCCCATTGACGATCACTGTCCGCACGCCTGCCGCCGTCAGCGTCGGCGCAGCATAGGTTGCGCGAGCGGCGTAGCGCGCGGGGTCGAACACGACGATGTCGGCAAACGCGCCTGCGCGCAGTTCGCCGCGATCCTCTAGCGCGAACGTCCGCGCCGTCTGCGTCGCGCTTTGCAGGACGAACTGGCGCGGGGTCAGCACTTTGTCGGCCCGGACATACTGCGCCCATTTGCGCGCGAAACTGCCGTACAGACGCGGATGGCCGGGGGAGGCGTCGGAGCCGGTTATCACCCAAGGTTCGCGCATGAAAGAAGCGATATCGTCAGCGCGCTGGTTGAATGAAATGACCGACGGGTCGTTGATGCGGATGGTCTTCAGCGCGGCACCGACCGCATCGCCGCCCGCTGCAACCTGCGCCAGCGTTCGTCCTTTCTCCGGTCCTTCGGTAATCAGCAATTTGTCGGCACCGCCACGCTTGCGAAGGTTCTCGGCAATGTCGGCGGCAAGGCGCGTTGCCAGCGCCGGGTCATCGAACCGCGCCAGCATTGCCGCACGGCCCCCGTCTTGCGCCCATCGCGGCGCGAGCGAAGCAACTAGGCTCGTGCCCGAGGCATCCCAGGGGTATTGATCTGCGGTCACATCGACGCCCGCTGCCCGTGCCGCGCGGACCTTGGCGATGATGGCTGGAGCTTGTCCCCAGACGTCGACGCCCAGCGCTTTGATATGGGCGATATGGACCGGCAGCTTTGCTTCACGCCCGATCGTCAACACCTCTTCGACGGCGGCGGCCAGCCCGACCGAATAGCTCGATTCGTCGCGGATGTGGCTGTCGTACCGTCCCCCGCGCTTGGCCGCCTCGCGTGCCAGCTCGACGACTTCGCCCGTCGCGGCGAAGCTCTGCGGCGCGTAGAACAGGCCGGTCGACAGCCCGAGCGCACCTTCGCACATTCCCTTGGCGACGAGCCCACGCATCACCGTCATCTCGGCAGCTGTCGGCGCGCGGTCGGCCATGCCCATTACTCGCGCACGGACTGCGCCAAAGCCAATCCAAGTTGCATAGTTGATGCCGACAGGTGCCGCGCGCGCGCGCGCCAAGGTCGCCGCGACTTCCGGCTCGCCATTGCCGTCATTGCCGATGAACGCGGTCGTTACGCCTTGCAGCAGGAACATCGGGATCAGGCGTTTGGCTGCATCGGGAGATGCGAGATCGTCGCCGACATGGGTGTGCGGATCGATGAAGCCGGGTGTGACGATCATGCCGCGCGCATCGATGGTGCGCCTTGTTGGGAGCAATAAGCGCCTCCCCACTGCCACGATCCGGTCGCCGCGCACCGCCACGTCGCCGACAAAGGGCGCGGCATCGCCCGGATAGACGATGCCGCCTCGGATCAGCAGATCGATCGGCGCAACCGGGGCCGCGCCGAGCAACAGTATTGCGGACAGCGCACCGACACCCTTGCGCTTGCCCATCATCAGTCTCCCCAGAACCCCGGCTGCGGCGGCAGCAGCCGGCCATCGGCATCGACGACGCCGCCCGCGCGATCCTGCGCCATCCAGACCGGCCCGTCGAGATCGACGAAATCGGCGTCGCGCGCCAGATGCAGCGCAGGCGCAATCGCCAGTGACGATCCGACCATGCAGCCGGTCATCACGCCCAGTCCTCGTGCCCGCGCCGCCGCCGCCAGGTCAAGTGCGGTGGTCAACCCGCCGGTCTTGTCGAGCTTGATATTGATCCCCTGATAGCGCGCTGCGACGCGGTCGAGATCGCCGCCGACATGCACCGCCTCATCGGCAAAGATCGGTACGGCGGAGGTGTAGCCTGCCAGCCAGTCGTCGTTGTCGGCAGGCACCGGCTGTTCCAGCATCGCCACGCCAGTTTCCACGAGGACGTCCTGCATGGTTTCGAGCAAGGTCCGGTCCCAGCTCTCGTTGGGATCGACGATGAGCTTTGCTTTGGGGGCGGCAGCACGGACGGCGAGGATGCACGCGGCGGGGTCGTTGGCGTCAACTTTGATTTTGATCAGCGGTGACGTCGCAATGATGCTCGTTGCCGCCGCCATTGCGTCGGGCGTGTCGATCACGATTGTCAGCGCGCTGATAATGGGTTCGAGCGGCGTCCGCCCAAGGCGTGCGGCAACGCTGGTCCCGCTGCGCTTCGCTTGCCAATCCCACAAGGCGCAATCGACCGCGTTGCGCGCCGCACCGGGGGGCAACAGCGTCAACAGCTCTTGCGTGTCAGCCCCTGCCTCAACCGCCGCGCGCGCTGTTTCGATGCCCGCCAGTGCGCCTTCGATACTCTCGCCATAATACGGATATGGCACGCCCTCGCCGCGCCCGGTCATGCCGTCGTCGGTTAGCTCGACCACGATGACATCGGCGACTGTCTTCACCCCGCGCGAAATGCGAAACGGGCGCGCGAGCGGCAGCGCCTCGTGCCGCGCAATCAGGGTCCGGGTCACGGCAGCGCGTCGAGCACGGCTTCGACGCCGAAGCGGTGGGGGTCGGTACAGGGCAGCCCGTGCTCGTCGCCCGTCTCGGCACACAGACGCTGCGCCGCATCGGCGTCCAGCGCCGAAGTGTTGAGCGCGATTCCCGTCATCTGCACATCGGGGCTGGTAAGCCGCGCAACCTGAAGATTCATTGCGATGCACTCGGCAAGCGATGGCAGCGCGCGGCCCGGCAGCCCGCGCATATGTTCGCGGCCCGGCTCGTGGCACATCACTAGCGCCATGGCCTGCGCGCCATGAAGCAAGCCAGTCGAGACACCCGCGAACGACGGGTGAAACAGCGATCCCTGTCCCTCGATCACATCCCAGCCGCCGTCGGTGCGCGCAGGCGAGAGCGTTTCGATGGCTCCCGAGATGAAGTCGGCGATCACGGCATCGACCGGCACCCCTGCGCCCGCGATCAAGATACCGGTCTGCCCGGTCGCACGAAAATCGGCGGCAATGCCACGCGCTTGCAACCCGCGCACCAGCGCCAAGGTCGTGTACATCTTGCCGGTCGAACAATCGGTGCCGACAGTCAGCAAGCGGTTGCCCGCGCGGGCATAGCCGGTGCCGACGATGAGATCGGCGGGCGGATCGCGCACGTCGAACAGCGACAAACCCTTCGCCGCTGCCAGTGCCGCCAGCCGGGGCTGGTCGCGCAACCGGTGATGCAGCCCCGCCGCGACGTTCATCCCCGCCTCCAGCGCGGCGGCCGCATCGTCGATCAGCCCGTCGCCGAATGTCCCGCCCGAATTGGCAATGCCGAGCACCAGCGTCTTCGCCCCTGCCGCTGCTCCTTCGGCAATGGTCAGGCGCGGCAGGCCGAGTGTCAGCGGGCAATCGTCGTGGCGGAATTCGCCGACGCACGCTTCGCGCCGGAACGTCGCCAACCCCCGCGATGTCTTGATGCCGATGAAGTCGGTGCTGTGGCCGAGGTAGAGCAGATAGGGTGCAGGGATCATCGCGGCGACGCTATCGCCGGGGCGTCGCGCACCCGCATAGCGAGTGACACGCGCGCTATAGCTGTTCGTTATAGGGCTGTAAGGGTTGCGGCGAACACCTTGAGGAAACTCGCGGCAAGCGCCCCCGGCGGACGGTTGGCGAGGAACATGGCGGTCACGTCGAATTCGACTGCCGGGTCGAGGGGACGCCATGCCAGTCCCGGGACCATCGCCGCCTGCGCGGTAAAGCTGTCGACGACGGTCAGCCCGACGCCGTGCCGCACCAGCGAGGTTGCGATGTAAAAGGTGCGCGCCTGCACGACATCGTCGAGCGCCACCCCCGCGCGGTCGAGTTCGCGGGCGAACACGCGGCCGAGCGGACCGCTGGCGATCGGACTGATGAAGCGATGTCCGGCAAGTGCTGCCAGCGGCAGACGCGGCGGCGCGTTCGGCATGTCCTGTTCGCGGTAGAGCGCGACGAGCTCGCCGCGCCCGAGCACATTGTGCGCGACGGGCGCATTGGGCGGCGCTTCATAGGCGATGGCGACATCGGTTTCGCGCTCGAACAATTTGCGGAGCAGGTCGTCGTGATGGACAGTCTGCAGGTCGAACCGGACATTGCCGTGCGTTGTCAGGAATTTTGCAACTGCTGCGGGCAAGGCATCGAGCGCGAGCGACGGCAGCGCCGAGATTCTCAGCGTTCCCTGCGTCCCGCGCCGCATGTTGCGGCTCGCCTCGCGCAACGCCTGCACCTTGTCCTGAATTTCCGAGGCATCGCCGAACAATATGTGCGCGTCCTCGGTCGGGATGAGCCGTCCGGCAGTGCGCTGGAACAACGGGAAACCGATCAATGATTCGGCATGGCGCAATGTCTTCGACACCGATGGTTGCGACACATTCAGTGCGCGCGCCGCCGCACTGACCGATCCGTTCGAATAGACCGCATGGAACACTTCGATATGGCGCAGGTTCATAGGGCCAGCGTAGCGGGTTGTGCGGTGCGGGCAACATCGCCGGTGCGGTGGGGCGTTCGGCCACAAGTTCTTGCGCGGGGACACGATACAGCGCAACGGCACGGGAAAGTTTAGCCGGAGTCCTGCAGCGATGCGACAGATCGATCACTTTCTCAGCGGCGGGGCCGTCGCTTCCCCGCGCCATAGCGATGTTTTCGACCCCAATAGCGGCGCGGTGCAAGCGCGGGTGGCGCTGGGCGATGCGGCGGTGCTGGAAGTTGCGGTGCAGGCGGCGCTCAAGGCCCAGCCGGACTGGGCCACAACGAACCCCCAGCGGCGCGCGCGCGTCATGTTCAATTTCAAGGCGCTGGTCGAGGCGCGGATGGACGAGCTCGCGCATTTGCTGTCGTCCGAGCACGGCAAAGTGATTGCCGACAGCAAGGGCGATATCCAGCGCGGATTGGAAGTCATCGAGTTCTGCTGCGGTATCCCGCATGTGCTGAAGGGCGAATACACGCAGGGCGCAGGTCCCGGCATCGACGTCTATTCGATGCGCCAGCCCATCGGCATCGGCGCGGGGATTACCCCGTTCAACTTCCCCGGCATGATCCCGTTATGGATGTGCGGCCCCGCGATTGCGACCGGCAATGCCTTCCTCATCAAGCCAAGCGAGCGCGATCCGTCGCTGCCCAATGTGCTGGCCGAGATGTTCCTCGAAGCGGGGCTACCCGAGGGCATTTGCCAGGTTGTTCACGGCGACAAGGAAATGGTCGATGCGATCCTCGACCATCCCGCCATCGGCGCGGTCAGCTTTGTCGGCAGCTCGGACATCGCGCACTATGTCTATCGACGCGGTGTCGCGGCGGGCAAGCGCGTGCAGGCAATGGGCGGGGCGAAAAACCACGGCATCGTCATGCCCGACGCCGACCTCGACCAGGTCGTTAACGACCTCAGCGGCGCGGCGTTCGGCAGCGCGGGCGAACGCTGCATGGCCCTCCCCGTGGTGGTGCCGGTTGGCGAGAAGACCGCGATTGCGCTGCGCGAAAAACTGATTCCGGCGATGGCGGCCCTCAGGGTCGGTATCTCGACCGACAAGGACGCGCATTACGGCCCCGTGGTGACCGCGGCGCACAAGGCCAAGATCGAAGGCTGGATCCAGACCGGCGTCGACGAAGGTGCCGAACTCGTCGTCGACGGGCGCGGGTTCAGCTTGCAGGGTCATGAGCAGGGCTTCTTCATCGGCCCGACACTGTTCGACCATGTCACCACCGACATGGCGGCATATAAGGAGGAAATCTTCGGCCCCGTGCTCCAGATGGTCCGCGCGCCCGATTTCGAAACCGCGCTGCGCCTGCCCAGCGAACATCAATACGGCAACGGCGTCGCGATCTTCACGCGCAACGGCCATGCCGCGCGCGAATTCGCGGCGCGCGTCAACGTCGGCATGGTCGGCATCAATGTGCCGATCCCGGTCCCGGTCGCCTATCACAGCTTCGGCGGCTGGAAGCGCAGTGCCTTTGGCGACACCAACCAGCACGGCATGGAAGGCGTGAAGTTCTGGACGAAAGTCAAGACGGTGACCCAGCGCTGGCCCGATGGCGGGGTGGGTGACGGGGCGAATAGCTTTGTCATTCCGACGATGGGGTAAGCCGGATGTTGCGGATGCTTTGCGTGACTGTGCTTGCGTGCCTGTTTTCGACGCAAGCGATGGCTGAAAAACGTATCGCCCTGACGTTCGACGATGTGCCGCGTCCGTCCGGAGCATTTTTCGATCCGGCAGAACGCCGGGGCAAGCTTATTGACGCACTACGGCGGGCTGGCATGAAACAGGCTGCATTTTTCGTCAATCCTGGAAAACTTGACGGCAGCGACGATGACCGCGTCATGCACTATGCGCGTGCAGGCCATGTGCTTGCCAACCATAGTTTCAGCCATTTGGGCCTCAGCGCCAGCACGGCGGATGCCTATCTTGCCGACATCGACAAGGCATCGGCATGGCTCAAGGGGCGAAAGGGTTATCGTCCGTGGTTCCGCTTCCCGTATCTCGATGAAGGCCGGAAAGATAAGGCAAAGCGGGACGCGATCCGTGCGGGGCTCAAGGCGCGCGGCTTGACCAATGGCTATGTGACAGCGGAGTCGTCGGACTGGCACATCGAAAACCTGACCGGCGAGGCGCAACGGAACCGGCAGGCAATGAACATGGATGCGCTTCGCACGCTCTATGTTAGCTGGCATGTCGAGGCGGCCAATTTTTACAATGACCTGGCTGTGAAGACGGTCGGCCGTTCACCGGCACATGTGATGTTGCTTCACGAAAACGATGTCGCCGCGCTGTTTGTCGGGGATTTGGTCAAAGCACTGCGTCGGGACGGTTGGACGATCATCACAGCCGATGCCGCCTATGCCGATCCGATATCGCAGGCCATGCCCGACACGCCATCGGCGCAGGGCGATTTGATCGAAATGATGGCGTGGGAAAAGGGTTTGCCGCGACCCCGCTGGTACAAATATAAGGGAATTATATACGAAACTAGACAAAATCGCTTGCACCCCTCTTCGATTTAAGTTACATAATTAGACATCGAAGGGGACTGAAAATGGGCAAGAAAGCACCGGGAAGAAGCGACCGTGAAGGCCTCTCGGTCATGCAGCTTTTTCAGATGTTTCCCGATGAAGCGTCAAGCCGCAAATGGCTTGAAGACATCCGGTGGCCCGATGGCGAGCGGCATTGCCCTCATTGCGGCTCGCTCAAGACCACGACGGTTAAGGGCGAAAACCCGATGCCATATCATTGCGGGGGATGCCGCCAGTATTTCAGCGTGAAGACCGGCACGGTTATGCAGTCGAGCAAGGTAGTCCTGCAAAAATGGGTGATCGCCATGTATCTCCTGTCCACAAGCCTCAAGGGCGTTTCCAGTATGAAGCTGCATCGCGATCTGGGCGTCACTCAAAAGACGGCATGGACGCTCGCGCAGAAAATTCGACAGGGCTGGATTGAAGGCACAGATAAGCTGACGGGGCAGGTCGAGATTGACGAAACCTATGTTGGCGGCAAAGAGCGCAACAAACATAGGGCCAAGCGGTTGAACGCAGGTCGGGGCGGTGTCGGGAAAACGGCGGTGATCGGGGCAAAGCAGCGGAACGGTAAGATCAAGACGAACGTGATCGCAAAAACCGACGCGGAGACATTGGAGGGGTTCGTTTTGGGGAACGTCGAAACCGGCGCAATGGTCTTCACGGACGAGCACAAGGGCTATAATGGCCTGTCAAAATTGTTCGGCCACCGCACGGTCAAGCATAGCGTCGGCGAATATGTGAACGGCATGGCGCACACCAACGGCATCGAAAGTTTCTGGGCGATGCTCAAGCGCGGCTACAAGGGCGCCTATCATCAGATGAGTCCCAAACACATTGCTCGCTACGTCACCGAGTTCGCGGGTCGCCACAACGTGCGCGATTTCGACACGCTCGCCCAAATGGCGATGCTCGCCAAGGGGCTGGACGGCAAGCGGCTCCGCTATGACGATTTGGTCGCAGCGTCGTGAAGAACGAATGGATCACCGAAGATTACGTCCGCGATCACTTTAAGAATGATCCGTTGTTTGGAGCGGTGCGTTTCGACGAGCAAAAGGCCACAGTTGCCCGCGCAAAGACGTGCCTATCTCAAGCTTCAAAGGCCATGACTGGCAAGACTGGTTATCCGGAATTTATCATTAGCTTTCCGGCCTTGCCGGACGATATTATCGTCGTAGAATGTAAGGCCGATGCAAAGGCGCACCGGAGCAAGCTTGGCGACGATCCTCTCGGATATGCAGTGGACGGCGCGCTTCATTATTCTGCCTTCCTGTCCAAAGAGTTCAACGTCATTTCGATTGCCGTGAGCGGGAGCGACGAAAAAGGCCTCAAGATTTCGTCGTTTTATCAAAAACTGGGCGAGGCAACGGTTTTAGAGAAGGATGGGGAACTTCTCAGCATCTACTCATATATCGACGCTATAGGCGGAGCCACACACGCGAAAAGCATCGAGAGTGCCGAGATTACAAAAACGGCAATTGATCTCAATAATGATCTCAACGATTATTCTATCGCCGAATATGAACGGTGCACATTAGTTAGTGCGATCCTGTTAGCCCTCCGCAACAAGGGGTTTAAGGACTCCTATAAAAGCGAAGCGACGTCCGCCGAGTTGAAGCCCACGCCGCACCGACTGGCGACGGCCATAATAACCGCAATCGGCAAGGTTCTCGAAGACAATAGCATCGACGCGACGCGCGTTAAATCCATGCTTGGCGAATACGAGAAGATCAAAAATCATCCCATTGCTAAGCTGGACATGATCAAGCGAAAAAAGGCGTCAAAGGAAGACGACAACTATGTCCTGCGCGACCTTACCGCCCGCTTCGAAAAATCCATATTGCCGCTCATTACGCTGGGCGAAAAAGGATATGACGTTCTCGGTCGGTTTTACCGCGAGTTCATCCGTTACGCCGGGACCGATCAAAAGACGGGCCTTGTTTTAACGCCGCAACATATCACCGAATTTTTCTGTGATATTGTCGATCTGAACGTCGATGACGTGGTATACGACAGCTGTTGCGGAACTGGCGGTTATCTTATCGCGTCGATGAAGCGGATGCTCAAGCTTGCTGGTAACAACACATCTAAAAAAGCTAAGATCAAAAAGAACCAGTTAATCGGCATGGAAAAGCGAACGGACATGTTCACTTTCGCTTGCTCTAACATGATGATGAGCGGCGACGGAAAGTCGCATATCTATCAAGGGGACTCCTTCTCTCCGGCGAACCTCGAAAAGATAAAGGCGTTGAACCCGTCAGTTGCTTTCTTGAATCCACCATATGACGTTGGCGAAGGCGGACAGTTAGAATTTATCGAGAGCGCATTGTCATGTTTGCGGTCTGGGGGTCGGTGTGCTGCGATTGTTCAGATGAGTTGCGCCACATCATCTGACGCTTCGACTGCCCTTGTTAGAGAAAGGCTGTTGAAGAAGCACAAACTGACGGGCGTTTTCTCGATGCCAGACGAGTTATTTCATCCCGTTGGCGTCGTCACCTGCGTCATGGTTTTCGAGGCTCACACCCCGCATCCGCCGAAATTCAAGACCTTTTTCGGTTTCTTCAAAGACGACGGTTTTATCAAAACCAAGACTTTGGGAAGAATCGATACCGGACGATGGGACGCCGTCAAAGCGGTTTGGATCGACAAATTCCAGAATAGGGAAGCCGAGCCTGGTTTGAGTGTATTAAGCGCGGTGACGGCCCAATCTGAATGGAGCGCCGAGGCTTATCTGGAAACCAATGTGACGACGTTTACCGAAGCTAATTTCATCGATGCGATCAAGAAATACGTTGGCTATAAATTCTTGAATGGCCTTGTCAGTGAAGCAACAGCGGACCGCTTCAAACCCGGTAAATATGCGTTCGACTTCAAAAACTGGAAGTCGGTTCCGCTAAGCGAACTATTCAAGGTTGTTTCCAGCAAAGACCCGTTGCTCAATACCCTCACAGAGGGGAAGACGCCCTATGTATCGTCAACCGAGTTCAACAACGGCGTGTCAGCCTACGTCGATCTGGCCGCCGCCAATGACGGGCATGTGCTGACGGTCAATAGGGGGGGGGGTCAGTAGGCAAGACGTTCTATCAAGCAGAAAGCTTTTCTGCGACACCGGTCGACGTCCGGATATTGCAGCCAAAATTCGCGATGACAAAATTCACCGCGATTTTCTTGACCGTCATCATCGAAAAAGAAAAATATCGGTTCAACTACAGCCGCAAAATGGGAACGACGCGTATCAACGCTTTGAGCATCAAGCTGCCAGTCGGTAAGGACGGCAAGCCCGATTGGGCGTTTATGGAAAAATACATCAAGGCGCTTCCTTACAGCGCGAGCTTGTGAGAGATCGAATGACAGAAAAACCGCAAAAAGGCCGCCCGACCAAGAATAAGGTTGAGCAAATTCCGGCATCGCCGAAGGAGGTCGCAAAGGCGATTTTTCGCGCCGCTGACAAGAAGATCAAAAAGCCGAAACCGAAGCCCAATTAAAGGGCCGTGTCTAGTTTCGTATATAATTCCCAAATATAACGACACCGATCTCGCGACCGAGCAATTCAACGCTCAGGTTCTGGGACTTCGCAAATCCGGGGTAACATCTTCGAAATGACTACCCAATTCGACCTCACCGACGACCAGCGCGCGATCCAGGATATGGCGCGCAAGTTCACTGCTGACGCGATCACCCCGCACGCTGCCGAATGGGATGAGAAACACCATTACCCCGTCGATGTGTGGAAAGCGGCGGGCGCGCTAGGTTTCGGCGCGATCTATGTCGCAGAGGAGCGTGGCGGGATTGGGCTGGGGCGGCTCGAGGCGGCGCTCATCATGGAAGCGATGGCCTATGGCTGCCCCGCGACGTCCAGCTTCATCTCGATACACAATATGGCGAGCTGGATGATCGACTGCTTCGGCGGGGCGGAGATCAAGGACCGTTACCTGCCGCAGCTCGTCGGCATGAATAAGATCGCGTCCTATTGCCTGACCGAGCCGGGGTCGGGGTCCGACGCGGCTGCGCTGAAAACGTCGGCGCGGCTTGAGGGCGACTACTACGTCGTCAACGGGACGAAACAGTTCATCAGCGGCGCAGGCGTCAACGACATCTATGTGACGATGGTCCGCACCGGCGAGGTAGGACCGAAGGGCGTGTCGTGCCTCGTCATCGAAAAGGGCATGGAGGGGCTGAGCTTCGGCGCGCCCGAGCGCAAGCTCGGCTGGAACGCGTCGCCAACCGCGCAGGTGATCTTCGACAACGTCCGCGTCCCCGTCGCCAACCGCGTCGGCGCGGAGGGTGACGGGTTCCGCTTTGCGATGATGGGGCTCGACGGGGGACGCATCAACATCGGCGCGGCGTCGCTCGGCGGCGCGCAACGCTGCCTCGACGAAGCGATTGCCTATACCAAGGACCGCCAGCAGTTCGGCAAACCGATTGCGGATTTCCAGAACACCCAGTTCATGCTGGCCGACATGGCGACCGACCTCGAAGCGGCACGCGCGCTGCTCTATATGGCGGCAGCCAAGGTCACGGCGAACGCCTCCGACAAATCGCGTTTCTCGGCGATGGCTAAGCGGCTGGCGACCGACATGGGATCGAAGGTCGCGAACGATGCGCTGCAATTGTTCGGGGGTTATGGCTATCTGCAGGACTACCCCATCGAACGCTTCTGGCGCGACCTGCGGGTGCATTCGATTCTCGAGGGAACCAATCAGGTCATGCGGATGATCATCGGTCGGGACCTGTTGCGGCAGTGACGGGCGCGTCACTCTTCATGGTGTCGCTCGTCGTCCCCGATATGGATGACGCAATCGCCCACTTCACCAGTGACTGGGGCTTCGCGCTGAAGTGCGACAGCCACCATGTTTCGGGCCATCGCTGGGTCGAAGTTGCGCCAGAGGGTGGCGCGCGCCTCAGACTCGTACTCGCGACCACCGACGAACAACATAGCATCGTCGGGCGGCAAGCTGGGGGGCGTGTCGCCTTTTTTCTGAAAACGACCTGCTTCGAAGTGGCCGTGGCACGTTGGGCAGACAATGGCATCGAGATCGTCGAGCCCGAACGGCGCGAAAGCTATGGGCGCATTGTCGTTATGCGGGACAAGTTCGGTAATCGCTGGGACGTCTTCGATGCCGGGGCCGAGGTAGCGGCGTGACCGAAGTGCTCGTTTCCACGGAGGGCGCGAACGGCCGGATTCGTCTCAACCGCCCGAAAGCACTCCACGCGCTGACCACAGGCATGTGCCTGAGCATCCTCGATGCGCTCGCCGATTTCGAGGCCGACGACGCCATCGCGGTCGTTGTGATCGACCATGCCGCCTCGCCCGACGGCGACCTCAAAAAATCCAGAGGCTTTTGCGCGGGCGGCGACATCCGGATGCTCGCGGAAAGCGGGCGGGGCGATGGCAGCGCGGCGCGCGCGTTCTTCCACGCGGAATACCGGATGAACCATCGGCTGTTCACCTATGCCAAGCCGACAGTCGCAGTGATGGACGGCATCGTGATGGGTGGTGGGGTCGGGATCGCGCTGCCCTGCACCTATCGCATAGCCACCGAAAATACGCGCTTTGCCATGCCCGAGACCGGGATCGGCCTGTTCCCCGATGTCGGTGGTGGCTGGTATCTGTCGCGCCTGCCGGGGCAGGTCGGCAAGTTCCTCGCTTTGACCGGTGCGCGGCTCGACGGGGCGGAGTGTTTGGCACTCGGACTCGCAACGCATTACCTGTCCGCCGACGCGGTCACCGCCACGATTGAAGCGCTGCACGACAGCACGGACATATTCGCAACACTGAAGGCGCACGGCAGCGGCGCACCGCTCGCGCGGATCGTCGAGAATCGCACGCATATCGACCGGTTGTTCGTCGGTGACAGCGTGGCCGAGATCATGGCTGCGCTAGAGGCAGATGGCAGCGACTGGGCATGCAAGGAACTGGCGACGCTCCGCACCAAATCGCCGCTGTCGATGACGGTTGCGCTGCGCCAGTTGCGCGAAGGTGCTGCGATGCCGGACTTCGCCGCCGAGATGCGCCAGGAATACGCCATCGGCGCGCGCGTCGTTCATACGCCCGACTTCATCGAAGGCGTCCGCGCGCTGATCGTCGACAAGGACAACGCGCCACGCTGGGTAGCGGACGTCGATCCCGCGCAAATCGACGCGATCTTCGTCCCGATGTCGGTGGAAGAGGAATGGACTCCCCTTTAATCGTCGCCCCGGGCTTGACCCGGGGGGTATAGCGATATGGTGTCTTTGATGCATAAGCGACCACAGTGGAAGCTCAGGCATCACCCGCCATGTCGTCGAGATTATTCGAGGTTCGGCTATCGGGATTTGTCCGCAGGTGGTCCTTTGCGTTGGACGGGCGCACGCTATGTGCGTTGCTCAAACCCCCTTGGTCAGCAATCCGCATAGCTGTTTCTAGCGGCGTGAAACGCTGATTTCCGTCGATAAGAACATGGGTGATATTACCCTTCTTGTCGGCTCTTGCGTCAACGACCTTACGACCTGCCATCACAACACCTATGTAGTTGCTCGCTGCCAACAGCGGGCAGCGCACCATATATAGCCATAGGCAGCGGTTAGCGCGAGTCGCATTTCACGGTTTGTTCAATTTGAGAAAATGCCGCCGGACTGGCGGAATTGAAGCGCGGACGTAAGTCTAAGTCGCACTGAGCGCGGCAACCGCCCGCGCCAGTTGCGGGGACAGTCGGCAAACCCCGTCGCGGGTCAGAACAAAATCGGTCACGGCAAACTCATTTTCGGCGACGAATTTCAGAATAGAGGCGTCAACCTTGGGGCGCTCAGGCTCGATTAGATCGAAGGCGTAAGCGGCATTGCCCTTTTTGCCGTGGTGGAAAATACCAATTGTCGGGTCATAGCCGCTGGCAATCGCTTCGACCTGTAGCTTCGCCATTTTCACGGCGTAGGCATAATTGAGCATCGCATTGATCGGATGTGAAGCTGCGCGATTGCACGGCTTCATGCCATGCAAAGCGAACGAACTGCGCGACCCGAATTCCTGCCACTGTGGCGGGACGGCCCGCTTGCCAATCCAGCGGAGCGCCAAGCCTTCCCATGCTTTGAAATACTGGACGGCGCACAACCCTTCCAACCCGCGAATTTCGTTCACGACCTTGAATTGCTGTCGCCGTAGCTTTTCGACGCTCTCCCCGTGCACCCGTTCGGCAACATCGCGCCGCCTCGATTCCGGAACGAATGCCGCCAAGGTTTCGAGGCTGGCCGAAAACTTGCGGCGGATAAGGTCGCTCGCAAAAGCAAGGCGGGCATCATCATCGGCCCGCGTCCGGCGCTGCCAATCTACCTTTATCCTATCGCCGGAAAAGCCATGACCGCCCGCGACGACCTCGACATCGCCAGTCCATCGCACGCGAATGAGTGCGATGCGCTGTTCGGCTAGCCAACTCAGCACGGCGAAAGTGAGTGTCCCGCTACCGTCGATAACGACAATGCGCGTCGGGTTTCCCCGATCACCGGCAAATAGACGATGAACCGTCTGCGCTTGCGGGTAATGAGTGAAACCATCCCGAATAACCAATGCGCCATCTTCGACGCGCAATGACATGCCATTGCCGCAAATAATCAGAGGTGCATCCGGTCGCTCGCGGGCTTTGCGCTTCGGAGAAATTGAACCGATTGCATCGCGCCAAAATTCGGAGCGATCCGCCCAATTCATGCTTTCGGAATTGGCTAATTCAGCATCGAGCAACATGCCTGAATTATTGCATTTTCAGCAATTTTTGTCGCGCTAATTGAAGGTTAATTGGTCGAA
This sequence comes from Sphingomonadales bacterium, assembly GCA_031408195.1. Lineage (GTDB taxonomy): Bacteria > Pseudomonadota > Alphaproteobacteria > Sphingomonadales > Sphingomonadaceae > Sphingomonas_O. The sequence continues at coordinate 558 of JANNVL010000075.1, read as the reverse complement.
TTTCGGCGGTAATTCGTAATTGAGCATTATCGGTTTAATGTCTGGCAATGGCATCAAATCGCGCTCGCCAATTATGGGAAAGCGGTGTTCCGCTGCATGATGCATGGCGGCATTTTGCAAGCGATGCCGACCAAAAGCTATTGGACGAATTGCCACTAGCAATGGACGCAATGGCGCAATTTGCGAGCGACAATACAGGCGGCGGTATAAAGGCATTATTCGATGCCAGCGCGTTGGGCGTTGGCGCGGCGAAAGCCCGTCTCGACGCTAAAAGTCGGTTACAGGAAGAATTGCTAACCGACCTTTTCAATGAGCAATTGGTCTCAATCGGCTTTCGGGAACGGCCTTCATTGGGGAGCGCGCCGGTCACAATTGCCGCCGAACATTTCGATGTGGGCATCGCGGATTGGGAGCAATCGAAATTCGAGGCGAATGGGCGCGTATGGGATCGCGTAAAAGTAAGCGCGCTCGAAGTGCCGACGATCCGCAAGGTTCCAAGTTCCCGCGAAGTAATCGAGGCAGCAATTCACGCGATAATTGCGAAAAATGCCGATTTCG
>JANNVL010000074.1:0-4650 GCA_031408195.1 Sphingomonadales bacterium | reverse complement strand
AGACGATTCCATTGGCCTGGGACGGCGCAGTCTTCGGCGCGGCCGATATCTTGTATACCGACCATGACAAGGCAATGGTCCTGCTGGCGCGGCAATCGAACGCCTATGGGACCGAATTGCAGTTCAAAGAAGAAGTTGTGTCGCTCGACGTCGTAACAGGCAAGTTCACAACCGTTCAACGCCCGAACCCGATCGTCGATCAATGGTATGCCGATGGCAAGGGCGTGATCCGTGCGGCCGCCGCAAGCGATGGTAATTCCGACGTGACTGGCAAGTCGCGCCTGCTGTATCGTTCAACGGCCAGCGAACAATTCCGGACCGTCGTCAATGATAGCGATGCAACATTCACAGGCACCCAGGTGCGGCCGAGCGTGTTCCTTGACGAGCCCGACACAGCGATCACAATGTCGCGCAAGGACAATTACCGGCGTGCGTACAAGCTGAATATGAAGACGATGCAGATCGGCGAAATGCTGTTCGAGCGGCCAGGTTATGACTTGAGCAGTCCGGTAATGAACTGGGAGCGCAACAAAGTCATCGGTTATGGATATACAACCAATCGCAGCCGGTACGCGTGGATCGACAAGGACTGGCAGATCATCCAGCAAGTGATGGACGAACAGTTCGGCGCCGGGAACGCGGTTCTCGAATCGCGCGACAAGAAGGACGAGAAACTCGTTTTTCAGGTTGCCAAATCGAGCCAACCGGGCGGCTATTATCTGTTCGACACAGTCACGGGTAAGCTGTCGTTGCTCGGTTGGTATCACCCGATCCTCAAAGACCAGACGATGAATCCGATGTCGACAGTGACCTATACCGCGCGCGACGGCTTGAAGATCCCCGCCGTTGTGACGATGCCGCGCCACCGTCCGGGGGCGAAGAACCTGCCGGTCGTGGTCATGCCGCATGGCGGCCCGTTCGGCGAGCGCGACGAGGAAGAGTTTGGCTATTTCGCTTGGCATCAGGCGCTGGCCGAACAAGGCTATGTTGTCATCCAGCCGAACTATCGCGGCTCGGGCGGCTATGGGCGCGACTTCGAGCTCAAGGGCCGCGATCCCAAGGGCTATGGCAAGACCATGCAGGACGACAAGGACGACGCGCTGACCTGGTTCGGCGCGAATAACACGATCGATCCGAAGCGGGCGTGCATCCTTGGTTGGTCTTATGGTGGTTATGCCGCCGCACGCGGCGCACAGCGCAATCCCGAACTTTGGCGCTGTGCCGTTGCGGGTGCGGGCGTTTACGACATGCCGATGATGAACCGGTGGGACCGCGAAAACCTCAGTAATTTCAGCTCGAAGTTTCAAGCCACGTCGGACGACCCCGTCGGCATCTCGCCTGCGCTCAATACCAAGGGCAAATGGGCTCCGATCCTGATCGTTACGGCGGTGCGCGATCAGCGTATCCCGATGGAACAGGCGCAGGCGCTGGTGTCGCGGCTCAAGGCGTCGGGCAAGGTCGAGGGCACCGACTATCGTTATGTCGTCCAGCCCAAGGGCACCCACAACCTGCCTTACGAGGACGTCCATATCGAGTTTCTCGAGGAATCGCAGAAGTGGATCGAACGGTGGAACCCCGCCTATATCGCCACCGACAAGGACAAGCCGGTGCCGATGGTGGCTGGCATGGATGCCAAGCCAAAGGGCTGACGACCGGCTGTCGCGCACACGGCACGGTGTCCGATGCTTTGATTTGACCTTTCGGAGCCCGCCGGTGGCAACACGGGCGGGTTTTTTCTTGGTCCGGACTTGCCGGTTGATTCCCCGCCGATATCATTCGGGCATGATGCGGGCACAGACATTCAAGATTGCGGCACTGGTGGCGACGCTCGCCGTGCCGATGGCCGGACCGGCTTACGCGCAGATACTGTCCGCAGCGCCCGCATCGACACAGGCGATGGTCCCTCGGCTCATTCCCACTGCAGAACTCGCCCGCCAGCCGCAGTTCAGCCGTCCGGTCCTGTCACCCGACGGCAAGCGGATGATCGCCCGGTTCAGCATCGACGGTAAGGAGCGGGTCGGCGTCCATAGTTTCGATGGCAAGCCGCTGCTGCTGCTGGCCGTCCCGCCGAAGTCGGACCTGCGCTGGTACCGCTGGGCCGGCAACAACCGCATCCTCATCAGCCTTGCCCGCACGGACAGGCTCGGCAGTAATACGGATCGATACTATGACAGCGAAGTGGTCTCGACACGGCTGATCGCGTTCGACCTGACCACCCGGGCCGGCATCGAACTCGGCCCCAAAACACAGGGGCTCGAGGGCGACGATCTGCTCTATGTCGATCCGTCAGGCGACTGGGCACTGCTGTCGTTCCAGCGGACGATCTACGATTATCCGTCGGTCTCGCGCCTCGAACTGGCCACGAACAAGGTGACCACCCTCGTCCCGCCGCAAAACCAGATCTGGGAGTGGTATGCGGATTCTGCGGGCATCGTACGCGCCGGGATATCCTTCGATGAAGGCAGCTGGACGATGCATTATCGCCCCAACGGCGACGGGAAGTTCCGCCGTCTCGGCCGGACACGCTATGATGACGAAAATGCCGCGCTCGATATCATCCGTATTGCGCGGGGTTCGGACGAGGGTTTCGTGCTCAGTAACAAAACGACCGGGCGCTACGCGCTGTATAAATTCAACTATGCGACAAAGGAGACCGGCTCGCTTCTTTACGAAAGTCCGACCAACGACCTCGACGATTATGACACGACCGAAGACGGGCGTGAACTCAGGGCGGTCTGGTATGCCGACGACCGAGAGCGCGTCGTCTGGTTCGACTCCGAGCTGAAAAGGCATCAGGCCGACATCGATACTGCCATCAAGGGCAAGGCGAACTGGATCGTCTCGACCGCGCGCGACAAATCGGCATTGCTTGTGTGGACGGGGTCGTCGCGCGATCCCGGTTCCTATTACATGTATCGCCCGAACGAAGGGCGGATGAACCGAATTGCCAAGGTCAACGAAGGACTGCGCCCGGCCGAACTGGCCGAGACGAAATACGTCAGATACACAGCGCGTGACGGCCTGGAGATACCGGCCTATCTGACTCTGCCGGTCGGACGCGACCCAAAGAGGCTGCCCCTTATCGTCATGCCGCACGGCGGCCCCTATGGCGTCCGCGACAAGTCCGACTTCGATGCCGAAGTGCAGTTCCTCGCCAACCGCGGCTATGCCGTGCTGCAACCCAACTATCGCGGGTCGGCGGGCTATGGAAAATCTTTTTATGAAAAGGGCGAGGGGCAGTGGGGCCGCGCAATGCAGGACGACCTCGACGACGGTATGGACTGGCTCGCCAAACAGGGGATGGTCGATCCCAAACGGGTCTGCATCGTCGGCGCATCCTATGGTGGCTATACGGCGCTATGGGGCGCGACGCGCAACCCTGAACGCTATCGCTGTGCAGCCAGCTTTGCCGGGATCAGCGACGTTCAGCGCCAGCTCAAATATCAGCTCGATTTCACTTTCAACCGCCGCTATCGCAAGGACTGGCGGACCAAAGTGATGGGCGACGCCAAGTTCGACCTGAAGACCGTGTCACCGCTGTATCTGGTCGACAGATTGTCGGTGCCGGTCCTGCTGGCGCACGGCGACGACGACCAGATTGTGCCGCTGGGCCAGTCCAAACTCTTTGCAGAGGCGCTGGCCAAGGCAGGCAAGCCGCATGAATATCATGTCTATGCCGGGGAGGGGCACGGCTTTACCTCGGCGGCCAATACGCAAGACTGGCTCGACCGGCTGGATGCTTTTCTGAAGAAGCATAATCCGGCCTGACGGGGCGGTAGCGGACGTCATTTGCACGTGGCTTGTCCCGCTGCTTTCCTTTTTCGCGCCTTCCCGCTATGGGGCCGTCACTTTTGTGACTCAGGCGTGAAAAGGGCTGCATGGCCAAGGAAGAACTTCTCGAAATGCGCGGCACCGTGCTGGAACTCCTGCCCAACGCGATGTTCCGCGTGAAGCTGGAGAACAACCACGAGGTGCTCGGCCACACGGCGGGCAAGATGCGGAAAAACCGCATCCGCGTGCTGACCGGCGACGATGTGCTTGTCGAAATGACGCCGTACGACCTGACCAAGGGCCGGATCACCTATCGCTTCATGCCGGGTCGCGGCGGCCCCGGCCAATCCTGACGACGGACGCAGGGGCGCTGGCTGTGCGCCTCGTCCTTGCCTCTGCGTCGCCGCGCCGCCTCGATCTGCTCGCGCGGATCGGTGTCGTGCCGGACGCCATCGACCCTGCCGACCTCGACGAAGCCCCTTTGCAGGACGAAGCGCCACGCGCCCATGCGGTGCGGCTGGCGCGCGACAAGGCGCTGGCAGTCGCGGCGCGACATCGGGGCTGCGTGGTGCTTGCTGCCGATACCGTGGTGGGTGCAGGGCGGCGTATCCTGCCCAAGGCCGAGGATGAGGCGACCGCGCGGGCCTGCCTGACCCTGCTGTCGGGGCGTCGGCACCATGTCTTTACTGCGGTTGCCGTCGTCGATGCGGAGGGCAGGTTGCGCGAGCGGCTGTCGGACACGCGGCTGTCCTTCGCGCTGCTGACCCCCGTCATGATCGACGCCTATATCGCGGGCGGCGAATGGCGCGGCAAAGCAGGTGCCTACGCGATTCAGGGGACCGCCGAAGCGTTCGTCCGCGATTTGGCGGGCAGCCACTC
>JANNVL010000073.1:0-39773 GCA_031408195.1 Sphingomonadales bacterium | reverse complement strand
GCGGTCGGACAGCTCCGCGTCGATGCGCTGCCACCAGGGTTCGTAAAGCCGCGTCGCGTGGATGTGCGTTGCGCCGGTCTCGGCCATCAGCCGGTCGAGTTCGGTCAGGCTGTCGCCGCGCCGCAGGATCAGTTTGCCGCCGAGCGAGGCGTTCAGCGCCTTGAGGCTGTGGTGCAGCCACCACCGTTGCGCGCCGCTGATGGCGTTGTCGCCGGGCGTCGTGTCATCGAGGATATAGACCGGAACGATGGCCCCCTGCTCAATCGCCGCCGTCAGCGCGGGATTGTCGGCGAGGCGGAGGTCCTGGCGAAACCAGAGGATCGAGGTCATCTAACTCCTCCCCGGCACGGGGAGGTGGCAGCCGCAGGCTGACGGAGGGGGTTCTCCACGCGAGTTGAACCACCTGCGGAGAACCCCCTCCACCACTTCGTGGTCCCCCTCCCCGTTCCGGGGAGGAATTCAAATAACATGCACTTCCTTGTCGACCTGCCACGTCTGCCCCTTGGCGATCAGCGCGGCGAGATCGGGCGTCTTGCCCTTTGCCGCTGCCTCGTTCTGGGCGACGACCGCACTTTCAAAGGTTGGCGCGGGACTGTCGTAGATCACACCGAGCGCGACCGGAAAGCTACCGAGCGGCAGTTCGACGAGCAGATGCGCGAGCATGCGGTTTTTGACGTCATGAACCATCACGCCCGCCGCCTGCCAGTCGCCCGCGACCACTTCGGCGATCTCGAACGCCAGCGTATCGCGGTTGAGCCGCAGCCCTTTATTGCCACCGTCGAACAGCATCGGCTCGCCGTGTGTAAGCCAAAGCTGCCCGGTCGGTGCGTTCGCCTTGTCAGTGAACGGCGCGAACACGTCGTCATTATAGACAATGCAGTTCTGGTAAATTTCGACAAACGCCGTGCCCTTGTGCGCGTGGGCAGCCTTGAGCACTTCGGGCAGGCGCTTGTGAATGTCGATACCGCGCGCGACGAACCGGGCACCGGCACCAAGCGCAAAGACGCACGGGGATGCGGGCGTATCGACCGAGCCGAACGGGGTAGAGGGGCTGCGCGTGCCGACGCGGCTGGTCGGCGAATACTGCCCCTTGGTCAGCCCGTATATCTCGTTGTTGAACAGCAGCACTTGGACATCGAGGTTGCGACGCAGCAGGTGCATCGTGTGGTTGCCGCCGATCGACAGCGCGTCGCCGTCGCCGGTGATGATCCACACGTCGAGGTCGGGATTGGCAAGCTTCACCCCCGTCGCGACCGCAGGCGCGCGGCCGTGGATCGTGTGGAAGCCGTATGTTTCCATATAATAGGGGAAGCGCGACGAGCAGCCGATGCCGCTGATGAACACCGTCTTCGCCGGGTCCGCGCCAAGCTCGGGCATGGTGCGCTGCACGGCTTTGAGCACAGCATAGTCGCCGCAGCCGGGGCACCAGCGGACTTCCTGATCGGTTTCCCAGTCCTTGGGAGAGGAGGCGCGGATGGGGGTGATGGCGTTCATTTCTGGCACTCGATCGAATAAAAGCCGACTTGGCTGAGCTTGTCGAAGCCCCTTCCCTCTTGCCATGTCGAAAAGAAGAAGAACCCTTCGACAAGCTCAGGGAAGGCGGAGTTAGGGAAGGTCATGCGAGCACACTCTCAATCGCCGCTTCGATCTCGGCAATCCGGAACGGTTGCCCGCTCACCTTGTTGAGCGGTTTCGCATCGACGAGATACTGGTCGCGCAGCACGGTCTTGAGCTGACCGGTATTCATTTCCGGTACGAGGATATGCTCGTAACCCTCTAGCAATGCGCCGAGATTGCGCGGCATTGGCCAGATGTAACGCAGGTGGATGTGGTGGACATCCATCCCCTTCGCCCGCGCGCGGCGCACCGCCTGATGGATCGGACCATAGGTCGAGCCCCAGCCGACGACGGCGAGTTTGCCCGATGTCTCGCCGAGTTCGACCGCCTGTTCGGGGATGTGGTCTGCAACCCCCGCAACCTTGGCTTGCCGCAGGTCGGTCATCGTCTGGTGGTTGGCGGCTTCGTAATTGATGTGGCCGGTATCGACCTGCTTCTCGATGCCGCCGATGCGGTGGAGCAGGCCCGGCGTCCCCGGCTTGACCCAGGGCCGCGCGAGCTTGGCGTCACGGGCATAGGGCTTGAACCCGCCTTCGGGCACTTCGGTGGTGAACTTTACCGGAAACGGTTTCAGCGCCGTCGTGTCGGGCACTTTCCAAGGTTCGGCGGCATTGGCGATGTAGCCGTCGGTCAGCAGCATCACCGGCGTCATGAACTGCGTGGCGATTCGCACCGCCTCAATGGCGCAGTCGAATGCGTCGGCGGGGCTGCGCGCGGCGATCACCGGCATCGGCGCGTCGCCGTTGCGGCCATAAACCGCCTGATAGAGGTCGGACTGCTCGGTCTTGGTGGGCAATCCGGTCGAGGGGCCGCCACGCTGCGAATTGACGATAACCAGCGGCAATTCGGTCATGATCGCCAGCCCCATCGCCTCGCCCTTCAGCGCGATCCCAGGACCCGACGACGAGGTGACGCCAAGCTGTCCCGCATAGGACGCACCGATGGCCGACGTGATGGCGGCAATCTCGTCCTCGGCCTGAAACGTCGTGACGCCGAATTCCTTCAACCGCGACAAATAGTGGAGAATCGCCGAGGCGGGCGTGATCGGATAGCCGCCGAAGAACATCTTCAGCCCCGCAAGCTGCGTGCCCGCGACAAGGCCCATCGCCAGCGCTTCGGCGCCAGTAACGGTGCGGTAGAGGCCGGGTTCGGCAGGCGCGGCGGCAACGCTGTGCTGACGCACCGACGGGCCGAGTTCGGCGGTTTCGCCATAGGCATGGCCCGCGTTGAGCGCGGCGACATTGGCATCGACCAGTACCGGGATTTTGGCGAATTTCTCGCGCAGCCACTCGATCAGCGGCTCACGGTCGCGGTCAAACATCCAGAGCGCGAGGCCCAGTGTCCACATATTCTTGCAGCGCAGCGCCTCTTTATTGCCGAGGCCGAACGGCTTCACCGCATCGAGGGTGAGCTGCGAAATGTTGAACGAAATCAGCTGCCACTGCGCCAGACTGCCATCGGTAAGCGGGGACACCTCGTACTGAGCCTTTGCCAAATTACGCGCGCCGAATTCGCCGGCGTCGGCGATGATAAGGCCGCCGGGTTTTAGCGACCCGACATTGGTTTTCAGCGCCGCCGGGTTCATCGCAATCAACACATCGGGCGCATCGCCTGCCGTCTCGATCTGTGTCGAGCCGAAGTTGATCTGGAACGCCGACACACCGAACAACGTCCCCTGTGGCGCGCGGATTTCGGCGGGAAAATCGGGGAAAGTGGCGAGATCGTTGCCCGCGAGCGCGGTCGACAGCGTGAACTGCCCGCCGGTGAGTTGCATCCCGTCGCCGGAATCGCCTGCGAAGCGGACAACGATGTTTTCGGGGACGGGGTGGGCGTCCGCTTCTTCGCGGGTCAATTCGTGGACGGCGGCGGTCATGCGTATTCCAGTTGTGGGTTCCGCGCCCCATTAGGCGTCGGACAGCGTTGTCGCCACTTAGTAAAACTTGGGGGGCACGCAACCCAAATAGGCCGCAGCGCAGGTCCGCATCGACGCCGCATGGCGCGCAGCGACCGCCATGATGTCATCGCCATAGCCGCCACCCATCGCGCTGGCGAGCGGGATGCCGAGCGTGCGGGCGGTGGTAGCGACGAAGGTGTCACGGGCGGCGATGCCCGCGTCGGTCAGTGCCAGCCGCCCGAGTTTGTCGTCGGCGTGAACGTCGATTCCGGCCTGATAGAGAATGAGGTCGGGGCGGGTGCGGTCGACCATTTCGTTAAGCGCCGGACGCAGGGCATCGAGATAGGCGTCGTCGCCCGTCCCATCAGGCAACGCCACATCCATCGTCGAGCGTGCTTTGCGCGCCGGGAAGTTCTTGTCCGAATGGATCGACAGCGTCGCGATATCGGGTCGTCCGGCGAGGATCACCGCTGTCCCGTCGCCCTGATGCACATCGCAATCGACGATCAGGATGCGGGCAGCATCGCCCTCCCCCACCAGTCGCAGCACCGCAATGGCGAGGTCGTTTAATACGCAATACCCTGCACCGCTGTCGGGCAAAGCATGGTGGCTGCCCCCCGCCGCATTCGCCGCATAGCCATGTTCGAGCGCCAGCTTCGCCGCGAGCCAACTCCCGCCGGGGCTGACTTGCGCGCGACGCGCGACTTCGGGGGTGACCGAAAAGCCGATACGGCGTTCGATGGCGGGATCGACCGTCGCGGTCAGGACTGCTTCGACGTAAGCCGGGTCGTGCGCTGCCTCCAGCCATTCGCGCGGCATCGGCTCGGGGCGATGCTCTGTCAGATTACCCGCAGCGCGCAGCACGTCCATCACCGCGCCATATTTGCTGAACTGGTGCGCGCCGCCCCGCGCAGTGACGACATAATCGGGGTGGTGGACGACGTGGAGCATGACGACCGTGCTACGCGAAGAGGCGCTTTCGCGCGAGCGCATCTTACGTTAGCGTCAAGCAAAATCGGAGAGATTCATGACCTATAGCGACCGTCCCGACGTCAATGCCTTCCTGACGTTCCTCAACAATGTTCCCGGCCCCAAAATGCACGAGCTGCCGCCCGCCGCCGCGCGTATGACTATGGTTGCAATGCGTGCGGTTGCAGAAGTCGAAACAGGGCCGCTGGCGGTTATCAAGAACCTCGAGATTCCGACACCGGCAGGTATGATCTACGGGCGGCTTTACGATGCGCGCGAAACCCGCGAGGCAGGACCGGTCATGGTGTTCTACCACGGTGGCGGGTTCGTAATCGGCAATCTCGACACGCACGAACCCTATTGTGCGGAGGCTGCGCGCGTCCTCGATATGCCGGTCATCGCCATCGACTATCGTCTGGCCCCCGAGCACCCCTGGCCCGCCGCGCCCGACGATTGCGAGGCAGCGACGCGGTGGATTGCGGGCAGTCCGGCGGCACTGGGGCGCACCGTTACCGGCCTCGTCACCTCGGGCGACAGCGCGGGCGGTAACCTCGCCGTCGTTGTCACCATGGCGCTGCGCGACACGCCTGCCGCCGTGCCGGTGATCGCGCAATTCCCGATCTACCCCGTCGTCGACGACACCGACGACTGGCCGTCGTTCGCCGAGCATAATCAAGGCAAGCTGCTGACGCAGGACACGATGCAGTATTTCACCGACGCCTATGCCGCCCAGTTGGGGCATCCGCGCGCCTTCCCGCTGCGCCACGACCATCGCGGGATGCCGCCGACGTTGATCGTGACCGCCAGTCTCGACCCGCTGCGCGATCAGGGGCGCGCCTATTCTGCTGAGCTGATCAAGGCGGGCGTGCCGGTGACGTACCGCGAGGCCGTCGGCAATATCCACGGCTTCATCACCATCCGCAAAGCCATCCCCTCGTCGCAGGCCGATGTCGCGGGGTGCCTCGCCGTGCTGAAGGCCATGATCGCCGAGGTCGCGTGACGCTGGAGTATCGCCCTGCTGCGGCCGTCATGCTGCTGAACGCCGACGACAAGGTGTTCGTGGCGCAGCGGCTCGATTCAAGCCTCGACGCGTGGCAAATGCCGCAGGGTGGGCTGGACGCGGGCGAAACCGCCAAAGCGGGCGCGCTGCGCGAGCTCGAAGAGGAAACGGGCATTGGGCCGCACCTCGTTGAGATTATAGCCCAATCATCGCGCGAGTTGCTCTACGACCTGCCGCCCGAACTTGCTGGCAAGCTATGGAAGGGCCGCTATGCCGGACAGCGGCAGAGCTGGTTCCTGATGCGGTTTCTGGGCAGCGATGCCGATGTGAACCTCGACACCGAGCACCCCGAGTTCCGCAATTTCCAATGGGTCGATCCGTGGCGCTTGCCCGACCTGATTGTCGCGTTCAAAAAGCCGCTGTACGAAGCGGTGCTTGCCGAATTTGCCGCGCACCTGCCGCCGAGGACGACATGATCTACATCTGGCTCAACATCCTGCCCATTCTGGTCGCGGCGCTTGCCAGCGTCGGGCTGGCAGGGCTGATCTATGGCCGCAAGGCTGCGCCTGCGACGTTGGCAGTGGTGTTTCTGGCCCAGGCGTGGCTGGCCGCGATCCTCGCCGGCGCGCTGATCCTTGCCCCGCCAAAGGGTGGCGTGTGGACGATGACCATCGGCAGCGCGGTCGTCATCTGGGCGGGCTTCGTCGCGCCGACGCTGGCGGCAAGCTACCGCTTGCGCGCCCAATCGTGGCGGACGATCGGTATCGACGGCGGCTATTGGCTTGCCGCTATGGTCGTGCAAGCGATCATCATGCGCCTGATCGGACTGGTGCCGCCGCCCGCCTAGCTCATCCGGCGGCCTTTACGTCGAGGCGGAAGCGATGGAGCAGCGGCTCTGTATAGCCGTTAGGTTGCGCGACGCCTTCGAACACCAGCGCGCGCGCGGCCTTCATTGCGGTGCTGTCGGCAGTCAGCTTGCGGTAGAGCGGGTCTCCCGCGTTCTGGCCATCGACCTTGGCGGCCATCCGCGCGAAGGCGGCTTCGACCTGTTCGGTCGTGCAGATATTGTGCAAGAGCCAGTTCGTAAGTGCTTGTGATGCAATGCGAAGCGTGGCGCGGTCCTCCATCAGGCCGACGTCGTCGATGTCGGGCACTTTGGAACAGCCAACGCCTTGGTCGATCCAGCGGACGACATAGCCGAGTATGCCCTGCGCGTTATTGTCGAGTTCGCGTTCGATCTCCGCCGCGCTCCAGTTACGGCCCGTTGCCAGCGGCACACTCAACAGGTCGGCGAGCGGCGGGATGGCGGTCAGCTCCTTCTGACGCGCGAATACGTCGAGCTGGTGATAGTGCATCGCGTGAAGCGTCGCCGCCGTCGGCGAAGGCACCCAGGCGGTGTTCGCGCCTGCGATTGGATGGCCGATCTTTTGCGTCAACATGTCTGCCATCTTGTCGGGCGCGGCCCACATGCCTTTGCCGATCTGCGCCTTGCCCGAAAGGCCGCAGGCGAGGCCGATCGCGACATTGCGCGCTTCATAGGCCTTGATCCAGGCGCTGGTCTTCATCTCGCCCTTGGGCACCATCGGCCCGGCGCGCATCGACGTGTGGATTTCGTCGCCGGTGCGGTCGAGGAAGCCGGTGTTGATGAACGCGATACGGTGGCGGACAGCGTGGATCGTCGCGGCAAGGTTGGCCGATGTGCGGCGCTCCTCGTCCATCACGCCGACTTTGATCGTGTGACGCGTCAGGCCGAGCAGATCTTCGGTCGCGTCGAACAGGTCGTTGGTGAACGCGGTTTCTTCGGGCCCGTGCATCTTGGGTTTGACGATATAGATGCTACCGGTGCGGCTGTTCCCGCCCTTATCATGCATTCCGATAAGGCTGGTCAGCACGGCGTCGAGAATTCCCTCGTGCACTTCGGACCCATCGGGCAACAGAATCGCCGGATTGGTCATCAGGTGTCCGACGTTGCGGACGAACAACAGGCTGCGTCCGTGGAGCGTGAACGCGCCATCGGGGCCATGCCATTGCCGGTCGGGCTCGAGCGCGCGGGTCATACTGCGCCCGCCCTTGTCGAACGTCGCGATCAGATCGCCCTTCATCAGGCCGAGCCAGGTGCGGTACGCCCCGACCTTGTCCTCCGCATCGACGGCGGCGACGGAGTCCTCGAGGTCGATGATCGTAGACAGCGCCGATTCGAGGATCACGTCGGCAATGCCCAGCGGGTCGGTCGCGCCGATGGGGTGCTCGCGGTCGATCACCAGTTCGATATGCAAACCGTTGTGACGGAACAGTTTCCGTCCCTCGCGCCAGCCAACGAGATGCGCGTCCTCCTGCCAGCCGGGGATTGCTTCGTCGAGGAACGTCCGGACCCGCGCGACGACGGCCGCGCCGCGTTCGGTGTCATAGCCGCCGGGCTTTGCGGGCGGCGCGTCGAGTGCGTCGGTGCCGTAGAACGCATCGTAGAGACTGCCCCAGCGCGCGTTGGCAGCGTTAAGCGCAAAGCGGGTGTTGAGCGACGGCACGACGAGCTGCGGCCCCGCCATAGTGGCAACCTCGGCATCGACGTTTTCGGTGTCGATGCTGAACGGCGCAGGTTCGGGAACGAGATAGCCGATTTCGGTCAGGAACGCCTGATAGGCGTCCGCATCCCAAGCCTGCTCTGCCCGCGCGACGTGCCAGGCGTCGATCTGCGCCTGAAGGTCGTCGCGTTTGGCGAGAAGGGCAAGGTTGACCGGCACGAAACGCGCGAGAATGTCCGCCAGGCCCGTCCAGAGCTCGTCCGCGCTCAAGCCTGTTCCGGGCAATGCTTCGGTCTCGACAAAATCGGCGAGGACCGGCGCGACGCTCAGACCGGCGCGGGGGGTGTAGGACATGCGGGACTCCCTCTGAAGAATGAACATGCGCCCCGGGGAGGAGGTGCGAGCGCCTATGCCGCCCGAATGTCCACAGGACAAGCGCCGGGGTTCAAGCGCGACGCCGAACCGGCTAGGGCAGGCTCATGGGACTATCCAGTCAAGAGAATGCACTCATCGCACGCGCCTATACCGCGCCTATGCGCGCGCAGGTCGAGCGTTGGTCGGCGATCAACAGCGGCACCGGCAATCTGGCGGGATTGGCCGAGGTGGCCGCGTTGCTCGGCGATGCCTTTACGGCGTTGCCGGGCGAACTTCGCCTCGTTGATCCAGCACCGGAAGAGAGCATCGCGCCTGACGGCAGCGTCCGCATCGTCACGCGCGGCCAGCATATCCATGTCGCTGTGCGCCCCGGCGCGAACCGGCGCATCTTGCTCACTGGGCATATGGATACGGTGTTCCCGGTCGATCATCCGTTCCAGACGCTGTGCGAGGTCGAACCCGGCGTGATCAACGGTCCCGGTGTCGCCGATATGAAGGGCGGCATTGCGGTGATGCTCGCCGCGCTGACCGCGTTCGAGGGCAGCGACGCGGCGTCTTCGCTCGGCTACGAGGTGCTGCTCAACAGCGACGAAGAGACGGGTTCGACGACGTCGGCTGCCCTGATCGCCGAACTCGCACGCGGCAAGATTGCGGCACTGACCTATGAGCCCGCTGCGCTCCCCGACGGGACGTTGGCGGGTGCACGCCCCGGCAGCGGCAATTTCAGCTTTGTCGTGACCGGCAAGTCGGCGCACGCAGGGCGCAATCCCGACGACGGGCGCAATGCCGTTATCGCCGCTGCCGGCCTTGCGCTGCGGCTGGCGGCACTCCGCAAGACCGGACTGAGCGTCAACCCGGCCAAGATCGACGGTGGCGGGCCGAACAATGTCGTTCCCGACCATGCCGTGCTGCGCGTGAATCTGCGCCCCCTGACTCCCGCGCTGGAAGCCGAGGCGAAAGCCGCGATTGCCGGTATCGTTGCAGAGGTCGCCCGCATTCATGACGTCAGTATCCACATGCACGGCGGCTTCGGACGCCCGCCCAAGCCGCTCGACGCGCCTGCCGAGAAATTGTTCGGCCTCGTCCGCGATTGCGGCGCGGACCTCGGGCAGAGCATCGCGTGGAAAGCGACCGGCGGGGTGTGCGACGGCAACAACATCGCGGCGTGCGGTGTGCCCGTCGTCGACACGATGGGCGTACGCGGGGGTGCTATCCACAGCAACAGCGAGTATTTGATCGTCGAATCGCTGGCGGAGCGTGCGGCCCTGTCGGCGCTCACCCTTTACCGGCTGGCGAACGGGGCAATCTGATGACTTTCCGCCAATGACTTTCAGAATCCGTGCCGCGCGCGCCGACGATCTTGCTGCACTCTACGAGATGGCGAAGCTCACTGGCGGCGGGTTCACCAATTTGCCGCCGGACCGGCCGTCGCTGACCGCCAAGCTCGACCGCTCGGGCGCGGCCTTTGCGCGGGCGGAGTACAGCATTGCCGACGATCTGTTCGTGCTGGTGCTCGAGAATACCGAGACGGGTCAGGTGCGCGGCACCTGTCAGATGTTCAGCCAGATCGGGATGAGCACGCCGTTCTACAGCTATCGCATCGGCACACTGACCCAACATTCGAAGGAGCTGGGACGAACATTTCGCGCTGATATGTTGACGTTATCGACCGATCTTGAGGGATCGAGCGAAGTCGGCGGGTTGTTCCTGCATCCGCGCGAAAGGGCTGGCGGCCTCGGCATGTTGATCGCGCGCAGCCGTTATCTGTTCATCCGCAAGCACCGCGCGCGCTTTGCCCCGCGCACGATTGCTGAGCTACGCGGCCTGATCGACGAGGGCGGCGGGTCGCCGTTCTGGGACGGGCTGGCGGGGCGGTTTTTCGGCATGAATTTTCAGGATGCCGACGAGTTCAATGCGATCAACGGGCACCAGTTCATCGCCGACCTGATGCCCAAAACGCCGATCTACATCGCCATGCTGACCGACCACGCCCGCGCCGCCATTGGCCTGCCCCACCCTTCGGGGCGCGCGGCGATGCGGATGCTGGAGGGCGAAGGGTTCAACAACGACGGCTATATCGACATTTTCGACGGCGGCCCAACGATGTGTGCGACGACCGACCGGATTCGTTCGGTCGCCGACGCGCGCGAGGTTGTAATTGCACGGGTTGCGGAGAACCACGTCCCGCGCGCTATCGTCTCGCAGGGGAGCCTGACCGGGTTCGTCGCGGCATGGGGCCATGTCGAGGGCGATACCATCGACCCTGTGTCGGCGGCGGCGCTGGGGGTCGAGCCGGGTCAAACCGTGCTGGTCGCCCCGCAATGAGCCTGACCGAAATCAATTTCGACGGCATCGTCGGACCCAGCCACAATTATGCGGGGCTGAGCACGGGCAACCTCGCCTCGTCGAAGAATGCGGGGGCGGTGTCGCGTCCGCGTGCAGCCGCGTTGCAGGGTATCGAGAAGATGCGGACGAACCTGCGCCTCGGCCTGACGCAAGGCATCTTCCTGCCGCAGATGCGACCCGACACGAACTGGCTTCAGTCGCTGGGCCATAGCGATGAACACGGAATCGAGCCGCATATCCGCGCGGCCGCCATGTCGGCCTCGTCGATGTGGGCCGCCAATGCTGCGACGGTCTCGCCCGCACCCGACACGCATGATGGGCGTTGCCATCTGACCGTGGCCAATCTGATGACAATGCCGCACCGCGCGCACGAATGGCAGGGGACGCATGAGCAGCTGGCGATTGCCTTTCCGGGGAACAGTTCCACCGTGCACGCCCCCATCCCTGCCCCGTTCGGCGACGAAGGCGCGGCGAACCATATGCGGCTTTGCGCGCATCACGGCGCACCCGGGGTCGAGGCGTTTGTCTATGGCGTGCGAGGCGGTGCCTTTCCGGCGCGCCAGCATATCGAGGCGTCGAAAGCCGTGGCGCGGCTGCACGGGGTCGCCAATGCGCTGTTCGTCGAGCAGTCGGAGGAAGCGATTGCGGCTGGGGCATTCCATAACGACGTCGTCGCCGTGGCCAACGAGCGCGTGCTGTTCGCGCACGAACAGGCGTTTGCCGACAAAGCGGGCTTCTACGCCCAGCTCCACCGGTTGCTGCCCGAGGTCGAAATCGTCGAGGTGCCCGCGTCGGTGGTGTCGCTAGCCGACGCCATCCAGTCCTATCTGTTCAACGCCCAACTCGTCACGCTGCCGCAAGGCGGCGGCATGGCGTTGATCCTGCCGACCGAGGCGCAGGATAACCCGCGCGTCTGGGGGTGGCTTGAGGCACTGGTCGCGGGCAACGGCCCCATCCGCCGCCTCGTGCCGGTCGATGTCCGCGAATCGATGGCGAATGGCGGAGGTCCCGCGTGCCTGCGGCTACGCGTTGTCGCCGATCCGGCCACGATTGACCGGCGCTTCATTGTCGATGAGGGCAAGCTCGACATGATAGCAGGCGTCATAGCCACGCACTGGCCCGAAGCGATTGCGCCTATCGATCTGGCGAGTGGCGCGCTAATCGCCGATATCGGTCGCGCGCGGCAAGCAATCGTCTCCGCCTTGGGCATCCCGATCTAGGACTGTCGGATTAACTGACAGTTTACCTTGGTTGCTAACCGCATGTTTACGCAAAACATCGGTTGGCCTAGACCTTGCTCCATGAAATCCATGTTGCGTAAAATCACCCGCCTGTTCGTCATCAAGACGCGGTTCGAGGCCTATCTTATCATTTTTGCGCTCGCCGTCGGCGCGATGGAGCGCGGCAAGGGCTATCTGGGAGAATATCCCGGTACGGGCGGCTGGTTGCTGTTCTGGGCGTGTAGCGGGTCGGTGATGCTGGCCGGTGCCAAGATTCTCGACGCGCTGCGTTACGAACGCGAACGCTTGGCATCGGCTGGTTCTGCTTAGAAAATTGGCGCGCCCGGAACGATTCGAACGTCCGACCCTCAGATTCGTAGTCTGATGCTCTATCCAGCTGAGCTACGGGCGCGCAGAGGCAGTGCACATAGCGATAACGCGGCGTCGTGCAACCCCGTTGCGGGGCTGAAAGGCAGCGCCTAGGGCGATGACAATGAAATATATGCTGCTTTTTGCCCCCGTGATACTTGCGGCCTGCGTGTCGGGCGTCGATGCGCCGTCACTGCTGCCGCGTCCCGCCGAAAGCGCCGACATCGATGCCCCTGCCCCTGCGGCCACACCGCCGACGCCTGCCGATGCGGTCCAGCGAGCGACGATCGACAAGTTTCTCGATCAAGCACGACGGGGCGACGCGGCGTTTGTGAAGGCTTTGCCGAGCGCGGCCGTCAACGCGCCGCCACAGAGCGAAGCCTGGATCGCGGCGCAGAACGCGCGTTCGGCCGTGGAAATCGCGCGTGCGCCGACGCTCGACGCGCTGTCGGGACTCGATGCTGCCATCGGCGATGCTATCGACAAGGGGCAGGAGACGGCGGCACTGGCGGCGGCACGGGGCGAGGTTCAGGCGATCTACGACCGGCAGACTGCCCGGCTCGACGCGCTTATCCGCTGACGGTTTTGGCGTGCAGCACTGCGAGGTGTGCGTAGTGGGCTGCTCCCATGCGGTTGCCCGCGATCTCTTCGGCTGAGAGCGTGCGGAGCATCTTGGCGGGTCGCCCGATCCAGAGTTCGCCCGCGCCGATATGCTTGCCGGGGCTGAGCAACGCGCCCGCCGCGAGCATCCCGTCCGATTTGATGGTGCAGCCGTCCATGACCACGCTCGACAGCCCCACAAAGGCACGGTCGTGGAGGATCGAGCCGTGCAGCATGACCATATGGCCGATCAGCACATCGTCGCCGATGATCGTCGGCAAGCCCGCTTCATTGCCGGGTTTCGGCGAATCGCAGTGGATGACCGTGCCGTCCTGCACATTGGTGCGCGCGCCGATGCGGATCGCATTGACGTCGCCGCGCAGGACGCAATTATACCAGATGCTGGAATTCGCGCCGATTTCGACATCGCCGATGATCCGCGCACCGGGCGCGATGAAGGCGGTCGGATCGATGCGCGGCGTTTTGCCCCGAAAGCTGATGATCGAACTCAATGCTTCGTCCATTTGATGACTGGCAGGATGCTGGCGAAATCGTCGGTCCAGCCAGGGAAGCCGTCGCGGCGCTTGGTCTCGCGCCATTTCGCCGCCCCGGTGCGCTGGACGAACCCCGCCAGTGCCGCCGGATTACGCGCGAGCACGATCCAGTGCGAGTCAGAATAGGCGCGCTTGCGGCCTGCGTCGTCAGGGGCATAGTCGCGTTTGGCAAGGTGCCAGCCCCAGTCCCGCGCCGCCGCGATGACAGGTTCGAGTTCGAGAAACCGGTTCGAGACATGCATCAGCAACAGCCCATCGGGTGCGAGGCGGCGCTCGTAAACGTTGAGCGCATCGCGGGTGAGCAAGTGCATCGGCACCGAGTCCGAAGAGAACGCATCGACGACCAGCACATCGAACGGGGCCGCATTTGAGCGCGTCTCGCGTTCGAGCACCAGCCGCGCGTCACCGATGGCGACCGGCACATCCGGCGTGCACGCGCTGAGGAATGTGAAGCGCGCCGGGTCGCGGGCGATAGCCTCGATCGCAGGATCGATTTCGTAGAAGCGCCAGTCCTGTCCGGGCTTCGCGTAACAGGCGAGCGTGCCTGCCCCCAATCCGACGACGCCGACGCGACCGGCGGGTTTGCGTACGGCCAAATCGCGCAAGGCAAGGCCGACACCCGATTCGGGCGCGTAATAGCTGAGCGGCTCGTTCTCGCGGCCGGGCAATTTGGACTGGATGCCGTGAACGGTTGTGCCGTGGACCAAGGTGCGCGTCTCGGCGTTTTCGCTGAACGAATAGATGCCGAAATAACTCCGCACCCGCTTGCCGCCGTCGAGCGAAAGCGACAACACGCCCCAGCCGCCAAGCGCAAGCATCATCGCGGCCAAGGCCATCGTGAAGGCGACGCGGCTGCCGATGGCAAGCACCGCCATGTTGATGATCACCAGCACGCCCGCGATCTTGAGCCACATCGGTACAGGCGCGGCCACGCCCGGGAACAGGCCGACCGGCACGAGCGAAACGATCAGCGCCACGCTGCCATAGAGGAAAGCGCGCCGCCAGTTGCCGCCCCACAGTTTTTCGCCGAACGCAAAGATCGGCGGGGCCGACAGCAATGCGCCGCCGAGCAGGATGAGAATCGGATGCTCATAGGCCCAGTCGAATGCGAGCGGCGCGACCAGCGCGCAGAACGCCCCGCCGAGCACGCCGCCGACCGACATGGCGAGATAGAAGGTCGTGAGCTGCGCCGGTTCGGGCCGCGAGCGGAACAATTCGGTATGCAGCGCGACGGCGAAGCAAAACAACAGCACAAGGCCGAGCGGCGCGAACAGCCACGGGAATTGCGGGTTCTGTGCAAAGGCGACGCCGCCGCCGAGCAGAACGACCAGCAAAGTCACCTTGACGATGCCGTCGGCGAGCCAGCGGCTATCGGAGAAAGCCACGCTGAAGCTCAGCAAATACAGCCCGAGGGGGACGACCCACAGCAGCGGCATCGCGACGATATCGGTGGTCAGGTAGGTCGTCGTCGACAGCATCATGCCCGACGGGACAGCGGCGAGCAGCACCCAATGGGCGAGGCGGCGCAGCGGAATGCGGGTGGTGGCAACCGGGATCGCCTCGGCAGCGGCCCCGCGCGGCAGCATCAGCGCGCAGACCGCGACCAGCACGCCGACGACGACATAGCCGCTGCTCCACAACAGGCTTTGCCCCGCAATCGGCAGCAGCGGCTCGACCAGCAAAGGATAGGCGATTAGCCCGGCAAAACTGCCCAGATTCGACGCGGCATAGAGCGGATAGGGATCGCCACCGCCGCTGATCGCGAACCAGCGCTGGAGCAGCGGTGCCTGCGCCGCGATGACGAAGAACAGCGGGCCAATGGAGGCGGCGAGAAACCACGGGGTCCACAGCGCAGGGTTGGCGGTGGCCGACGGTTCCGCCGAGATCAGCCCGATGGGCAGCATGAGGGCGGCAGCTGCTAGCAGCGCCAAGTGCACACCCGCCTGCACGCGCGGCGCAAACCGACCGATGAAATGGGCATAGGCATAGCCGCCCAGCAGCAACGCCTGATAAACCAGCATCGCCGAATTCCACACCGCAGGCGCGCCGCCGAGGCGCGGCAGCGCCATGCGCGCGATCATCGGCTGGACGAGGAAGAGCAGGAAGGATCCGGCAAGAATGGCCAGCGTAAAGCGCCATTTGGCTGAAGCATTAGTCGTCGTAATTGCGGCGCTCGCCATCGGGGTCTCCTCGGTCCGACCGTCGGCCTAGCCGCCAAGCCCTGACACATGGTTAACGCGCGCTAACGATCCTGCAACAGCCGCGCCGCGTGCGCGGCATGATAGGTCAGCACGCCCGAACACCCTGCCCGCCGGAAAGCGAGCAGTGTTTCGAGGACGAGTGCGTCGCGGTCCCCTGCCCCTGCGGCGGCGGCGGCCTCGATCATCGCGTATTCGCCGGACACTTGATAAGCAAAAACAGGAACTTCGAAGCGTTCTTTTACGCGGCGTACGATGTCGAGATAGGGCAGGCCAGGCTTGACCATCACGCTGTCGGCCCCTTCCGCAATGTCGAGTTCGACTTCGCGCAGTGCCTCCTCGGCATTGGCGGGATCCATCTGGTAGGTTTTCTTGTCGCCCTTCAGCAGCCCGCCCGATCCGACCGCATCGCGGAACGGGCCGTAGAAGGCGCTCGCATATTTCGCGGCATAGGCCATGATCTGGACGTTGACGTGGCCGCCCTCCTCCAGCGCGTCGCGGATCGCGCCGACGCGGCCGTCCATCATGTCGCTGGGCGCGATGATGTCGGCACCTGCCGCTGCCTGATTGAGCGCCTGTGCAACGAGGACTTCGCTGGTTTCGTCGTTGAGGACATAGCCGCCGTCATCGACCAGCCCGTCGTGCCCGTGCGCGGTATAGGGATCGAGCGCGACATCGGTCAGCACGCCGATGTCGTCGCCCAGCGCGTCTTTGATCGCCTTGACCGCGCGGCACATGAGATTGTCGGGATTGAGCGCCTCTTCACCACGCTCGGTCCGCAACTCGCGCGGGGTGTTGGGAAAAAGTGCCACAACACCGATGCCGAGCGCCTTGGCTTCTTTCGCGCGGGCCACGATATTGTCAACTGACCAGCGCGACACGCCGGGGAGGCTAGCAATCGGTTCCTCCACTTGGCTGCCACTCGTCACGAACAACGGCCAGATGAGGTGCGCTGGAGCCAGATGCGTTTCACGAACGAGCGCGCGGCTCCACGTCGTCGAACGGGTGCGGCGAAGGCGAAGCGCGGGATACATCGACATATCGGCCTTAAACCCGCTCAAGGCGTCGGCTGCAACCCTTCGGCAGTCTGATGCGGAGACGGCATGGCAATCCGCGCGCTGCGCCAATTGCCGTACCGGTAATAGACGATGGCGAGCAGCATCGACACAAACGAGCTGGCCGGAAACGCATACCACAACGCGTCCTGCCCGATCACTGGGCGCAGCAGCAGCGCGACGCCGATGCGGAACGG
Organism: Sphingomonadales bacterium; assembly: GCA_031408195.1. Classification (GTDB taxonomy): domain Bacteria; phylum Pseudomonadota; class Alphaproteobacteria; order Sphingomonadales; family Sphingomonadaceae; genus Sphingomonas_O. Next base: position 22,857 of record JANNVL010000073.1, on the reverse strand, counting down.
GATGAGCGTGACGATCAGGATGAACACGGCAGGCCACACCACGCCGTTCGCGCGAACCACGCCGAACAACGTCAGCGTGACCCCGAACATGACAAAGCTCCAGCTGACCAGCAACTGGATATGGCGCGCGACCGGAATCGCAGGGGAATCGGGGCTGAGGAACAGCGACAGCGCGTAGACATCAACCAGCGTGAGCAGCACGACCATCGATGACGTAACGGCGACGCTGAAAATAATCCCGGCCCGCGTAATCTGCGACACCCGATCCCAGCGGTCAGCCCCGATATTTTGCGCGACCATCGCGCTGACCGTCGTGCCGACAGCCATCGCGGGCATCGAGATATAGGTCCAGAGCGTCGAGGTGACGCCATAGGCCGCAGTCACGACCACGCCCTCGCGGTTGATGAGGCCGATCATGACGAGGGCGGAGAACGCCATGATGAACATCTGGACCATCATCGGCACACCCTTGGTCACGATCAGGCGGAGCAGAGCCGGATCGGGGATCAAATAGCGCAACTCCGCACCGCGCAGGCGGATCGGCATGTCCTTGACGTAGATGTGGACGAGCATCCCGAGCATCGCGACATAGCTGGCGATGGCGGTGGCAGTCGCCGAGCCGGTAATGCCCATCGGCGGCACCGGGCCGACGCCGAGCATCAGCAGCGGATTGAGCGCGATATCGAGCGCGACGGTCACTGCCATCCACAGCAGCGGCGTCACCGAATCGCCCGCCCCACGCAGGCTCATCCCCAGCAAGGTCGTGAAGAAAATCGCCGGCATCGACAGGAAAATGACGCGCAGATAGGCGAGCGCGAGCGGCATCGCCTCGGGCGGGGTTGCCAGCCAGCGCAGCAATGTCGGCGTCTCGAACCAGCCGATCACGGCAATGACGAGCGACAGGGCAAGGAACAGCCCCGCCGCACTGCCGACGACCCGCCGCACCCCGTCGATATCGCGCCGCCCGAAACTCTGCCCGATCAGGATCGTCGCCGCGATGCCGAAACCGATCATCGCCGCGATCATCAGGAACATCACCAGATTGGCATTCGACGTCGCCGCCAACGCATTTTCGCCGAGCAACCGCCCGATCCAGATCGCGTTGACCGACCCGTTGAGCGATTGCAGCAGGTTCGCCCCAAGCGTGGGCAGGGTGAAAGCGATCAGGCTCGCCGTAATCGGTCCGCTCGTCAGGCTATTGTTGCGCGACGGGCGCATGGGGGTGTCCGAATCGGCCATAGCGGGCGTCCTAACAAGCGCGGCAAAGAAAAGCGCGCATCCCAAAACCGTTTCGTTCGTTAAACGACGCCTATGACCCCACTCCCCAAGACCGCCACGCTTATCGTCAACGCCCAGTCGCGGCGCGGGCGCGATGTGTTCGAACAGGCGAAATCGCTGATCGAGGCGGCGGGGATTGTGCTCGATGCGGCGCACGCGCTCGATAACCCGAAGAAGCTGCAACCGACGGTCAAGGCGGCGGTCGCGAGCGGCGCGAAGATGATCATCGTCGGCGGCGGCGACGGGTCGTTGTCGTCGTCGGTCGATTTTCTGGTGGATAGCGACTGCGTGTTCGCGCTGTTGCCGCTGGGGACTGCGAACAGCTTCGCGCGCTCTACCGGCATTCCGCTCGACTTGCCGGGCGCGGTGGATATCATTGCCAACGGGCGGCGCGCGCGGGTCGATCTCGGGATGATCGACAAAGACTATTTCTGCAATGTCGCGGCCATCGGTCTGGCCCCGTTGATTGCCGAGACAGTGCCGCACGGCCTGAAACGCTGGTTCGGGCGTGTGGGCTATCTGAGCTGGGCGGCGGTCAGCCTGGTGCGCTTTCGCCCGTTCGAACTGATCGTCGATGGCGAGCATGTCTTTGCCACCGAAGTCCGCATCGCCAATGGCAAGTTTCAGGGCGGCACCGAACTGATCGACGATGCCGACCCGCAATCGGGCGAACTGGTCGTGCAGGCGGTAATCGGCAAGACGCGGTTTTCGCTGTTGAAATCATGGACGGCCAGCACGCTGCGCCTGCCGTGGCGGCGCACGCTGACGCAGGAATTCCACGGGCGCGAAATGCGGATCGAGACTATACCCCCGCTGCCGATCTCGATCGACGGCGAAGTGCTAGCACATACGCCGGTGACCGCGCGGGTCGCGGCACGGGTGATCGAGATGGCGTTGCCGAAAGAACTGCCGTCACCCTGAACTCGGTTCAGGGTCCACCCCGCAACCCGCGAAGCCTTCGCAGATTGAGGGGTGGATGCCGAAACAAGTTCGGTATGACGGCGCGTTGATGGCTACCCCAACCGTGCCAGCGCAGCCCGCAACCTTTCCGCCTCCGCCGATTTCTCGGCATGGTCGGCGCGCGCCTTGTCGACCGCCTCGGGCTTGGCACGCTCGATGAACGACGGGTTGTTCAGGCGACCCGCGAGCGAGGCGGCTTCCTTCTCCGCAGATGCGAGAGCTTGAGTGAGTCGTGCCGCCTCGGCGACTTGGTCCACCGCAACATCAGCTTCGAGGTAGCCATACATGTTATCGTAAACCAGTTGCACCTTGTCGCCCTGGCCGATCTCAACTTCCTCGTAGACACCTTCGCTTTCAGTCGATTGAATGTGCCAGAGAAATTGAGAGAGATTGGCCATACGTTTGATCGCCGTTCCATGGCGAACGAATGTATCGTTCTGCCAAGTCGTATGACGCCGTATTTCCAGCGTAACCTTAGTTGTCGGGCTAATGCGGGCATTTGCACGCATCATTCTGAGTTCGGTAATTAGCCCTCTGACCCACTCAACTTCGACCTTCGCTTCGGCATCGACCTGAGCCTCCGACTCCGGCCATTTCGCGTGAATCAAATCATAGGGGCGCTCCCCCATCGCGTGCCACAGTTCTTCGGTGATGAACGGCATGAACGGGTGCAGCATCACCAGAATCTGGTCGAACGCCCAGCCCGCGACCGCGCGGGTTTCGTCGTCGAAAGCGCCCTTAACCAGTTCGATATACCAGTCGCAGAACGTGCCCCAGGCGAAGTGATAAATCGCGTCGGCCATTGCGTCATAGCGCAGGTCGGCGATGGCCTGGTCGAGCTTGGCCAGCGTCTCGACGACTTCGCCGATGATCCAGCGGTTGACCGCGAGTGTAGCCTCGGGTGCCGCCACCGACGCACTCGCGCCGACACCATTGCCTTGCAGGAAGCGCGCGGCATTCCACAGTTTCGTCGCAAAGTTCCGATAGCCGATGACGCGCTGCTCATCGAGCTTGATGTCGCGGCCCTGGCTTTCCATCGCGGCGAGCGTGAAGCGCAGCGCGTCCGCCCCGTACTGGTCGATCAGGCCGAGCGGGTCGACGGTATTCCCCTTCGACTTCGACATTTTCGACCCATCGGGCGCGCGGACAAGGCCGTGGAGATACAATGTCTTCCACGGCACTTCGTGCATGAAATGCAAACCCTGCATCGCCATGCGCGCATCCCAGAAGAACAAGATGTCGAAGCCGGATATCAGGACGTCATTGGGGTAATGCTTGGCGAGGAGCGAGGGCGCTGAACCTCCCCTCCACGACTTCGTGGAGGGGCTGGGGGTGGTTCTTCCTTCTTCGTCAGTGTCAGGAAGAACACTCGCTGCGCTCGCCCCACCCCCAGCCCCTCCCGGAAGTCCGGGAGGGGAGTCAGAAGGCCAGCCCAGTGTCCCGAACGGCCACAGCGCGGATGAGAACCATGTGTCGAGGACGTCCTCGTCCTGCGTCAGCGCAACGCCGTCGCCTGCCAACGCTTGCGCGCCTGCTTCGTCTATCGCGACATAATGGTTGCCGTCGGCATCGAACCAAGCCGGGATCCGGTGCCCCCACCACAATTGCCGCGACACGCACCACGGCTGGATATTCTCCAGCCACTGGAACCACGTCTTTTCCCATGTCTGCGGCACAACCTTGATCGCGCCCGACTTCACCGCCTCGATTGCGGGCGCGGCCAGCGTCTTGGCGTCGACATACCATTGGTCGGTCAGCATCGGTTCGATCACGACGCCGGATCGGTCGCCGAACGGCTGCATGATCTTTTTGTCCTCGACGCTGAGCATCAGCCCCTCGGCGTCGATGTCGGCGATGACTTGCTTGCGCGCGTCATAGCGGTCGAGACCGCGATAGACGTCGGGCACGAGGTTCAGTGCGTCGATATCCGCAGCTGACACCCCCTCGCCTGCCGCAATCGCCTTCGCGCGCTCGGCGACCTCGGCATAGGACGGTCCGTCACTCCGCATCGCCGCGACTTCGTCCATCAGCCGGTAAAGCGGAATGCCGTTCCGCTGCGCCACGCCATAGTCGTTCTGGTCATGCGCGCCGGTGATCTTGACTGCGCCCGACCCGAATTCGGGATCGGGATATTCGTCGGTGATGATCGGGATCAGCCGCCGGTGCGCCTTCGGACCGACCGGAATTTCGCAAAGCTTGCCGATAATGGGCGCATAGCGCGCGTCACCCGGATGCACCGCAACCGCGCCGTCGCCAAGCATCGTTTCGGGCCGCGTCGTCGCGATGGCGATATAGTCGCGCTCTTCGCTCAGCACGACCTTCCCGTCGGCATCGCGTTCGACATAGGTGTAGGTTTCGCCACACGCGAGCGGGTATTTGAAATGCCACATATGGCCATCGACTTCGCGCGTTTCGACTTCGAGGTCGCTGATTGCGGTCTTGAGCGCGGGATCCCAATTCACGAGGCGCTTGGCGCGGTAGAGAAGCCCTTCGTTGTAGAGATCGACGAACACCTTCAGCACGGCCTTCGAAAAGCCCTCGTCCATCGTGAAGCGTTCGTTCGCCCAGTCGCAGCTCGCGCCCAACCGCCGGAGCTGGCGGGTGATCGTGCCGCCGCTTTCGGCTTTCCAGTCCCACACCTTTTGAACGAAATCATCGCGGCTGTAGTTGGTGCGCTTGTCCTGCCGCTCCGCCATCTGCCGCTCGACAACCATCTGCGAGGCGATGCCGGCATGGTCGGTGCCCGCGACCCACAGCGCGTCCTTGCCCTGCAACCGCGCGTGGCGCGTCAATATGTCCTGCAAGGTGACGTCGAGCGCATGGCCGATGTGCAGGCTGCCGGTGACGTTGGGCGGCGGCATGACGATCGTGAAAGGCGGCGCATCGGGCCGTTCAGGCCGGAACGCATTGGTGCTTTCCCAATGCGCGTACCAGCGCGCCTCGATAGCAGCAGGGTCGAAGGTTTTGGCGAGTTCGGTCATATCGGGCGGGGCTTAGCGAAGCTGATCGACATGGGCAAAGCCCATGTCGTCAGTCGTCGCTTGAGCGACGCCGTCCGGTCGCGCTGCTGTTAGCTAGCGATAGCTCCGCTATTGCGTCGCGCAGCGCGACCTATCCCCGCTCCGAAATCCGGCGAATTTCCTGCGCGACTTGGCGCTCGACGATTTCGGGCAGTTTCGCGTCGAGCCAGTCGGCAAGCATCGGCTTGAGCATCTCACGGACCAGTCCTTCAAGCGTGTCACCGCCCGACACTTCGGGCTTCACGATCATCGCCGAGAGTGCAGCGAGCGACGAGCGGCTGGCTTCGGTGGTGATCGCGGACACGAGCGCGGGTTTGGTTTCGGCAGGCATGGGGTCGATCTTCGCTTTGGGCGTGGGCTTTGTCGCTAGCACAACTGGTTCGGGTCGGGATTCGGGTTCGGGCACCGGCTCCACTGCGACCGGATCGGTCAGTTCGAGGATATCTTCCTCGTCCTCCTCCGCAATCTCGTCGGCAGGTTCTGGGCGCGACAGCGGCGACAGACCGACCGAACGCTTGACGCGCGGACCCGACAGGGCGGCTTCGCTGTCTTCGGCGATGATGCGTTTGATCGACGAGAGGATGTCCTCCATCGATGGCTCAGCCGAAGTTCTGGAATCCCCGTCGGCCACGCGCACGTCCCTTTTCCCCCGGCCTAATTGGCCACGGGACCGATCAATGCCGGTGTTTGCGCGGTCGTGTCAACGGTGCGGGAGGCAACCGGCGCGGGCTTGAGGTCGCTTGCCCAGTCATTGATGCTGCGCCGGACGCGGCGGTAATTGACCTGCGGGTCGTACAGCGGCCCGCCGTCGAGGCCCAGATCCTGCACCCCTGCCTTGCCCATTGCCGCAAGCAGCGAGAAGCCTGCGACATAGGCGTTACGGCGCGCGGCGACCAGATTGGTCTGCGCGTTGAGCAATTCCTGTTCGGCATTGAGGATGTCGAGAATCGAGCGCGTACCGACACTGTTTTCGGCACGGACACCCTCCAGCGACAGCGAACTGGCAGCGACGGCGGCCTCGGACGAGGCAATGAGCTGGTTCGAGGCCTGCCATGCGGCATAAGCCGACCGCGTCTGCGCGATAATGTTGCGCTCGGTCGCGGTGACCTGCTCTATCGACTGCGATTCGAGCGCCTGCGCTTGCCGCACCTGCGCGCCGGGCAGGCCGCCCTGGAAAATCGGGATCGTCGCTTGCAGGCCGACCGTCGTGCTGCGCGACGTCTGACTCACCGCAGTCGGCCCCGTCCCGAGCGACCCCAGTGAGCCAAGATAATCGACGTAGTTCTCTTGCGCGAATGCCGACAGTCTGGGCAAACGTCCTGCCCGCGCCGTGCGGGTATCGAACTCGCTGGCCTCGCGCCGTTGCCTCGCCGCAGCAAGCGCCGGATTACCGTCGAGCGCGACCGTTGTCGCCATGTCGGCCGACCCCGGCAGATTGGGCAGCGGCGGCGGCGGCTCCAGCGCGACGGGCGCAGTGCCGACCAGCTGGATATAGTTTTCCTTGCTGCCGATCAGGTTCGACTGCGCGCTTTCAAGCTGCCCCTGCGCCAGTGCCAGTCGCGATTCGGACTGGGCGACATCGGTGCGGGTCAAATCGCCGATCTGGAACCGGTCGCGTGTAGCCTCCAAATTGGTTCGTAGCACGCCGACCTGTTTCCGGTTGAGCGCAACAATCGCAGAATCGCGGATGACGTTCATGTACGCGGCGACAGTCTGCGAAAACACGCTCTGTTCGGTATCGCGCAGCCCTGATTGCCCCGCAGAGACGCGGGTTTCGGCGGCGAGCGTGGAATTGCGGACCGCCCCGCCCTGATAGATCGGCACCGACAGGGTCAGGCCCGCCGAAAACTGGCGCGCGGGCGAAGTGAAGCTATTCGACGCGCTTTCGACAAACTCGTTGTACGAAGCGGTCGCGTTGACGCCGGGCAATCCCCGCGAACGCGCAATCGGCACCCCTTCATCGGTGGCGCGCTGGCCCGCGCGGGCACCGGTGATCGTCGGATTGGACTGATACGCCTTGACCAGCGCCTCGCGCAGCGTTTCCGCGGAAAGCGGCGTCGTTACAGACGCGAACAACAGGGCGACAATTAGGCGACGCTTACTCATGCGGAAAACTTCTCTTGTAAGGAATGACTGATGTCCGGCATGTCTAAAACACGAATTCACGGGGCCGGACGAAGCCCGGCAGGACAACCGCCTCGGCATCGACGAACGCTGACAGCGCAAAGCTGGTACCGCCGCGACGCCCGACGGCAAGGCGGGTTACATTGCCCTTGACCAGCGCCGTCGTCAGGCGACCGTCAGCGGCCAGCTGGGCAATCAGCGCATCGGGCACAAACTCGACCGCGCCGTCGATGACGATGGCGTCATAGGGACCATGGACGGGAACGCCGGTTTCCAGATCGCCCTCGATAATGCGCGCAGTTGGCACATTGGCGGCAGCGAGCACCACCATCGCGGGGTCGCACTCGATTCCGACGACGTCCGAGGCCATCGAACTTGCGAGCGCCGTGGCATAGCCTGTTGCAGCACCCACGATCAGGACGCGGCTGTCCGAACCGATGTCGGCGGCGTTCAGCAGCAAAGCGGTGGTCATCGGCGGGTTGAGGGCGCGACCGTTGCCGAGCGGGATCGCGCGGTCGGTATAGGCAATTGCACGGCGCGCCTCCGGCACAAACGACTCGCGCGGCACACGGCCCATCGCTTCGAGCAGGGCAAGGCCGGTCACGCCGTTCGGGCGTAGCTGGCTGGCGACCATAGCCGCGCGCATCGCCGCATATCCGCTGGAGTCGGGTGTGTTGGATTCGGTCACGATGCTTCCGTGGCACAACTGTGTTATACTTGCAATACAGCAAGCGATATTGTGCTTCTATCCTGCGCCCGCCGCGTCGCCAAGGGTGTGCCGGACGATTGTTTCGCACCTGCACTGGGCTGAAGGCGCCGACACCCTATATTTACGAACTCGAGCGGGATAACCGGCAATTGCCCGATAACTCAAGGAAACCAGTTTGATTGTTCGCACGATTAACGGCCGCGACGTAAATCCCATTGGCCTTGGCTGCATGTCGCTGAGCTGGGCGTACGGCACCCCGCCTTCGCCCGAGGATGGCGCGAAGCTGCTCCACCGCGCGCTCGACCTCGGCTACAACCACCTCGATACGGCGCGCATCTATGGCGAGGGCAAGAACGAGACGCTGATCGGCGAGGCGCTCAAAGGGCGGCGCAACGAATTTTTCCTCGCGTCGAAGACCGGCATCATCGTCGAGGGCAAGGACCGGCGGATCGACTGCAAACCGGCAACGATCCGGGGCGCAATCGAGGAAAGCCTGCGCCTGCTCCAGACCGATCATATCGACCTGTACTACCTCCATCGCCGCGATTTCGACACGCCCATCGAGGACTCGGTCGGCGAACTCGCGCGCGCGGTGGAAAGCGGCAAGATCGGCAGCATCGGCCTTTCCGAAATGTCGGCGGACACGCTCCGCAAGGCGCATGCCGTCCACCGGATCGCCGCGATGCAGACCGAATATTCGCCGCAGACACGCAATCCCGAGATCGCTGTGCTGGAGGCGTGCAAGGAACTCGGCACGACATTTGTGGCGTTCTCGCCGGTCGGGCGCGGGTCGCTGCCGGGGATATTGCGCGATCCGTCTGCGCTGCCCGAGGGCGATTTACGGCGGCACTGGCCGCGCTTCAAGGGCGAGAATTGGGCAAAGAACCTCGCACTGATTGACGCCTTCGGTGCGATTGCGACGGGTGCGGGCGTCACCGCCGCACAACTGGCGCTCGGCTGGGTGCTGGCGAAGGGCGATCATATCGTCGCGATTCCCGGCACCGCGAACATCGCCCATCTGGAGGAGAATATCGCCCGCCCCGACTGGCGTCCCGATGCGGCGACGATTGCCCGTGTCGATGCGCTCATCAACGAGAACACGGTGGCGGGGCCGCGCTATCCGGCGGCGGCGCAAGCCTCGATCGACACCGAGGAGTTCGCCTAGAGAGGCGCGGTTGCAACGCCGGGGAGCGCCGACTAAGGGGACCGTCCGCATCGGGGCCCGATGGCGGAGTGGTGACGTAGAGGACTGCAAATCCTCGCACCCGGGTTCGATTCCCGGTCGGGCCTCCATCCTTTCGGCGCTTCGCACCGTATCTTCCTTCGACATGGCAACAAAGCCGCGCTAGGTTAGCATCAAGGGCTTCGGGGCCGCAGATATCGTCGATCATCGGACGGCACGGGAATAACCCGGCCATCCGGCCAAATCCGCCAAGGCGCGGACGGGAGGGTGAGCGTGCGGAAGATGCGTTCGGGGATTGCGGCCATCATCGGCCTGTCGGCAATTGCGATTGGCTCAGCGCCCGCCGTTGCCGCTGCACCGTCATTATCGGACAGCTATCGCCTCGGTTCGGGCGGCGGGGTCTTGTGCCGCGTCCAGACCCGCTCGCGCGATGCCGCAATGGCGACGATGTTCGACCGGAGCTGGGCGATTGTGTGCCGCGACGCCGCAAAACCCATCGGGACAGTGCGGGCGCTGCGCGGGAGCGACGCCGTCGCCCGTGCGACGACAGCGCGCGCCGACACCGCGACCTGCACCGGCAGCACCCGCGAAACCATCGACGATCTGGGCACTGTCGAGGTCAGCACATGCAAACTCAACGCGGCGGCGGTCGGCTACACCGTCTACACGCTGCGTCGCGGCGCTGTGACATGGATTGCCGAGGGTCTCGGCGGCTATGATTCGGCGCTAAAGCTCGCACTCCGCAGTGCGGTTCTGGACCGGCTGGTTCCCGGCAAGGTGACCGTCGCTACGAGTTCGGTCGATGACCCTGCGTCTTTTGCGCGCGTACAGGCTGGCACGCTCGACCCCGATCAGGCGCTCGCCGAAGGATATCGGCGCAATAACAGCGGCGACTATGCCGAAGCAGCAGAATTCTTCGACACGCTCCAGCAACGTGTCGAGGCGGGGACCGGCAAGGCCGACCGCAGCGGCGAATACCGCATCAATCAAGCGCTGCAAAAGTCGAATTTGGGTGAATTCGCCGAAGCCGAAGCCCTGTTTGCCGAGGCGCGTGCGCTGCCGACGACCGACCGTGTACAGTCGCGGCTGCGGCGCAATTTCGAAGCGCTGCACCTGCTCAACCAGCAACGCTATGCCGATGCGTTGGTCCGCCTCGACCAACCGGTCGTGCCGCTGGCCGATACACGCAGTCGCGGTGACGGTGCCGTCGAGATCGGTGCCGCAATCGCTGCCGAGATCAACAGCGGCGTGCCGGTCGCCAAACGGCTCGGCGCGACCCAGTCGACGACGCTGACCGCCGACGAACGTGCCGAAATCATCGACGCGCAAGCGCTGCAGATCAAAGGCACTTTGCTGCGTCTGACCGGTAAAGCTGCCGAGGCGCGGGCGGCGCTGGAGACAGCGGGCGCCCAGGCCGTTGCCGTGCGGCAAGGTCGCGTTTTGTCGATCGTGCGGCTGCGGTCGCAGGTGCTCGCAGAAACCGGGCTGGCGCTTGAAGATCTGGGCGATATCGCGGGCGGCGAAACCAAGCTGCGCGAGGCGCTGGTGCTGCTTGAAACGCGCTATCCGCAGACAGTCGCGGTCAATGGCGCGCGGGCGCGGCTGGCGGCCTATCTGGCGCGGCATGGCCAGACGGCGGCGGCGATGACCGAATTCCGGCAAGTCGTGCAGACCGCTGCCGAAACGCGGTCGTCGGTCACGGGTCTGGGCAATTTGCTCAGCCCCTATTTCGCCCTGCTGGTCGAGGCGATGCCAACGAACGCGGCGCTGGCCGACGACTTTTTCCTTGCCACCCAGACTTTGGTGCGCCCGGGCGTGGCCGATACCCAAGCCGTGCTGGCGCGCGAATTGAGCGAAGGGAGCAGCGCAGGGTCGCGGTTGTTCCGGCAAGCGCGCACGCTGGAGCGCGACATCGAACGGACGCGGATCGAACTCGCCAATCTGGTCGCAACACCACAGCAAAGTGCCGAAATCCGGCAGGCGATTGTCGCGCTCAACACCGATCTCGCGCAATATTCCGCCGAACAGACCGCGACACAGGCCGAGCTGTCGGCATTCTCGCAATACCGCGCCCTGACCCCGAGCGCGCTGACACTGGGCGAACTCAAGACGACACTGAAAGGCGGCGAGGCCTATCTGAAACTGACTGTCGCGGGACGCGGCGTCTTCGCGATTTTGGCCACGCCCGACAGCGCGAAAGCATGGCGTGTCGCGCTGTCCCCCGACCAGCTCGATGTCGCCGTCAACAGCCTGCGCGATACGATCACGGTCAACGAAAACGGGCAGCTCAACACTTATCCCTTCGACGTCGAGGCGGCGCACAGCCTGTATGTCGCGCTTGCCGGACCGGCGGCGGCGCAACTGCCCGACGTCAAGCATCTGATCTTCGAACCCGATGGCGCGATGCTGCGGCTGCCACTCGACCTGCTCGTCACCGATGCGGCAAGCGTGTCGCGCTACAAGGCGCGGACGGTCGACGCCAATGCCGACCAATTCGACTTTACCGGCACGAAATGGCTGGGTCGGACGACGAAAATCAGCACGGCTGTGGCGGCCCGCGCATTCCGCGATGTCCGCAGCGTCCCGCAATCGGTGGCAATATCCCAGTATCTCGGCTTCGGCCAGAATGCACCGGTGGGCGGTCTGATCCATGCTTCGGCAACGCGCAGCTTGTCGGGGAGTGGCGCGGTCGATTGCACCTGGCCGGTCGCCGAATGGAGCAAGCCGGTGTCGGCTGCCGAACTCCGCGTCGCATCGGCTTCGGCGGGCGGTGCGGGCAATACGGTCGTGACCGGCGCTGACTTCAGCGATACTGCGGTCAAAGCCCGCGTCGATCTCGCCAATTTCCGCATCCTGCATTTTGCGACGCACGGGCTGGTCACCGCCCCGCGTCCCGAATGTCCGGCGCGGCCTGCCCTGTTGACGTCATTTGCAGGTGCAGGGTCGGACGGGCTGCTCGATTTCGGGGAAATCTATGCGCTGAAGATCGACGCCGATCTCGTCATCCTGTCGGCATGCGACACCGCTGGAACCGCAACTGTGGCGGCGACGCGCGCAGCGGGAATTTCGAGTGGCGGCGGCAGCGCGCTCGACGGACTGGTCCGCGCGTTTATCGGTGCGGGCGGACGTTCCATCTTGGCAAGCCACTGGCCCGCGCCCGACGATTTCAATGCGACCGAACGTCTGATCTCGGGGCTGTTCAAGGCGGGTGGCACCGCGACAGTCGGTGAGGCGCTGATGGGCGCGCAAGCGGCGTTGATGGACGAGGCCGCGACCTCGCACCCCTATTATTGGGCGGGTTTCGCCGTCGTCGGGGACGGGGCGCAGCGTCTGTTGTCCGCGCGCTGAGCATGGATTTTGTCGGGGCATCGCGCGGGCTGGTCAAGCGCGCGGCCTTGATCCTTCGGCAGCTGGGAACGTTGCGGCTGGTGGCGATGGTCGCAGTGCTTGTGCTCGCGCTGCTGGTCGCACGGTTCAGCTGGGAAACGCTTTTCGCGCGCGATGCCGAGGCAATCCTCTATGATTTGCGCGCCGCCGCCGCTGCACCACGCGCCGATCCCGACCCGCGTATCGTGCTTGTCGTTTATGACGACGACACGCTGATCCTGACTGGCAAACGCTCGCCGCTCGACCGGACGGTGTTGTCTAAAGCACTGGCTAGAATCGACACACTGGGCGCGAAATCGATCGGCATCGACGTGCTGATCGACCAGCCGCAGCCCGAAGACCCGGTGCTGATCGCAGCGTTCAAGGCAATGAAGACGCCGACCTGGCTCGCCTATGCGTCGAATGCGACCAACGGCGACAAGATCACGTTCGAACAGCAGCAGTTTCTCGAAAACTTCACCGGGGCGCTGAAACCGGGTAATGTCCAAGCGGCAAGCATCCGCCTCTCTGCCGACAGCGATAATGTGTTGCGGCGCTGGCCCGAATCCAAAAGCGGCCTGCCACCGCTGTTGCCCCATGCCGCTTCGGGCGAGCCGTCGAGTCAGGCGCACCTTGACGCCAGTGTTGGATGGCGGCGACCGGCTGCCGACGACCGCGAGCTGTTTGCGACGATCCCGATCCAGACGCTCGCTGACGACACTCTGTTTGCCGTCCCCGAAGCTGCTGCCCTGTTCCGCGCGCAGATCGCAGGCAAGCACGTCCTGATCGGCGGACATATTCAGGATATCGACCTGTTTTCGACGCCGCTGGGCCGGGTGACGGGCAAGCAGATGTGGGGGCTTGACGCCTTTGCCCAGATGCTCGCGCAGCTGCTCGACGGGCGGAGCTATGCGCCGATTTCTGGCTGGGTGTTGTGGCTCGCCGCGCTGGTTGCGGTCGCGGCAGGTGCACTTACTGCACTCGGCGCGTTACGTCCGCTGGCGCTGCTGGTCGTGCTGGTGTCGCAACTCGCGCTGATCGGTGCCCTGCCCTTCGTCCTCCATGCCCGCATGACCGAAACCTATGGCTTGCCGGTGTTCGGCTGGAGCGCGGGGTGGCTGATGGCGTTCATCGCGGTCGGATCGGCGGCACGGGTGATCGGGTCGGAACAACGCCGCTTCGCCCAGTCGGCGCTGGGCAAATATTTGCCGCGTGACATCGCCGCACAGATTTTGCGCGATCCCGAAGGGCTGTCGCTGAAGGGCGAGAAGCGCGAATTGTTCATCGTGTTCAGCGATCTGGAGGGCTTTACCAAGCTGAGCCACGCCATCGACCCCGGCGTCGTGGCGACCTTGCTCAACCGCTATCTCGAAACGCTGAGCGATGTCGTTCTCTCGCATGGCGGGACCATCGACAAATTCGTCGGCGATGCTGTGGTCGCGTTCTGGGGCGCGCCGATTGCACGGCCCGACGATGGCGCGCGCGCGGTTCAGGCGGCAATCGCGATGCACGCGGCGGGCGAAGTATTCCGCAAGACCGTGCCCGACGGTGTCCCCGCCATCGGGCGCACGCGGGTGGGCCTGCATTTCGGCGAGGTCATCGTCGGCAATTTCGGCGGCGAGGGGCGCATTCAGTACACCGCGCTCGGCGATGCGATGAATACGGCGGCGCGGCTTGAGGGGGCGAACAAGCAGCTCGGCACGTCGGTGCTCATCAGCCGCGATGCGGCGGAACGGTCGGGCCTGACGGGGTTCCGCGCGCTCGGCACGGTCGAACTGCGCGGGCGAGCGACGCCGGTCGACATCGTCGAGCCGTCGGATGCCGATCCCGAAGCACTGGCGCGATTCGAAAGCTGGGCAATCGCCGCGCGCCGGGGCGATGACGCCGCCCTCGTCGAACTACGCCGCCTTTCCGACCTGCATCCAAATGATGCGCCTTTGCGTAACTTGGTGTATCGACTGGGTAACCGAACCGAGGGAGGCTATTTTGTCCTGGACTAAAGCTCTCAAGATTTGCGGCAAGATATCCGCATCCGCACTCGCGCTGACTGCCGCGTCGGCGCTGGTAGCCGGGACCATCGTTATTCGGTCGAGCGGACCGTCGGCCAAGGCCTATCCGGTCGGTCGGTCTGTGTCCGACGGGTCGCGCGTGGCGCTCAAGGCAGGCGATACGCTGGTGTTGCTCGACGCCAAGGGAACGCGGACGCTGTCGGGCGCGGGGAGTTTCGCGGTCGGCAGCAGCGCGCGCGGCGCGGCGACGTCGTCGGCGTTTGCCGCGCTGATCGGCAACTCGGGAACACGACAGGTTCGCACCGGGGCAGTGCGCGGCACCGGCGCTGCGGCGGCGCGTGTGGCGAGCCTGTGGTATGTCGATACGTCCAAAAGCGGGACCGTCTGTCTCAAAGATATGACCCGTGCGACGTTGTGGCGTGCCGACATGACCAAGCCGGTCACGATGACGCTCAGCCACATGGGCAAATCGGTGCCGCTGAGCTTTTCTGCCGGACAAGCCGTGAAGACCTGGCCGGTCGCCGACATGCCATTGATGGTTGGCGGCGATTACCGGATTTCGGGGCCGGGAGTTGCCGTCCCCACAACGATCCGCGTCGCGGCTTTCCCGTCGACCAGCACCGCGCCCGACGATGTTGCGGGCGCGCTCATCGGGCAAGGCTGCACGGCCCAGCTCGATGCGCTGGTAGAAGCGGGAAAAACCATGGTAAACAGCGGCTGACACGCCTTGCCGCGTCGGCGGCGGGCTGATAGCCCTAGGGGCCAAGGGTCGCACATAGGCACGGACTGTCGCAGAGACAGCCGGACCGGGTACACACAGGTACCGAATGGCAAGGGGAAGCCATGCGACGGGTGAAGATCGTTCTCGGTTTGCTGGGGCTGGCGGCGCTGCCGTCGATAGCGGGCGCACAAACGGCGACCGGCCAGCCGACGCGCGAAGAGATCGAGCGCGCCCCGCTGACGCCGCGCGTCCCGTCCAATTCACGGCTTT
Organism: Sphingomonadales bacterium; assembly: GCA_031408195.1. GTDB lineage: Bacteria > Pseudomonadota > Alphaproteobacteria > Sphingomonadales > Sphingomonadaceae > Sphingomonas_O. The sequence goes on along the minus strand of JANNVL010000073.1, from coordinate 7,217 downwards.
CCATCGACGGCGACATCGAACGCGCGCCCTGCCCGCTTGCCGATGCAGCGTATAAGGACATCAGTATCGACCTGCGCGAGGTGCGGTTTTCGGGACTAGGCACGATCCCACCGGAGATGCTGCGCGACAGTTGGGGCGGCTATGCGGGGCAGAAAGTCCCGATTGCGACCGTCTGCGAAATCCGCGACCGCGCCGCGACAGTGTTGCGCCAAGCGGGTTATCTTGCCGCCGTGCAGGTGCCGCCACAGCGGATCGAGAACGGTATCGTCAATTTCGACGTGCTGCTCGCCAAGCTTACCGGTTTTCAGGTGCGTGGCGATGCGGGCAAGTCCGAAGGGATCATCGGGCGTTATCTGAAAGCGCTGCAAGCCCAGCCCGTCTTCAACATCCGCTTTGCCGAGCGCTATCTGCTGCTCGCGCGCGACCTGCCCGGCTATGACATTCGTCTGACCTTGCGTCCGGCGGGAACGGCTCCGGGCGAGGTGGTCGGCGAAGTTCAAGTCACGCGGATACCTGCAGAGATCGACCTGTCGGTCCAGAATTACGGATCGCGCGAAGTCGGGCGCGGCGGCGGCATCCTGCAAGCGCGCTTCAACGGCATCTTCGGCCTGGGCGACCGCACCACGCTGGGCGTTTTCAGCACGCACGATTTGCGCGAACAACTGGTCTTGCAAGCAGGGCAAGAAATTCGTGTCGGTGGCGAAGGGCTAACACTCGGGGCCGATTTCAGCTATGCTTGGACGCGTCCGACCCTAGGCGCAGGAATCTTTCTCCGCTCCGAGACACTGGTGGCTACATTACAAGCGAGCTACCCGATTATCCGGCGCCAGACGTTCAACCTCAACATCTCGGGCGGCCTCGACATCGTCAACCAGTCGAGCAGCTTCAACGGCATCCCTTTCACGCGTGACCGGCTGCGCGTCCCCTATGTGAAGCTCGGTTACGAAGCATTCGACCCGAAAAGCGTTGTCTCGACGACAGGTTATTCGGTGAGCGAGCCGCGCTGGCGGGTCGGTGCGTCGCTCGAACTGCGCCACGGCATCGACGCGCTTGGGGCGAGTCCCGATTGCCGCGCCAATCCCCTCGTCTGTGTCGCGGGTGGTGCAGTGCCGCCGAGCCGGTTGACCGCCGACCCCAGCGGATTCGTCGTGCGGCTGGGCGCGCTTGGCGAATTCCGTCCCGTCCCCAATATAGGCTTCAGCCTTGCGCCGCGCCTGCAATACTCGCCCTCGGTCCTGCTGAGCTACGAACAGTTCTCGGCGGGCAATTACACCGTCGGGCGCGGGTTCGATCCCGGCACGCTAATCGGCGATTCGGGTGTCGGGGTGCGCGGCGAAGTGACGGTCGGCAGCTTGATCCCGAATGGGCGGCGCGGCTTTGCATTTCAGGGCTATGGCTTTGTCGATGCAGCCTGGGTGTGGAACCACGACCCCCTGCCCGGTGTGTCCGACCCGCAGAAACTGCAATCGGCGGGTGGCGGCGTGCGCGTTGCGCTGGGCGACCGGTTCATTTTCGATGCCGGGGTCGCAGTACCTTTTGCCGCCGCTGGCTTACAAACCGCACGCGGCGACACCCGTGTGCTGGTTTCAATCACGACCCGCCTGATTCCGTCCGACCGGCCATAAGAGACATGAGGACCGCTATGATAACTTCGTCGCTGCGTCGCTGCCGTAGTCGATTGCTGGCCACCGGTGCTTTTGTGATCTTAGCGGTCCCAGCCTTTGCCCAGTCTTACGCTGATCGCGCGCTTCAGGGCGATGCGACATTCAATCCGGCCGAAGTCGTTATTGTACAAACGGCAGTGAAAGACACGATTACGATCCGCACGCCGCAAGCCATCGTCAACTGGAATCCCGAGACGGGTCCGCTGCCGCTGCCGCCCTCGCCCGCGCCGATCAATTTTCTGCCCAACGGACGCGAAGCCGTGTTTCAGGGTGCGACGCTCGGACAGGATTTCGTCGTTCTCAACCGCATCCTGCCATCGACGAACCGCGCGATTTCGATCAACGGCACAGTGACCAGCCAGATCGTGACCGGTTTTGGCGGCGGGCCACCGCCCCTGCCGACATACGGTCGCGGTGGTTCTGTCTGGTTCTATTCGCCCGGCGGCATCATTGCCGGGCCGACGGCGGTGTTCAACGTCGGGAATCTGATCCTGACCGCTAACGATATCGACGCGACCGGCGGCCTGTTCTCGGGCGCGGGTGCCATCCGGTTCCGGGGGGCGGCCAACTCAACGTCTGCCGTCACGATCCAGCCGGGCGCACAAATAAATCTGTCGCGCGCAAACAGCTATTTCGCTGTGGTCGCGCCGCAGGTAACGATGGGCGGAACCGCGACGGTAAATGGCTCCACCGTCTATGCGGCAGCCGAGCAAGTCGATGTCACGATCGACGGCGGGCTGGTCAACATCGCATTTCTGACCGGCACGACAGTGACCAATGCTCTTACGCATTCGGCAACCGCCACGACCACCGGTCCAGCCAGCGCAAACGGCACAATTGCGATGGCAGCGATGCCAAAGAACACCGCGATCACAATGCTGGTCGGCGGAACTGTCGGCTATACTCCCGCCGCGAGCGCAACGGTCGAAAACGGCACCATTATCCTATCGGCGGGACAAAATGTCTTCTTCAGCGGTATCGGTCAGAATGTCAGCACAATTGCTGCCAACCTGAACATTGCCAGCGGCCTGTTCCGAACTTCGGTCACCGCGCAGGCGACAAACATCGTCGCGGCTCCCACGGGCGGAACCGCGCTCACCTTTTCCGGCACCGCCAATCTGACCGGGCTGAGCAGCGCGCAGGCACGCATCGATGCAGGCCAGTCGATGACCGTCGGCGGCAACCTCAACCTTGTTTCGGCCCGCGTCGGCGTCGGCGGCGCGGCAGGGATTACGGTGAGCGACGGCACGCTGTCGGTGGCTGGCCAGACGGTAATCAACACGAGCGCGGACGGACAGGACAATCCCGCCGGAATAGGCGGCAATGCCGTGGGCGGCCAATCCTCGCTGACCATCAATGGGGGCTCAGTATCATTGGGCGGCGGCCTGCTTGGACTACGCGTGCTCGCCAACGGCACGGGCGGCGGCGGGCTGCTGTCGAGCGGCAACGGCACGGGCGGCACAGCGGCTATCACACTGAACGCAGGCGCAACGCCGACGTTGCTAACAATCAACGGCGGGCCAAATCAGAACAACATGATCAGTGCTGTTGGTGCGGCAGGTACGGGGCAAATACCGTCGCTCGACGGGGGCAGCGCGACCGGCGGATCCGCCCTGCTGACCATAAACAGCGGCATCATGAATTCACGAAAGGTCACCTTGGATGGCTCTGCTATCGGTGGCGAGGCGGGTTCCAACGGCGGCAGCGGTACCGGCGGCAATGCGGCGGGCGGAATCGCGCGCATCGCGATCACTGGAGGGCGTTACAATACCGATTCGCTTGACGTATTCGCCCGCGAGTCCCAATCCGGTGCGGGGGATGGCGGCGTCGCAGGGTCAACTGCCGGGTCCGGACTCGCCGCCGTCGATGTCAGCGGGACAGGCATATTGGCCGTTGGCGCGACGGGCGGAACAGGAGTCACAATCGACGCCAACGCTATAAAATCTGGATCATTTAATGGCATTCCGGTTGCCGGAGGCGATCTGATTGCCGGAACCGCGCGTCTTTCCGCGACGAATGGCGGCACCATCACGACCGACGCGACGGCCCCCAGCAGTGGCCCCAAGCCGGCGAGTCTCGTAACGGCAAGCGTGGTTTATGCAGGGACAGACCCCGGCGCGATCGCCCGCAGCCAGCGCGGGGGAACGGCCATCGTCAACGCCGATGGCGGTACGATGGCCCTGCATAGGCTCGACATACGCGCCAACGCGATCTTCCGCTCAGGCGGCAATCCTGTCGATCCGGCAGGACCGTCGTTCGGCGGCACGGCAACGCTGGCGGCGCGCAATGGCGGCAGCATTACGGTCGTCGCCGGCGCGGGCGTAACCCCGATCTCGGTTTATGCCACAGGCGGCAGCACGAATGCACCCGAACTCGGCACCGCCGGCACGGTCAACGTGCTGGCGCAGGGCGGCGCACTTGCCTTGCCCGACGGCTTGAGCGCGGATGCAAGGGGGTATTCGGGGACAACGCTGGGCGGCACCGGCGGCACGATCAACGTTCAGTCAACGGCGGGGACGGCGGCGCAAGCGGGTTCGCTGACAGCGGGCGCGACGACCCTTAATGCATCGGGCCAGATTTCAGCAGGACTGCCCAACGGCACGGCTGGCACGATCAATATCGGCAATATCGGCGCGGGCCAGACGGTGACCTTCGCCCAGCTCGACGCGCGCACCGGGGAAGCCAATGGCGCGCCGACCGGTGCAATCAATGTCAGCGCCGACAATACACCGGTCAATGTGACGACAGGTGCCGATCTGCGGACATCGGGGAATCTCTCGCTGACGATGACCGGATTGGCCGGTCGGTTGAACGTCGGTGGCGGCCTGAGCGCATCGGGTTTCAATATCACCCTGTCGCATCTGGGCGTTGCGCCCGGCACCAACCTGACATCGATTTCGGCCGGGCAGGCGTTCATACAGGCCGGTGATCGTTTCATCCCGGGCAATGACCTGTTGTTTGTCGGTCCGGCAACAGTCCGTGCCGGTTTCGTGCGATTGACGGCGCGCCGCGATATCGGCGGCGCGGACGGTGCGGCGTTTGCAATCGGCAATTTGGAAATCGGCAACGCACGGAATGTGACGTTCCGGACGCTCGACGCCAATGGGACGCTGTTCGGTTACAACGGCGTGAGTTCGACGACGCCGTTCCTTGATGTTTCCGGGACTGTCGTCATCGGGAACAGCCTGCGGATCGGCACCGGCGACATCGACATCCGCGCGGGCACCGGCATCGACATCGCCGACGCCGGGACCAGCGCCACGGGGCAAGTGCTGCTGAGATCGACGACAGGCGATGTGCGGTTGGCGACGTCGGGGGTCGCGCTCGCCACGCGGCCCAACGGGATCACGCTGACGGCGACGGGCGGCACGGCGCGCTTTGTCGACATTTTCTCACGCGCTTCGATCACCATTGCAGGTGCTGCGGGCGTTGTCGGCGGCAATGCCAGTGCTGCGCTTGGCCTATCGGCGACGTCGGCCAACGGCGGCGTAACCGTCGGCAATGTGCAGGCTACCAGTGCGAGCTTGACCGCCGCGACCAACATCGTGGCGGGTAGTGTTTTCGGCCAGACCGGCGTGACGCTGACCGCGACGACCGGATTGATCGCCGCGACCTCGGTTACAGCGCCGGGAGGCTCAATCTCTGCAACCGGGGCAACCGGCGTCGATATTGCCGACGCGGGAGCAAGCTCAACCGGGCAAATTCTGCTGACTTCAACGACGGGCGATGTGCGGTTGGGGACGTCGGGCCTGCCGCCCGCGACACGGTCGAATGTCATTACCCTGACTGCGTCTGCCGGGACCGCGCACTTTACGGACCTGCGTTCGGCAGGGGTGATCACTGTATCGGGTCGATCCGGCGTCGCGGGCGGTGATGCGAATTCCTTCACTGGTCTACAGTTGACGTCCGGCTCGGGTGCGGTTGTCGCGGGCAGTTTGTCGGCGCCCGCTGTCGTCGCCAATGCGGCAACCTCGATAACACTGGGGTCGGCGGTCGGTGGAATTATAAATCTGAACGCCACATCGGGCTCGGTCCAGGCGAACAGCGTGTCGGGATCAACCACTGTAACCGCCGCAACCGGCATCACCATCCCGATTGTGTCGGGTAGTTCGATAAACCTGTCATCGCCGCTTGGCGCAATCACAGTCGCGACGAACCTTGCCCCGACAGGGGCGCTGACGGTGAACGGACGTTCGCTCTTCTTGCGGTCGATCGGTAGTTTGACGACGGGAACCCTCACAGCCACGGGTGCTGCTGGCATCGACGTCGCTGCGGGCGGCGCGCTCACCCTGACAAGCGCGCAGGCGGCGAACGGGCCGGTAACCTTGGCGGGCGCGACGGGCCTGACGGTACCGACGATCATTTCGGGCGGGGTGACGAGCCTCACCGCAGCAAACGGAGCAGTAACGGTCGCCAACAGTCTGGTTTCGGCGGGTCTGCTGACGGCGTCGGGCCGTTCGATTTCGATCACGGGCACGGGAAACATTGCGACCGGCGCACTGTCCGCAACGGCGGGCAACCTCAGCATGACCGCCACCACAAACCTGACCGCCGGTCCCGCGACGGCGACGGGCAACCTCGCCTTGCAGGCCTTGGGCGGCGCGCTGAACTTCGGGACTGTGCAGGCGGGCGGGACCACACTGTTCACCTCGACCGGCAATATGACGGGGACGAGCATCGCCAGTGGCAGCATAGCGGTGCTCAACACCAACGGCAGCATCAACATTGGCAGCCTCAATGGCCTCGGTAACGTCTTCGTCACCGGTCTCAACGGCATTACGATACCGACGATTGTTGCAGGCGGAACGACCAATCTGCTGGCCGCAAACGGGCCGGTGACGGTTGCGACCAACCTGCAATCGGCGGGCACTGCCACTGTTTCGGGGCGGTCGATTTTCCTGCGCTCGCTTGGCGCTCTCGGCTTTAACAGCCTTAATGCGACAGCAGGCAACCTCGACGTGGCGAGCGTTGGTGCGCTGTCGATTGCAACCCCGGCTGCCACCGGATCGGTAACGCTGGCAAGCACAGGTGGCAGCGTCGCCTTTGGGACGGCGACGGCGGGTACGTCATTCACGGTCAATGCTGCGGGAACGGCAACGGGCACCAGCGTCACCGCTACGGGTGGCCCGGTGTCGATCACGGGGACGACGGGCATCACGGTTCCGACCATATTGTCGGGCGGGACAACGACGCTCAGCGCGGTCAATGGCGCGATTGCAGTCGCAACCAATTTGCAGTCGGTAGGGCCGGTCGCAGCGGCCGGGCGTAGCGTGCTACTACGCTCGATTGCCGGACTGGGTGCGAATACCCTTTCTGCGACGGCGGGCAATGTCGATGTATCCGCAGGTGCCACCCTGACGGCGAACAGCGTTCAGGCCTCGGTCGATATCCTGCTCAATTCGGGCACAGTGCTGACCCCCGGCGCAGTGACGGCGGGGCGTGATATCGTGCTCACGGCACAATCGGTTGACGCAATCAGCCTGAGCGCACCGCGCGACTTGCGGATCGTGACGACCGGCCTTGCGCGCGCGACCGGCACGATTGCCGCGACCG
>JANNVL010000072.1:0-2650 GCA_031408195.1 Sphingomonadales bacterium | reverse complement strand
CCACTAGCGCCGCCCGCCACGCATCGCGGCTTTCCGCATCGCCCAAAGTATTGAGCTTCAGCGTCACGCCCTCGCCGATGCCCAACTCGCGCAACAACTGATCGGCAAAGCACAGCAATTCCACATCCGCCGCCGGTTCGGCCGCGCCGATCACTTCGGCGTCGAGTTGGTGAAACTGCCGGAACCGCCCCTTTTGCGGCCGTTCGTAGCGGAAAAGCGGCCCGTGCGTCGCGACCTTCATCGGCGCGTACTGCTGCCAGCCCTCGGTCAGATAGGCGCGCGCGATCCCCGCCGTGAATTCGGGACGCAGGGTCAGCGAATCCCCGCCGCGATCCTCGAACGTGTACATTTCCTTCGACACGACATCGGTGGTTTCGCCCAGCGAACGCGCGAACACAGCCGTCGCTTCGAACACCGGCACTTCGACCCGCCCGAACCCGTAGAGCCGCCGCACGCGGTCGAACGTCTGCACGACATGGTGAAAGCGGTCGGCTTCTTCGCCGAACATGCTCTGGGTGCCACGAATGGGGCGGGGGGTTTCGATCTTCGCCATAGAGCGAAGCCCCCTAGCGAGCGCCGCCGCGCAACGCTAGCGTGGGGCCATGAACACACTCCGCTTCGCCACCGCCGCCCTCCTCCTCGCCACCGCCGCCCCGGCTTTTGCCCAGATTAGCGCCCCGGAGCCGGTCGCACATGTCGAGACAATCCCGGCGGCGCGCGACATCGCCTATCCGGGCACGATGACGGTCAAGGTCGATGCGACCGATATCGAGCGCGGTATCTTCACCGTAAAGCAGACCATCCCCGTTTCGAGCGCAGGGCGGATGACCCTGCTCCTCCCCGCCTATCTCCCCGGCAAGCACGCCAGCCGCCTCGAGCTCGACAAGATGGCCGGGCTGGTCGTCAAGGCGGGGGGCAAGACGCTCGTGTGGAAACGCGACACGGTCGATGTCCACGCCTTCCACATCGACGTGCCGTCGAACGCACGCTCGGTCGATCTCGATTTCCAGTATCTGTCGGCAACCGCCAGCGACCAAGGCCGCATAGTCGTCACGCGCGAAATGATGAACCTGCAGTTCGAGCAATTGTCGTTCTATCCGGCGGGATATTTCACGCGGCGCATCCCGGTGGCGGCGAGCGTCACTTACCCGTCGGGCTGGAAAGCTGCGACCGCGCTGCGCCCCGTGACGACGACGGGCGACACGATCAGTTACGCGCCGGTCAGCTATGAAATCCTGCAGGACTCGCCCATTTTTGCGGGCAAATATTTCCGGCAGGACGACCTCGGCAACAATGTGTTCCTCAACACTGTCGCCGATTCGCCCAAGGAGCTGGTCGCGCCGCCCGAAGTCATTGGCCATCACCGCAATCTGGTGACACAAGCCATCAAGCTGTTCGGCACGCGCCAGTTCGACCGTTACGACTTTCTCCACGCGATCACCGACCGGATGGGCGGGATCGGCCTCGAACATCACCGGTCTTCCGAGAACCAGAACGACCCAGGCTATTTCACCGATTGGGCCGCGTCATTGCCCGACCATAATCTGCTGCCGCACGAATTCGTCCATAGCTGGAACGGCAAATACCGGCTGGGCGCGGACAGCTGGACCCCCGATTTCCGCGTGCCAAAACGCAATTCGCTGCTGTGGGTGTATGAGGGGCAGACGCAATTCTGGGGCCATGTTCTCGAAGCGCGCAGCGGCCTGACGTCAAAACAGGACAAGCTCGACACGCTGGCGGGCATTGCAGCGGCGCTCGACGCCCGCGCGGCGCGGAGCTGGCGGAGTTTGGACGACACGACCAACGACCCCATTATCAGCTCGCGCCGCCCCAAGGCGTGGGTGAGCTGGCAGCGCAGCGAGGATTATTACAACGAGGGGCTGCTGATCTGGACCGAAGCCGATGCGATTATGCGTCAGGGGACGGCGAACGCGAAGGGCATGGACGACTTCGCGCGGACCTTCTTCGGGTTGAAGGAAGGCGATTACGGGCAGGTCACTTATACGTTCGACGATATCGTCGCGGGGCTGAATGCGGTCATGGCCTATGACTGGCGCGGCTTCCTGACCGACCGTTTGACGCAGAAGGACAAGGCTCCCTTGGGCGGCTTTACCCGCAGCGGCTACACGCTGGTCTACACCGACACCCCGACCAATGCGATCACGCGCGGGATGAAGGCGAACAAGTTCCTCGACCTCATCTATTCGCTGGGCATCAACGTGGCGAAGGCCAAAATTACGGCAGTCCAGTGGGAAGGATCGGCGTTCAAGGCGGGGCTGACGGTCGGGCAGGAAATCATTGCGGTAAACGGGGTTCCCTACAGCGACGACGCGATCAAGGCGGCGGTCACAGCGGCCAAGGGCGGCAAAGATGCGATCCGTCTGACGCTGAAAACCGAGGCTCTCGTCCGCGATGTGAACGTGCAATGGAACGGCGGGCTGCGCTATCCGCGCTTCGAGAAAGCAACGGGCGCGGCGGATGGGCCGCTCGACCGGTTGCTCAGCCCGCGTCCCTGACATCGCGCGCTGACGCGCCATAGGTGATTGCTCGGAGAAGACGCTCGAGAGGACCAGTTCCCGCAAACCGCGCCCAAAGCGCGCAGAGCACTTCGACGGCGACGAAGACCCCGACGGCGACGAGGGTGACCATT
>JANNVL010000071.1:0-14094 GCA_031408195.1 Sphingomonadales bacterium | reverse complement strand
TGGCTCGCCTCGCGCGGCGGCGGCATCGGGACCTATTGGGGCGCGGTGCGCGGCATCGGCGAGCCGGTTGGCCTGAATGGTAAAACGTCGGGCATCATTCCCTTTGTCCGCGTGATGGATTCGCTGACGCTTGCGATCAGTCAGGGCTCGCTGCGCCGTGGCTCGGCGGCTTGCTATCTCGATGTCTCGCATCCCGAAATCGAGGAATTCCTCGAAATCCGCAAGCCGTCGGGCGATTTCAACCGCAAGGCGCTGAACCTCCACCACGGTGTCCTCCTCACCGACGCGTTCATGGAAGCCGTCCGCGCGGGTGAAGAATGGAATTTGCTCAGCCCCAAGGACGGCAGCGTCCGCGCCACGGTCGACGCGCGCAGCCTGTTCCAGAAGCTCGTCGAAACGCGGCTCGCGACCGGCGAGCCCTATATCGTCTTTGCCGACACCGTGAACCGCGCCATGCCGCGCCATCACCGCGAACTCGGGCTCAAAGTTTCGACGTCGAACCTGTGCAGCGAAATCACGCTGCCGACGGGCAAGGACCATCTCGGCAATTACCGCACGGCGGTGTGCTGCCTGTCGTCGGTCAACCTTGAGACCTGGGACGAATGGAACGGCGACAAGATGTTCGTGGAGGACATCATGCGCTTCCTCGACAATGTCCTGACCGACTATATTGACCGTGCGGAGCCGGAAATGGCGCGGGCGAAGTATTCGGCTAGCCGTGAGCGTTCGGTGGGCTTGGGCGTCATGGGTTTCCATAGCTTTTTGCAGGCGCGCAATCTGCCGTTCGAAGGGGCGATGGCGAAGTCGTGGAACCTGAAAATCTTCAAGCATATCAGCGCGAAGGCCGAAGAGGCGTCGATGCTGCTTGCCGCCGAGCGCGGACCCTGCCCCGATGCCGAGGAACGCGGCGTCATGGAGCGGTTCAGCTGCAAGATGGCGATCGCGCCGACCGCGTCGATCAGCATCATCTGCGGTGGGACGAGTGCGTGCATCGAGCCGATCCCGGCGAATATCTATACCCACAAGACGCTGTCGGGCAGCTTCTCGATCCGTAACCCGTATCTCGAAAAACTGTTGAGCGGGAAATCGAAGAACAGCGATGCGGTGTGGAATTCGATCCTCGAACAGGGCGGATCGGTCCAGCACCTCGATTTCCTCGATGTGGACGAGAAGGCGACCTACAAAACGAGCTTCGAAATCGACCAGCGCTGGCTGCTCGAACTCGCTGCCGACCGCACACCGTTCATCGACCAGGCGCAGTCGCTGAACCTGTTCATCCCGGCCGATGTCGAGAAATGGGATCTGCTGATGCTCCACTTCCGCGCGTGGGAACTGGGCATCAAGTCGCTCTATTACCTGCGCTCGAAAAGCGTCCAGCGCGCAGGCTTTGCGGGCGGGGTCGAGGCGGACAATACCGCACTGCCGCCCGTGATCGAGCTGGAGAGCAAGGATTACGACGAATGTTTGGCTTGCCAATAATGGCGTTAACATGCATATGGTAACGCACATATGGAGGCGGACATGAAGACTGATCGACTTACATTGCTGATCAGCCCGGTGGACAAGGCTGCGATCAATGCGCGTGCGTCGATGCTCGGCATTTCGGTCAGCGAGCTCGTCCGCAAGGCAGCACTCGACTACGACCCCGATGAAGCCGCTGCCCGCGAGGAGGTCGAGGCGTTGTTGCCGGAGTTCCGGGCATCGATCACCAACATGCACGCGAGTTTCGAACGCATGATCGATCGGCTCGATGAAGGCGACCGGCGCCGTGATTTGATGGAAACGTCGGAGTATCGCGCGCGTATCCAGCAGCAACTTGCCAATGACCCGTCGATTGATTGGGATCGTGTTCGCGCTGTCTTCGATGTCGCACACAGGAAAGCCGCATGAGCTTCTGGCGCGACCTTCTGCTCGATATCAAGTCGATGGCTGTCTTGCATGACGATGTTCGCCGCATCGAGCAACGCGTCGATAAACTCGACGCGACCGTTTCGCGTCATGGCGAGCGTCTCGCTTATGTCGAAGGGTTGATCGGCTTTGTGCAGTCGCAACCCCGATTACCAAATTAGTTCAGGAGTTCGATCATGTCCCTTACCGTCGCCCGCAACCAATATAAGCCCTTTGAATATCCGTGGGCCTATGACTTCTGGAAACGCCAGCAGCAGATCCACTGGATGCCCGAGGAAGTGCCCTTGGGCGAGGATTGCCGTGACTGGGCGCAGAAGCTGACCGACCACGAGCGCAATTTGCTGACGCAGATTTTCCGCTTTTTCACCCAGGCCGATGTCGAGGTGCAGAATTGCTACCACGAACATTATGGCCGCGTGTTCAAGCCGACCGAGGTGAAGATGATGCTGGCGGCGTTCAGCAATATGGAAACGGTGCACATCGCGGCGTACTCGCACTTGCTCGACACCATCGGCATGCCCGAAAGCGAGTACGGCATGTTCCTCCAATATGAGGAAATGAAGGCCAAGCACGATTACCTCGGAACGTTCGGCGTCGATAGCGACGAGGATATCGCGCGCACGCTGGCGATGTTCGGCGGGTTCACCGAGGGGCTGCAGCTGTTCGCATCGTTCGCGATGCTGATGAACTTCCCGCGCTTCAACAAGATGAAGGGCATGGGGCAGATCGTCAGCTGGTCGGTCCGCGACGAAAGCCTGCATTGCGAAGGCATCACCAAGCTGTTCCACGCGTTCTGCGCCGAGCGCCAGTGCCTGACCAAGGCGGTGAAGGACGACATTCTCGACTGTTGCCAGACGACGGTGCGGCTGGAGGATGCGTTCATCGATCTGGCGTTTGCCGATGGTCCTGTTTCAGGAATGACCGCCAAGGACATCAAGAAATACGTCCGCTTCATCGCCGACTGGCGGCTCGACCAGCTCGGCTTCAAGCCGATGTTCATGATCGACGAACACCCCCTGCCGTGGCTCGCGCCGCTGCTCAACGGTGTCGAGCACGCCAATTTCTTTGAAACCCGCGCGACCGAATATTCGAAGGCAGCAACCCGCGGCAACTGGGGCGACGTCTGGGGCAGCTTCGACGCACGCAAGGGTGCGAAGGCAGCGAACGAAGCGGCGAACGAGGATGTCGGGGTGAGCGAGGTCGACATGTTCGGGGTGACGAGCGTGGCGGCGGAATAAGTGGCGCAGAATAGATTTGGTTTACCTCGGCACATACCCGACCAAATTAAAAGACAGGTGCGCCAGCACTGCGGCTTTGGTTGTGCAATATGCGGTGTAACTATAACTGAATACGAGCACTTTTCGCCAGACTTCGTCGATGCGGATTGTCATTCTGCCGATGGGATTGTTCTCCTGTGCCCCAATCATCATGCGATGGTGACCAAAGCCATCATTCCAAAGGCAGAAGTCGCAGCTGCCTATGCGAATCCTGCTGCCAAGACTAACGGCTTCTCGTCGACGAATCATCCTTGGTTTCGAGGAATACCATCTTTGAAAATGGGTGGCGGGCCCTTAGTTAGCGGAACTCCCATACCAATACAGGTTGCTGGCGAAAACATTATCCATTTCGAACCGCCCGAAGAGGGCAGCGATGTGTGTCAAATATCGGCGAAGGTGCGAGACTCGTCAGGCTTAAATTTCTTTGAAATTTTCAAGAACGAATGGCGAGTGCTCGGAGGCGAATGGGATTTTAAATGCATAGCCAATCGCTACATATTTAACGATCAGCTAGGGAATCCGATGCTGAGCTTAAGGATGGAACCCCCAAACTTCATTGCGATCGAGTTACTTAAAACCTCAGTTAGAGGTATACCAATTCATATTACGGAAGATAACTTATTAATAGGTTCCAATAGTTTCTCGGGGGGTGTCGTTAGCAACTGCGGCATTGGCCTATCTATAGGCTAATAATGATTAGCTGTGTATGTAACCAAACAATGCTCGAGTGTGCCTGCGGTAAGCTCATATGGTGCGGGCTTCCGCCAGCACGCTATCGCGAAACCGGCGCGTCAGGTCGGCGGTGGTGAGCAGATCGACCGGGACGCCGAGCAATTCCTGCAGTTCGACCTGCAACCCGCCCAGATCGAACAAAGTCGCGCCCGGCAGGGCATCGACCAAAATGTCGATGTCGCTGTCTGTTGTGGCACGGTCGTGCAGCACTGATCCGAACACGCGCGGGTTTGCGGCGCGATAGCGCTGGGCCAGCGCGCGAACAGCGGTGCGATGAGGGTCGAGAACTGCAGCCGAAATCATGCCAAAAGGATATGACGGTTGCGGTCGTGTCGCAAGGCAGTCGGCAATCCAAGTTGCGCTCGCGTCCGAAAATTATTGCCGTTTTGCACTTGCTTCGAGCCAGTTTGCTCTTGCGCCTGCTCTCTATGTTGCCATAATGTTCTGCGTAGCAAAGGACTCGGATGAACCAGCTAACCGCCGATCTGGCCAGTTTCGAGGCGTTGAAGCGCACCAACGAACATGACGCTGAATATTGGAGCGCGCGCGATTTGTCGCCGTTGCTGGGTTACAGCCAGTGGCGGCGGTTCGAGGATGCGATCCGGCGGGCAATGACATCGTGCGCGGAATCGGGGAACGAAACAGGACATCATTTTGCCGGCGCCGGCAAAATGATCGAGACGGGCAAGGGCGCCACCCGCGAGGTCGATGATTATCACCTGTCACGCTTTGCCTGTTATCTGATCGCGCAGAACGGCGACCCCCGCAAACCGGCGATTGCCCAGGCGCAGAAATATTTCGCGATCCAGACGCGGCGTCAGGAACTTTCCGACCGTGAAGCTGCCGACCGCGAACGGCTCCAGATCCGGCAGCAGACCAGCGAAGAGTTCAAGGCGCTTTCAGGCGCGGCGCGGCAGGCTGGTGTGCAGAACCGAAAGTTCGGTATCTTTCACGACGCCGGATACAAGGGACTGTACGACGGACGCGGGGGCGACGCGATCAAGGCGCACAAGGGTATTCCCGCCGCTGACAATCTGATGGACCGGATGAACGCGACCGAGCTTGCCGCCAACCAGTTCCGCATGACCCAGACCCGCGACAAGCTGGCGCGCGATGGCGTGCGGAGCGAGAACGGTGCCATCGACACCCACCGCGCCGTCGGGCGCGAAGTTCGCGCCGCCATCGAGAAGATCGGCGGGACCATGCCCGAGGATATTCCCGCCGACGAACATATCAAATCGGTCGAGAAACGTCTGAAGGCAGCCACGCCCAAACTGGCACTCGACGGCGGCGATGCAGCCGGATTGCTGGGCGGAAACCGGGGTGATGTTTGAGCGTCTTCAAGCCGACACTGTCACCAACCCCCGCTTACCCCCCGTTCACGCCGCGTCGACCAGCACGAGTTCGGCGTCGCCAAGTGCGCGGATCGTGTACCGTCCGGTGCCGAGCGCTACGCCGTCGCGGGCAGCGGCGGTCATGGCAGGGCTACTCTCCCCCGATGCCGTGCCGTCCGCAATCTCGATCCCGCCGATGGCCGCGACAAGATAGGCATGGCGGCCCGCACCGACCTCGTGTGTCAGCGTATCGCCCGCGCGCAATGTTGCGCCCAGAACGCGCGCATCCGCCCGGATCGGCAGGGCGTCCCGGTCCTCGTCGGACATATCGCCAAAGCCGCTCGCCAGCACCGACCAGCGCCCCGAACGGCTGTCCTTGGGGAAAGGCTTTGCGCCCCAGCCGGGCGCGCCGCCGGTGCGGTTCGGCTCGATCCAGATCTGGAACAGCGTGGTCGGCACGTCTTCGGCATTCCACTCGCTGTGGCGCACACCCGATGCGGCGCTCATCACCTGGACATCACCTGCCTCGGTCCGCCCCTTGTTGCCCATCGAGTCCTCATGCGTGATCGCGCCGGTGCGGACATAGGTGATGATCTCCATGTCGCTGTGGGCGTGCGGCGGGAAACCGGTGTTCGGCGCGATCAGGTCGTCGTTCCACACGCGGATGCTGCCCCATCCCATCCGGGCGGGATCGCGGTAATCGCCGAACGAGAAATGGTGGTGCGCGTCGAGCCAGCCGTGGTTGGCCGCGCCGAGCGAGGCGAAGGGGCGAATGTCGATCATGTCGGTGTTTCCGCATCGGCGGGGAGGTTGGCCGCCGGGATGGCATTGACATGGGGAACGGGGTGGCGGGGTTCAAGTGAGGGGCCACGGGCAAAGCCCGTGTCGTCGGTCGATCGCTGCGCGTCGCCGCCCGGGCTTGCGCGAGGGCGGCGCGGGGCGCGCCGTGCCCGCGCTGCGCTGCGACTCGCTCAATTCCGCCACTTAACTCCAAATTAACCTTTTCCCTTCATTCCATATTTGGTTAATGAAGTCGTGCGGTCCGTAACGCGGTTCGCATGGGGATAGACGGGAAAAGGGGCGTCATATGCGCGTGTTGCTGATCGAGGACGAGCCGACCACGGCCAAGGCCATCGAGCTGATGCTCTCTTCGGAGGGGTTCAACGTCTATACGACGGACCTGGGCGAAGAGGGTTTGGACCTCGGCAAGCTCTATGATTACGACATCATCTGCCTCGACCTCAACCTGCCCGACATGCACGGCTATGACGTGCTCAAGAAACTGCGCGTCGCCAAGGTGCAGACGCCGGTCCTGATCCTGTCGGGCATTAGCGAAATGGATTCGAAGGTGCGCTCGTTCGGCTTCGGTGCCGACGATTATGTCACCAAGCCGTTCCACCGCGACGAGCTCGTCGCCCGCATTCATGCCGTGGTGCGCCGCTCCAAGGGCCACAGCCAGTCGGTCATCCGCACCGGCAAGCTCGCGGTCAATCTCGATGCCAAGACTGTCGAAGTCGATGGTGCCCGCGTTCACCTGACTGGCAAGGAATATGCGATGCTCGAGCTGCTGTCGCTCCGCAAGGGCACCACGCTGACCAAGGAAATGTTTCTCAACCACCTTTATGGCGGGATGGACGAACCCGAACTCAAGATCATCGACGTGTTCATCTGCAAGCTCCGCAAAAAGCTGAGCCTCGCGTGCGGTGGCGACAACTACATCGAAACCGTCTGGGGCCGTGGTTATGTGCTGCGCGATGCCGATGAGGTTGTGCTGGCGGCGGTTGCGTAATTTGGCGTGAATGGCTATCTAGATAGCCATGTCAGTCTATAGCGTCGCACAAGCTAAGAATTCCCTGCCGCGTCTCATCAACGAGGCGCTTGCAGGAGAACATGTCGTCATCACCCGGCGCGGCGTCGATGTCGTGTCGCTGAACCCCGAGGTGAAGGCGGGCGTAACGATCGCAAGCCGCCGAAAGGCGACCGAGCGGCTCATTGCCCAACAGGCCGCTTGGGGTAGCTCAGGCAAGACTTCGGTCGAACTGCTCAACGACATGTACGAGGAGCCGCGCGATTGATCTATCTCGATGCGAGCGTGCTTGTGCCGCTGTTCCGCGTCGAGCCGCGAACGGCCCGCGTCAACCGGCTGCTGATCGAGACCGAAACCGACCTTCTGGTCAGCGATTTTGCGGTTGGCGAAGTTGGCGCAACGATGGCGCGGCTCGTGCGGACGCAGGAACTTGCACCCGACGATGCCACTGACCGTCTGGCCAAGTTCGATGCATGGTACCTTGCGGCATGTGGCACGGTATCCACTGAGGCCCGCGACGTGCAAAGTGCCTCGATGCTTGTCCGCCAATTCACCCTGCAATTGCGGTTGCCCGATGCTATTCATGCAGCGATTGCACGGCGCACCGGTAGCCAACTGGTCACGGCGGATCGCAAGTTGTTCGATGCCTGCCAGCAGATCGACTGCGACGCCTTGCTGATCCCCTAACCCACCGCCCAATCGATCGGCTTGAAACTGCCCCCGTTCGATTGCAGCGCCGAACAGGCGGTGAGGCCAATGACCAGGTCCATCTTCGCCTTGAAGCGGATATAGTCGCCCGCGCGGCTGAGCGGGGGGAGCACTTCGAAGCTGCCGTCCGGGGCAACCGGCACGTTCATGAAACAGTTGAACGCGACCGGGATCATGTCCTCGGTCACGCCGTAAGGCGCGAGCGCAGCAGCGAGATTGCCGAAGCAGCCATGGTGCGGTTCTTTATGGCCGTAAATGATGCGGAACGTTTCTTTCGAGCACGGCGTCAGCAGGAAATCGTGGCGGCCGACGGTGTCCTCGACAATGTCGAGCATCGGGTTCGAGCGGTTCGACCAGAGCGTATCGCCCGTAGTCAGATAGATTTTACTCGCATAATCGAGCGTCCGGCCCGACGAGATCGCCTCGCCAATATCGTCGGCGTTGAAGGCGAGCATGTCGGCGACCTGCCGCCCCAGCGGATCAGTTACGGTCAGCGTCTGTCCGGCGCGCATGGTGAAGGCGACGCCCGAGCGCGGTTCGATACGGGCAGCGGTCGCAGGACGGATTCGCTCAAGCAGCATCGCGCATCTTCCCTCTATAGGCGAACGGGCAACCCCAGTCGTTGTCGACGGCACGGCCCGAATATTGGCGCGCCTCGGACTTTTCGCCGTGGCGCGACAGCATCGGGTTGAGCGATCCCGAATAATGTTCGTCGCGGTCGAGAATACTGCCGCGCAGCTTTTCATAGCGCCCCTCATCGCGCAGCCGCTCGAACTGGTCGTGCAGGTTGAAGATCATCGTCGGCGCGACGAACCGTCGCGCCTTGCGGCTGGCATGGGGGTGAAGGCCGACGACGAAAAACGCCTCGCCACCGAAACTCAAGGAGAAATGCGGGTTGACCGGGTCGGGCGAGACGGTCTTGTCGTATTTCTGGCCGAGCCAGACGTCCTTGTCGCTGACCGACTGGATGCGTTTCCACATCGATTCCTCGAAACACGCTTCGGTTATCGTGCGCGGTCCTTCGAAAATGACCGCGAGCGACTGGAACAATTTGCGGTTGCGTCGATAATCACTGGCAAATTTCATCAGTGCAGCGTGGATGGTCAGATCGTTCCATCCGCTGGTGATCGACCGTGCGACGACGGCCTTTATCTGCCGCTTCGCCAGTGCCGACTTCGCGCCGACGCAGGGGAATTGCGGGTTGGCAATGAAGTGATTGAGCTTGTCGATCAGGGGATGATCGTCGGTAAAGGGCTGGTTGTGCATCGCAATCGTTTCGGCAGGGGGGATGATAGCGGCCAAAGAACGCCGCACCCGCCAAGTCTGTTCCCGCGCGGATTTCCGTCACTGCCCTCTTGTGCACTGCCGCAAAGCCGCGCAGTCTTGCGGGCAATGAAGCAGAAGCCGTTCGACGAACTTTGGGGCACCAGCAGCCACCAATCGGCGCGTCCCGAGTTCGCGGGGCTCGCCAAATGGCTCACCGAAACACCACGCGCCGAACTCGACCGGCGACAGAAATCGGCCGAGGCGACGTTCCGCCAGCTCGGCATCACCTTTGCCGTCTATGGCGACGACGATGCCGCCGAACGCATTATTCCGTTCGACATCGTCCCGCGCATGTTCACCAAGTCCGAATGGGACAAATTGAGCGCGGGGATCGTGCAGCGGGTCGAGGCAATCAACGCGTTCCTCGACGATGTCTATGGCGCGCGGCGCATCCTCGAAGAGAATATCATTCCGCCCGAACTGATCCTCGCCAACCCGCAATTCAGGGGCGAGATCGTCGGGTCGCGCCCGCCGCACGGCATCTGGTCGCATATCTGCGGCATCGACCTTGTCCGCACCGGACCCGGCGATTTCTGGGTGCTGGAGGACAATGCGCGAACCCCCTCGGGCGTCAGTTACATGCTCGAGAACCGTGAGGCGATGATCCGGCTGTGTCCCGAACTGTTTCGCCAGTATCGCGTGCAGCATGTCGACAGCTATGGCGATGCGCTGTTGCAGACGTTGCGCTCGGTTGCCCCGGCCAGTGCTGGCAGCGACCCGGTGTGTGTCATCCTCACGCCCGGACGGTTCAATTCGGCGTATTACGAGCATAGTTTTCTGGCGGATTCGCTCGGCATTGAGTTGGTCGAGGCCGCCGATCTTGAGGTCGATGACGATATCGTCTGGATGCGGACGATTACGGGCCGCGTGCGGGTGGACGTCATCTACCGGCGCATCGATGACGATTACATCGATCCGCTGGTCTTTCGCCCCGATTCGAAGCTCGGCGTGCCCGGCCTGATCGCGGCATATCGTGCGGGCAAGGTCGCCATCGTCAATGCGCCGGGCACCGGCATTGCCGATGACAAGGCAATCTACAGTTACATGCCCGAGATTGTGAAGTTCTACGCGGGTGGCGAGCCGATGCTTCCAATTGTCGAGACGTGGCGGTGTCGCGAACCGCAGGCGTTGAAATATGTGCTCGATCACCTGCCCGAACTGGTCGTGAAGCTGGTCGACGGATCGGGCGGGTATGGAATGCTCGTTGGTCCGACGTCGTCGAAAAAAGAGATCGAGGATTTTCGCGCCGCGCTGATCGCCGAGCCGCATCGGTATATCGCGCAGCCGACGCTCGCACTGTCGACCGTGCCGACCTTGGTCGAAAGCGGCGTCGCGCCGCGCCACGTCGATTTCCGCCCGTTCGTGCTGAGCGGGGCGACCGGCGTGAAGGTCATTCCCGGCGGGCTGACACGGGTCGCACTGCGCGAGGGGTCGCTGGTGGTGAACTCGAGCCAGGGCGGCGGGACGAAGGATTCATTCGTGCTGATGGACGACGGGGAATGCTGAGCCGCACCGCCGCCTCGCTCTACTGGATGGGCCGCTATGTCGAGCGCGCCGAATTCACCGCGCGGCTGGTCGAGGCCACCGTCCGGCTTGACGCGCTGTCCTCCACGCCGGCTGGCGAGGCCGCATGGGCGAGTGCGCTCGCGGTGATCGAGGCCGAGAAAGCGTTCAAGGCAACCGGTGAGAAGCTGACGCCCAAAAACGTCACCCGTTTCCTGACACTCTCGACCGCACACCCCGGGTCGGTCGTGTCCTGCCTCGATCTTGCGCGCGGCAATGCCAAGGCCGTGCGGACAGCGCTCAGCCGCGACGCCTGGGCGACGATCAATCGCGCGTGGTTGCTGTTCAACGGGCGCACTAGCCCCGGCGACACACAGGCGACGCTTTCCCTGATGGAGCAAGCGCAAAACGAAACGCGCGGCTTCGAAGGGGCCATCGGGCGGATGCTGCGGAACCCGGCGTCGTGGTTTATCCGGCTCGGCGCAACCATCGAGCGGGCGGACAACACAGCGCGCCTGATCGACGTCAAATATCATATCCTGTTGCCTGAGGGCGAGCGCGTCGGCGGCGCCGTCGACCGCGACCAGTGGACGACGATCCTGCAGACACTGGCGGCGGTAAATGCCTATCGCTGGCTCTACCGTGAGGGGTTGAAAGCGCAGTCGGTCTGCGAGTTGCTGATCCTGCGCCGCGAACTGCCGCGCTCGCTGGCCGCCAGCGCCGAAGAAGTCGTGCTGCACCTAAACGCGCTCGGCAAGCAAACGGGTTTTCAAGGTGAGGCCGACCGGCTCGCGCGGTTGCGACATGCGCGGCTCGGCGAAACAAAGATCGGAGCCATCCTGAAAGGCGGCCTCCACCAATATGTCGAGAATTTCATCGAAGAGAACGCCGCGCTCGACCAAGCCATCTCCAAACAGTTCAAGTTCATCTGATGCGCCTCTCGATAGACCACCACACTCGCTATCGCTTCAGCGTCCCGCAAGCGCGCGTCGTGCAATTGCTGCGTGTCACCCCCAGCGATTACGCCGCCCAGACCGTCATCGACTGGCGGATCGACGTTGACTGTGATGCGCGGTTGCGGACCGGACTCGACGGCTATGGCAACCCGACGACGATGCTCTACATCGACGGACCTATCGAAGCGCTGGAGCTGACGGTGCGCGGCGAGGTGCTGACCGAGGATCAGGCGGGTGTCGTGACCGGCGCGCACGAACCGCTGCCGCCGCTGTATTTCACCCGCGCGACCCCCTCGACCGGGATCTGCGACGCGACGCGCGACTTCGCGCAAATGATGCGCGGCAGCGACTGGCTTGAACGCATCCATGCTTTGAACACGATGGTCGGCGGCACGATCAGGATCGAGCCTGGACGCGGCCCGGTCGGGCGGACACCAGGCGAAATCCTCGACAGCGGGCACGGCACCACCCGCGACGCCGCGCATCTGCTCGTCGCCGTCGCGCGCGCCAGCGGCTGCCCGGCGCGAATCGTATCGGGCCACAGCCTGCACGGACCCAACCGCGGGCTTCGGCGGTCGGCGCATTACTGGGCCGAAATCCATATCGACCGGCTCGGCTGGGTCGGCCTCGACCCGAGTTCGGGCACCTCGCCCGACGAAAGCTATGTTCGCGTCGCGGTCGGCCTCGACGCCTATGACTGTACGCCGGTATCGGGCACACGCACCGGCGGCGGGGTCGAGGAGCTCGACGTCGATGTCCGGGTGGACGCCGCAGGCCAAGAGCGAGGAATCCAGCAGCAATGACCTATTGCGTCGGGGTGCTCGTCCGCGACGGGCTTGTCCTCATTGCCGATACGCGGACGAACGCGGGCATCGACAATATCTCGATTTACAAGAAACTGCATATGCTGGCCGACAGCGACGAGCGGCAGATCTACGCCTGCACGGCGGGCAGCCTTTCGGTCACCCAGTCGATGCTGTCGTTGCTCGAAGAGGGATTGCCCTGCTTGGACGATAGCGGCGTGCCGCGCACTGTCGCGACGCAAGCAACGATGTTCCGCGTCGCGCAACTCGTCGGTGAGGCGCTTTCCACGGCCAAGCGTGCCATCGGGGTAACGCTGGAAGGGTCGAAAGTCAGCGCCAGCGCCTCGGTGCTTGTCGGCGGACGCATCAGTGGCGGCGAGTTAATGCTGTTCCAGATTTATGCCGAGGGTAATTTCATCGAGTGTCAGGCCGACGCGCCCTTCCTCCAGATCGGCGAGCTCAAATACGGTAAGCCTATCCTCGACCGCGCGCTGACCTATGACTCGGGCCTCGACGAGGCGGTGAAAGTCGCATTGATCTCATTCGATTCGACGATCCGCTCGAATCTCTCGGTCGGCCGCCCGCTCGACCTTGTGGCACTCCCGACCGACCCGGCACGGGCAGCGATCAAACTGCGACTTTCGGAGGACGATCCCTATTTCAATCAATTGTCCGCCGACTGGAGCCGGATGCTCAACGACAGCCGCATGGCGATAGCCGACCCGCCGTTCATGAACGGGTGAGCGATTAAAGCTGGATGGGAGCTAGAAAGCGATGTGCTCCTGCGAAAGCAGGAGCCCCGCCGACGGTCGAACCGCAAGCGGCCAAGGCTCCTGCCTTCGCAGGAGCACAAGCTGCTGTGTCGTGATCCGATATTGCCTAAAACTTCCGCCCGTCGGGCGCCCCCGGCAAGCCTTCGCTTTTCAGCGATTGCGCGACATCGGCTTCGGTCATCCGCCGCCAGCCAGCCGGACCCAGCCGCTCCATCGGCTGGAAGCGCGCCTTATATTCCATGCGCTTCGACCCTGCGACCCAATAGCCCATATAGACGTAATTCAGCCCCGCCATCGCGGCGCGTTCGATGTGGTCGAGAATGATGAAGGTGCCCAGCCCCGCGCGGCCCTCCTCTTCGGGCGCGAAGAAGCTGTAGATCATCGACACGCCGTCGCCCGACCTATCGGTGATGCACGCGCCGACCAGCTTGCCGGGGCGGTCGCCGACCGACGGCTCGCGGTATTCGACGATCTGCGTATCGACGGCGGAGTGTTCGACCATATCGGCAAAGTCGACATCATCCATCCCCGCCATGCCCCCGCCCGCGTGGCGGCTGTCGAGATATCGCCGCATCAGGTCATATTGTTCCTGCGTCGACCACGGGCGGCAGGCGGTGACCTCGAGGTCGGCATGGCGCTTCATCAGCTTGCGCTGCGTAGCGCTCGGCTCGAATTCCTGCGTCAGCACCCGCACAGAAACGCACGCTCCGCAATCGAGGCATGACGGGCGATAGGCAACGCCTTGGCTGCGGCGAAACCCGATCCGCGCCAGCGCCTCGTTCAGTTCGACCGCATCGGGGCCGACCAGTTCGGTGAACACCTTCCGCTCGGTCCGCCCCGGCAAATACGGGCACGGCGACGGGGTGGTCACAAAGAAACGGGGAAAGCGGAATGGCGCGGTCACACGGCGGTTATGCGTTGCTCCGCCACGCATTAAAAGCGGATTTACCATCAAAGAGGGTTAACG
>JANNVL010000070.1:0-12565 GCA_031408195.1 Sphingomonadales bacterium | reverse complement strand
GACAGGGTACTTCGCTTGCGCGACATACTGCCGGCGGATCGGGCCTACTTCCTGACCGTCCAGCATCAGGGACACAAATATTGCCCTGTCGTTGTGGGAGCATCAAGGGGGTTCACCCGAAACACCCAAAGGGATCGCTCTCCTTCGGTGGCTTTGGTGCTTCGGGTGAAACATTGCTCGTGCCGTGGCAGTGAGATTGGTTTCACGCGGAGGCGCGGAGGTGGCGGAGGGAGTTTCCCTTCTCCGTAACCTCCCGCCGCCGCGTGACGCAGCCCTTATTTTGCCGGCTGGGACACTGAAGCCTGCGGCGCTGTGGCGTTTTCGTTGCAGTCGGCCCGGGGTTGCGACATCATTTGCCTGTGACCGTTGCCCCCGCCTATCGGCCCGAATTCGAGGCCGCGCTTCGCCTGTTCGCGCGGGCGAGCGAAGCCATGGTCGCGCGCGGCTTTTCGCGACCGGTGATCGTCGGCGCAGGCCTTGTTCGCGCTGTTTCCCGACGCCGATCTGGACTATATGGAACGCCGGATACGATATGAAAGCGCAGGCGATTATGGCGTCGCGGACCTTAAAGGCTAAGCAGGCAGCAATTCCGCTTGCCGACTTTGCCGCCGACATCGAGCGGCGGCGGCTGGCCGCTGGCGTGACCGAACTGCCGCGCAATGCGGGCGCGAACCGGACCGAGTCGAAACAGGCCTTGCTGAAGGCGATCGACGCGGTGGCGGCGGCGAAGGGGTTTCGCTGGTAGGTCAGGCCGCCGTGGCCCTTCGACACGCTCAGGACTCACGTCGTCGGTCGGGCGATGCCCGTCGGCCGAGCTTACGCATGGGCGATTTAGCTGCCGCTACATCGTGTCTGAGTTGCGCTTTTGTTCTTGACATGTAGGAACCTAACTGGTTATATCTTATGATGCCCGACTCGCCCTCGCTCCCCGATTTCACCCCCGTCGTGCGCCAGACCGTCTCCCACGGCTGGACCGTCGCCAAGCAGCGCGACTTTATCGCGGGGCTGGCAGAGACGGGGAGTGTGCGACTGGCGACCGAGGCGTGCGGCATGTCGCATTGCGGGGTCTATAAATTGCGCCATGCCAAGGACGGGGGCAGCTTTGCCCGCGCGTGGGACATTGCCGTCGGCATGGGGGCGGCGCGCATCCGCGATGTCCTGTTCGACCATGCCATTCACGGCGTCCCCGAAACGGTGATCACCGGCAAGGAGACGCGGATCGAGCGGCGCAAGTTCAACCACCGCACGATGATCTGGGCGTTACAGCACCATATGCCCGACCAATATCCCGGCGGCCCGACATTGCGGCGGCCACGCGATCCGGAGGCCGAGGGCTATATCAAGCTGACGCCCGAACTGGTGGCCGAGGCGCGCGCGACAATCGAAAAGCGGGTTATGGCGATCAAGAAGCGGCGGGCGCGCCTTGCGGCGACAGACCCAGCGCCCTGAATACGAAGCGGCACCTCGCCCATAGCGCGCCGTAAAAATCGCGGAGCACCGCAACCTTCCCCGCACCCGCTTCGTTCAACCCGCTCCACCCCCTGACGGAGCCTCACCATGTTCGATAGCAGCACCGACATCCGCACCCTGAATTCGCTGATCGCGACCACGCTCGACAGCGTCGACGGCTATACCGAAGCCGCCAAGGAATCCGAGAACACCCGCTTTGCCGACATGTTCACCGCCCGCGCCAGCGAGCGCCGCAGCGTCGTCGCGCAGTTGCAGGGCGAAGTGCGTCGTCTCGGCGGCAACCCCGAAGACGACGGCACTGTGCTCGCCAGCATGCACCGCACGTTCCTTGACCTGAAAGCCGCCGTCACCGTCCGCGACGACAAGGCGATCGTCAACGAAGTCGAGCGCGGCGAGGATCACATCCTCCACAAGTTCCAGGACGCGCTGAAGGACGACGATCTGTCGCCCGAAACCAAAACCGCGATCCAGACCGCCTTCGGATCGGTCCGCACCGGCCACGACCAGATGCGCGACCTGAAGCACGCGATGGAGGGGTCGGCTTAAGCGATCCGCCGAAGAGATATCGAAGGGGTCGTTCGAAAGGGCGGCCCCTTTGTTTACCACTGTCACCCCGGACTTGATCCGGGGCTTGGCTTGTTCTTCTTAAGGTAGGGACGCGGGCAAAGCCCGCGTTGTCGTCGGTCGTCGGGTGGTCCCGACGCCGTCCGGGCTCGGCCGTGTCCAGAAAAAAGGGGCACGTTGCTTTCGCAACGCGCCCCGTTTTTTCAGGCCGGCTCGCTGTTCGCTTCGCTTCCGGGCTTTTAGCCCATCAGCTCGGCTTCCAGCTTCTTCGCCATGTCCTCAATGTTCTCCGGCGGCCATCCGGGGATGTCCATGCCCAAACGGAGCCCCATGCTCGACAGCACTTCCTTGATCTCGTTCAGGCTCTTGCGCCCGAAGTTCGGCGTCCGCAGCATCTCTGCCTCGCTCTTGCCGACCAGATCGCCGATATAGATGATGTTGTCGTTCTTCAGGCAGTTCGCGCTGCGGACCGACAGTTCCAGCTCGTCAACCTTCTTCAGCAGGTAACGGTTCAGCTGGTTGGTGTCGCTCTCGCTCACCGGCGCGCTGCCCATGCCGCTGGGGCTGGCCGCCATGCCGATGATCGGCGACTGGCTCACTGCCGCACTGTCGTCGAAGTGAACGAACAGGCTCAGCTGGTCCTGCAGGATGCGCGCGGCGTACGCCACCGCGTCATCGGGCGTGATCGTGCCGTCGGTCTCGATCGTCAGGGTCAGCTTGTCGTAATCGAGCTCCTGGCCCACGCGGGTGTTTTCCACCTTGTACGCGACCTGCTTGACCGGCGAGTAAAGCGCGTCGACCGGCACCAGCCCGATCGGCGCGTCGGCCGGACGGTTGCTCGCGGCGGCAACATAGCCCTTCCCCGTGTCGGCGGTCAGCTCCATGTTGAGCGTCGCGCCCTCGTCGAGGTGACAGATCAGGAGCTCCGGGTTCATCACTTCGATATCGCCCGACATCGCGATCATGCCCGCGGTGACGTCGGCAGGGCCGGTTGCGCTGAGCTGAAGCCGCTTCGGCCCTTCCCCCTGCATCCGCAGCGCGATCTGCTTCACGTTGAGCACGATGTCGGTGACGTCTTCGCGCACACCGGCCAGCGAGCTGAACTCGTGGAGGACGTTCTCGATCTTGATGCTGGTGACCGCGGCCCCCTGCAAGCTCGACAGCAGCACGCGGCGCAGCGCGTTGCCCAGCGTCAGGCCAAAGCCCCGCTCGAGCGGTTCGGCGATAAACGTCGCCTTGCGCTTGCTGTCTCCGCCCGCTTTCTTGTCGAGCGCGACGGGCTTCTTGAGTTCCTGCCAGTTCTTGGAATTGACGGCCACGGTGTTCCCCTTGGGGTTGGGCGACGCGCTCGTCAGCGGGTCAGCCGGGTATTCGGAAATTATTGCGTCTTCGAGCATCGGGTGCGTGTTAAACGCGGCGACGCTTGGAAGGGCGCACGCCATTGTGCGGGATCGATGTCACGTCGCGGATGCTGGTGATGTTGAACCCAACCGATTGCAGCGCACGAAGCGCCGATTCGCGACCGCTGCCTGGCCCCTTGACCTCGACCTCGAGCGTGCGAACGCCGTGTTCGGACGCCTTTTTGCCTGCGTCTTCGGCGGCGACCTGTGCCGCATAGGGGGTCGATTTGCGCGACCCCTTGAACCCCATCATGCCGGCACTCGACCAGCTGATCGTGTTGCCCTGTGCGTCGGTGATCGTGATCATCGTGTTGTTGAAGCTCGCGTTTACATGCGCGACGCCCGAGGTGATGTTTTTGCGTTCGCGCTTTTTGATGCGCTGTGGTGCCTGAGCCATTGTCGTGCTGTCCTAAATTCTGCAAAAAAAGCGGCTGCCGCTTGGGCAGCGCAGCTTACTTTTTCTTACCGGCAATCGGCTTGGCCTTGCCCTTACGGGTGCGCGCGTTGGTGTGCGTACGCTGGCCGCGAACCGGCAGCCCCTTGCGGTGGCGAAGGCCGCGGTAGCAGGCGAGGTCCATCAGGCGCTTGATGTTCTGCGACACGGTGCGGCGCAGATCGCCCTCCACCGTGTAGCCCGCATCGATCGCTTCGCGGATCTGCAGCACTTCCTGATCGGTCAGGTCCTGCACGCGCGCCGATTCGGCAATGCCGAGCTTTGTCGTAATCTCACGCGCCTTGGTATTTCCGATGCCGTGAATATAGGTCAGCGCAATATGAACGCGCTTGTTGGTGGGGATATTGACCCCCGCAATACGTGCCATGAACTTAAATCTCCCGGCTCCACAGGGCGTCTGGCAAGCCACCCCATCTCAAAGCGTTATTCCCGCGAAACAACGAAAACGCGGCGCGCGCAAAAGCACTCGCCGGTAAACGGGTTTCGGGAAGTGCGTGCCGTTAAGGAGCAGCGACGCGACTGTCAAGCGAGTCGCAGCGGATAAATCAGGCTTTCTTGAGCGCCGAGGGCTTGTGTGCGGCCTGCCAACCGGACTTGTCCGATTCAACGAGATATTCAGGGTTATCCTTCGACGCGGCGACCTCATGTCCTTTGATTTTGGTCGGCGCGGTCAGCTTCTTCACGACTTTGCCAATCGAGTGCCCGCCTGACGACTCCCACGCGACTTTGTCACCCTTTTTGAACGTCTTCTCGGCCATGTGCTGCCCTTTCCATCAGGCAGCACAAATGGCCGAAAGCAGAACGCGGTTCCCTAGACAACCCCGTACGCCAGCATCGCGTCCGCGACTTTCTTGAACCCGGCGATGTTCGCGCCCTTCACATAGTCGCAATGGCCGGTCGCGTCGGTGCCGTATTCGAGGCAGCGGCTGTGGATGCCTTCCATGATGTCGAGGAGGAGTTGCTGGAGCTGGTCCTCCTTCCACGAGATACGCGCCGAATTCTGGCTCATCTCGAGGCCCGACACCGCGACGCCGCCTGCATTGGCGGCCTTGCCCGGCGCAAACAGGATTTTGGCGTCCTTGAAGACATGCACACCCGCCAGATCGGTCGGCATATTCGCGCCTTCGCTGACCGCTATACAGCCATTGGCGATCAACAGTTTCGCATCCGCGCCGAGCAACTCGTTCTGCGTCGCGCACGGCAGCGCGACATCGCAGGGGACGCCCCAGGGGGTTTTGCCCGGCGTGAAGGTCGATCCCGGAAACTCGTCGACATATTCCTTGATCCGCCCGCGGCGCACGTTCTTAAGGGCTTTCACCCAGTTGATCTTCTCTTGGTCGAGTCCGGCCGGATCGTGGATGAAGCCCTCACTATCGCTGAGTGTGACGGCCTTGCCGCCAAGCTGCACGACCTTCTCCGCCGCGTGGGTGGCAACATTGCCCGAACCCGAGATGACGGCGGTCTTGCCGACCAGATCCTGTCCCTTGGTTTTCAACATATTGGCGAGGAAATAGACCGCGCCATATCCGGTCGCCTCGGTGCGGATCAGCGAGCCGCCGTACTCCAGCCCCTTGCCGGTCAGCACGCCGGTAAACTCGCCGGTGATGCGCTTGTACTGGCCGAACATATAGCCGATCTCGCGCCCGCCCACGCCGATATCGCCAGCGGGCACATCGACGTCCGCGCCGATGTGGCGGTAGAGCTCGGTCATCAGCGACTGGCAAAAGCGCATGACCTCGCCGTCGGATTTGCCCTTGGGATTGAAGTTCGATCCGCCCTTGCCCCCGCCCATCGGCAGGCCGGTCAGCGCGTTCTTGAACGTCTGTTCGAAAGCGAGGAATTTGAGCACGCTTTCGGTGACGCTCGGGTGAAAGCGGATGCCGCCCTTGTACGGGCCGATGGCGTTGTTGTTCTGCACCCGCCACCCGCGCTGGACGCGGATGTTCCCCGCATCGTCCTGCCAGCAGACGCGGAACGAAATTACGCGGTCGGGCTCGGCGATGCGGCGCAGGATCTGCGCGCTATGGTATTTTTCCTTGTCGGCCATGAAATCAAAAATGTCCTCGGCGACTTCGGTCACCGCCTGGACGAATTCGGGCTGGCCCGGATTGCGCTTTTTGACGCCACCGACGAAAGTTTCGAGATCGACGTGATCGTGTACGGCCATGACATGCCCCCCGCGTGCGTGGTTACGCAGACCCATTTGCCCTCTTTGAGTCGGGGCGATTGGACAAGGCTAGCAGGAAAAGCGGCAGTTGAAAGGCCGTCGTGGCGGACCCGCCGCCATTATCTGCGATGCCGCGCGACCGCCTCGACCAGTTCGGCATGAGTGCGATCCGTGCCGGTCGTGGTCAGCCAGACGGCATCCACGCCAGTCAGCGCACGGTTCGCGCCCGCGAGACGCCCGACCAACCCCTGCGCCCTGTACCGCGACGGGTCACGCGGTTCGATCCCCAACATCCTTTGGCCACTCGCTGCATAATCGTGTGTTTCCAAAATTTCCGACCACGGGATGGGCGCATTCGGCACCCCTTTGGCCCAAACGCCCGCTTCATCGATCCGCAGCACGACGCCGCTGTTGAACGACCGCTTGAGCAGAACAACCGCACACGGCCCGAAAAAGGTGATCCCAACGCCGCCCATCACAAGCGCGGCAACGTCATCGCCTGCACCCGCAACGATCCATGCGCCAATTGCCACAAAACCAAGCGACACCAATGCCAGTGCCCGTAGTCGCCAAGGGGAATTTCGTGCTTCGAACAGCATAGGATTCATAGCCGCCGGTCACCCTGCATCGCTTAGCGACCAAGAATACCTTCAATCGCTGCCGACACCTGGTCGATATCCGCCATGCCGTCGATCCGCTTCAAAAGCCCGCGCGCTTCGTAGATCGGCAGGATTGGCGCGGTCTTTGCGCGGTACTCCGCCATGCGGGTGCGGACGGTTTCCTCGTTATCGTCGGGGCGGCGCTTGAACTCGGTCGAGCCGCACACGTCGCACACGCCTTCGACCGCCGGACGGTTATGACGGTCGTGATAGGGCGCGCTGCACGACGCGCACGAAAAGCGTCCGGTAATCCGGTCGACGAGGGCATCCTCGTCAACCTC
The DNA here is from genome assembly GCA_031408195.1 of Sphingomonadales bacterium. Lineage (GTDB taxonomy): Bacteria > Pseudomonadota > Alphaproteobacteria > Sphingomonadales > Sphingomonadaceae > Sphingomonas_O. The sequence continues at coordinate 5,570 of JANNVL010000070.1, read as the reverse complement.
AAGTTCGATCACATGGTCGAGCGTTCGCCCGCGCGACGAGAGGAGAGTGTCAAGCGACTTTGCCTGCTCCGCAGTGCGCGGATAGCCGTCGAAAATCGCACCTGCGTCGGCACCGATCTCGTCGAGCTTGTCGCCGATCAGGCCATCGACGATTTCATCGCTGACCAGCTCGCCTGCTTCCATCACCGCTTTGGCCTTCAGCCCCATTGCGGTCCCCGCCTTGACCGCAGCGCGCAGCATGTCGCCGGTCGAGAGCTGGACCATGCCGCGTTCAGTGACGAGGCGCGCGGCTTGCGTCCCCTTACCAGCGCCCGGGGGGCCAAGCAGGATGATATTCACGGCCCTTCACTCCCCCTAAAACACCGGCCCGCCATTTAGCGGTTCCGGCCACCCTTCAGCTTGGCCTTTTTAATCAGGTCGCCGTACTGGTGCGCGAGCAAATGGCTCTGGATCTGTGTCACCGTATCCATCGTCACATTGACGACGATGAGCAAGCTGGTGCCGCCGAGCGCCAAGGCAGTCAGGCCCATCTGCGACGCCGCGAATTCGGGGACGAGACAGATAAAGGTCAGATAGGCCGCGCCGACTACGGTGATGCGCGTCAGCACATAATCCAGATAGGTCTCGGTCGATTTGCCCGGACGGATGCCCGGCACAAAGCCGCCATATTTCTTCAGATTCTCGGCGGTCTCCTCCGGATTGAAGACGACCGCGGTGTAGAAGAAGCAGAAGAAGATGATGCCGGCGCCATAGAGTGCCATATACAGCGGCGATCCGTGCTGGAGCGCGCCCGTGATGGCGAGCATCACGTCGCCGGTCGTGCTTTCGCCCGCCACGCTCTGTCCCGCGAACTGCGCGACGGTTAGCGGCATCAGCAGCAGTGACGACGCAAAGATCGGCGGGATGACGCCCGAGGTGTTGATTTTCAGCGGCAGAAAGCTCTTGTCGCCCTGCTGCATCCCGCGCGCAGTCTGGCGCTTGGGATATTGGATCAGCACGCGGCGCTGGGCGCGCTCCATGAAACAAATGCCCGCGATCAGGCCCATGACCATCGCCATCATGGCAAGGATCAGCAACGGGTTCATCGTGCCCGTGCGCGCGCCCTCGAACAAATTGACCAGTGCGCGCGGCAACTGGCTGACGATGCCCGCCATGATGATGAGCGACACGCCATTGCCAATGCCCCGGCTGGTGATTTGTTCGCCCAGCCACATCAGGAACATCGTCCCGCCGATCAGCGAGACGACGCAGGTAACGCGGAACAGCAGGCCGGGCTCGACGACAGCCGAGATGCCCTGCGCCGCGCCCCAGTTTTCGAGGCCGACGGCAATGAACCAGCCCTGGATTGCGGTCAGAAAGACCGTGCCATAGCGCGTGTACTGGTTGAGCCGCTTGCGCCCGCTCTCGCCTTCTTTCTTGATCGCGGCGAGTTGCGGCGACAGCGAGGTTGCAAGCTGGACCACGATGGACGCAGTGATATAGGGCATGACGCCGAGCGCTATCACGCTCATGCGTTCGAGCGCACCGCCCGAGAAATTGTTGAAAAAGTCGAGCACGCCACCGCGCGTCGTATCGTACAGCGTCGCCAATGCTCGCGGATCGACACCGGGCAGCGGGACGTGACTCAGGAACCGGAAAACAACGAGCGCGCCGAGCGTGAACCACAGGCGCTTGCGGAGTTCGGTAGCCTGGGCGAATTTGCCGAGGTTGATATTGCTGGCCATACGGTCGGCTGCGGATGCCATAAGACGGAGTGTTCCTGAAAGCTCAGCGCGTCATATAGGGCGGCAAGACGCGTTGTCTAACCGCCCGCACGGAATCAGGCTTTGGCCGCCGCCTTTTTGGCTTCCTTGTCCGCAGCTTTCGCCTTTTGGACAGTGCGGTGCTTGGCCTTGGCCTTGTCGGCAGCGGCGACAACTTCGATCACTTCGACCGAACCCCCAGCGGCTTCGATGGCTTCGCGCGCGCCCTTAGACACGCCGGCGACCTTGAAGCTCAACTTGGCCGAGAAGGCACCCTTGGCCAGAATGCGGACGCCGTCCTTGCCACCGCGACCGACGCCGACTGCCTTCAGGGCAGCATGGTCGATCACGCCGTCAAACTTGGTTCCGGCGTCGATCATCTTCTGGATCATGCCCAGATTTACCTCGGCATGGTCCTTGGCAAAAATGTTGTTGAAACCGCGCTTAGGCAGACGCATGTGGAGCGGCATCTGGCCGCCCTCAAATCCGTTGATGCTGACGCCCGAACGGCTGGTCTGACCCTTTTGGCCGCGACCGGCAGTCTTACCCTTACCCGACCCGATACCGCGCGCCACGCGCATACGGCTTTTACGGGCACCGGCGTTATCTCTGATTTCGTTAAGTTTCATTGCACTCGCTTTCGCTTTTGTCGCGCCATTTTCTAGCTCCTCTCCCCCTGCGGGAGAGGATACGGAGACTTGGCAGCTTGCTGCCTAGTCGGAGTTGGTGAGGGGTCGGCAAGGGAGCTGATCGACTGCCGCCCCCTCACCCTCCCACCGCCAAGCGGCGGCGGGCCCCTCCCTCTCCCGCAAGGGGAGAGGGGCTAAGAAATTACCCCTGCACTTCTACCATGTGCCGCACCTTGCGGATCATGCCACGGACTTCGGGGCTGTCCTGCAGTTCCGAAACCTTGTGCATTTTGTTGAGGCCCAGACCCACCAGCGTAGCGCGCTGGTCGGCGGTGCGGCGGATGGGCGAACCCGTCTGCTTGATCTTGATCGTGCTCACGTCGATTACTCCGTAACCATCGCAGCATCGGCATCGGCGGTCTTCGAACCACCATTGCCGAGCAGGTCAGCGATCTTCTTGCCGCGACGCTGCGCCACGCTCTTGGGCGAGGTCTGCTCGCCCAGCGCCTCAAAGGTCGCCCGGATCATATTGTACGGGTTCGACGTGCCGACCGACTTGGTCACCACATCGGCCACGCCGAGCGATTCAAAGATCGCACGCATTGGGCCACCCGCGATGATGCCAGTCCCCTGCGGAGCCGAACGCAGCGTCACGCGGCCGGCACCGAAGTGACCGTTGCCGTCGTGATGCAGCGTGCGACCGTCGCGCAGCGGCACGCGGATCATCTTTTTCTTGGCAGCCGCCGTGGCCTTTGAAATGGCTTCGGGCACTTCGCGCGCCTTGCCATGACCAAAGCCTGCACGACCCTTGCCGTCGCCGACCACAACGAGTGCAGCAAAGCCGAAACGCTTGCCGCCCTTCACCGTTTTCGAGACGCGGTTGATGTGAACGAGCTTTTCGATCAGCTCTTCGCCACCATCGTCGCGCGCACCGCCGCCATCACGACGGGCACGGTTGTTATCACGATTGCCGCCACGGCCGGGGCCGTTACCGCCACCACGTCCACCACGCGGCGGTCCGCCGCGTCCGCCGCCGGGGGCACCGCGACCCGGTGCATCGGTGGGCGCTGCGGCCACATCGGCTCCGGGAGCCGCTACGATTTCGGTTTCGTCAGCCATTTAGAACTCCAATCCGCCTTCGCGGGCACCCTCGGCCACCGCTTTCACGCGGCCATGGAACAGAAAACCGCCACGGTCGAAAACAACGCTGGTGACACCAGCGGCCTTCGCACGCTCGGCAACAATCTTGCCGACAGCCTGCGCCGCCGAAACAGTAGCGCCAGTCGAGCTGCGCGCATCTTTTTCGAGGGTCGAAGCAGCAGCGACGGTTGTACCCGCCGTGTCGTCGATGATCTGGGCATAGATATGACGGCCCGAACGGTGCACCGACAGGCGCGGACGAACGGTACCCTTGGCACGCAGCTTGGTGCGCACGCGCTGGCGGCGCTTCGCAAAAGGATCGAGCTTTGCCATTACTTCTTCTTACCTTCTTTGCGGAAGATGAACTCGCCGCGGTATTTGATACCCTTGCCCTTGTACGGCTCCGGCTTTCTCCAGCGGCGGATCTCAGCGGCGAGCTGACCGACCTTCTGCTTGTCGCTGCCAGAAATGATGATCGTCGTCTGGTCAGGCGTCTTCACGTCGATGCCCTCCGGCACGTCGATGTCAACGTCATGCGAGTAGCCGAGCTGCAGCTTGAGCTTTGTGCCCTGCGATGCCGCACGATAACCGACGCCGGTGATTTCCAGCGTCTTGCTGAAACCATCGGTCACACCCGTGATGAGGTTTTGCACCAAAGTACGCTGCATACCCCAGAAGGCGCGGGCCGACTTGCTGCCATTGGCTGGCTGTACCGAAATACTGCCATCCTTTAGCGCATAGGTGATCTCGTTGCGCATCGCGAGGGTGAGCGTCCCCTTGGGTCCGTTCACCGACATGACGCCGCCGTCCATCGTTGCCGTGACACCGGCAGGAACCGGGACAGGCCGTTTACCAATGCGGCTCATCAGAATACCTCCGCGAGGACTTCGCCGCCGACATTGTGCTCGCGCGCTTCTGCGTCGGAGAGCACGCCACGCGGCGTCGAAACAATCGTGATACCAAGGCCGTTGCGGACGCGCGGCAATTCCTTGCTACCCGAATAGACCCGGCGGCCCGGCTTCGAGACCCGAGCGACGTGCCGGATCGCGGGCTGGCCCTCGAAATACTTCAGTTCGATACGGATACCTGCATGACCAGCAACTTCTTCCGAAGTGTAGCCACGGATGTAACCCTCGCGCTGGAGCACGTCGAGCACGCGAACACGCAGCTTCGACGACGGCGTCAGAACGCTGTCCTTCTTAGCCTGCAGCCCGTTACGGATGCGGGTGAGCATATCACCCAGGGGATCGGTCAATGCCATGTCTAAACCCTTACCAGCTCGACTTCGTGACGCCGGGGATCATGCCTTTGTTGGCAAGATCACGCAGCTGAATACGGCAAAGCCGGAACTTGCGATAATAAGCGCGGGGGCGACCGGTGATTTCACACCGGTTGCGAACGCGCGTCGGATTGGCGTTGCGCGGCAGCGCCGACATCTTGAGACGCGCCATCAGACGGTCACTGTCATCGGCGTTCTTGTCGTCGGCCACTGCGCGAAGTGCTGCGAACTTGTGAGCATATTGCTTCACCATCGCCTTGCGCTTCTCGTTCTTGTTGATCGAGCTCTTCTTTGCCATCGCTCAGGCCGCCTTCTTCTGTTCGGTCGCTTCTTCGACGATAGGGAACGGGAAACCGAACAAGCGAAGCAGCTCGCGCGCTTCATCGTCGGTCCGTGCCGTCGTCGCGACGATAACGTCCATCCCGCGGGTGACATCGACTTGGTCATAGCTGATCTCGGGGAAGATCAGCTGCTCTTTGATACCGCAGGCATAGTTGCCGCGACCATCGAAGCTCTTGGGGTTCAGCCCGCGAAAATCGCGCACGCGGGGCAATGCAATCGTGATGAACCGGTCGAGGAATTCATACATCCGCTCGCGGCGCAGCGTAACCTTGCAACCAATCGGCATCCCTTCACGAAGCTTGAACTGCGCGATCGAGGTTTTTGCCTTGGTAATCACAGGCTTCTGGCCAGCAATCGCCTGCATTTCGGCAGCGGCCTGGTCGACGCGCTTCTTGTCCTGCGTCGCGTCGCCAACGCCCATGTTCAGGACGATCTTGT
>JANNVL010000069.1:0-16422 GCA_031408195.1 Sphingomonadales bacterium | reverse complement strand
GATCTCGTCGAACGGGTTCATGCTCATTTTGACGTTGGCGAGGTCGACGCCGGTCCCGTCAGCCTTCACGCGCGGCTTCACATTGTAATCGATGACCCGCTTGACGGGGACGAGAATTTTCACGGGGCGTCTCCTGAGAATCGCTTTACGTTAACGTCAACTAAAACCGATGTGGCGTGGCCACCCTTAAATTTCAAGCAGAACCTTGACCCAGCACTGCTAATATCGCCGTTCCGCCCGCCGCAAGCTTTCGGTTATCACCGGAAATCGCAAAGAGTTCGATATTGACGAAGGCCTGTATCTTCCCGGCCCGAACGACCTGTGCGCTGGCTTCAAAGATATCGCCAACCGCCGGACGATACGGCGTGACTTGAAAGTTACAGGTCAGAACGGCGCCGACCGACGAAGCTGCTGCAAATCCGGCTGCCCGATCAATTAAGGCCGCTATCACGCCTGCATGAAGAAAACCTGATTGCTGAAGCAAATCGGGACGGCTGACGAGCCGCACCAATGCGCGTCCTTCAGCTGCTTCAACAAGCTCTAAACCCATCCACACATCGAATGGCGTTGCGGCAACGACGCCGCGAAGCAACGTAAGGGTGTCGGTCACGCCGCCTTCCGCACCTCGGCGACAATCTTTTTCGCCGCATCGCCCAGATCGTTCGCCGCCACGATGGCCAAGCCCGAATTGGCGAGAATGTCTTTGCCCTGCTGCACATTCGTACCTTCAAGCCGCACAACCAGCGGAACCGACAAATTCACGTCCTTGGCCGCCGCGACGATCCCGTCGGCTATGATGTCGCACTTCATAATGCCGCCGAAGATGTTGACGAGGATGCCCTTCACATTCGGGTCGGCGAGGATGATCTTGAACGCCGCCGTCACTTTCTCCTTCGACGCCCCGCCGCCCACATCGAGGAAGTTCGCCGGGAATTCGCCGTTGAGCTTGATGATGTCCATCGTCGCCATCGCGAGGCCCGCGCCATTGACCATACAGCCGATGTTACCGTCGAGCTTGATATAGGCGAGGTCGTATTTTGATGCCTCGATCTCCGACGCGTCTTCTTCGGTCAGGTCGCGCAATTCAGCCAGATCCTTGTGTCGGAACATGGCATTGCCGTCGAATGCGACCTTGGCATCGAGGACGAGCAATTTCCCGTCATCGGTCACCGCCAGCGGGTTGATTTCGATCTGTTCGGCATCGGTGCCGAGGAAGGCGTCATAGAGCTTCGACGCGACGTTCGCGGCTTGTTTGGCGAGATCGCCGGTCAGGCCGAGCGCCGCCGCGACAGCGCGCCCGTGATGCGGCATAAATCCGGTCGCAGGGTCGATGTCGAGCGTCTGGATTTTCTCGGGCGTGTCATGCGCGACCGCCTCGATATCCATGCCGCCTTCGGTCGAGACGACCATGCCGATTCGCCCCGACGCGCGGTTGACGAGCAGCGCGAGGTAGAATTCCTTGGCGATATCAACGCCGTCGGTGACGTAGAGCCGGTTGACCTGCTTGCCCGCTTCGCCGGTCTGGATCGTCACCAGCGTGTTGCCGAGCATGTCGGTCGCGGCAGCACGGACATCGTCAGCACTGCGTGCCAGCCGCACGCCCCCCTTGGCATCGGGACCAAGTTCGACGAACTTGCCCTTGCCGCGTCCGCCCGCATGGATCTGTGCCTTCACCACATAAAGCGGCCCTGGGAGCTTGGCTGCCGCCGCAACCGCTTCTTCCACCGACATTGCGGCAAAGCCAACGGGAACGGGGACGCCGAATTTTGCCAGCAGTTCCTTGGCCTGATATTCATGGATGTTCACGGGTTCGATGCTCCGGTTGGCAGGCCAAATGGCAGGGATGCCATGGCCTAAAGCATGAGTCCGCCGCAGATGCCAACCCTTAAGAAGCTATCGCACACCCAAGCCCGGCTGTCGTCACCACAGTCAGGATTTCGGGATCGCCCAGCGCCTTGGTGCGGCGCAACAATTCGCCGACGGTCAACTGGCCGATCTGGGTCTTCGAAATGCCCGAAAGCCGCGACAGTTTCTGCAACTGGCCGAGCGACAACCGATCAACCATCCGCTGTGCCATGCACGAAGCGACGGGGCGCGACAGACCGGCGTCGATCAAGGCTGTGCGGACGCGGGTTTCTGGCGTCGCACAGGCGGTAAGGGCGAGGATGGGAAGTATGGCAGGGATTAGGCGCATTGCTCATTTACTCCGTCATGCTGAACTTGTTTCAGCATCTACTCCTCAGCATGAACCTCGGCTTATGCGGAGACGTGGACCCTGAAACAAGTTCGAGGTGACGAAACGAAAGTGGCTGCCTATATGCCTTTCATGTCCATCGCTTTCGGCATCCTCATCTTCTTCGCCACCATCGCCGCGATGGAGGCCGTTGCCTATGTCGCACACCGCTGGGTGATGCACGGCTTTGGCTGGTTTCTCCACGAAAGCCATCACCGTGTGCGGCATGGCCGGTTCGAATTGAACGACCTGTACGGTGTGATCTTCGCAATTCCGTCTATCGTGCTGCTGGCGGGCGGCGTGCAGCTCGGCTGGCCGGTGTGGACGGCTTGGGTGGGCGCAGGGATCGCGGGCTATGGCGCGATCTATTTCGGCTTTCACGACGTGATCGTCCACAAGCGCGTACGGACGCGCTACCTGCCGAAGTCCGAATATATGAAGCACATCATTCAGGCGCACCGCCTGCATCATGTCGTCGAAACAAAACACGGCACGGTCAGCTTCGGCTTCCTCTGGGCACCCAAGCCCGAGAATTTGAAGGCCGAATTGAAGCGTCGCGGCCATGCTGGGGTGCGGGCACCTGTGGGCACGTTTGGCGAAGGGCCGACGGCGGCATAAAACGTCGATTTTTGTTGGGTTTTTGTGACGGCTCCCCTATAGACTGGTCATGGAAATCACCCCCGAAAACAGCGCCGATACGCCGCGCGACAACACCCCCAATGCCAACGAATACGGTGCCGACCAGATCAGGGTGCTCAAGGGGCTCGATGCAGTCCGCAAACGCCCGGGCATGTACATCGGCGACACCGACGACGGGTCGGGGCTGCACCATATGGTCTTCGAAGTCAGCGACAACGCGATCGACGAGGCGTTGGCAGGGCATTGCGACAAGATACTCATCCAGCTCAATCCCGACGGCTCGGTGTCGGTCGAGGATAATGGTCGCGGTATCCCGACCGGTATCCACAGCGAAGAGGGTGTGTCGGCCGCCGAAGTCATCATGACGCAGCTGCACGCGGGCGGGAAGTTCGAGAACACGTCGGACGAGAATGCGTACAAAGTGTCCGGCGGCCTGCATGGCGTCGGCGTATCGGTGGTCAACGCTCTCAGCGAATGGCTCGACCTGACGATCTGGCGCGATGGCGAGGAGCATTACATGCGCTTCGCTTTTGGCGACGCCGTTGCGCCATTGAAGGTTGTCGGTCCTGCGCCCGAGGGCAAGAAGGGCACGAAAGTTACGTTCTTCCCCAGCCCCGCGACGTTCAAGATCACTGAATTCGATTTCGAAAAGCTTGAACATCGCTACCGCGAACTGGCGTTCCTCAATTCGGGCGTCCGGATTTTCCTCGCCGACGCGCGCCATGCCGAACGGATCGAGCACGAGCTGTATTACGAGGGCGGGATCGCCGCGTTCGTCAAATATCTCGACCGTTCGAAAACGCCGCTGTTCCCCGAACCGATCTCGGTGACGGGGCAGCGCGACGACATCGGCATCGACGTGTCGCTCGAATGGAACGACAGCTATTACGAAAACGTCCTCGCCTTCACCAACAATATCCCGCAGCGCGACGGCGGCACGCATATGGCGGCGTTCCGCGCGGCGCTGACGCGCACACTCAACAACTATGCCGAGAAATCGGGGTTGATGAAGAAGGAGAAGGTTACGCTGACCGGCGAGGACATGCGCGAGGGACTGACCGCGATCGTCTCGGTAAAATTGCCCGACCCGAAATTCTCTTCGCAGACCAAGGACAAACTGGTGTCGTCTGAAGTCCGCCAGCCGCTCGAATCGCTGATGAGCGACAAGATGGCCGAATGGCTAGAGGAAAACCCTGCCAACGCCCGCGCGATCATCCAGAAAGTCATCGACGCCGCCGCCGCGCGCGAGGCCGCGAAAAAGGCACGCGAAGCGAGCCGCAAGTCGGTGCTAGGCGGGACGTCGCTGCCCGGCAAATTGCATGACTGCGAAGAGAAAGATCCCGCAAAATCGGAACTTTTCCTTGTTGAAGGCGACTCAGCCGGCGGCAGCGCGAAAATGGGTCGAGACCGCAAATACCAGGCGATCCTGCCCCTGCGCGGCAAGATTTTGAACGTCGAGCGCGCGCGTTTCGACCGTATGATTTCGAGCAAGGAAATCAGCTCGCTGATTCAGGCGATGGGAACCAGCATCCTCGACGATTTCAATATCGAGAAGCTGCGCTATCACAAGATCGTTATCATGACCGACGCCGATGTCGACGGGTCGCACATCCGCACCTTATTACTGACGTTTTTCTACCGTCACATGCGCGCGGTCATCGACGCAGGGCATCTCTTCATCGCCCAGCCGCCGCTCTACAAGGCAGCGCGTGGACGCAGCGAAGTCTATTTGAAGGACGAAGCCGCGCTCGACGAATATCTGGTCGAAGCCGGGGTGGCGGTGTCGCGGCTCGATTCGCCGCAGGGGCAGCGCACGGGGGCGGACCTTCGCACTTTGGTCGATCATGCGCGGCGGATGCGGAGCCTGATGCGCTATGTCCCACGCCGCTACGATCCCGCGATTGTCGAGGGACTGGCCCTGATGGGCGCGCTCGATCCGGCGTTGCGCGACGACCAGCGTGCCAATGCCCTGAACCTCGCGGCGGAATGGCTGGGCCGCGCCGATCTCGAAGCGAAATGGAGCGCCACAATCGGTGCCGACGGCGATTATGTCCTGCGCCGCCTGTGGCGCGGGGTCACTGACCACAATATCATCGATGCGGCGTTTCTGATGAGCCAGGAAGCGCGCCGCCTGCACACGCTGGTTGCCGAACAGGCGGAAAATTACGCACAGGTCGCGCGCCTCGTGACCGTTGCTAAAACAGCGGTGCCGCAGGCCGAAGGCGAGACCGTCGAAAACGAGGACGATGACAGCGAAACCGCGCCCGCAACCGCCGATCCCAAGGGCGCGCTGATCTCGCGCCCCTCCGACCTGCTCGAAGCGATCCTTAGCGTTGGACGCAAGGGCATGAAGTTCCAGCGTTACAAGGGTCTCGGCGAAATGAATGCCGAACAGCTGTGGGAAACCACCCTCGACCCCGAAGCCCGCTCGATGCTCCGCGTCGAAGTGGCGCAGGCCGACGCAGCCGACGAAATTTTCACCCAGTTGATGGGCGACGTCGTCGAACCGCGCCGCGACTTTATTCAGGAAAACGCGCTGAACGTCGCCAATCTCGATGTGTAGCGTCAGCTAGATATCCGTGCTTGCGACGCGGGGATGCTACAGACGTGGCTGGGGACACATATGAGTGACACGATGACGACTGCCCGCGCCCGCGCCGACACCATCGCTGCACTCGAGGCGCTCGACACGCGACTCCGCTGGCTTTCTGCGTGGACGGTGCACAATGCCAATCACCTCCGCCCCAAACGTGACGGGCTGAAGGTCGGCGGGCATCAGGCGAGTTGTGCGTCGATGAGCGCCATCATGTCGGCACTCTATTTTCACGCGCTGCGCCCGCAGGACAAGGTTGCGGTCAAGCCACATGCCGGACCACTGCTGCACGCCATCCATTACTTGCTCGGCAGCCAGTCGCTCGATCAGTTGCAACGCTTTCGGGGGCTGGGCGGCGCGCAAAGCTACCCCAGCCGAACCAAAGACCGGATCCCGGTCGACTTCTCGACGGGCAGCGTCGGACTGGGCGTTGCTGCGACGGCGTTCACCAGCCTCGTCCAGGATTATTTGATCGCGCACGGTGCACTCGAAGAGGCGCAGGCAGGGCGCATGATCGCGTTGATGGGCGATGCCGAGCTTGATGAAGGCAATATCTACGAATGCCTGATCGAGGGATATAAACACGACATCCGCAATTGCTGGTGGGTCGTCGATTACAACCGCCAGTCGCTCGACCACACCACTGCCGACCGGATGTTCCGCCGTTTCGACGACATCTTCGAAACCTGTGGCTGGCGGGTTGTCACGCTGAAATACGGCAAGCGGCAAAAGGCAGCGTTCACGCTGCCCGGCGGCGCGAGCCTGCAGGAATGGATCGACACTTGCCCGAACGCCGATTTCGCGGTGCTGACCTATCAAGGCGGGGCGGCGTGGCGAGCGCGTCTCACCGCCGACATCGGCAACAGAGCCAATGTCGCGGGATTGCTTGAACTTTATGATGACACCGCACTCGCCGACCTGATGACCAATCTGGGCGGTCATTGCGTCGAAAGTCTGATCGAGGCGTTCGACAGCGCGCAGGACACCCTGCCGACCTTGTTCATTGCCTATACGGTCAAGGGATTCGGGCTGCCGCTCGCGGGGCACAAGGATAATCATTCGGGCATGATGAACCCGCCGCAGATCGCGGCATTGCGTGCCTCGCTCGGCATATCCGAGGGCGAAGAATGGGAGCCGTTCGGCGGGCTGGGCGACAATGCTGCGGCTAATTTGCGCGCGTTCATCTTAAACAGTGCACTCGCCCAAAAACTGCCCGAGCCGAAAGTGGCAGCCGTTCCGGTGCCAGCGATACCGACCCCCGAAGGCGACGAGCAATCGACGCAAGCTGCTTTCGGCCGCATTCTGCTTGACCTCGCTAAATCGGGCGCGCCGCTCGCCGACCGCATCGTCACGACTGCACCCGACGTTACGCAAACCACCAATCTGGGCGCGTTCGTCAACCAGCGCGGGCTGTTCCGGCGTAGCGAATTCGCCGACGTGTTCAGCAAGGCAAAAATCCCCAGCGCACAGAAATGGGCGGGACATGCAGCGGGCCAACACATCGAACTGGGCATTGCCGAGAATAATTTCTTCCTGATGCTGTCGTCGCTCGGGTTGGCGGCGCCGCATTTCGGAACACGGCTGATCCCCGTCGGCACTGTTTACGACCCGTTCATCGCTCGCGGCCTCGATGCGCTCAACTATGCTTGTTATCAGGACGCACGCTTCCTGCTCATTGGCACACCCTCGGGGCTGACCTTGGCGGCGGAGGGCGGCGCGCACCAATCGATCAATACGCCGCTGATCGGGATGGGGCAGCCCGGGCTGACCGCCTATGAGCCTGCGTTTGCCGACGAACTGGCGCTTATCATGCGCCACGCGTTCGAGCATATTCAGGCCGATGACGGTGGGTCGGTCTATCTACGGTTGACGACGCGCAGCATAGCCCAGCCATCACGCGATGACGACGACTGGCAGGCGGGCGCACTTGCCGGGGGTTATTGGCTTCGAAAGCCAGCACCGGGTGCAGAGGCGGCGATCGTGTACAGTGGTGCGGTCGCACCCGAGGTGATCGATGCCTTCGACCAGTTGAAGGGCGATTTGCCGGGACTCGGGCTTCTCAACATCACATCGCCTGACCTGCTCCATCGCGGCTGGTCGGCGCGCCGCGCCGCCCGTTGGACAAAGACGCCGCCTGCGCCCGCCTATGTCGAGACACTGCTTACGCCGCTGTCGGGTAGCGCGGGCCTTGTGACAATCCTCGACGGCTCGCCCGCCGCACTGTCGTGGCTGGGTGCGGTGCGCGGACAGCGGGTGAGCCCGCTCGGCGTCGACCGCTTTGGCCAGACCGGCGACTTGCCCGACCTCCACCGCAGCTATCGCCTCGATGCCGAGGCGATCATCGATGCGGCGGCGGAACTATTCTTGGTTTAGTGAGGCGGGGGAGCGCTTTCGGCTGGATGCCCCGCGAGGATTCGAACCTCGATAAACGGTATCAGAAACCGTTGTCTTACCATTAGACGACAGGGCAACGCCAGAGCGCGCCTGTAAGTCGAATCGCCGGGTCAAGTCAACGTATTCGCGGCGAACCATGGTGTGCAGTTGCCGCACGGCATCGCGCTCGCTACACCTATGGACAAGTGCTGCGGGCCAGTCTGTCCGCAGCGATTGGGCACAAGATTTATGGCCGACCATGAGGGTCCAGCCGCCACCGCCGCCCCTCATCCGGGCGCAGGGCAAAGAAGCACACACGGCAATTGGCAGCCGCGCCGCACCTATGCCGCGCTCGACCTTGGCACCAACAACTGCCGTCTGCTGATCGCGCGTCCCGCAGGCGAAGATGGCTTTGTCATTGTCGATGCGTTTTCACGGATCGTTCGGCTCGGCGAAGGGCTGACGGCATCGGGGCGATTGAGTGACGCCGCCATCGAGCGCGCACTAGGGGCGCTGTCGATCTGCGCCGACAAACTGGTCAAGCGCGGCGTGCACCTGTCACGCGCAGTGGCGACCGAGGCGTGTCGTCGGGCAGAGAACGGGCGCGAATTTGTCGACCGGGTGTATCGCGAAACCGGGATCGCGCTCGACATCATCGACCCGGGCGAAGAGGCGCGGCTGGCGGTGCAGGGGTGCCATGCGCTGCTTGAGCGGGGCGACGGTCCCGCGCTGATCTTCGACATCGGCGGCGGCTCGACCGAGCTGGTCGAACTGTTGCCGGGTGACGGGCCGCCGCAGATTGCCGACTGGATCAGCATCCCCTGGGGCGTGGTTTCACTTGCGGAAAGCGAACCACAGGGCGTCGGCGACCGCGATGCCCGAGTGGCGACCTATGAGCGGATGAAGGGCCGCGTTGCCGAGGCACTGGGCGCACTTGATTTGCCCGAGGGCGAGTTGCGGTTGCTCGGCACCAGCGGGACGGTGACGACGCTTGCCAGCGTGTTCCTCGAACTCCCGAGCTACGACCGGCGCGCAGTCGACGGTTTGCATGTCCCGGTAGCCGATATGCGCCGGATCGGGCGCGACCTTGCCGCGATGTCGCTCGCCGAACGCGCGAAAGTGGCGTGCATCGGCACCGAGCGGGCCGATCTGGTGGTCGCGGGCTGTGCAATACTGGAGGCGATCCTCGACTTGTGGCCAGCACCCCGCGTGGGTGTCGCAGATCGCGGTATCCGCGAAGGCATCCTCCGTTCGCTCATGGCAGGAGCGTCACGATGAGCAGGGGCGGTTCCGGCGGCAGCACCCGCGTCAAGACCGCACGCGGGCGCACGGCGCAGTCGAACCGTTGGCTCGCGCGCCAGCTCAACGATCCTTATGTCAAACGCGCCCATGCCGAGGGGTATCGCAGCCGGTCAGCGTACAAGCTGATCGAGCTCGACGAACGGTTCGCGCTGCTGAAATCGGCGCGTGCCATCATCGATCTTGGCGTCGCTCCTGGCGGCTGGGCGCAGGTTGCCCGCAAACAGGCACCCAAGGCGCGGATCGTCGGGATCGACCTGCTGCCGGTGGACCCTATCGAAGGAGTCGATCTTCTCCAGATGGATTTCATGCTCGACGCCGCGCCCGATTTCCTGATCGACGCGCTTGGCACTGCGCCCGACTTGGTCCTGTCGGACATGGCGGCAAATACCACTGGCCATACCCCGACCGATGCGCTGCGGACGATGGGGCTGGTCGAGGCAGCAACCGAATTTGCGGTGCAGGTGTTGCGCCCTGGCGGCGCGTTCGTAGCGAAGGTGTTTGCGGGCGGGGCAGACAGCGCGCTGGTCGCCGAACTCAAGCGCAACTTCACTCATGTGAAACACGCCAAGCCGCCCGCGAGCCGCAAGGATTCGAGTGAATGGTATGTGATCGCGCAGGGGTTCAAGGGGCGGGCGGAGCCGCCTGTTGAAACCTAACGCGCCGCGACCTGCACGCCTCGCGGCCGCATTGACACAATGCCGTTCAGCTTCGCCCGGAACGCTGCCAGTTGCGCGCCTTCGAGCATCGAGCGCGATTCGAAGCTCACGCTCGACGGGTTCACTGCGACGCCGCCGCGATAGACTTCGAAATGGAGATGCGGACCGGTCGAGAGGCCCGTCGATCCGACATAACCGATGACTTGGCCCTGTGAGACCCGGGCTCCAGGAGCCACCGCAATGCTGCTCATATGCGCGTAGCCGGTTCCCAGCCCACCTGCGTGGGTCAGTTTGACCATTTTGCCGTGCCCGCCGTGCCAACCCGCGTAATTGACTGTCCCGTCGGTCACTGCACGGATCGATGTGCCATAGCCCGCGCCGTAATCGGTGCCCTGATGAAAACGCGAATAGTTGAGCAGCGGATGCCAGCGCATACCGAATCCGCTGGTCTTGCGCGCGTTGGCGACGGGCATGACGAACCCGGCGCGACGCTCGCCGACGCCGCTCGCTTCATACCATTCATTGCGGCCACCGATTTCCCACTGGATCATCCGCGTCGCCCGGTTGCCCCGATTTAGGCCGACGAAAAGCAGGTTGCCGTGGCGGACTTCGCCAGTGGCGGCGCGGTCCTGCTCGACGATAAGGTCGAAACGGTCGTCGGCACCGATGTTTTGCATGGCGACCTGCGGGGCAAGCGCACGGATATAGGTCTGGATGGCGGCAGCAGGGGCTCCGGCGGCGCGGGCCGAGGCATAAAGGCTGTCGCCGACGCGGCCCTCGACCCGCAAAGGCGTGCTATCGACTGCAATCGGCATACGCTGCATCGACAGGCTGTCACCGACGCGGACGAAGTTGACCCGCATGTCGAAACGGGCACGGAACGCCAGTGTCTGGAGAGGTCGGGCATCATTCTTGCTGAAACGCCGCCCGAGTGTGACCGCCAGCGCCGTCCCGGCCGGAATCTCGTCGGGATCGACGACATTACTGACCATCGTTGCCACACGCCCTGCTTCGGCCCCGCCGACCCCGGCGCGTTCGAGCGCATGGCGCAGGCCATCGCCTTGGCCCAAGGTCGCGGTCAGATCGATCTGCGGCCGTTCGGGGGTGTCGGCAAGCGGCTGGACCGCATCGGTTGCGGCCATCCGCCGTCCGCTATCGCCGCCCCAAGCGAGCGGGGAGATGCTTTGTGCGCGGCTTTCTTCCCATGCGGCGGGCGACAGCGGGGCGGCAGCGGGGACCGTGATCGGGCGAAAGCCGGGAGCGAGCGCAATTGTCGTGGCGCAAAGGGCGAAACAGGCGGCGAGTCCCTGCCACCATTGGCGGCTGCCGACATCGACGCCAAGATCGGGCAACACATCGATGTTGAAACGCGGGGGCGATTTGGGGAGGCCTGCACGACCGAAGGGCAAGCGTACATCGGGCAGCGCGCGGTCGAGCGACAGCATGGCCGTCCCGCCGCCGCCGAAACCGTTCTCGCTCGCCTGAAACAACCCGTGCCCGCCCGCGTCAGAGTGCAACCCGCCCGGTCGTCTTGGTTGCGACCGTCGGGAAGCAGCACTGTGGAGGGATAGGGTTAAAGTCAAACTAACTCGTGCCGCACGCGCGGGCAGTTGCGGCAAGGCGGGGCGCAGGGGCGGCGAGACGCGCCGCGCATAATGCACTGTTGCACCGCGCCGTCCGCACCCCGATGTAGGATCAATGTCCCAGCCCCGCGCCGCCGTGACTGCTGTCCTCGGCCCGACCAACACCGGCAAGACCTATCTCGCGATCGAGCGGATGTGCGCGCATTCGAGCGGGATGATGGGGTTTCCGCTGCGGTTGCTGGCGCGCGAGGTTTACGACCGGGTGGTGGCGATCAAGGGTGCGGCGCATGTCGGGCTGCTTACTGGTGAAGAGAAAATCCTGCCTCCCGGTGCGCGCTGGCTGTTGTGCACGGCGGAATCGATGCCGGTGGATCGTGACGTGGCGTTCGCGGCGCTCGACGAAGCGCAACTAGGGGCCGATCCCGAACGCGGCCATGTCTTCACCGACCGGCTGCTTCGGGTCCGAGGGCGCGAGGAGACGATGATCCTCGGCTCGGCCAGCATCGGCGGTCTCGTCCGCGCGCTGGTGCCCGAGGTCGAAATCATCCGCCGTCCGCGCTTTTCGACGTTGAGCTATGCGGGCGCGAAGAAACTGTCGCGCATACCCAAACGGTCGGCCATCGTCGCCTTCAGCGCCGAAGAGGTCTACGCGGTTGCCGAAATGCTGCGCCGGACGCGCGGTGGTGCAGCCGTCGTCATGGGCGCGCTCAGTCCCCGCACCCGCAACGCGCAGGTCGCCATGTATCAGGCGGGCGAGGTCGATTATCTCGTCGCGACCGACGCCATTGGTATGGGGCTGAACATGGACATCGGCCATGTCGCCTTTGCCAGCCTGACCAAGTTCGACGGCCATCGGTTGCGGCGGCTGACGGTTGCCGAAATGGCGCAGATTGCGGGGCGCGCGGGGCGGCACCAGCGCGACGGGACATTCGGGTCGCTGGGGTCCGAAGTCGGGCCGTCGGCGTTCCGGCCCGAGGAAATCGAGGCCATCAAGGAACATCGCTTTCCCAGGCTCGATCATCTCTACTGGCGCGAGGGTGCGCCGGACACTTCGTCGCTCGATGCGCTGATCGACAATCTGGAAACGCCGCCGCATCACGAAAAACTCCGCAGTGCGCCGCAGGCCATCGATTTGGCCGTGCTCAAGCGCCTGTCCGAAGACCCCGAGATTCGCGGGCGGGCGCGGGGCCAGATGGTCGCACGGCTATGGGCGGCCTGCGGTGTCCCCGATTTCCGCAAGGTCGGAGCGGATCATCACGCGCGCTTTGTCGGGCGGTTGTTCCGGCATTTGAGCGAAGGCGCAGGGCACGTTCCCGTGGCGTGGTTCGCTGACGAACTCCAGCGCCTCGACCGCACCGATGGCGATGTCGAAACGCTTGGCGGGCGTATCGCGGGCGTGCGGACATGGGCCTATATCGCGCACCGCTCGGACTGGCTCGCCGACCCCGCGCATTGGGCGGCGCGCACTGAAGCAGTCGAGGAACGGCTGTCCGATGCGCTTCACGCGCGGCTGACTGAACGCTTTGTCGACCGGCGGACGTCGGTGTTGATGCGGCAAGTCGGCGGCGATGTCGGGTTGCTCGCGGTGGTCGTGGACGATGATGGGGTGGTCGCCGTCGAGAACGAAAGTATCGGTCGGCTCGACGGCTTTGCGTTTAGCGTCGATCCGGCAGCGCGCGGGCTCGACCGCAAGCGATTGATCGCGGCCGCCGAACGCTATCTTGTTGCTGAACGTGCGCGACGGGCGGCCGCACTGGTCGCGGCTCCCGATGGCGACTTCCGGGTCCAGGGGTCGATCAGTCCGCTTGTGCTGCATTGGGTAGATACCTCTGTCGCAACGCTCGCGCAGGGTCGCGCCCTAACGCCCGACATCCGCCTCGACCGCGCGCTCGACGCGCTCGATGCGGGAGACCGGACCAAGGTCGCGGCGCGGCTGGCGGCGTGGCTCGACGCGCAACTCGCCCGTTATCTCGGCCCGCTGCGCGATATGGAGGCGGCGCGCGCCTCGCCGAAGACGCCCGCGCCGACCCGCGCCATCCTCGCGCCGCTGATTGCGGGCGGCGGTATTGTGACTCGGGCCGAGATCGACAGTGCACTCGGCGGCCTCGGCAGCGAGCTTCGCCGAGCGCTGACCCGCTCGGGCCTGACCATCGGCAGCCTCGATGTGTACGACACGCGCTTGTTGAAACCCGGCGCGCTGTTCTGGGCGAATGCGCTCGATGCCGTCCGCGCCGGGACGCCGGTCGCCGATACACTCAAGCCCGGCGCAACGACCGGAACGGGGCACGCGGCACGCGGGTATCGCGCATTCGGCGATACCCTCGTCCGCCTCGACCTCGTCGAACGCATCGCACGTGCGACCCACGATTTGCGGACGGCGCGCGAGGCGTTCGTCCCCGACACCGCGCTGGCGACCTCGTTCGGGATCGACGCTGCGACCTTCGCGGCGATTCTAACCGCGCTGGGTTTCCGCGAAGGCAGCGACGGGCAATGGGCATGGGGAACACGACCGAAGCCGCCGCGCATCGCCAAGGCGGTCAAACCCAATGCCTTTGCGGCGCTGGAGACACTACGCCTTGGGTGACGCGACAATGCGGCTCGACCGCTTCCTGTGGTTTGCGCGTCTGTCGGCCTCGCGCAGTTTCGCGCAATCTCTTGCAGCCAGCGGGCATCTCCGCATTGATGGAAGACCTGTTACCAAGCCCGCGACACCGGTGCATGTCGGCAATGTGCTGAGCTTCGCCACGCATCGCGGCGACATCCGCGTCGTGCGGATCGAGGCACTCCCCGTCCGGCGCGGCCCGCCCGCAGAGGCGCGCGCCTGTTACACAGACATGATTGACGCGCCGCCGCACGAAAACTAACGCGACCCGCACTTACGAACCGGAGCACTCGACCCAATGACTTATGTCGTCACCGACGCCTGCATCAAGTGCAAGTACATGGACTGCGTCGAAGTGTGCCCGGTCGACTGTTTCTACGAGGGCGAGAACATGCTCGTTATCAACCCCAGCGAGTGCATCGACTGCGGCGTGTGCGAGCCCGAATGCCCGGCCGAGGCGATCTTGCCCGATACCGAGAACGGTCTCGAAAAATGGCTCGAACTCAACACGAATTTTTCCGCAAGCTGGCCCAACATCACCCGCAGCCGTCCGGCCCCCGCCGACGCCGATGAATTCAAGGGCGTCGAAGGCAAATTCGAGGCGCATTTCTCGCCGGAGCCGGGCCAAGGCGACTGATCCGCGACGGGACAATTCCTGCGCTACGGTTGCTATGTGACAAAAGCTGGTAATTTTGTTGCGAATCTGTTAAAAGCCTTATCCAACAGGCGGACATGCTCCCGTGTCCGCGTGGGAACGCACAACCGGAACCATCCCCGCACCGCCGTTTTGACCGTGCCGCAATGCTGCGGCCTGCGAAGCCGCCCTGCATCCCGATGGTCCGATTCGGAAGGATAAAAATGGCCGCTGTACCTGTGCTGCTTTTCGACGTCGGCGATTATGTCGTTTACCCCAAGCACGGCGTCGGACGCGTCGTCGAGCTCCAGAAATCGGAAATCGCCGGCATGGCGCTCGAACTCTATGTGCTGCGCTTCGAAAAAGAGCGGATGACCCTGCGCGTGCCTACCAACAAGGCCGAAAGCGTTGGTATGCGGAAATTGTCGTCGGACAAGACGATGCGTGAGGCGCTGGCGACGCTTAAGGGGAAGCCCAAGGTCAAGCGCACCATGTGGTCGCGCCGCGCCCAGGAATATGAGGCCAAGATCAATTCGGGCGACCTAGTGTCGATTGCCGAAGTCGTCCGCGACCTGTTCCGTGCCGAGGACCAGCCCGAGCAGAGCTATTCCGAACGCCAGATTTTCGAAGCCGCCGCCTCGCGCCTCGCGCGCGAACTCGCCGCAATGGAACAGCTAGACGAGCCCAAGGCGCTCGAAAAGCTGCTCGAAATCCTGCGGGCGTCGGCGGCTATCTACAACAAGGCAGCGTAACACTGCTTGCGTGATCTCGTCAGCGGCTGTATTGCACTGATAATACAGCCGGTGGAGAGTTATATGCGTGTTTTGTTGTCGGTTATGCCGCTGATCGTAATGGCGGCATGCTCGCCCGCCGGAAGCGCAACGGGTTCAACCACGCGCAGTTTTAATGCGACCGGGTTCGATGCGGTTCGCGTTGCGGGTTCGGACAGCGTGAAAATCGTGCGCGGGCCGGTCACGTCAGTCATGGTGCGCGGTCCTGCCGACCAACTCGACCGGCTCGACATCCGGACCGACGGCAGTGTTTTGACGGTGGCGCGCAAATCTTCAAGCGGCATGAACTGGTCGGGCGGATCGGTTGTCGTAACGGTGACAATGCCGACAATCCGTGCCGCCGACGTTAGCGGATCCGGCGATGTCAGCATCGACCGCGCCGATGGCGCGCTGTTTGAAGGCCGGGTTTCGGGGTCTGCCGATCTCGACATCGCAGACATACGGGCAGCATCTACGAAATTGCGCGTTGTCGGCTCGGGTAATCTGAGCGCGCGCGGGGAAACCCGCGCGCTGAGCGCCGAAGTTACCGGTTCGGGCGATCTGGATGTCAAGGACTTAATCGCCGACACAGTTAGCATCGCCGTCACCGGTTCGGGCGACGTCACGGCGTTCGCGCGCCAATCGGCCACAATCGCGGTCAGCGGATCGGGTAACGCCACGGTAAAGGGCACTAGGCAATGCGCGATCAGCAAAAAGGGATCGGGCGAGGCGCGCTGCACCGGCTGAGCTTGCCCGCCGCGCACGCAGCGCCCATGCTGCCGCAATGAGACTATCATTGCTCGCAGCACTTGCCTTGGCAGTGCCCACATTTGCTGCCGAACGCACTGTATCGACGACCGATTTCGACAGGTTGCGCGTCGATGGCGGGTTCATCGTCGAGGTTCGCAGCGGTGCGGCGGCGTCCGCGCGCATCATTGGGTCACAGGCCGCTATCGAGGCCACCAGCGTGTCGGTTCAGGGACGCCAGCTCAACATCCGCCGCAACCGCTCGACTTGGGGCGGCTATCCAGGGCAAA
>JANNVL010000068.1:0-5564 GCA_031408195.1 Sphingomonadales bacterium | reverse complement strand
ATTGAGTCAAGCCCGATTCTGCGACCACACGCCCACCTCCCATGCCGCCGGAATAAATTGCCACCACGCGTCTTGTCGCCAAGCTCAATGGTGAGTGGCGCGAGCCGATCAGGCAGTCCATCCTATGCAGCGCCAAATCAGCCCTGCTACGCCGTGTAAATCAAGAAACCCGAATTGTTCCTACAAATATCCTACACAGGCAAAAAACACGAGATTTTACCTTTTTATATCAATAGACTATTCAGATCTGAATATCTGGAGCGGGTGAAGGGAATCGAACCCTCGTCGTAAGCTTGGAAGGCTTCTGCTCTACCATTGAGCTACACCCGCGCGCCGCATCCGCCCTGCCATTATCGGCGGGCGGACGCAACGCCCTTGCCAGTCTCAATGCTTCGGGCGAAAGCGTCGCCAAATGAAACGCAGTCGAGGAGAGTCGCTATGGACAGCTATCTGAAGCATTACATCGATGGCCTATGGGTCGATACCATCGGCGGCGCGCGGCACGAAGTGATCTCGCCTTCGACCGAAGAAGCGTGCACCGAAATCACCATCGGCACCGAAGCCGATGTCGATGCCGCTGTCGCCGCCGCGCGCCGCGCTTTCGAAACTTTCTCGCAGATCAGCGTTGCGGATCGCCTCGCCCTGATCGGGCGGGTGGTCGATGAATACAAGAAACGCTTCGCCGATCTGGGTCGCTCGATGGCGATGGAAATGGGCGCGCCAGTCAGCTTTGCCTCGACCGCACAGGCCATGTCGGGGATGGCGCATTTCCGTATCGCCGCCAAGGCGCTCGAAGATTTCAAGTTCGAGGAAATCATCGGCACTGTCCATGTCGTCCATGAACCCATCGGTGTCGTCGGTATGATCACGCCGTGGAACTGGCCACTCAACCAGATCGCGCTGAAGGTCGCGCCGTGTCTGGCGGCGGGCAATACGATGGTGTTGAAGCCCAGCGAGGAATGCCCCGGCAACGCGGCCATTCTGGCCGAAATCATGCACGCGGCGGGCGTTCCGGCGGGCGTGTTCAACCTGGTCCAGGGCAATGGACCGCTGACCGGCAACGCGATTTCGTCGCATCCCGATATCGACATGGTCAGCTTCACCGGATCGACCCGCGCGGGTATTTTGATTGCCAAGGCCGCTGCCGACACGGTCAAGCGCGTCCACACCGAATTGGGCGGCAAGGCCGCGAACGTCGTGCTGCCCGACGCCGATTTCGCGGTGCATCTGCCGCCAACGGTACAGGGCATCGTTGCCAATTCGGGGCAAAGCTGCATCGCGCCGACGCGCATCCTCGTGCACAAGGACCGCGAAGCCGAAGCGGTCGGCTTCGTGAAGGCTTATCTCGAAGCGGTTCCCGTCGGCGATCCGATGACCGAAGGGCCGCACATCGGGCCGGTCGTCAACAAGACGCAGTTCGACAAGATCCAGGGGCTGATCCAGTCGGCCATCGACGAGGGCGCGACCTTGGAAACCGGCGGCACCGGTCGCCCCGCCGATCTCAACCGCGGCTATTATGTGCGCCCAACATTGTTCAGCGGCGTTACCCCCGACATGCGGATCGCGCAGGAGGAGGTGTTCGGCCCCGTCGCCACGCTGATGACCTACGCCGATGAGGACGAGGCGGTGCGCGTCGCCAACGACACGCCGTTCGGCCTGTCGATGACCATTTCGGGCGACCCGGCCAAGGCGGCACTGCTTGCGCCGAAAATGCGCGCCGGGATCGTGACGATCAACAGCTGGGGTCCGGATGCGGGCGCGCCGTTCGGCGGGTATAAGCAGTCGGGCAACGGGCGTGAAAACGGCGTCTATGGCTTGCGCGAATTCATGGAAGTGAAATCGGTGATCGGTGCGCCGGTCGCGGCCTGACGGAACATCGCGGGCCATGGGGCGTCTGGTGGTGACCCACCACGAAAGGACGCCCCCATGCCGCTCACTGCCATCGCGCTCAACTGTACCCTGAAGGCCGAGGGCGACAGTTCGACCGACGCCATGATTGCCGTGCTCGCCGATGCGTTCGCCGAACATGACGTTACGCTCACCGAAACGATCCGCGTCGCGGCACACGGCGTGAAATTCGGCGTGACCAGCGACGAGGGCGGCGGTGACGGCTGGCCTGCGATCCGCGCAAAAATCCTCGCCGCCGACATCCTCATTCTCGGCACACCGATCTGGATGGGCCAGATGGGCAGCGTCGCCAAGGTCGTGCTCGAACGGATGGATGCGTTCCTGTCCGAAACCGACGACAAAGGAAGGATGCCGAGCACCGGGAAGGTCGCGGTGGCGGCGATTGTCGGCAACGAGGACGGCGCGCATATCGCCAGCGCGCAGATGTTCCAGTCGCTGAACGATACCGGCTGGACGATCCCCGCAAGCGCTGCTTGCTATTGGGTCGGCGAAGCGATGCACAAGACCGACTTCAAGGATTTGCCGACGACGCCCGACAAGGTACTCGAAACGGCGGCAATGACCGCGTCGAACGCCGCGCACCTTGCAAGCGCGCTGAAAGCCGCCAACTATCCCAGCGTAGAGTCGTAACGCGGGACGGGGGCAAAGTGCCGAGGCTGGGGATTAAGGGCAGACCGATGTCGACACGCGCGTTGCTGCGCGCGTTCCAGATCACCCACCGCGACGGGGTGAGCGAAGACTTCAAGATCGACCTCGACCTGTTGCGGCACAAGGATCTCGATCTGTCGATCCGGCTCGGCGCGCTGCTTGCGTTCGACGCACTGCTTATCAACACCGGCATCAACCCGATTGCGGCGTCGCCCGGCGCGCCGCTCAGCCTCGACGCGCCGACGCAGCCGCTTGAGACGATTGTCACGGTGATTGGCATCCTGTTGGTGGCCGTTTCCGCAGCGATTACCGTGCGCGCGATCACCATCGGCGAGGAGTTTTCGGACGAGGGGATCGAGGACGACCCGCAAGCCATTACGCGCCGCCTGTTCGCGGCATTCTGCTTATCGGTAGACGCCCAGGCCGCGCTGCTCAAGCGTGCGACGGCCTATACGCTGACAGGCGGGGCGGTGATCGGGCTGACTTTCGTGTGGATATTGGCGGCGAAGATATTTTAGCCTCGCTTCACACCACTCGGTTGACCCCACCGCCATCAAGCACGTCGCGGATTTTGCGTGCCAAGTCGCCCATGCCGTAAGGTTTCGACAGAAACGCCACGCCGACATCGATCATGCCATTATGGACCACCGCATTGCGGGTGTAGCCGGTGGTGAACAGGATTTTGAGGTCAGGTCGCTTGACGACCGCTGCGT
The DNA here is from genome assembly GCA_031408195.1 of Sphingomonadales bacterium. GTDB lineage: Bacteria > Pseudomonadota > Alphaproteobacteria > Sphingomonadales > Sphingomonadaceae > Sphingomonas_O. Next base: position 2,295 of record JANNVL010000068.1, on the reverse strand, counting down.
CCGCCAATTGCCGCCCGGTCATTTCCGGCATGACGATATCGGTAAAGAGCAAAGTGATTTCGGGCTGTTCGTCGAGTGCGCGCAGCGCCTCGGCGGGGGACTCGGCGCTGATCGCGGTATAGCCCAGTTCGCGCAGGGCATCGACGGCATAGTGGCGGACGCGCTGCTCGTCCTCGACCACGAGGATGACTTCGTTTACCACTCCGACGGGCAGGGCATCGGCGGCGGCGGCAAATGTTTCGACCGCATCGGCCCCGATGAAGCGCGGCAAATAGAGCTTGACCGTCGTCCCCTCGCCGACTTCAGAATAGATAGCGACATGTCCGCCGGTTTGCTTGACGAAGCCGAAGACCTGGCTGAGGCCGAGGCCGGTTCCCTTGCCGACCGCCTTGGTCGTAAAGAACGGGTCGAAGGCGCGCTCGATGGTGTCGGGCGTCATGCCGGTGCCGGTATCGGTCACGCAGATCATCACATATTGCCCGGCGGTAACTTCCGGTCGTGCGCGCGCATAGGCATCGTCGATATGGGCGTTGGCGCTTTCGACTGTCAGCTTGCCACCTTGAGGCATCGCATCGCGCGCATTGATTGCAAGGTTGAGGATCGCATTCTCGACCTCGCCTGGATCGGCGTAGCAACGCCACAGCCCCGCACCATAGACGCAATCGACCTGCACCACTTCGCCCAAGGTCCGGTGGAGCATGTCGCACATGCCGCCGACCAGTTTGTTGACGTCGAGCGGGGTCGGCGCGAGCGGCTGGTTGCGAGCGAATGCCAGCAGCCGCGCGGTCAGGGTCGCGGCGCGTGTCGCCCCTTCGCGAGCATTGTCGAGCAGTTGGTCGGCCTTGTCCGGATCGCTCCGCAGCCGCCGCTTGGCAAGCTCTATGCCGCCGAGGACGACCGCCAGCATATTGTTGAAGTCGTGCGCGATACCGCCGGTCAGCGCGCCGAGCGTCTCCATTTTCTGGAGCTGGCGCAATTGCGCTTCTGCAGCCTCGCGACTCGCATTCTCGGACTTCAACCCCTCCAAAGCTGCTTCGGCTTTGGTCCGCGCCGCATCGAGCAAGGCGAACTGACGCCGTTCATCGCGTAGCCAGAGCAGCGACATCAGAATGACAGCAAGCGCCCCAGCCGCAAGACCCCCGACCAGTGCGGTCAGCGCCGTGCGCGACTGCGCGACTTGCCGCTTGACCTCGGCGATGGTCCAAGTGCGTTCGCGTTCTGCGATTACACGCATCCGGTCCATGATTATCTTGCCGCGTCCCAAACGCACCAGATCGACGGCGCGCTGTTGATCGCCTGCCTGACGGAGCTGGACTGTTTCCTCGAGTTCGGCGAGCTTGGCGGCGATCAGCGGGCGCAGTTCCCGGCCCACACCCCGACTGCGGTCGTCCAGTTGCCGTTCCATCACATCGACAGCACCGCCGACCCCGTGAACGGCATTGCGATACGGTTCGAGATAGGCGGGGTCGCCTGTAATGAGATAGCCGCGCTGGCTGGTCTCGGCATCGCGCGCGGAATTCAGGACATCCGTGACAGCACGCCGATAGTCGGAAATTGCGGAGGCGGTCGTGGTTTGCCTTGCGAGAAACAGCGTCAGTACAAAACTAGCGACGACCATCGTGGCAAGCACGAAGAAGCCCGCTGCCACCTGACGCGGGACGCGCCGCAGGGTTCGCATCTTCGACGGCATGAACGCGTGGTCAGCGGGTTGTGACACTACATCAATAATCCTTCGAAACACGCACCGCCGCGCTTTGTCGCCCGACGGTCGAGATCGTCGATAGCAGCGACAGCCAGCGCGTGATCGCGAATTCGACGCGCGTCGCCGAATAGCCCTGACCGTCGGTGATCAGCTCCACATAGGTGCGCCGCGTGATGTATTTGCCGACGGCGAGCGCCGTCTTGTTGCCGACGCTGGCATCGGCGGCGACAAAGCGCAGCCGGTCGAGACCGATGGCTTTGCGGACGGCATTGATCGGGTCGAGGCCAGTGCCGCCGCGCAAGGACGCCACTGCCGAGGCCAGCTGCAATGCCTCGGGCGCGGACAGGTTGGTGATCGAGGTGCCGAACAGCAGCCGCGACAGCAATTCGTCCTGCGGCAATGCAGGGACGCTGGTGAAGGCGATGACCGGTTTCTGGCCGGTGCCGGTGACTGAAACGGTCGAGTTGAGCGACTGGATGTTCGAGATCGCCACGATATCGAGCACCGGATCGGGCGGGAAAGCGCCCTGAAAGCGGATCACGCCGCGCGTGAGTTCGAAGCGTTTTCCCGCGAACTCGTACCCGCCGCGCACG
>JANNVL010000067.1:0-32050 GCA_031408195.1 Sphingomonadales bacterium | reverse complement strand
CCCCCCCCTTTGGGTTTTTGGGTGCTTTGGGACACCCACCCCGTAACACCCAACCCACCAAAGCACCAAAGCAAGGGAGAATGGCCTGCGGCGCTGGTCATGCCGCCAGTTGCCCGTACCCCTCGCGCTCCAGTTCGAGCGCGAGTTCGGGGCCGCCGGTGCGGGTGATTTTGCCGTCGCTCAGGACGTGGACGAAGTCGGGGCGGACATAGTCGAGCAGGCGCTGGTAGTGGGTGATCAGCAGCACGGCTTTGTCGGGTTTCCGCATGATCCGGTTGATGCCGTCGCCGACCACGCGCAGCGCATCGATGTCGAGGCCGCTGTCGGTCTCGTCGAGGATCGCGAGCGCCGGGTCGATGATGCCCATCTGCACCATCTCGTTGCGCTTCTTCTCGCCGCCCGAAAAGCCGACGTTCACCGGCCGCTTGAGCATGTCCATGTCCATGCCGAGCGAGGCGGCCTGCGCGCGCGCAATCTTGAGGAATTCGGCGCCAGAGAGCGGCGCCTCGCCGCGCTGCTTGCGCTGCGCGTTGAGTGCTTCGCGTAGGAACTGGACGTTCGACACGCCGGGGATTTCGACGGGGTATTGGAAGCCGAGGAACAGGCCGACAGCGGCGCGTTCGTGCGGGGCGAGCGCGAGCACGTCCTGCCCGTTGAAGGTCACCGACCCCTCGGTCACCTCATACCCCGGCCGCCCGGCCAGCACATAGCCCAGCGTCGATTTCCCCGCGCCGTTGGGCCCCATAATCGCATGGATCTCGCCCGCGTTGACGCGGAGGGTCAGCCCCTTGAGGATCGGCTTGTCGCCGACGCTGGCGTGGAGACTATTGATTTGGAGCATTAGCGCAGACAATCCGGATTACCGTTACAAATGACAGCAGCCTCTCTACCCGTTCGCCGAGCCGTCGCTTCGTCCATCCCAGCGTCCCTCGCGGCTTGCGTTAAAGCATCAATCTGCTGTTGGCCGTTGTATTTAACGCCATCAACGACTGCTGACGGCGGAGCGGTTTCTGGCGCTTTGCGAACGCTAGGCTCCGGAACGGGATCGACGATTTCCATTGCAGCCATGTCAGCCGCTGACGGCGCTGCTTCACTAGCAGCTATCGGCGTACTTGCACCTTCGTGCGATTGGCCACTTCCTACAAAATATGCGGCCACAGCGATTGCTAAAACAATAGCTGATCGGCCACCGTGGGTCAGACCTGTCCAGAATTCCCAAATTGCTTTTGGCAGCCCCCACATCACCCCACACTCCCCTCAAGCGAAATCCCCAAAAGCTTCTGCGCCTCGACCGCGAATTCCATCGGCAGTTGCTGCAGCACTTCCTTGGCAAATCCGTTGACGATCAGCGCCACGCCCTCTTCGGCGGAAAGCCCGCGCTGCATCGCGTAGAACAGCTGGTCATCGCTGATCTTGCTCGTCGTCGCTTCGTGTTCGATCTGCGCGGTCGGGTTGCGGACTTCGATATAGGGGACGGTGTGCGCGCCGCTGAGCGACCCCAGCAACAGCGAATCGCACTGGGTGAAATTGCGGACATTCTCCGCCGTCGGCCCGACGCGCACCAACCCGCGGTAGGTGTTGTTGCTGTGCCCGGCGCTGATCCCCTTCGACACGATGGTCGAACGGGTGTTGCGGCCCAGATGGATCATCTTCGTGCCGGTGTCGGCCTGCTGGTAATTGTTCGTGACCGCGACCGAATAAAACTCGCCGACGCTGTTTTCGCCCGACAGGACGCATGACGGGTATTTCCACGTCACCGCGCTGCCGGTTTCGACCTGCGTCCAGCTGACTTTCGAGTTCCGCCCCTGGCAGAGCGCGCGCTTGGTCACGAAATTATAGATGCCACCCTTGCCCTCGGCGTCGCCGGGGTACCAGTTCTGCACGGTGCTGTACTTGATCTCGGCATCGTCGAGCGCGACCAGTTCGACAACCGCGGCGTGGAGCTGGTTCTCGTCGCGCATCGGCGCGGTGCAACCTTCGAGGTAGCTGACGTAGCTGCCCTTGTCTGCGACGATCAGCGTGCGTTCGAACTGGCCGGTGTTTTCGGCATTGATGCGGAAATAGGTGCTCAACTCCATCGGGCAGCGCACGCCTTCGGGGATGTAGACGAACGTCCCGTCGGAAAAGACCGCGCAGTTGAGCGTGGCGAAATAATTGTCGTGCATCGGCACGATCTTGCCGAGCCACTTCTTCACCAGCTCGGGATATTCGCGGATCGCCTCGGAGATCGAGCGGAAGATGACGCCCGCGCGTTCGAGTTCGGCGCGGAAGGTGGTGGCGACGCTGACGCTGTCGAACACCGCATCAACCGCGACCTTGCGCGCGCCTTCAACCCCTGCGAGCACTTCCTGCTCGGCAATCGGGATGCCGAGCTTTTCGTAGACGCGCAGGATTTCGGGATCGACCTCGTCGAGGCTGCCGAGCTTCGGCTTGGGTTTCGGCGCGGCGTAGTAATACGCGTCCTGATAATCGATGGGCGGCACGTCGAGCTTGGCCCAGTCGGGCGGCGTCATCGTCAGCCACATCCGGAACGCCTTCAGCCGCCAGTCGAGCATCCACTGTGGCTCGTTTTTCTTGGCGGAGATAAAGCGGACGGTGTCCTCGGTCAGCCCCTTGGGCGCGAAGTCGGTTTCGATGTCCGACGACCAGCCGTGCTCGTAATCGGCAACGCTGTCGGCAGCGGCAATCGCTTCGGCGTTCTTCGTGGCCATCAGAGCGCCCCCGCCGCGCAGCGCAACGAACTCTTCGTGCCTTCGCGCCTTCGTGCGAATTCGCTCAGTCGCCCAAGGCGTCGTAGCTCCGACGGTGTGAATTCGCACGAAGCCACGAAGCCACGAGGGAAAGAAGGTGATTGCGCTGCGCGCAGATCGGCGATCATGCGGCCACCTCCGCCAGTTGGGTCAGGGGAACCGCCGCGAGCGCGCCGCGCACGGCGCCGTTTATGGCACCCCAATGCGGCTTGGTCTGGCACGACCCCTCCAGCCCGCAATCGTGACGACCGGACTCGACGCAGGCAGTCATCGCAATTGGTCCTTCGATCGCTTCGATAATGTCGGCGAGATTGATCGCAGCGGCAGGGCGCGTCAGGCGAAAACCGCCGCCGGTACCGCGCAGCGATGACAAGAGGCCCGCCCCCGCCAGCCGCTGCATCAGTTTCTGCGCGGTCGGCAGTGGCACACCCGTCTCCTCGCTCAATTGCGTCGCCGACAGCCGCGTCCCGCAGCGGTGGCGGGCGGCGGCGCTCATCATCACGACGGCGTAATCGGCTTGGGCAGTGAGTCGCATGTTCAATCGGATATAATCGCTCCGATTGAAAAGTCACGCATTACGAACGGCCTTTGTTCAGACGTCGGTTACCAGCGGCCCGAGCTCGGTGAATTCGGTGCGCTTGAGCGTCAGCGTCGCCAAGGTCGGCAGATCGTCGTGGATGCGCGTCGGGGTGACGCCGGTGAACGCCTTGATCTCGCGAATGAAATGCGACTGGTCGTAAAAGCCGCCGTCGGACAGTGCATCGGCGTTCGACTGGCCGCGCGCGATGGCGATGGTGGCCTTGAGCGCGCGGTATTTGCGGGCAAGCATCTTCGGCGGCGATCCGTAATAGGCGTTGCAGCGCCGCTCGACTTGACGGCGCGACAGGCCGGTCGCGCGGACCAGCGCATCGACCTCCGGATGCGGCGAGGCGAGCCAGTCGTCGACGACGCGGGTGAAATCGAACGCCGCCGACCGCCCGCGCGCGATCAGTTTGCGCGCGAGTGCGCTGCCCAACATCACCCGCTCGTCGAATGTCGCGCATGCCGCCAGCGCCTCGGGCGCGCCGCGCACATCGTCGCCGAACAATTCGGTGGCATCGACGCAGCGGTTGACCAGCAGCGACGCCTCGAAATCGAGCAACGTCCCCCAGCCCGCCGGGAGCAAACCGACACCGATGCTGTGCACCGGCCCCCGCATCGAGATATGCGTTGGGCCGGTGGTCGGCCCGACGATCTGGATTTTGGGCACGCGCTGGACATGGCCGTCGGCGAATCGGTATTCGCCCTCGCCCGCAAGCGTGACGCGGAACTGGGCGAGGTCGGCCTTGTCGGTATCTTCGAACACCGGCACGTCGGCACGGAATTCGTAAAAGACCGACAAATGCGCCCGAAGATCTTCCGGCGGTGCGGCGTAATCTAGCGTGATCGCTCCCGTCGGCGCGGTGGCCGGTGCCCCTGAGTCTGCCATATCGCGCCCGATTCTTGCTTTGTTTGGGGCACGATATGACGCTACGGCAATAAAAGAAAGCGGCCCGGAAAGTTGCCTTTCCGAGCCGCCAGGGAAAAGGTTTCCGCAAGGGCAAAGCCCCGCGAAGCCCTTCGGGTCGCAAAATGTGTCTAATCGTAACGCCTGCGAGTCGTATTGGATGGAATCGACATGCAATCGATATTCATAACGCTTACAAATTTGGACGAATCCGGGGAATTTTGACGATTCTGGTGCGGGCGGATAGCGCACCGGACTTATGTCGCTGTTCGATCTTGCCCGCCCTGCGCTGTTCCGTCTCGATCCCGAGCGCGCGCACGGCTTGACGCTCGCCGCGCTTAAAGCAGTGCCGTGGCGGACTGCGCGGCACGACCCCGTGCTGGCGACGCGCGTTGCAGGCCTCGACTTCCCGTCGCCGGTGGGGCTTGCCGCCGGTTTCGACAAGGATGCCGAAGTGCCCGACGCGATGCTGGGGCTGGGGTTCGGCTTTGTCGAGGTTGGGACACTGACGCCACAGCCGCAAGCGGGGAACCCGCGCCCGCGCCTGTTCCGGCTGGTCGAGGATGAAGCCGTCATCAACCGGATGGGGTTCAACAATGACGGGCAAGCTGCGGCGCGGGCACGGTTGGCGCGGCGAAAGCGGCGCGGGGTTGTCGGCATCAATATCGGGGCGAACAAGAACGCAACCGACCGCATCGCCGATTATGTGACGGGGGTGCAGGCGATGGCGGAGGTCGCCGACTATCTGACCGTGAACATCTCTTCGCCGAACACGCCGGGGCTGCGCGGCTTGCAGGATCTGGGACCGCTGACCGAATTGCTGACGGCGATCAAAGACGTGCGCGTGGCGGGTGGGCCGCCCTTGTTCCTGAAAGTGGCACCCGATCTGACGCCCGTCGACATTGACGGGATCGTCAAGGCGGCATCGGGCCGTGTCGATGCGCTGGTGATCTCCAACACAACGGTCATGCGCTTCGAAAATCTGCGCTCGCCGCACAAGGCGGAGGCGGGCGGACTATCGGGCAAGCCATTGCGCGGTCACGCTTATGAACGGTTGCGCGATTTCCGGCGGGCGAGCGGTGCCTCGATCCCGCTAATCGGGGTCGGTGGCATCGACTGCGCCGAGGAAGCCTATGCCCGCATCCGCAGCGGCGCGGCGCTGGTCCAGCTCTATTCGGCCTTGGTCTACCGTGGCCCGGGCCTCGTCCGCGACATCGCCGACGGGCTGGCGCGCCAGCTCCGCCATGACGGTTTTGCCAGCGTCGCCGAAGCCGTAGGGGTAGACGCGGTTTAGTATCGCGCCCTAGACTGCACGCATGATCCGCAAACTCATTGCGCTTGCCGCGCTCGCCGTTGCCCAGCCTGCCCTTGCCGAGGGAGGTGTCGTCTCCGCTGCCGACCCGCGTGCCGCAGAAGCCGGACAGGAAATTCTGCGCGCAGGCGGCAGTGCCGCCGACGCCGCCATGGCGATGATGCTGGCGCTGACCGTGGTCGAGCCGCAATCCTCGGGCATCGGCGGCGGCGGGTTCATCCTCTATCACGACGCGAAAACCGGGCGCATCGGGACGGTCGACGGCCGTGAAAAGGCACCGGCCAGCGCGAAGCCCGACATGTTCCTGAACGCCGAGGGCAAGCCGCTCGGGTTCCTGCAAGCCTTTCCCGGTGGCAAATCGGTCGGTGTCCCCGGCAACATTCGTCTGATGGAGCGCGTCCACGCCCGCTGGGGCAAGATCGGCTGGGGCAAGATTTTCCAGCCTGCGATCAAGCTGGCCGAAGAAGGCTATACCGTCAGCGGCCCGACCGCCGGACTGCTCCGCGCGGTCGCACCGTTGTGGAAGGATTTTCCGGCGGCGCGCGCGATCTACTGGAACGGCGACCGGCCTAAATCGGCCGGTGAGACGGTCAAAAACCCCGCGCTCGGTGCAATGCTGCGCCGCATTGCCAAGGGCGGCGCGCGGGCATTCTACACCGGACAGACCGGCCGCGCGATTACCGCCGCTGTGGCCGATTCGGCACGCAGCCCGACGCAACTGACCGCAGCCGATCTCGCCGCCTACAAGACCGTCGACCGCGCCGCTGTCTGCCGCCCGTATCGCCAGTATAAAGTCTGCGGCATGGGGCCGCCGTCATCGGGGGCGACGACCGTGCTCCAGATGCTCGGGATGATCGAACGCTTCGACATGAAGGCGATGGGTCCGGACAGCGCGACGAGCTGGCATGTCATCGCCGAGGCCATGGGCCTCGCCTATGCCGACCGCGAGAAATATCTGGGCGATCCCGGCTTTGTGAAAGTGCCGGTCGCCGGGTTGCTCGATCCGGCCTATGTCAAATCGCGCTCGGCGCTGATTTCGGAAAAAACCTCGCTGGCGAAATATGAGGCGGGAACGCCACCCGGGGCCGAGCCGCGCACTGCCGCGATTTCGTCCGAAGTCGCGGGCACCACCCATTTCGTCGCCGTCGATGGCAGCGGCAATGTCGCCAGCATGACTTCGACGATCGAGGGTCCGTTCGGCAGCCAGCTGATGGCCGAGGGGATGGCGCTCAACAACGAACTGACCGACTTTACCTTTGCGCCGGTCAAGGACGGCGCACCGGTGGCGAACGCGGTCGCACCCGGCAAGCGGCCCCTGTCGTCGATGTCGCCGACCATTGTCTATGGCCCCGACGGCAAGCCGGTGTTCGCGGTGGGTTCGGCGGGCGGCAAGCGCATCATCATGCACGTGATGAAGGCGCTGGTCGGCAGGCTCGACTGGGATTTGCCAGCGCGTGAGGCGCTCGGTCTGCCCAATATCTATTTCGGCGGCGATGCAATTCTGGTCGAACAGGGAACCAAGCTTGCCGCCATGTCGAATGCACTCGCGGCACTGGGACGGACCGTGGTAACCGCAGATCTGCCGTCGAAGCTCAACGCGGTCGAGCGCACCCCGACCGGCTGGGTCGGTGCCGCCGACCCGCGCGGCAAAGGCGAAGCGCTGAGCGAATAAGGGCCGAGACGCGAAAAGCGCGCGGCGATAAGGAGAGACATGCGGATTTTCGAGACATTCCCTAACCTTGTGACGATGTTCTTCACGCGCGCGGCGGAGAACGGCGAGGCACCGTTTCTGTGGCATAAGGCCGGGAATGGCTGGCAATCGCGCAGCTGGGCGCAGACTGCGCGCGAGGTGGCGAGTCTGGCTGCCGCGCTGAAAGCCATGGGTCTGAAGCGCGGCGACCGGGTCATGCTGGTCAGCGAGAACCGCCCCGAATGGTGCATCGCCGATCTGGCGATCATGGCGGCGGGCTGTGTGACGGTACCGACCTATGTCACCAATACCGAACGCGACCACGCGCATATATTGGGCGACAGTGGCGCACGGGCAGCCATTGTCTCGACCGCGAAACTCGCGCGCGCGCTGATGCCCGCCGTGCTGCGTTCGACCCATTGCAAGACAGTGATCGGGATCGAGGATGTGCGGATCGGCCAATCGGGCGATATCGTGCTGCACGACTGGAATGCACTGATCGCAGGCGAGATGCCCGATGTCGCCGCCGCCACCGCTGCTGCCGACTTCCAGCGCAGCGACCTCGCCTGCCTGATCTACACCAGCGGCACCGGCGGTTCCCCGCGCGGCGTGCGCCAGCATCACGGTGCGATCCTTCACAATGTCGCGGGCTGTATCGACATCGTCTCGAACGATTATGGCTGGGACGACGAGGTCTTCCTTTCATTCCTGCCGCTGAGCCATGCCTATGAACATTCGGGCGGGCAGTTCCTGCCGATCGGTTTGGGCGGGCAAATCTATTATTCGGAAGGGTTGGAAAAGCTCGCCGCGAACATCGAAGAAGTGCGTCCGACGCTGATGGTCGTGGTGCCGCGCCTGTTCGAAGTCCTGCGGACACGGATCGTCAAGAATATCGAGAAACAGGGCGGCCTTGCGCCCAAATTGCTGCGCCGCGCGCTATCGCTCGGGGCCAAGGATCTCGGCAAGGGGATTCCGATCTGGGATAAGCCCGTCGATTTCTTCATCAAGAAAACCCTGCGGCCCAAGGTTCAGGCCAAGTTCGGCGGGCGGATCAAGGCACTGGTGTCTGGCGGCGCACCGCTCAATCCCGAAATCGGTGTGTTCTTCCACGCGCTCGGGTTGACCCTGTTGCAGGGCTATGGCCAGACCGAATCCGGCCCTGTCATCAGCTGCAACCGGCCGCGTGTCGGTCTTAAGATGGACACCGTCGGCCCGCCGATGAAGGACACCGAAGTCCGCATTGCCGGGGATGGCGAAATCCTCGTGCGCGGCGAACTCGTCATGCACGGTTACTGGAACAACGAGGCGGAGACCGCGCGCGTCCTGATCGATGGCTGGCTGCACACTGGCGATGTCGGGCATATCGACGACGCGGGGCGCATCGTGATTACCGACCGCAAGAAGGACCTGATCGTCAATGACAAGGGCGACAATGTGTCCCCGCAAAAGGTCGAGGGAATGCTGACGCTTCAGCCCGAGATCATTCAGGCGATGGTCGTCGGCGACAAGCGCCCGCATCTCGTCGGGCTGGTCGTCCCCGATCCCGAATGGCTGCAGGACTGGTGCGTCAAGAACGACGAAAAGCCCGATTGCGAAGCGTTATGCGGTGACCCGGCGGTCCAGCGCGCGATCATGGCGGCAGTCGACCGGGTCAATGCCGAATTGTCGGTGACCGAGAAAGTCCGCCGCGTCGTGCTTACCGCCGACGCCTTCACCGTCGACAACGAGATGCTGACCCCGTCGATGAAAATCCGGCGGCACAAAATCCGTGAAGTGTACGGCGAGCGGCTGGACGCGCTTTACAAGGCTTGAGCGCTAAAGCGCGCGCAATGCTTGTGCGGGACGTGCGGCGAGGATCGGCAGGCTGCCGAGCAAACCGATAAGCAGCGTAAGGCCGACGCCCGCGCTCAAGGTCGCCAATACGGCAGTGACATCGGGCAGCCACACGAACTGGAAAAGCTGTACGACGACATACCAGGCCGCCCCCAGTCCGAGCGCCAGCGCGACACCCGCGACGATCAGGCTGAGCAAGACATATTCGATCGCCTGTGCACCCAATATCTGCGCGCGGGTCGCCCCCAGCACCTTGAGCATGACCGCGTCATAGGTCCGCATTTCACGCGCCGCCGTGATTGCCCCGATCAGGACGGCGATCCCCGCGAGGATCGCCACGCTCGCCGCCGCAGCAATCGCTGTGGACAATTGGCGCACGACATCCTGGATTTGTTTGAGCACGCCACCGACTTCGATCACCGACACCGACGGGAAACGCGGCACGAGCGCGCGCATGGCGGCACCAGTCTGCGCGGGCGGCATGTTGACCGTTGCCGACAGATTATGCGGGAATTCGGCAAAGGTGCCGGGCGAAAACACCAGCACGAAGTTAAACCCCATCGTGTCCCATTGTACGGTGCGGAACGACGCAACACGCGCGGTGACCTCTTGCCCGAGAACGCTGATGGTCAAGGGGTCGCCGATGGCGAGGCCGAGTGCCTTGGCTTGCGCCGCCTCGACCGAGACGAGCGGCGGGCCGCTGTATCCAGCAGGCCACCAGCTGCCCTCGGTCAGCGTAGAACCGACGGGCAAAGCGGCGGCATAAGTGATGCCGCGTTCGCCGCGCAAAATAAAGGCCTCGGGCGGGAGTTGCGCGAGGTCGGCGACGCGCGTCCGGCCGTAACCGGTGACGGTGCCACGCAGCAGCGGAACAGTGGCGACGTCGGCACGCGGCGATGTCTGGCGGATAGTTTGCGAAAACTCGGCGACGCGGTCGCGCGGCACATCGAGCGCAAACAGCGCCGGCGCGCGGGCAGGCACGGTGCGTTCGATATTGGCGTCGAGGCTGGTGCGGATCGCGGCCAACAGCACGAACAACGTCAGGCCGAGGCCAAGCGCCACGACAAGCGCAACGGTGCGCGATCCCGGCCGGTGCAGCCCCGCAATCGCCAGCCGCAGCAACGGACGGCGCGGGCGTGGGACACGGGCGGCCACATCGCGGATTACCATCCCAAGTCCGGCGAGCAGCAGCAGGGCCGCCGCTACGCTGGCAAGAAACGCACCGCTCAACACCGGTTGCGCCGCCGTCAACAGGACGACCGCGATCAGGGCGCCCGCCGCCAGCGCCGTCCAGCCGAATGCGCGCCAGCGCCCGCCTTCGCGGCCCTCGATCGCGCCACGCAGCAGCGCCGCGGCGGGAATTTCGGCACCCTGCACCAGGGGAACGGCGGCTGCGCCCAGTGCGATCAGCAGCCCGTAAAGCGCCGATAGCGCAAGTGGCAGTGGCTGCACGGCGAACCCGGGCGACACCGGCAGCACTTGTCCTGCCAGCGCCACCAGCAACGGCGTAGCGATGACACCGACGACCAGTCCCGCCGCAATGCCGACGAGCGCGACGACCGCGATCTGGATCAGGTACACCCGCGCGACGATGCCCGATGTCGCGCCCAGCACTTTCAACGTGGCGATGCTGCGGCGGCGCGCGGCGAGATAGCTCGATACCCCGCCACCGATGCCGATGCCCGCAATCGCCAGAGCGGCAAGGCCGACCAAGGTCAGGAATTCGCCCATCCGGTCGACGAACCGCGAGGCACCCGGCGCAGCGCGGTCGCGGGTGCGGGTTTCCCATCCGGCCTCGGCAAAGCGCCGCTCGAAGGTTTCGACAGCGGTTTTCGGGCTGCCCCCGGTCATGCGGACGCGGTATTTAGTCTGGTAGAGGCTGCCCGGCTGGATCAGGCCGGTGCGGGTCAGGCCGTCCATCGACACGATGACGACGGGGCCGAGCGTGAAGCCCTCGCCCAGCCGGTCGGGTTCGTCGGCGATAATGCCGCCGACACGGAAACTTGCGCTGCCCAGCCGGATCGTTCCACCGACGCGTGCGCCCATGCGCTCGGCGAGCGCGGCACCGATCCACGCGGCATCGGCTGCAGGAGCCGAAACGTTGCGTCCGTCGGACAAGCGCAGGCTGCCATAAAGCGGGTAGCTTGCATCGACCGCTTTCAGCTCGATCGGCACCGATTGTGTGTCGCGGATCGCCATCGATTGCATCCGGACGGTTTCGGAAACGCGCCCGGTCGCGGTGATAGCGGCGCGCTCAGCGGCTTCGGCACGACGCTGCCCGATTTCGAACTCGACATCGCCACCGAGCAGCACTTGCCCGCGCGATGCCAACTCGCCCTCGATGGCGCTGGCCAGGCTACCGATAGCGGCAAGCGCACCAACGCCGAGGAACAGGCACACCAGCAACAGCCGCAGCCCGCGAAACCGCGCGCGCAGATCGCGGCGGGCCAGCGTCATCGCCAGCGACCAGTCGCTCAACGGACGTTGTCCGCAACGATGCGTCCGTCGGCCATTTCGATCACGCGGTCGCAGCGCGTGGCAAGGCTGGGATCATGGGTGATGACGAACAAGGTAGCGGCAAGCTCTGCATGGCGCGCGAACAACAGGTCCATCACCGAGGCACCGGTCGTCGTATCGAGATTGCCGGTGGGTTCGTCGGCAAACACCAGCGCGGGGCGCGGGGCGAGGGCGCGGGCGATGGCAACGCGCTGCTGCTCGCCGCCCGACAATTGCGTCGGATAATGGTCGAGGCGATTTCCGAGGCCAACCGCCGCAAGCTCCGCCGACGCGCGGTCGAACGCATCGGTGACGCCCGCTAGTTCGAGCGGCACCGCGACATTCTCGCGCGCGGTCATCGTCGGCAACAGATGGAAGGCCTGCAACACGATGCCGATTCGCCCGCGCCGCGCCCGTGCCAGCCCGTCTTCGTTCAAGCCACCGAAGTCGAGTCCATCAACCCGCACCGACCCGCTGCTCGCGCGTTCGAGGCCCGCAAGGATCGCCATCAGCGACGATTTGCCCGAACCCGACGGGCCGAGCAGCGCCACACTGGTGCCGCGCGCGACCTGTAGATCGAGGCCATGCAGAATTTGCGTCGGCGGGTCGCCAAGTGCGAGGGTGACGTTGCGCGCGTCGATTACCATATGATGGCCAGTGTCTGGAGAGATCAAAGTCTATGCCTGTAAAACCCGGTTCGACCGCATATGTGTGCGTTGCGGCATTTCTCCAAGTGGGGCTGCTTGCCGGCTGTAACCAGACCGACACCGGCAACCGCGCCGACGTGCCGCAGGCAGTGCAAGTCGCGGCAACGCCGGTCGCCGTGAAGGGGCCGGAACGCCTGATCCTCGCGTTCGGCGATAGCCTTTATGCGGGCTATGGCCTGAAGCGCGGCGAAAGCTTGCCCGACGATGTCGAGGCGCTGTTGCGGCGTGACGGTATCAACGCAAAAGTGGTGAATGCCGGGGTGTCGGGCGACACGACCTCGGCGGGTCGCAAGCGGCTGGTCTTCGCGCTCGACGGTCTGGCGCGAAAACCCGATCTGGTCATGCTCGGTCTGGGTGGCAATGACGTGCTCCGCCAGATTCCGGTGGCGGAGACGCGAGCGAACCTGACCGCCATGCTCGATGAATTGCGGAAACGTGGCATTCCGGTCGTGCTGACGGGAATGCGTGCGCCGCCTAACCTCGGCCCCGACTATGCCAAACCGTTCGATGCAATATATGCCGAACTGGCGCGCAGCTATGGCGCAGCGCTCGACCCGTTCGTGCTGGCGGGCGTGCTGGGCGACCGACAGTTGATGTTGCCCGACGGCATCCATCCCAATGCCAAGGGTATCGATGTGATCGCTGCGCGCGTCGCCCCGATTGTCGCTAACAAGCTTTGAGACCTGGCAGATCAGTCGGGCATCACCTGACGCTTTGTCAGGCGCGCCGTGAGGAACCGCCCCATCGCGCGACGGCGGGTTAGCCAGCGGATGGCGGTGCCCGGCTTGTCCGCCGCCAGCACATGGTCGGCAATGAAGGGCACCACGGTTTCGACGCGGTCGCCGAGAATGTTGTAGAACCGCTTTGTTCGCGCCCATTGCGCGGGGTCGGCGTCGCGTGCGTCATCGAGCAGATCGGTCACGACGATGCCGGGGCTGATCGTGCCGAGCAGCACCGACGACCCTTTGATTTCCTTGTTCGTCGATTTGGTCAGATAGGTAATCGCGCGTTTTGTCGCACCATAGACCGACAAGCCCGGCGCGCTCATGCCGTCGGACCCAAAGCCCTCGAAGTTGAAAATCTTGCCGTGCCCCTGTGCCGTCATCCCGCGCAGCGCGACGCTCATGCCGTTGACCGTGCCGATCAGGTTGGTCGCCACGACGACAGCGATGTCAGCGTCATTAAGATTGACGACATTGCGGCGTGGCCCCGACGTGCCGGCGTTGTTGATCCAGATGTCGATCGTGCCAAATGCCGTCGCGGCGCGGTCCCACAACCGGACGACCTCGACCGATTTCGAAACATCGCAAGCGACGCCGATGACGCGACCCGTGCCGACGCCAGCCAGCGCAGCCACAGCCTGATCGACGGCAACCTTGCTGCGGGACGAGATCACGACATCATGTCCGCGTCCGATAAAGGCGCGGGCAAGACCCAGACCGATGCCGCGCGTGCTGCCGGTAATGACGATAGCTGCCATGTCGAATGCCCCCAGAATCCCGCATTTAGCTTGGCCAGTAAAAAAGTTGACTGTCCAGTCCCTTTTCTCCACGACACTGCATAAAGGGGACGAGCGTGCGGCGGACACTCGGGAAAATATGGAAGTTTGCGTGGCGCAGCGTTCTGGTGATCGTGGTCGTGTGCGGCGTGCTGTTCTGGTGGATGAACCGCGACACCAGCTGGGATGCCAGCACCGCCATCGTCGCACCCGGCACCGTGAGCGAGCCGCGCGTCGGCGTCGTCATTGTCGCCATCGCGCAGCCCGCAAAATTTGAAACCACGTTTTGGCGCAACGCGACCAAGAAAATCCTCGACAAGGTCGTGCCCTGGCCGATCAATGTTTTGGCGCGCAGCGACCGCGGTGTGGTGCTGGTCGATCCGGCGCGTGCCTATGCCCCGGGCGAATTCGTGCCAGCGCGGCTTGCCGACATCGACGGGCGCGAAGTCGATGCGAACGGCGTGCCGTGGATCGACCATTACCGTCGTCGCGAAGTCATGTGGGTCGCGCCCAATGACTCGATCCCCAACGACACCGGCTATTTCCTCTATTACGAAGGGAGCCAGGGGATGCCGACGGTCGCCGCCAAGACGGCGGCAAAAGCGCGATATCTTTATTACACCCCTTTGCGCGACGGCTATCTACCGCACGGCGACCAGACACGGGCGCTGGCGCGTGACACGCTTTCGCTGCTTCAGGCGCGCTATCCGCAGATCGTCGCAACCGGCTTCTCCAGCGTGTTCGATCCTGCAGAAAAACAGGCTGCGGTTCGCCGCGTCCTCGATGCGGGTGCCGAAGTTGTCGTGCTCGGTTCGGGTCAGCCGATTTATTCCGATTTCGAAGAATTGCGCGGCTCCTACAGCGAAATCTACAAGATCGTCGATGCGTGGCGGCGCGAGCATGGCAACAAGCCCATTCGCATCGCGGTCGCGCCATGGATGTCGACCGAGGCGGGGTATGACGCGCTTTGGCTCGACCATTTCGCCGCGACGGTGCCGCCCGCAACCGCGCCGGGACAAACCGCCTTGGGCATCGTTTCGCTCCACGGACTGCCGGTAAGTCTGGCCAATAAAGACAGCTGGTCGAAACGTTGGCCGGTTATCGCCGATCGCCTGAAGCCGCGCATGGCAGCCATCCTCAAGGCAAAGGGCTATGCGACGACGCGCGTCGAAGTCGGATCGGAAGCGTTCGCCGACGATATCGAGGATACGCGCAACCAGCTGGTTTCGGTCAACGAACTCTACCGCGAGGCGCGCACTAAGAAATACGCGCTGGCCATCGCGCTGCCGATCGAATTTCTAGCCGAGAACACCGATACGTTGTTCGCGCATCAGGCATTGTTCTTCAACGGACTCGGGGGGTACCGGACCTACGCGCCACCGCCGCGCGAAACCGACTGGATGAAACCCTATGTCCGGACGCTGCGCGATGGCACAACGACAATGATCTATGCTGGCGCGGTCGGCGGCGCGGCCCAACCGCGCGCTAGTATTGTGCTTGCCGATGCCATCGGGCGCGTCTTTCCGAAAGCAACACCGGGAGCCGGTCAGTGAGTAAATTCGGTCCCGTCGCGCTCGAACCCGGCGTGACCCGCGTCAATATGTGGACGTTGGTTTTCGGTGCCTTTGCCACCATCGGGATGGTCACTGGCCTCGCTGCGATGACGCCTTATGTGCTCACGGCCAATCTCGGCCTGCCCGAAAGTGATCAGGGCAAAGCGCTCGGGTTCCTCGCGCTGGTGCAGGAAATCGCGCTGATCCTCGTTTATTCGCCGCTCGGGGTGCTGGCCGACCGCTATGGGCGGCGCATCGTCTATGTGCTGGGTTTTGTCGTGCTCGGCGCGGGTTATGCCCTGTACCCGTTTGCGACGACGCTGACCGAACTCAGCATCTTCCGCCTCGTCTATGCGCTCGGGATTGCGGCAGTCACCGGCATGTTTGCGACCCTGATCGCGGACTATGGGCAGGAGAACGACCGCGGCAAGCTGACCGCGATTCTCGGGTTTCTCAACGGCCTCGGCATTGTCTGCATCACGCTCGGCATTGCGCGGCTACCGGCGGTCTTTGTGGCGAACGGAGCGAGCGATGTCGATGCCGGACGCTATACGATGTTCATCGCAGCGGCGGCCTGTGTGACCTGCGCGCTGGTGCTCTATGCAGGCCTCAAGCGCCATGATGTAACTCCCGGCGCGGCGCGCAAGCCGTTCTTGGCGACAATGGCCTTGGGCTTTGCCGCAGCACGAAACAACCGCCGCATCGCAATTGCCTATAGCTCGGCGTTTGTCGCGCGCGGCGATGTCGCCATCGTCGGTCTGTTCGCGATCGCATGGGGCAAGTCGGCGGCGATTGCGGCGGGCATGGCTCCGGCAGCAGCGTTGAGCGCGGGCACGATTCCGTTCGTGATCGCCCAGTCTGCGGCACTGATGTGGCCCGCAGTGATCGCCATTCCGCTCGATCGCTGGCCGCGCATGTTCGGCCTTGGCATCATGATGATGCTCGGTGCGGTCGGCTATTGCCTGATGGTGTTCGTTGACAACCCGTTGCTGCCCGTCGCAATCCCGTTCTTCGTGCTGCTCGGCATCGGCCAGATCAGCGCGTTTCTCGGCGCACAGACCGTGATCGCTAAAGAAGCACCCGAACACGCGCGCGGCGCCGTGATCGGCGCGTTCAACTTCTGCGGCGCGGTCGGTATTCTGATCCTCAGCGTCATCGGCGGCTGGCTGTTCGACCATATCGGCCCCTGGGCACCGTTTATGCTCGTCGGCGTGCTCAATGGCTGCGTCGGGGCGGTCGCGCTTTTGGAACAGCGGCGCGAAAGGCGGCTGGTCACGCTTTAGAGCATGATGACGTTAGGTTGGATGAACTCGTCCTTCCTCCCCCTTGTGGGGAGGATCGAGATGGGGGCCAGCGGCGTCTGCCGCTGAAAAAACGGCGATCCCACGGCATGTAAATCGGACTCTATTGAGCCGCAGACGCGGCTCGCCCCCACCTGACCTCCCCCACAAGGGGGGAGGAAAGTAACTCAACCAAACGTCATTACGCTCTGAACAAGAAGCGAGTGCGAAGGCCGATTGATGGCCCCCGCACTCCAGTTCCCCCTTTTTACCCTCTCTGTGGTCCGTGAACCCTAAAAGCGTCCGCCGATGCGTAGCCCGAACACGCGCGGTTTCGGCAGATAGGCGATATAGCCGCGACCCGGCGCGAACCCTTCGGGATTGCCGAAATCGACAAGCCGCTGGGCGCTCTGGATTTTGCTGCTGTTGAACAGATTATCGACGTACATCGTGATCGTGATGTTGCCGATTTCCGCCCCTGCGCGGATGTTGCCGACCCAGTAATCGGGCAGGAACGCCAGGTTCGATTCGTCGATGAAACGCTTCGACCGGTATTGCGCGGTCATTTCGGCAAACACCCGGGCATCGCCCACCTTCTGCGACCAGAGTGCGCCCAAATTGAGCGAGTGCTTCGGACTTTTGCCGACTGCTTTCCCCGAGAAATCGGCGCAGACGTTCTGCGCCTCGGCGACGTTTTGCGGCGATCCCGACTGTGTCGTCGCCACGCCGCACCCGGTGAACACCGTTGCCGCCGAACCCGATACCGGACCCTGAACATAACTGGCGAATTTGGCGTCGGTATAGGCATAGCCGACCGACAGGGTCAGCGGGTCGGAAACCCGCCAAGCCAGATCGGCCTCGATCCCCCAGATGTTGACGCGTGCGGCGTTGACGATTCCGGCCGTGGTCACGACTGCGCCACCAGCGCCGACCGAGCTCAACTGCACGCCGATCTGTTGGTCGCGGTAGCGATTGCGATACACGTCGAAGTTGAACGTGAGCCGCCGGTCCAGCCAGCTCGACTTGACCCCCGCCTCCCAGGTCTGGACGGTTTCGGGACGATACGACTGGGCGACGAAGGACACGATTTCGTTGGTGTTAAATCCGCCCGGCTTGAACCCCTCCGCATAAGAGACATAGGCCAGCACATCGGGGTTGATCTTGTATTCGATCGTCCCGCGCGGCGTCCAGCGACCGTCCTCGACCACGCCGGTAATCGGGCAGGCGACGACCGTGCCCGGCGGCGGGCTGGTTGCAGGAGCAGCTGCCGAGAATGTCGCGCCCGGAACCAGACCCGGAATGCACGTCGGTGTCAGCTGCGACAGCGACACGTCCTGCCGCCGCCAGCCCGAGCTGTTGTAAGTGATCTTGTCCTTGTTGTAGCGGACCTCGCCCGACACTTTCAGGCCGTCGACGATCTCGAAGCCGAAGCCGCCAAAGATGCCCCAATACCCGGTGTCACGCGTCGTGATGACCGGGAACGCCGTATTGGCAACCGGCGCGCGGCGCAGGTTGAACGGCGGCCCGCCGAGTGCCGATGTCGGGCTACGCAGCCAGAACTGCGCCGAATTGTTGAGCGACGATGTTTCGTCGAAGCGCTGGACGCCTGCGATCAGGCTGAGCCGCTTGCTGTCATAGGTCCAGTAGAGCGTATGGTCGGTATGCTTGTTGCGGTATTCCAGACTTTGCAGCACCGACAGCGACAGCACGAGTCCCGGGGGGGCGGCTGTATTGGTGAAATCGCCATCCTGTTCGATGACGCTGTGGTCCTTCAGATAGCCGAACTGGTAATGGAATGTCCCGAACGATCCGGTGTCCCATTCGGCGCTGACTGTGCCCAACAACGAGTTCATCCGCATCCCGAAGGGCGGCAGTCCGGTCAGCGGGTTCACCGACATTTGGACGTTGGCCTCGGTGGCATTGATCTCGCCAACGTAAGTGCCGCGTGTGCACGACGTCACAACGGTTGCCGCCGCCCCTGCAAGCGATGCCGGGCAAGGTTGCGCGGGCGTTCCCGGCGGTCCTCCGGGGGTGAAGGTGCCGCCCAGCACCGGCAATCGCGTATTCGACGCGACAAACGCCGTCGCGTTGTCGGTCATCGACTCGTCCATATACTGCAAGCGCGCCGTGATGCTGACGCCCTTGGCAGGGGTCAGCAGCAAAGCGCCCGCAATGCCCTGCGACCGTTCGCCGTTCAGCTGTCCGCCATTGACCGGATTGCGGTAATAGCCGTCGAACTGGCGCGCGCTGGCGTTAAGGCGAAAGGCGAGCACATCAGGCGCGATCGGTCCTGTGATCGAGCCACTCGAGGAAAACAGCCCGCCCGACGCCGCCTCCATTTCGAAGCGGCCACCCCATTCCATCGCAGGCTTTTTGGTGATGTAGTTGATGGCACCGGCAAAGGCGTTGCGCCCGTAGAGCGTCGCTTGCGGCCCCTTGACCACTTCGATCCGTTCGAGATCGAACAGGCTGGTCCTGAGCGCCGAGCCGCCGCCTGCGATTGCCAGATTTTCGCCCGACAAATCCTGTCCGTCAAGCAGCACCGCGACCGAGGGACGGCCGCGCTCGGCCTGCATCCCGCGCAGTGCCGGTCGCGTATCATTGGGGAAGCCGCCTATATCATAGGTGAGCGCCGCCGAAATGCGCGTCAGATCATCGACCCGGCGCAACCCCTCGCGCTCGATCTGCTCGGCGTTGACCGCGTTCACTGACAAGGGAATGTCCTGCAGCGTCTCCTCGCGGCGACGCGCGGTCACGACGATGGTATTCGGGTCGTTATCCGCATTGCCGGCTGTTGGCCGGGTCTGGGCATTTACCGGTGTTGCAACCCCGCCCAATGAAACCAGAGCGCTTGTCGCGAGCATCCATTTGCGTATGTGCATGGCCGTCTCCCCCCCTATTTATCCGGCCCCTTGTAAAAAATGGACCGCTCGGTCACTATTCAAAACTTCTAGGGCAAGGATGTCAAGCGGCGTGATCGAAATCGAGGGAAACGCTGACGAAACCAACGGTTCGCGCCCCCGCCAGCGCGCCCGACGTCTGGCAACAGAGGATGCGATTATCGACGCATTCGCCCGGGTACTGGTCCGCGACGGGGTGAGCGGACTCGGCGTCAATGCGCTCATCAAGGAAGCCAGTGTCGGCAAAAAGCAGGTCTATGAGTATTTCGGCGGACTGCCGGGCGTGGCAACCGAATGGGTCACGCGGCGCGGGGTCTGGCCGGGTATCGAGGCCTTGATCGGCGAGCCGATGGCGGTGTTTACGGTGCGACCGCCGCACGAGCGGATCTTGCGCGCCAACCGCAACTATGCCGACATGCTCCGCAAGAATGCGCCGCTATGCGAATTGCTGACCGGCGAATTCACCCGCTCTCCCGAGGTCAAGGACGCCGTGGAGCACGTCCGGCAGTTGATCCGCGCCGATTTCGAGCGGGTCATGATGATCGACGAGAAAATGGCGCATCCCGATTTGCTTGCGCTCAATGCGGTCGCCTATTCGGCGGCAACCTATCTCGCGCTGCGCGCCCATAGCCAGCCGACTTTCTTTGGCTTCGATCTGTCGATCGAGGCGTCGTGGCAGGTGGTCGGGGCGATGTTCGAACGGGTTGTTCGCCTCGCGGGCCCACAAGCCGGAAAATAAGTTGACTAACCGGTCCCCTTTTTGCGAAACAGCGCAGAATGATGGGGTGCACATGGAACTGACAGACGTCGAAGGCGGCGATATCTTCGTCACAGCGACTGAGCTCGATGCGTCGGCGCGCTATCCGACCGGACATGGCCGTGTGCGCCACTACAGCCGTGACTGGCGGTTGAAACGTACGTTCGACACTGGAGCATTCGGCCTGATCTCGGCGCTGGTTTTCGACCGGACCGGCACGCTCCACGCCCTCGACCCGCAAGCGCGGCGCGTCGATCATTACGGGGCGGTGACGATGCCGTTGCTGCCGCCCCGCGCCTATGGCTCGATGATCGTGCTGGCCGACGGCGATTATCTGGTCGGCGAACATATGGTCGGGCAAGTTCCCGGCTTTTCAGGCGACGGAAAGGTTTACCGCGTCGATCGCGCGGGCAGTGTGCTGAAAACCTATGATACCGAAACCAACGGCGGGGTCAGCAGTTTTCTGGGTGTCACCCATATGGCGCTCGCACCCGACGGTCGCACGCTTTACCATGTCAGCGAAACCGGCGCGCATCTTTATGCCCATGATCTGGCGGACAACCGGCGGCTGGGGATCGTCTACACCCGCACCGACCCACCCCCATTATTGTTCGGCATGGCAGCACTTCCCGACGGCGATATTCTGATCGCGATTGGTGGCGGGGTGCGTCGGCTGGACGCCAAAGGGGCTGTCGTGCGCGACTATGCTATGCCCGCCGGGCGTGGCTGGTCTGTTGTCATTTTGCGAGAGGGTGGCCCGACATTCTGGGCGCTCGACTTTTTCGGGGGCCGGGTTGCAATCGTCGATGTCACATCCGGCGATATCCTGCTCGACAAGGCGCTCAGCCTTGAAAAGTCGCTCGCGGGCCTTGCCGAAGTCCCCGCCGACTGGAAGGGTGCGCGCGCATGATTATCAACCAATGGTATGTCGCCAACGACATCGCAAACGTCACCGATAAACCGCGTAAAGTGCGGCTACTTGGGTTCGACTTCGTCCTGTTCCGCGATGCGACCGGCGCGATCACCTGTCTGTCCGATGTTTGCATCCATCGCGGCGCATCGCTGGGCGAGGGACGGCTGGAGAACGGCTGCGTCGAATGCCCCTATCATGGCTGGCAATTCGACGGGCGCGGCAGCGTCGTCAAAATCCCGTCGCTGCCCGCCGACCAGAAAATCCCAACGCGCGCGCGGGTCGATAAATATCCAGTTGCGGAAAAATATGGCTGGATCTGGGTGTTCCTCGGCGATTTGCCCGAAACCGAACGCCCGCCGCTGCCCGATTTTCCCGAATATGACGACACCGCCAACTGGCGCACGGTGCGCGGGCAGTACACCTGGAAGGCGGACTATGCTCGCGTCGTCGAAAACGGCCTCGACTTCGCACACGCTCCGTTCGTCCACCCGAGCTTTGGCGACCGCAACAATGCGGTGATCCATGATTTCGAGCTCGAACAGGATGAATGGTCGGCACGCGGCAAAGTGACGTATATTCCGCCGCTGCCAAAGGGCATCTGGAAGTTCATCCGCAAGGAACGGACGCCGGTGCAGGCCCAGCCCGGCTATCACATGTCGGGCGCAACGATGCGCCTCGACGTCTGGTTGACCGCGACATGGCGGATGGTCATTTTCGACGTGAATACACCGGTCGATGAGAACACGACGCTGACCCGCTGGATCATGGCGCGCTCTTTTCTACGGCAAGGCATCTGGGACGGGGACAGCATCAAACGCACGCAAAAGATTTTCGATCAGGACGCCGTCATTGTAGAGAAAATCTGCCCGGAAACGGTGCCGACCGATCTGCGCGAAGAACTGGCGGTCAAGTCGGACAGCCTGATGAACGCATTCCGGTTCAAACGGCGCGAACTGATCGAACGCGGCTGGCAACTCGACATCGAAAAGCTGCGGGCCGAGATCAACGGGAGACGCGCGGTCGTCATCCCCAGCCCCGGTCGTCGCGAGGAGGCGGGGCGCAACTATGTACTGAAGACCGCACCCTTGCTTCCGGCCAAAACGTCGCCCGTTCCCGCCGTTGCTGCCGCCTGATATGGCATCGAGTGCCGCGCCGGTCCCCGACACACGCCGTCAGTTGCTCGTGCTGTTCGTCATCGTGTTTATCAATCTTGTCGGGTTTGGCATCGTCCTGCCCGCTTTTCCCTTTTTTGGGACGATGGTCGGCGCGACGCCGGGCCAGACGACATTGGCAATGGGCGTCTATTCGCTGGGTCAGTTCGTTGGATCGCCGGTGTGGGGCAAGCTGTCTGACCGCTATGGCCGTCGCCCGATCCTGATTGCCAGCCTTCTCGGCGCAATCGGCTCTTACATCGTTATGGCCCATGCGACCGATATCTGGACATTGGGGGCATCGCGGCTGTTCGGCGGGCTGATGGCAGGAAATATCGCTGCGGCTTTTGCTTATGTCGGCGACATTACCACGGTCGAAGAGCGCCCGCAGGCAATGGGGATGATCGGCGCGGCGTTCGGCCTCGGATTCATTTTCGGCCCTGCGATCGGCGGGCTGATGGCGGGCCGGAACCCCGACGCGAACGACTTTGCGATCATCGGCTATGCCAGCGCCGCCATCACAGCGGTCGCGGCACTGGCGGCATGGGCGTTCCTTCCCGAAAGCCTGACCGCCGCCCGGCGCGGCGCGGTGGCCGACACGCCCAAGGCGAGCGTCGGCAGCGTGCTGCGCGCCAAGCCCGCGATCTGGGCGCTGATGCTGCTCACCCTGCTGATGATCGGCTCGGCATCGATGATGGAAACGAGTTTCGCTTTCTTCGCGCATGATCTGTTCGCTTGGGGACCGCTGCAAGTCGGCCTTGCGTTTGCCGCCGTGGGGTTGATTTCGACTGCGCTGCAGGGCGGAGCCGCAGGGCCGCTCGCCAAGCGGTTTGCCTCATCGAGCCTCGCGATTGCCGGGATCGCGATCTATGCCGCTGGCCTCGTGCTGCTTGCCGTGCCGCTCTCGGTGACAACCGTGATGATCGCCATGGCGGTCGCAGCCATCGGTCTCGGCCTGTTCAATCCGGCGTTCCAGACAATGGCGGCGGCACAGGGTGACGATACCGACCGGGGTCTCGTCATTGGCCTGACACAGGGTGCGTCGAGTCTGGGCCGCGTGATCGGACCGGGGGTTTCGGGCACAATCTACCAGACTATGGGTCCGACCGCGCCGTTTCAGGTCGGTGCCGCTGTGCTGGTGGTGGCCGTGGGAGCAGCCCTATACGCTGCCCGCGCACAGAGGAGCGGAGTGTGAGCATCGTCCGAAGCGCACTGAAATGGACCGGCGTTGCGCTGCTTGTCCTGATCGCCGTCGGGGTGATCGGCTATCTCGCCAACAAGACCTATATGGACCGCTATTTCAAAATGGCGGTCAGTCAGGCGCGGGGCCAGTCGCAACAGGCCGACTGGTACGACCCCGTCGACAAAGTGCCCGGTGCGCCCGACACGCCGCTCCCCCAGTCAGCCAGCGCCAGCATTGCGCCCGAAGCACTTGCCGCTGCCCGCGCCTATGCCGCAAAACACACGAGCGAAGGATTGCTTGTCTGGCACGATGGCGCACTGCGCGAAGCAAGTTATTGGCAGGGGTTCGACCGCAAGAAGCTGATCGCGTCGAAATCCATGGCCAAGATGATCGTCGGCATGGTCATCGGTCGTGCCGTCGCGCAGGGCCACATCAAAAGCATCGACCAGCCGGTCAGCGATTTTGTGACCGAGTGGAAAGGGACGCCGAAGCAAGGGCCGACAATCCGCCAGTTCCTCCAGAATTCAAGCGGGATTTCGCGGTTCAGTTACAATGATTTCAAGCCATGGTCGCAAACAATGCGCGAGTATCTGTCGGAGGATCACGAGCGGATCCTGATCGACGAAACCAGAAAAGATTACGAGCCCGGCACCGAATATGATTATTCGATGATAACGTCGGATGTGCTCGCCATCGTCATCGAGCGCGCGACGAAGCAGCGCTACGCCGATTATGTCGGCAACAATTTGCTCGCGCCCATCGGGGCGACCGGCGGCACGGTCTATATCAATCGTCCCGGAGGCCTCGCCCATGCCGGGTGCTGCATGATGCTGCCTGCCGAAGATTTCGTGCGGCTCGGCATGTTGCTGATCGATGACGGTGTCTGGCAGGACCAGCGTATTCTGCCCGAAGGGTGGGTGAAGGAAACCCTGACACCCTCTCCTGCCAATCCGAACTGGGGGCTGCACATGTGGATCGGCGATCCGCATCAGGAGCGTCGCCGCTTTTTTCCCGCGCGCTCGCAACCGCTCGGCACCTTGCACAGCGAACCCTATGTCGCGCGCGATTTGTTCCTATTCGACGGCAGCGGCAATCAGGCGATGTGGATGTCGCCGTCGCTGCGCCTGATCGTGCTACGCTTCGGCCCGACGCCGAAAGCCAAAACCGGCCAGCCGGGCGAATGGGATAACAGCTTTATCCCGAACACGATCATGCGAGGCATTATGCCCGCCAAGCCGAAAGCCTGACCCGATGCGCGTGCTGCTTGCCTTCATCCCCCTGTTGCTTGCCGCCTCCGGTCCGGCCAGCGTGGATGTAACCGTGACCGGCATCCGCTCGACCAAGGGCGCGCTGTCGGTATGCGTGATGCCGGACAAGAGCGGATTTCCGGCCTGCGAGAAAGCGGGAACGGGGATAAAACAGCGTGTGGCCATCACCGGCGGCACGGCGCGGATTCGCTTCAGCGGCCTCGCAACCGGCGACTATGCCATCACCGCCTTCCACGACGAGGACGGCGACGGGAAGCTGAAAACAAACTTCATTGGCATCCCGCGCGAAGGCGTCGGCGTGTCGGGCAAGGCGGGCGGCATCCCGAGCTTTGCCAAGGCGCGGATCACCATCGCACCGGGCAGCGCGATGACTATTGCGATGCGATATCTCTAACTGCCCAGATGCGGCCCCAGGTTCACGCTGACCGCCTTGGTCTTCAGATAGGCGTCGAGACCCTCGCGCCCGAATTCGCGGCCCCAGCCTGATTGCTTGTTGCCGCCGAACGGCGTTTCAGGGCTGACGGCGGCATGTGCGTTGACGCCGACCTGTCCTGAATCGACATGTTTGGCGAGGCGCAGGGCGCGTCCGATGTCGCGGGTCCAGACCGACCCGGACAGGCCATAAGTCGTGCCGTTGACGCGCGCGAGCAATTCGCGCTCGTCGCTTTGCGCGAAGCGTTGCACGGCCAGCACCGGCCCGAACACTTCCTCGCGCGCCAGCCGCATGTCGGGGGTGACGTCAGCAAACACCGTGGGTTCGACGAAGTGACCCTTGCCGTCGGGGACATTGCCGCCGAAAATGCGCCGCGCGCCCGCAGCATCGGCCTCGTCGATAAACCCCTTCACCCGGGCGAGTTGTTTCGCCGAGATCACCGGACCAATCATCGTGCCGGACGCGAATCCGTCGCCGAGCGTAAATGTCGCCGCCGCGGCGACCAGCCGTTGCTCGAATTCTTCGGCGATATTTTCTTCGACGAACAGCCGTGTCCCCGCCATACAATTCTGGCCCGACAGGAAGAAACACGCCGCAGCTGCCGACGGAGCCGCAACATCGAGATCGGCATCGGCACACACGATGAACGGCGATTTGCCGCCGAGTTCGAGGCTGACTCGCTTTAGATCGTCGGCTGCCGCACGCACGATAGCCTTGCCGACGGCGGTCGATCCGGTGAACGCGACCTTGTCGATGCCGGGGTGGCGCGCGATACCGTCACCGATGTCGTCGCCGTACCCCTGCACCAGATTGAACACGCCTGCCGGAAACCCGGCCTCTTCGACCAGCTCGGTAAAGCGGATCGCGAGCAGCGGCGTCATCTCCGCCGGTTTGAGCACCATCGTGCAGCCTGCCGCCAACGCAGGGGCAGCCTTTAGCGTAATCATCGACGCCGGGGCATTCCACGGGATGATCGCACCCACGACCCCGACCGGTTGTTTCAGCGTATAGACCAGCCAGTCGTCGCCCTCGCCCCGGATCGGTACGGCGGGCAGCGTGTCGCCGGTCACTTTGGTGCACCAGCCCGCATAATAGCGGACGAGTTCGGGACAGAACGCCGCGAGCTTGTCCATCGACATCCACAACGGCATCCCGTTTTCGAGCGTCGAGAGCTGCCCAGATCGAGCGAAGCTGCCTCCATCAGGTCGGCGAGCCGGTACATGAGTTTGGCACGCGTCGCAGGCGGCATCCGCCCCCAAGGGCCATCGAGCGCGGCGCGCGCCGCCGCAACCGCGCGGTCGAGATCGGCGAGCGACGCCGAATGCAGCCGCGCGATCACTTCCTCGGTCGACGGGTTCTCCACCTCGATCAGCCGGCTCGACCCCGGATCGACCCACGCCCCGTCGATGAACAACCGGTGGTCGCGCGCCATGAAACGGCGAATGTCGTCGGTCGGTTCGGTTATCAGCCCGCTCATAAATCCTCCGTCACCAGCCGCATGTTCAGCGTCGCGGCCCCGGCACGCAAGCGTTTCGCAGCCTGATAGGCATCACTACCGATGAAGTTGCGTACCGACAGGGCGTCGGGAAATTCCATCACGACGACGCGCTCGTTGTCAGGGCCGTCGCCCTCCAGACGGTCGAGCACCGGCGCGCGAACGAGGTAACGTCCGCCATAATCGGCTTCGAGTCCGGCGATGGCATCGCGGTAGGCACCGAATGCCGCCGCGTCCGAAACCTGCAACGTGACGACGAGATAGGCTGACATGGGCCAAACATGGCAGGCGGTGGCACAGAGCGACAAAACCCGCTGTTTTTATCCGCAGGACGGACAGCGCACCGCTGCGCTTGCATGGCCGGACCGGTCGGTGAAGACTACGGGTATGGACTATCCCTACATCCCGATCACGCAGCGCGCGCCGTTGCATTGGCCCGATGGCAAGCGCGTCGCGCTGGTGCTGACCTTCAACCTCGAAACCTGGGACCTGACCAAGGATACGACGCGCGCCTATTATGCAGGCGGGCCGCCGATCCTGCCCGACGTCCTGCCGGGCAATGTCGCCGATTTCCCCAACTATACCTGGCGCGAATACGGCCAGCGTGTCGGCATCTGGCGGCTGATCGAGCTGTTCGACGAGCTGGACGTGGCGGCGAGCTGCACCACTAATGCGGTGACGTTCGAGCGGCGGCGTGCGATGACCGATGCCGTCCTCGAACGCGGCTGGGAATTGCTAGCGCACAATTGGGAGCAGGGCGAACTGCTCAGCGACTTCGCGCATGAGCCCGCCAAGGAACGCGAAATCGTACTGCGGACGCTCGATGCCTACCAAAAGCACGTCGGGCGACCGGCAAAAGGCTGGCTGTCGTCGTCGCTCCGCAGCACAACGCAGACAGCGGATATTCTCGCCGAGGCGGGCCTTGAGTTCATCTGCGACATGATGAACGATGACCAGCCCTATCCGCTGACCGTGGCGGGCGGGCAGCGCTTCCTGTCGATCCCCTATTCGAACGAGATCAACGATTTCACCCTGTTGACGCGGCGCAACTACACCACTGACCAGTACCGCGACATCCTGATCGAGGAACTCGATGTGCTTTATGCCGAGGGTGAAAAGACGGCGCGGATCATGAATGTCGGTCTGCACCCGCATGTCTCGGGTCGCGCGCACCGAGTGCGGGCGGTGCGCGAATTCATCCAGCATGCCAAGTCGCTGCCGCATGTCTGGTGGCCGAAGCGCGAAGAGATTGCAGCGTGGTACTTCGCGCAAGCCGGGGGGCACATGTCATGAGCGCCGCGGTGGTTGCCGATCCGCCGGTGGCCGAGGCGTTGGCGGCGATTGTCGGCACCGCTAACGTGCTGTCGGGACACGACGACCGGCGCTTCTACGGCAGCGACATCTTTCGCGGCGGCGAAGTGCCGCTCGCGGTCGTGTTGCCGGGGTCGGTCGCCGAATTGCAGGATATTGTCCGCGTCGCCGCGCGGCATCGCTTGCCCGTCACCGTGCGTGGCGGCGGGGCCAGCTATACCGATGGCTACACCCATTCGCGGCCCGGCGGCATCACGATCGGCACCGACCGACTGACCGCAATCGACCTCGATACGGCCAAAAATATCGTGACGGTCGAGCCGGGCGTGACATGGGCTGCGCTCTACGAAACGCTGAAAGCACGCGGCCTTCGCACGCCGTTTTGGGGGCCGTTTTCGGGGCTCGCCGCAACCGTCGGCGGGTCGATCTCGCAAAATTCGATCAGCCATGGCCCCGGGGTCTCGGCGGACAGCGTGGTTGCGATGGACATCGTCACCGGCACGGGCGAACTGCTCCGCACCGGCAGCGGAGGATCGGCGAACGGCACGCCGTTCTTCCGCAATTTCGGCCCCGATTTGACCGGGCTTTTCACCGGCGACTGCGGTGCGCTTGGCATCAAGGCAGCGATCACGCTCAAACTGGTCGCGCGGCACGAGGCGTTTGCGGCATTGTCGTTCAGCTTCACGTCCTTTGCCGCGATGCACGACGCCATGGCGGCGATTGCCCACGAAGGGCTGGACGACGAGAATTTCGGCCTCAATGCCGCCCTGCAACAGGGGCAGATCGGCCGCAACGACAGTATTTCGGCCAAGGCCGATATTGCCAAGTCGGTGATGAAATCGGCGGGGTCGGTCGCGGGCGGGCTGAAATCGCTCGCCAAAATGGCCGTCGCGGGCGACCGCGCGCTTAAGGCTGCCGATTATGCCGTCCATTATATCGCCGACGGCATCGACCAAGCGAGCGCCGATGCCAAAGCAACCGCGATCCGCGCCATCGGGCGGCGATACGGCACCGAAATCGCCAACACCGTGCCGACCATCGTGCGCGGCATGCCGTTCGCGCCGCTGACCAACATCTTGGGGCCGAAGGGGGAGCGCTGGTGCGCGCTCCACGGCCTGTTCGCGCATGATGCCGTCGATGCATTTCATGACGCGATCATGGCATATTGGGACGCGCGCCAGGACGAAATGGACGCGCATGGCATCTACACCGGCGCGATGTTCATGGCGGTGGGGGGCAGCGCGTTCATCTATGAACCGGCGTTCTACTGGCCCGATGCCCGCGATATCGTCCATGACCGGATGGTCCCCGCCGACCATCTGGCGACCATCGAAAGCTACCCCGCCGCCCCGGAAACGGCAAAGCTGGTCGCGCAGCTGAAGCACGATGTCATCGACCTGATGCACGCGCACGGCGCGGCGCATTTGCAGATCGGCAAGACCTATCCGTATCTGACCGGTCGCAACCCCGCGTCGGTCGCGCTACTCCGCGCGGTCAAGGCTGAACTCGACCCGCACGATATTCTCAATCCCGGCGCGCTGGGTCTGTAAGCGCGCGCAGCTTGCTACCTTGCTCCGCCAAAGGTCACACGAAAGTCACACCTGAACGCGCACGGTGCAGTCGGTGACGGCGGCGGCATAGGCGTGTCGAGCCTGCACGAAAACGCGCGGAATCCTGGCACCAGACGATTTGAAAGAGCAAGATTCAGCGAATCATTCCTATAGAACATATAAAGAACATTTGCTGTAGGAAAGCGGTTTTTTTGTTGGAAGCTTCGAGAGGCCGACTTACCGATTGCGGCAACATTCCGCATACGCGCTTGACCGACGGTCTTGTCGCCGAACAAACTTCGTCCATGCTCAAGGCGATTAAGGAAGAGTAGATGCAGCGCCCCGTAAAGGTCGTGTTTTTGCTGGCCCTGCTTTCGCTGTCGGTTGCATCCGCCCCCGCTTGGAACTCTGCTCCTTGGCTGGCCGACCTCGACCAAATCCGGCTCGCCCTCGACCGCGACTATCCAAATCGCGATTGGCTGACCGAACAACGCGAAGTCTCGCTCGACCGCTGGTTCGATAGCGCAGCCAAATCAATCCGCGAGAGCCGCGACGACGCCGAGGCGCGGCGGGCGCTGGATCGGCTGATCGAACGGTTCGACGACGGTCATGTCGCCTTGCGCTGGCCATCACCGGTCGCACTGCTGCCGGTGGGCGCGCCGAACGTCGCGCCTGCTCCAAAGGCGTCGCCAGCAACATTTTGTGTGGCGCGTGGCTATGACAAAGCGCAAGTCACGCCCGGAACAGCCGCTTCGCTACCCGGTTATCGGGCCGTCGATGGCGAAGTACCTTTCCGCTCGGGCATCCTTCGGGTTGGCAACAGGAACATCGGTGTATTGCGTATCGGCGTGTTTTCGCCGCAAGGTTATCCCAGCTTATGCGAACAGGTTGCGGCTCGTTCGCGCGTTGGCCTCGACAAGCCCTGCGACGCCGCTTGCGAGGATCGTCTTCTAACCGAGGTATATGCCCTGCTCACGCGGAGCCTGATTGGCACGGTCGAACGGCTTCGTGCCGCAGGCGCGCACGTGCTGCTGATCGATCTAACGCGCAACGGCGGCGGCACAGAATGGGCGGAAGCAGCAGCGCGGATTATTTCCCCCGTGACGTTACGCTCGGCACCTATCGGGGTGATGCGGAGCGAGGCATGGGTGAGCAGGTGGACAGCGCTTGCCAGCAAGCTTCGGCGAGAAGCTGAGCGCGCATCGTCGGATCGTGTGATGCTGCTCGATATGGCGACGCAGGCCGACGCGTTGGCCGACGGATCCAAGCCCTGTACGGGAACAATTTGCCCCCGCCTTGTCAGTGCGGGCTTCAGCAGCGGCATGATCGCAGAACTGGCGGCCAGCCGATTGGACGGAAAGCCTTGGGCAGTCGATGTTTTCAGCGCTTCGCAGTTTCCCTATCGAGATCGCGTTTGGACGGGGCCGTTGATTGTCCTCGTCGATGACGAAACTTGGTCGGCGGCCGAGCAGTTCACCGCGCTGTTGCGCGACAATGATGCAGCGATCGTCATGGGAACGCGGACCGGAGGCGCTGGCTGCGGTCGTATATATGGTGGCGATCCCGTAACCCTGACCCATAGCAAGGCCAAGCTTGAACTGCCCAATTGCGCGCGATTCAGAAAAGACGGCAGCAACGAGGTCAGCGGCATCGTTCCCGACGTAGCGACGGGGGTGCGCTGGAACGACGGTCCTGCTTATGCCGGGCGTTTGACCTTGAACCGGCTTCCGGAAGCCCTCGCACAAGCTGACTCGTTGGTTGCCCGCCGACGAAAGTGATGGCGGTCCGTGTGCGGAGCTGTGTTTGCGATACCGCGTGGTCGGAACGCGTTACTTGACCGTCAACCGCTCGGTCACGGTATCCGTCGGCGCGGTCAGTGGTGCGCCGCGCAGGAACGCATCGGCCAGATCGACGGCGCGCCCGAACGCCCCGCCTTGATCGGGCGCAACGCGCGAAAGGCGCTGGATGCGGTTGCCGAAATAATGATCGACACCTTGGCCGACCCATAAAGCCGAGCCGCGCACCGACGCCGCGTCGAACGAGGCCATATGCGCCTGCCATTGCGGGGCCATCATCGGGACGACATCGGCAGTGCCGGTCTGGACGAATTGCGGTACGGCCATTGCGGCCCAACCCGCCGCATCGGCATAGCCGGGAATTGGACCCGGCGGGGAGAAAGCGACGACACGGGTGATGCGGGTATCGCGCCAGTCCTGTGCGGGCGCGCCGACTTTTGCCCCGCCCAAGGCTTGGGCGATCAATGCGCCGAAGCTGTGTCCGCCCGCCGCGATACGTCTCCGGTCGATGCGCTTGCCGGTCAGCCGCTCGATCCCGGCAGATGCGTCGAGCACCAGCTTCATATCGGCGATCCGCTGTCCGAACACTTTGGGGCGATCAACCTTTGCCAAGTCGGGATTGGCCTCGCTGTCGGGATGGCGCGGGGCGGCGACGATGCGCCCGCGGGTCAGGCTGCGCTGGAGCAGG
>JANNVL010000066.1:0-28370 GCA_031408195.1 Sphingomonadales bacterium | reverse complement strand
TCGGCGGCATCGAAGACATGATGTCCCTCGTCGAACACGATCCGCGTCGGGCGGTTCGCCATTTCGCGGCCCCGCGCGGCGTTGATCATCACCAACGCGTGATTGGCGATGACGATATCGGCGTCCACACTCGCCCGCGCGCTGCGCTCGATGAAGCAACGGCGGTAATGCGGGCAGCCAGCATAGATGCACTCGCCGCGCCGGTCGGTGAGCGCGGTCGATCCATTGCGGCGGAACAAGGTAGGCAACCAGCCGGGCAAATCGCCCCCGATCATATCGCCGTCGCGCGAGTAAGCGGCCCAGCGCGCCACGAGCTGCGCCAGCACTGCCGCCCGCCCCGAAAACCCGCCCTGCAGTGCATCCTCAAGATTGAGCAGGCACAGATAATTCTCGCGGCCTTTTCGCACCGTCACCCGTTTCGCGCGCTGCGCGGGATCGGGAAACAGCCGCGCCGTCTCTGCATTGAGCTGCCGTTGCAGCGCCTTGGTGAACGTCGATACCCACACCGCCCCATCGGCGCGTTCGGCCCACAGCGAAGCGGGGGCGAGATAGCCGAGTGTCTTGCCGATGCCTGTCCCCGCCTCGGCCAGCACCATATTCGGCCCGTCGCGGCGCATCTTGGGCGCAAAGGCTTCGCTTGCCGCCACCGCATAGGCCTGTTGCCCCTCGCGGATTTCGGCGCCGTGTCCAGTTAAATCGTCGAGCCGCGCCAGCGCATCCGCGCCTGCGACGGTTGCGGTGCGAGGGGCGGGGCGGGGGGCTTTTTCTTCCCATTCGGGCAATTTGGCGAACAGCCCGCGCTCGGCCTCGGCGGGCTTGGTCAGGTTCCCCAGCACAATCCACGCCCACGGCCAGCGCAGCCGCTGCATCGTCGCGGCGACGTTCCATGCGCCATCGCGCTCGGTCCAGTCCGCGTTGCCTAGCCGCGCAATCAGAACCGCCGCCGCCTCACGCAACATCGCCGCCGCGCCCGCCTCATCGGCGGGCAGGGCCAGCCCCGTCGCCGCTGCCAGCCCCTTGACCGTCGGCACCATAAACCGCGCCGGATGCACGAACGCGAAGAGTTCGAGCACCTCGAGTCCTGACAATTCGGGATAGCCAAGCCGTTGCGCGACCAGCGGCGCGTTGAGCAGGATAACCGGTGTCTCACCCGCGCGCGCAATGGCATCGCCGCGCCCGATCCGCTGCGTGCCCGCGTCATCGGCAATCCAGATGCCGCCGTGGCTGGCGTAAAGCGCGGGATGGCGGAGTGGGGTCACTGCACCGTCTTGCGACAGCACGAACGAAACGGCAACAGATTAGACGCGCGCCAAGTGCCGCTGCATCAACAACTGCTTCAAACGTGCGACATCGGGCACGCCGGTCATTTCGAACCGGTCGGTGCGCCGGTCCCCGTCGCTGTCGGTTGAGCTCCCCGTTTCGACACTTACGTCGCCCCAGCCATTGGCGCGCTCCTTGATCGTCACCGGCCCAAGCTTGGCCAGATCGACCGATTTCGAGGTGCGCGTCTTGCCCCCCGTAACGCTGAGCAGACGCCGGTTGGTCAGGACATGCAGGGTGCGCCCCGCCTCGGCGCGCGCGCAGATCGGCGCGTAGAGCATCCACCCGCCGATGGCGACGAACGGCGTGCCGAACAGCGGCATGATCCAGCCCCACACGCGCGCCCAGGTCGCGGTCGGATCATCAAATGTCGAGAGATAGACCACCAGCGCAATGCCGGTCCAGCCGAGCGAAAACGCCGTCCACGGAATGGCGAACAGCCACATGGCAAAGCCGCTGTTCAGGTATTTTGGATTGGGGACACCATGCCACAGCACGCGCTCGCCCGCCGTGAGATCGCCACGCAGCGCGCTTTCGAGCTGCGCTGCATCCGCAAAGGTGCCCGCGTCGTCCATTGGCATAGCCATAACACCGACCGGTGAGCAAAGCTTTAAGCCGCCGCGTGGTGCCGCCAGTCGCGTGAAACCACCCGTTAAATTTTTGTCGTTACGCAGGGAATGCCGCCGACCATGTGCGGCATCGCGGCGGAGGGTGACATGTCGGGCGGTTTCGGACGCAAGGGCGTGACAGCGGGCGCGCCGGTTCAGGCTGGGTTTGCCGCTATGCCGGGATCCGCCCCGCGCGCCTTCGCCCCCATTTCGCTTCCCGAAAACGATGACGGCCTGTCGCCTGCCGCGCGGGCCTTTATCGCCGCCGAACGCGGGCGCACGATCCAACCCGCACCCTCGCACGATCCGATGGCCAGCGCAGCCACATCGGCAATGCGGCTGTCGCCGACCAAGTCGAAGTCCGACCGCAACATGTTGCTCGCCTATGTGCTCTGGTGGTTCAGCGGCCCCATTGGCACGCATCGTTTTTACCTCGGCGCGCATCGCTCGGGGCTGGTGATGCTTGGCCTGCTGTTCGGCGGTTTGCTGGTCATGCTGGCGGTGCCGGTATTGGGCGTCGCGATGATCTGTGCGTGTATCGGCTGGACGCTGGTCGATGCGTTCCTCATTCCAGGCTTGATGCGGCAATACCGGGCGGCAAACCGCAGCGAAGACCTCGCACACGTTTTCGCTTAAGCGGCCAAGGCTTGCGCGGCATCGGGCCACGCGCCAAAGCCGCGCGGTATGTCCGACACTTCCGCCGCTCTACGCGCCGCTGCGCTCGTTTCCAAGGCTTGGCCTTACGAAGAGGCGCGCAAGCTGCTGAAGCGCTATCCGGATGGGAAGCCGGGCGGTGCACCGATCATCTTCGAGACCGGTTACGGCCCCTCTGGACTGCCGCATATCGGCACGTTCAACGAAGTGCTCCGCACGACGATGGTCCGCCACGCGTTCCAGTCGCTCAGCGATGCGCCGACGCGGCTGATCGAATTTTCGGACGATATGGATGGGCTTCGCAAAGTGCCCGACAACGTCCCCAACCAGACGATGCTGACCGAATATCTCGGCAAGCCGCTGAGCCGCGTCCCCGACCCGTTCGGCAAATTCGAAAGTTTCGCGCACCATAATAACGCGATGCTGCGCGATTTCCTCGACCGCTTCGGCTTCGAGTATGAGTTCATTTCTTCGTCGTCGCAGTACGAAAGCGGTGCGTTCGACGACGCGCTGTGCGGCATATTGCGGCACTATGATGCGATCATGGGCGTGATGTTGCCGACGCTTCGCAAGGAACGCGCCGCGAGTTACTCGCCGGTCCTACCGATCAGCGAGAAAACCGGCGTCGTGTTACAAGTGCCGGTCGAGGTCGTCGATGCCGAAGCGGGGCTGATCCGTTTCGATGACGGGGGCGATCGTGTCACCCAGTCGGTGCTCGGCGGGAAAGCAAAGCTCCAGTGGAAAGTCGACTGGGCGATGCGCTGGGTCGCGCTTGGCGTCGATTACGAAATGTATGGCAAGGATTTGATCGACAGCGGCATCCAGTCGGGCAAGATCGCACGCATTCTTGGCGGTCGCCCGCCGGAAGGCTTCGTCTACGAGATGTTCCTCGACGAGGCAGGCGAGAAGATTTCCAAGTCGAGGGGCAATGGCCTGACGCTCGAACAATGGCTCGATTACGGGACGCAGGAGAGCCTGTCGTTCTACGCCTATCGCGAGCCGAAAAAAGCCAAGTCGCTGCACATCGGCGTCATTCCGCGCGCGGTCGACGAGTATTTCCAGTTTCGCGGGAATTACGCGGGGCAGGCAGTCGAACAGCAGCTCGGCAATCCGGTGCACCATATCCACAATGGCGCGGTGCCGGGTGAGGTGCCGCCGGTGACGTTTGGATTGTTGCTGAATCTGGCGGGGGTGCTGGGGGCGGGCGCGACGGCGGAACAGGTGCGGGGGTATCTGGCGAATTATGTGGATGGCGCGATTACGCCCGAACTCGATGCGCTGATCGGCCATGCGCTAGTTTACAACCGCGATTATGTTGCGCCGACGCTCAAGCGGCGGAAGCCCGAGGGGGTCGAGGTTACGGCGCTCGAACGGCTTGATCGGGAATTGGCGGAATTGGCGGGAGACGCGGACGCGACGGCCATCCAGAATATCGTTTACGCGATCGGGAACGAGGGTGGTTTCGAGACGCTGCGCGACTGGTTCAAGGCGCTGTATGAGACGCTGCTGGGAAGCAGTGCGGGGCCGCGGATGGGGAGCTTTATTGCGCTTTACGGGGTCGGGCCGACGCGGGGGTTGATTGCAGAGGCTTTGGCGTAATTCTCTCCCTCTCCCTGTGGGGAGAGGGCGACACGCGCCCCAGCGCGGCGGGGTGAGGGATTGCGCTTTTCGAATGAAGGACCAAAGCTTGCGCGCCGCGGCAAAGCCGCGTCGTCGATCGGGCTGAAGCCCGTCGGCCGCGCTTGGCGGGGTGCGAATTAGCTCCGCTAATTCGTCTCGCCGCCTGCGCGTTGGTCGGGGAAAGAGGATTCGAACCTCCGGCCCCTGCCTCCCGAAGGCAGTGCTCTACCGGGCTGAGCTATTCCCCGACCTGCGCGGTGCTCTGCCGGTCACCCGGCCAAGCGAGCGCGCGCTGTAGCGCCGCCGCCTGGAGGGTGCAACCCGCGCTCCGCCTCAGCCGTTCTGTGCGGCTTCAAAGAGGAACCATGCGCGTTGTTCGGCGGCGTCGGTCCATTCGTCGATCACCGCCGACGTCGCATTGTCCTTCGCGTCATCGGCCACGTCCTTCGCCGCGCGCAGCGATTCGATCAGCTTCAGATTGTCGTCGCGCAATTCGGCGAGCATCGCGGCGGGCAACACCATTTCGGCGTCATTGTCCTTCAGCGTCTGGTGACGCGAAATATCGCCGATCGAGCGCAGGGTCGTGTTGCCGGTCTTGCGGACGCGCTCGGCGATCAGGTCGGTCGTCGCGAAAATCTGGGCCGCCTGCTCGTCGAACAGCAAATGATAGTCGCGGAAATGCGGGCCGCTGACGTGCCAGTGGAAATTCTTGGTCTTGAAATACAGCGCGAAGCTGTCGGCCAATATGCCGTTCAGCGCATCGGCGACGCTGGCCACCGCGTTGGTTGGCAGGTCGGTCGGGGTTTTCAGCTTGGTCTTGGGCGTTTTCGCCATGGGGTCGGTTCCTTCGTCACAAATCATTGCGCGCACACAACCATCGACGCGCCAAAAGGCTGCATCGAAACGCCGACAATTTGCGGTCGCGTCAAACGAGGCGCAGCGCACCGGCGGCAAGGAATCCCGCAGCGATCAGGAGCAGCGCTGCCGCCCCCCAGCGAATCGGCTGCATCGGCACGCCATTGCTGAGCAACACGCGCGTCAGGACGGCGGCTGCGGCCATGCCTGCCAGTCCCCCAAATGATGCGGCGAACGGTCCAAAGCGCGTAGCCAGCGCAAAAACGAGCAGCAACACCCCCCCGCGCCAGAACGCTGCAAGCGTGCGAATTGCGCCGGTCGCCGGTTTCACCCGCTGCAACTGGCCGACGGCGGCGAACAGCAGCGCAATCGCGATCATCAGGGCATTGGCCCAGGCATTCATCGTCCGGCCCGCAAACACACCCGCAGCACCAGCGGCAAAGACCAACGCCGCGATGAACCACAGGATGATTTCCTGCCGCCGCGCATCGGCATAAAGCAAGGCGCGCGGTCCCATTTCGGCGAGCATCACCGCAACGATGGCGGGCACGAATCCGTTCATGACAGGGGCAACTGGATCACCCGTGCAGGCGCAAACCGACCGAGGCGAGCAACGATACCTGGGCGGCAGCCGGAAGGCCATCACAATCCAGCGCGTCGCCCATTGCTTCGAGATAGGGCATCACGACCGCATTGCCGCCCGAGGTGGCCATGGCCCGCTCCAAACCGCTGGCAAGTGTCGCCAGCGCATCCATCTGCGCGCCGCGTGCTTCGCGGCGGATATCGTCGACGGCAAAAGCAATACGGCTGGGCGAGAGGTGAGACAGTTCGCGCGCCAGCGTATCGATGCGCGCGGCAATCTGTGCGCGGACAACGGCTTTGGTATCGGCGTTGAGACCCATGATACTTCCCCTCGAACTTGCAGCTTGCGCCTGCCTTGGTGAAGAGGGCGTTAACGCCGCCGAATGTGCTGGACGCGGCTTGACTTTGCACGGGTTCGCCGCCATTGGCCCGCGCTTTCCAGATCAACGCACAGTTCAAAAAGGCATACCGGTCATGGCCAAGCCAACCACCGTCAAGATCAAGCTCGCCAGCACGGCGGACACCGGATTCTTCTACGTCACGAAAAAGAACCCGCGTACCAAGACCGAAAAGCTGTCGTTCCGGAAGTACGATCCGGTCGTACGGAAGCATGTCGAGTTCAAGGAAACGAAAATTAAATAAGCAAGTTTTGTCACCGCGGACTTCATCCGGGGCTCGGCTTGTTTTTGCTAAGGCTAGCCAAAGGCAGCCAAGGCCCGGATCAAGGCTCTCCTGAGCGAAGCCGAAGGGTCCGGGCCGACTCGGTTTGGGACAACAACCCCTCCACAGCCTCGACAAACCGCATCAACGAAATCGGTTTTGACACATACGCGTCCGCCCCCGCCGCGCGCGCACGTTCCTCATCGGCTTTCCCCGCATAGGCCGTCACTGCCATGATCGGTGTCTGCGCCAGCCCCGCGTCCGCCCGCATCGCTTCCATCAGTTCGATCCCCGTCACATGCGGCATCTGGATGTCCATGATGACCAGATCGGGGACGAACGCCCGCGCCGCGTCCAGCGCCTCGCGCCCGTCGCGCACCCCCTCTACCGCATAGTCGTGCGCGCGCAACAGATCGCAAAACAGCCGGAGATTGAGTTCGTTGTCCTCGACAACGAGCACTTTCCTTGCCACGCGCTTTTCGACCCTTTCCGATTGATGGACCCGACCTAGGCGATGGCGATACGCGAGACAAACCCTGCTGACGATCCCGCCGAAACCTGGGCGCTACAGGCGCTTGCCTGGATATTGTCCGACGTCAGCCGCGCCGACCGGTTCGTCGCGCTGACCGGCATTGCGCCCGACGATCTCCGTGCGCGGGCAGGCGATCCCGCTGTGCTCGATGCGGTCTATGGTTTTCTGGAGGGGCACGAACCCGATCTGTTCGAATGCGCCAAGGAACTGGGTGTCGCCCCCATCGAACTGATTGCCGCGCGGCAACGACTCGCCCGATGAGCAAACCCCTGTTGATTACCGATTGCGACGAAGTGCTGCTCCATATGGTCAGCCATTTCCGCGACTGGGTGGGCGAGGTGCACGACACCGATTTCGATCTGGTCAGCGGCGACTTCTCGGGTGCCCTCAAGCGGCGATCGACCGGTGAGGCGTTCAAACGCGAAGAAGTCTGGCCGCTGCTCGACGGGTTTTTCCAGACCGAAATGCACCGGCAGACGCTTGTTCCCGGCGCTGGCGAGGCATTGGCTGCGCTCGGCGAGATCGCCGATATCGTTGTGCTTACCAATCTCGGCCACCACTTCAACGAAGCCCGTGCGACTCAATTGCTTGGCCATGGCATCGCGCACCGCGTCGTCACGAATCAGGGCGGCAAAGGCGATCCCGTCGCGCAACTGGTTGCCGAATTTGCGCCGTCGGTGACGGTATTCGTCGATGACCTCGCCCATCACCACAGCTCGGTCGCCAAACACGCGCCGGACGTCTTCCGCCTGCACATGATCGCCGAACCGATGGTCGCCGCGATCTCCCCGCCCTCGCCCGATGCCCATGCGCGCATCGATGATTGGGCGGTCGCATTGCCTTGGATTGAGGCACGGTTTGCCGGAGTTCCGTTATGATCGGCGCAATCCCCGCTTGACCCGCGCGACGCGCCGCGCTTTGTGAATCACATGAGCACTGTCGAAGCCGCTTTGGCCGCCCGCAATCTGAAACTGCCGAAACCGGCAGCGCCCGTCGCCGATTATGTGCCGACGGTCGAGGTGAACGGGCTGCTTTACCTGTCGGGCCAGCTGCCGTTCCTGAACGGCGAAGTCATGCGCGGGCGACTGGGCGAGGACACCGATATCATCGTTGGCAAGCAAGCCGCCGAAGCCTGTGGCCTGATGATCGTCG
The DNA here is from genome assembly GCA_031408195.1 of Sphingomonadales bacterium. Classification (GTDB taxonomy): domain Bacteria; phylum Pseudomonadota; class Alphaproteobacteria; order Sphingomonadales; family Sphingomonadaceae; genus Sphingomonas_O. The sequence goes on along the minus strand of JANNVL010000066.1, from coordinate 20,387 downwards.
CGCAATTGAAGGCTGCGCTCGGTGATCTCGACCGTGTCGAGCGCATCGTGCGTCTCGGCGTGTTCGTCGCCAGCGACCCGCGCTTCACCGACCAGCCCAAGGTCGCCGACGGCGCGTCCTCGCTGATGGTCGCGCTGTTCGGTGACAAGGGGCGTCATGCGCGCTCTGCCGTCGGTGTCCCGGTACTTCCGCTCGGCGCGATGGTCGAAATCGACGCCGTCGTCGCCATCAGGCCCGCCTGATCCGGGAAGAGGCAATCTCTCCCCTCTTCCCCGAGCGAAGACGAGGGGCTCTGCCGAGCGCAGTCGAGGCACTTTCCTGCGAGCGCGTCGTTCTCGACTTCGCTCGAACTAGTCCCTCGACTTCGCTCCGGAAGGAAATTTTAGGAACGTGAGCGAAGGCGACCCCGATCCCCGCGTCACCCTGCGCGTCGGCGACAGCGTCAGCAGTTTCGACGCAGCGGCTTGGGACGCCTGCGCGGGCGATGCCAACCCGTTCGTCAGCCACGCATTCCTCTCCGCGCTCGAAGATTCGGGCAGCGCGGTCACGCGGACCGGCTGGCAACCGCTGCCCATCGCGTTCGACGAGGCCAACGGCACCCTCGCCGGGGTCGCGCCTGCCTATGCCAAGAGCCACAGCCAGGGCGAATATGTCTTCGACCATAGCTGGGCCGACGCGTGGGAGCGCGCGGGCGGACGCTATTATCCCAAGCTCGTCATCGCTTCGCCCTTTTCGCCGGTGCCGGGGCCACGATTGCTGGCGCGTAGTCCCGAGGCTGCCCGCGCGCTGATCGCCGGAGCCGAGGCGCTGGTCGACCGCCACAATATGTCGGGCGCGCATGCCAATTTCGTCGCCGACGACCAGCTCGGTCTGTTCCTCGACGCAGGCTGGCTGATCCGCGAAGGGACGCAGTTCCACTGGGCCAATCGCGGCTATGCAACCTTCGACGACTTCCTCGGCGAACTGGCGTCGCGCAAGCGCAAGGCGATCCGCCGGGAACGCGCCGTCGCCGTCGAGGGGCTGGAGATCGTTCACCTGTCGGGCAGCGACCTGACCGAGGCGCATTGGGACGCCTTCTGGTACTTTTATCAGGACACCGGCAGCCGCAAATGGGGGCGGCCCTATCTGACGCGCAGCTTTTTCTCGATGCTGGGTGAGCGGGTGCCCGACAAGGTGCTGCTGATGCTGGCGCTACGCGACGGCAAACCCATTGCAGGGGCGCTCAACCTGATCGGGGCGGATACGCTCTACGGTCGCTATTGGGGTTGCCGCGAAGACGTGCCATTCCTGCATTTCGAGCTGTGCTACTATCAGGCGATCGACGCGGCGATTGCGCGCGGGCTGTCGCGGGTTGAAGCGGGGGCGCAGGGCGAACACAAGCTTGCGCGTGGCTATGTGCCGGTCCCGACATGGTCGGCGCATTATATCCCCGATGCCGGGTTCCGCTCGGCCATCGCCGATTTCGTCGCGCGCGAACGCCGCGCGGTCGAGGACAATATGGCTTTTCTGGGCGAGATGACGCCTTTCAGGAAAGGCTAGGCCGCCCGACGCATTGTTGCACCCAGCCACGCGCGCGCTGCACGCTGCGCTTCGGCGATTTCGCGGGCGGTCATGTCCCAGGCGATCTCGGCCCGGCTGCCATGCCCGCGTTCGTCACCGGCGAGGGCCGCCAGGTTGAACCATTTATGCGCCTGCACTAGGTCGATCTCGATCCCGTCGGTGCCCGCCGAATAGGCCAGCCCCAGATCGTAATACGCGTCCGCATCGCCCGCCGCCGCATCGGCCATGCGGCTTTCGATCAGGAACATTGCGCTCTTCAGGCTGCTTGCCATTATCCAAACCCTCTTGCCCAGCCCCGACGAATGGGGTGTCAAGCGCAGTTGTCGCCGCAATGGTTCAAACAAATGGTTAACGCGGTGCGTAACTTTTTTAACGACGTTGGTCGGGCGCGGATTTCAGCCGCGTATGACGGCGAGGTTATCGATCAACCGCGTCGCCCCGATCCGCGCGGCGGCAACGAGCCGCGTTCCAGCCGGGTTCGCCTGTAGCGCGTCATCGACAAGCTCAAAATAATCGACCGCAAACCCGGCCTTTTCGAGCGCCGCAGTCCCGCGTGTCAATGCCTCGCCCGCATCGCCCCCGCTGCTGATTGCGGTTGCAGCTTCGCCGAGCGCACGCGGCAACATCCGGGCCGCCAGTCGCTCTTCCTCGGTCAGATAGATGTTGCGTGATGACAGTGCGAGGCCGTCAGCATCGCGCTGGGTCGGTAGCCCCACGACTTCGACCGGCAAATCGAGATCGACCGTCATGCGCCGCACGACCGCCAACTGCTGCCAGTCCTTTTCGCCGAACACCGCGATATCGGGCTGCACCTGCGTGAACAGTTTCGCCACAACGGTCGCAACCCCGTCGAAATGCCCCGGGCGCGCCGCACCGCACAAGCTATCGCCTAGCTCTGCCACCTGAACCTTCGTCGCAAAACCATCCGGGTACATTGTCGCCGTAACGGGTGCCCAGAGCACTGCCACGCCTGCGTCCTTGAGCATCGCCGCGTCGGCTGCCTCGCGGCGGGGGTAGCGCGACAAGTCCTCGTTCGGCCCAAACTGGGCCGGGTTGACAAAAATTGACGCAACGACGTTGTCCGCCCGCGTCTTCGCTTCGGCGACCAGCGCCATATGCCCCGCATGAAGCGCGCCCATCGTCGGCACCAGCGCCACCGTGCCCGCGATATCGGCACGCCATGCGCGCAGGTCGGAAAGTTCGCGGATCGTTTGCACAGCTACTGGGCCTCTACTATGGCGCGGGCGCGGCCTTTGGCAGACTGGGGCGCGCAAGATCAAGTCGTATCCAAACGGCATGGGGGCCGCTAACCGAAGTGATGAATTCGACCCGCGCGCACCGTATCGTCTTTGCCAATGAAAAGGGTGGCACCGGCAAGTCGACGACCGCGGTCCATGTCGCGGTGGCGCTGGCGGCGGCGGGGCACAAGGTGGCCGCGCTCGACCTCGACACGCGGCAAAAAACGATGGCGCGCTACCTCGACAATCGCGCTGCGACCGGGCGGCGGCGCACCCTCGACTTGCCGACCGCGAACCACGGCGTGCTGTCACTGCTAACCCCAGCGGGCCTAGACCAAGAGGTCGCACGGCTCGGCCATGGTGCAGACTTTATTGTTATCGATACCCCCGGCCGCGACGATCCGCTCGCCCGCGCCGCCATTGCGCTGGCCGACACGCTGGTGACACCGATGAACGACAGCTTCGTCGACCTTGACCTGATCGGACAAGTCGATGCCGAGACGTTCAAGGTCAAGAAGCCCAGTTTTTACGCCGAACTGATTTGGGATTTACGGAAAGTGCGCGCCAAGGCTGATGGCACCACCATCGACTGGGTGGTCCTCCGCAACCGCCTCCAGCATCTCGACGCGCATAATATGCGGCGGGTCGGGGCGGCGCTGAACGAATTGTCGAAGCGCGTCGGTTTCCGCGTCATCCCCGGCCTCGGCGAGCGGGTCATCTACCGCGAATTATTCCCGCAGGGGCTGACCTTGCTCGATATCGATTCGATCGAGCGCGTCGGCCTCAGCCATATCGCGGCGCGGCAGGAACTGCGCGAAATGGTCGCGGGGCTGGCGTTACCCGATGCGTCAGCGCAGGTGCGGATGGCCCTGTGAGGACGACGACATGATGAAGATGCTGTTCTTCCTCGCGCTGCTGGCCGTGATCGGCTGGATGGCACTGCGGCTCATGAATGCCGCACCCAAAATGCCGCGTGCCGAGGCGGCCAAGCTGCTCGGCCTTGATCCGGCAGCGGACAGCGAGGCGGTGCTCGACGCGCACCGCCGCCTGATCGCCAAGGTCCACCCCGACGCGGGGGGCAGCGCCGAGCTGGCGGCGCGGATCAATCAGGCGCGCGACACAATGCTGAAGCCGTAGCGGAACAGGGTCGCCATCCAGCCGTTGCGTTCCCGACTTTCATTCCCCGAGGATCATAATGACCCATCAGTTCAATCCGACTGCGCTGCGCGAATACGACATCCGCGGGATCGTCGGCCAAACGCTCGGCCCTGATGACGCTTATGCCATCGGGCGAGGATTCGGCACGCGCGTCCGCCGCAACGGAGGCACGCGGGTCGCGGTCGGCTATGACGGGCGGGTATCGTCGGTCGAGCTAGAGGCGGCGCTGGTGCGTGGCCTGACCAAGACGGGCATCGACGTCGTGCGCGTGGGTCTCGGCCCCACGCCAATGCTCTATTATGCCGAAGCGACGCTCGAGGTCGACGGCGGCGTGCAGATAACCGGCAGCCATAATCCCGCCGAGTATAATGGCTTCAAAATGGTATTGGCCCATGCGCCGTTTTTTGGGAGCGACATTCAGGATCTCGCGCGACTCGCCGAAGGGGCGGACTGGGAAGAGGGCGAAGGCACGGTCAGCAACTATGTCATCATCGACGATTATGTCGCGCGATTGGTCGAGGGCTATGACGCCGGAGCGTTCCGCATTGGCTGGGATGCGGGGAATGGTGCCGCAGGCGAAGTCATCGACAAGCTCGTCAAACTGCTTCCCGGCGAGCACCTGACGATCTTCACCGAAATCGACGGCGCGTTCCCCAATCATCATCCCGATCCTACCGAGGAAAAGAACCTCGCCGATCTCAAACGCCTCGTCATCGACAACAAGCTCGATTTCGGGCTTGCTTTCGACGGCGACGGCGACCGCATCGGAGCCGTCGATGGCAAAGGCCGCGTCGTCTGGGGAGACCAGATTTTGAGCATCCTGGCCAAGCCACTGCTGGCGGCGATCCCCGGCGCGACGGTTATTGCCGATGTGAAGGCGTCGCAGATGCTCTACGACCGCATCGCCGAACTCGGCGGCAATCCGGTGATGTGGAAGACCGGCCACAGTCTGGTGAAAACCAAGATGAAGGAAACCGGCGCGCCGCTCGCGGGCGAAATGTCGGGGCACATCTTCTTTGCCAAGGATTATTACGGCTTCTATGGCTTCGACGACGCGCAGTTCGCGGCGATCCAGCTGATCCGCGCGATCGCCTCGCAAGGTGGGTCGTTGACCGCACTCAAGGACGCGATGCCTGCCCTCGTCAACACGCCCGAAATGCGGTTTCAGGTCGATGAGAGCCGCAAGTTCGCGGTCGTCGACGAAGTACTCGACCGGCTCGAGGCCGAGGGCGCGACCGTGGACCGCACCGACGGCGCGCGGGTCAATACGCCCGACGGCTGGTGGCTATTGCGCGCATCGAATACGCAGGACGTGCTGGTGGCGCGGGCGGAGTCGAACGATCAGGCAGGCCTCGACCGCTTGCTTGCGATGATCGACGCGCAGCTCGCCGCGTCAGGGCTGGAGCGCGGGCCGCAGGCCGGACATTGACGGCTGGCGGTCAAGCCGCCACCTGCTTCCCCGCCTCGACCGCCGCCGGTCGCACCGCGCTGCGGTCCAGCGGCCCCGGTCGGTCCCATGCCCCTTCGGGCCGGATCAGCTCATAGGGCGAATGGCCGAGACCAATGGGATGGGCCGCCGGGGCAATCGCGCCTTCCATCTCGACATAGTCGACATCGGAAAAACTGAAGACCGGCCGTCCCGATATGGGACGAAATCCGAACCGCGACCAGAACGGCACGAGATCGGCGCGGGCATGGCCATAGATATGTGTGAAGCCCTTTTGCCGGACATAATCGATGGCCGCCCGAACCAGACGAAAGGCCAGGCTCGACTTGCGAAATTCATGGCGCACCGCGAGGCGTTCGAGCTTTGCGAACCCGCCGAAGAAGCGGATGCGAATGCACCCGGCGGGTTCACCGCCGATTTCGCCGATGATATGCGCCGCGCAGAAATCATTGCCGTCGAACTCTTCGTCATAGGGGCAGGATTGTTCGTGCATGTAGGTCGCGGCACGGATGGCAAAGACCTTCATCACGTCCTCGATCGTCCGCGACACGCGCGTTATCGTCTCGGGCGGCTTCGTTTTGGTGCCGCCCCCCGGACCGTTACCGGGTTCATCGCCACCCCTGGGTTGCGGCGCGTGGCGAAAGACGACAAGAACATCGTCATCGGCTTGCGGAAAATAGTCGATGGCACGTTCGAAGCCGAGCGAAGCAAACAGCCTTGCAGCCGGGGTTGTCGCGGCACTGGTAAACAACGGCACGCCGCCCGGCGCAATTTCTTCGAAATGCGCGGCAATAGCGGCAATTGCGGGAATGAAATTGCCGGGCGAATAGACGCACCACATGTAGAGCGCGACCGGGGTTTCTCCCGCACGGCACAACAGGCCGGTGTCGGGATTGCGGCGGTCGAGCAGCCCCATAGTCAAAGCATCCAACCCATTGGCACGCAGCGGCAGATAGGCGACGAAACCGGGTTCGCCGCCATCATCGCGTTCGGCAAGCCGCACGATTTCGGGATTATGCGCCAACACCCGCATCAGCGCGCTGTCGTCTGCCGTCGCGCCGACCGCATGGCGCAATTTGCGCGCGAGGAAACGGGCTTCTTCGACCGACACCGCACGCGAGCGGGTCATGCTGCGGTTTCCTCGCTTTTGGACTAATTTTGCGAAGCGATCCGTAAAGGCTACAGTCTTGTAGCTGGCGGGTGTTTGGGCTAAACTATCCATTGATTGCATGTCAGCACCTGCATGTTCGGATTTATTGCTCTTGTCCGGGGAATTACTAATGGTCAGAGGCGGACCGCGTGTTAACCAAATTGTGACGTCCCCTGTTCACGATTCTGCACAGGGCAAAGCACTGTCACAAAAGCAGAAACTGAAGCTCGACCGGCTGCCATGGGACAATCTGCGGCTGCTCCTCGCGCTCGCCGAAGCCGGCAGTTTTCGCTCCGCAGCCGTCGTCGCGGGGGTCTCGCTCAACACCATCCGGTCGAAGGTCGATCGCCTCGAGCGCCAGTTCGCGACAAAGCTGCTGATCCGCAGCGTCGAAGGAACGCGGCTGACGCAGGAGGGGCATGAACTGGTCGCCATCGCGCGCCAGATGGCGGCACTCGGCAATAGCGCGCGCCGCATCCAGCACGCCGGGGCAGAACGCCCGCTGAGTACCGTCAAGATCACCGTGACCGAGGGGCTGGGCACCTTTTGGCTGGTCCCGCGTCTGGTCGAATTCCGCGAAGCCCACCCCAATGTACGGGTACAGCTCAATTGCGATATGCAAACGCCCGATGTGTTGTTTCGCGATGTCGATATCGCGGTGCAGCTCACCCGCCCCACGAGTCCCGATCTGATCGTCCAGCGGATCGGCACGATGCACCTGATGCCGTTCGCTGCGGAAAGCTATCTGCGCCAATACGGCACGCCGACATCGATTGCCGATGCCGCCGAGCACCGGCTGGTCTGGCAGGAGGCCGATCAGGTCGCGACCGAAGCGCTGCCGCTGTTCGTCGATGCCGCGCTCGCCAACAATATGATTGCGGTTCAGACCAACACCAGTTCGGCGCATTATTGGGCGGTCGCCAAGGGGGCGGGGATCGGCTTTTTGCCGACCTATGCCCGCGCGCTCAGCCGCTCGACCCGCCCGCTCGATATCGGCGTGCACCTGCGCCGCGACATGTATCTGGTCCACCATCCCGACGCGGTGCGCTTCCCCGAAGTGCGCCAGGCGCTCGACTGGCTGCGCGCGTCGTTCGACAAGACCAAATTCCCTTGGTTCGCCGATGAATTCATCCATCCCGACGAGTTCGAGGACCGCTTTACCGACAGCGTTGTCGTCAATCTGTTCGAGGGGTTCATTTCCCCGCAATAAGCGTTAGGGCGTTGGTGTGATTGTCGCGCTCACCCTGTCCGCCATCGCCATGACCCTGATCGTGGGCGTCCGCTATTTGATCGCCAGCGGCGCGTTCGCATGGGCGACGAAGCGGCGACATCCGCAGCTCTACACCGGGCTCGACAAACAGATTGCCATGGAAATCCGCTGGTCGCTGATGAGTGCGGCCATCTATGGCGTGCCCGCCGGCATTGTCGCCTGGGGCTGGCAAAACCGCAGCTGGACCCTGATTTACGACGACGTGAGCGCCTATCCGCTCTGGTATCTGCCGCTGTCGGTCCTGCTCTATCTCTTCGCGCACGACAGCTGGTTCTACTGGACGCATCGCTGGATGCACACGCCGCGCCTGTTCAAGGCCGCCCACGCCGTCCACCATGCCAGCCGCCCGCCGACCGCCTGGGCCGCTATGAGTTTCCACCCGTGGGAGGCGCTGACGGGGGCCATTGTCATTCCAGCACTCGTGTTTATCATTCCTATTCATGTCGGGGCGCTGGGGGCAGTGCTGTCGGTCATGACGGTGATGGGAGTGACCAACCACATGGGGTGGGAGGTGTTCCCCCGCACCGTGGTTAACGGGCCATTAGGAAACTGGCTGATAACCGCGACGCATCATCAGCGGCACCATGCGGAATACCGGGGGAATTATGGGCTATATTTCAGATTTTGGGACCGTGTCTGCGGCACCGACAAGGGGCTGGGCAGCTTTGCCAAAGAGACTGCTGGCCCTGCCGTTGCTGGCGGCATCGCTGGCGGGCGCGGCCGCACCGGGTAGCGTTACCGTCGATGTCACTGGCCTGCGGTCGGCCAAGGGTCAGATTCTTCTGTGCATGACGGCAAACCCCGCCCTGCTTTCCAAATGCGACAAGGATCCGTTGTCGCGCAAACTGGCAGTGCCGGTGGAGCAGGCACGCGCGATCCGCTTCGATGGCCTGCCGTCGGGAACTTACGCCATCGCGCTGATCCACGACGAAAACAGCAACAACAAGCTCGACACCAGCTTCGGCCTGCCAAAAGAGGGTTTCGGCTTCTCGCGCAACCCCGTCATCCGCTTCGGCCCGCCCAAGTTTTCGGAAGCGCAGTTCACGGTGGCAAGCGGCCGCGTCGATGAAGGTATCCGGGTCAAATACATGTTGTGATCGCTACCGCGATCACAGCCCGCCCCCTATAATCCGAACGCGATACCGATACGCCCGCCGGTCGATCCCTTGACCGTCGATCCGGCGACCCCTGCCGTAATATAGGTCTTCTCGCCGACCTGCCCCGCGACCGAGAGCGAGAATCCCTGCTGGCCGCGATAGGTCGCCAGATTGAAATTGATCGACACTTTGCTGTTGGGCACGATCACTGCACCGCCCATTGCCATGGCGGCAGCAATCCCGCCTTCTGCTTGACGCCGGTTGTCGTCGATCACTGCCGCGAAACCGCCGACCAACCCCTCGAGCGACGTCAGCCGCGCGCTCTGCGCGGTGTTAAGCACATCCATGCCGTTAAGCCGGTTGTCCTGCGCGGCATTGGCAGCGACGGCGGCATTGGCGGCAGTCACCGCCGTGGCAACGGCGGCCTGTGCGGCGCTCGCGTTGGTGTTTGCGGTGGTCGCCGTCGTTACCGCCGTATTGGCGTTGGTCAGCGCCGTAGTTGCCGTCGTCTGGGCCGCAGCCACATTGGTAACGGCGGTGTTGGCGGTCGTCTGCGCGGTCGCGGCATTGGCGAGTGCGGTGTTGGCCGTTGCCTGCGCCGCTGCGGCGTTCCCGCCGCCGCCCCCGGCAGAGGCAATCGCCGCATTGAGCTGGGTGACATTGACCGCATCGGTTCCCGCCGTTCCCGCCGCTACGTTGACGATGCGGCGTTCCGAACCTGCGACACCGACGGAAACGGTGTTCGCTTGGCTCGCAACCGACCCTGCGCCGAGTGCGATACTGTTGGTGGCACTTGCCCGCGAATCGACGCCAAGGGCCAGCGCGGACGCCCCCTCCGCGCGCACATTGGTGCCGATGGCGATGCTGTTGCCGCCATTGGCATAGGTCGCGGTAAAGGCGCTGGGTGAACTTCCGGCGACCGTGTCGGACGAACTGCCGATGGCGATATTACCGTGCGTCGTGCCGTTGACACCCAGCGACTGCGCGCCCGCGCCGATCATGATGTCGCCATTGCCCTGCGCGTTGCTGCTGACGCCGATGGCGGTGCTGGCAAAACCGATACCCTGCGACCGTGGCCCGACAGACGTGGTAGAGTTTCCGGCGGCAACGGCTCTTGCGCCAAGGGCGGTGCTTTCGGTTCCGGCGGCAACCGCGCCAAGGCCTACTGCCGAGGTTTCGGCGCCGCTGGCAGTCGTACCCAAGCCGACAGCAACGCTCGACGATCCGCTGGCCGTGCTGCGCGATCCAAAGACCGCGCTCTGAAATCCGCTGGCATTGGCCTGTAGGCCGACCGCGACGCCCTCAAGTCCGGGCGCTCGGCTCGAATTGCCGATTGCGATCGTACCGCCGGTGGTGGCTTGGCTGTCAAACCCGAGCGCGACCGAGCCTTGCCCGCCCGCCACGCTGTCGCGACCAATGGATACGGCGCGAAAAGCGGCGCTGCTGGAAGCGCCGACCGCTACCCCGGACGGCGATGCCGTGCTGTCGGTTCCAACTGCTGTCGCCAGACCGCCTTGATTGAATCCATCGGTTGCCCGGCTGCCCGCACCCAGCGCCAGGCTGCTGATGCCAGTCGCCTGTGCCGCCGTGCCGATGGCGACGCTATTGCCGCCATTGGCGGTAGTCGGACCAGCGAGTCCGTTTCCCGTCGCAACCGTGGCCGAACTGGCCCCGATGGCGATATTGCCATGTGTCTGGGTCGTCGGTTGCACCGTGGTGGCGAACGCGCCGACGGCAATGGCCCCATTGCCCGCTGCCGTTGTCGTACTGGCCCCAATCGAAACGCTACGCGACCCTGTCGCCTGAACATTCTGGCCGACCGCCGTCGCCGCCAAGCCGGTCGCATTCGCGCTCGCGCCGATTGCCGTTGCTGACGAGCCTGCGGCGTCGGCGCTAAACCCGACTGCTGTCGATGCGGAACCCGTAGCACTCGCTGCATTTCCGACTGCCGTATCGTTCACATTGGCGGCCGTGCTGCCGGGTCCGCACGCAAGCGCCCTGACGCCGGGTGCCGTGGCACTGCCATTGGCGGGGTTAGCATTGTTGCCGCCGTTGGTGCCGTCGAGATCGCAGGTGTCGCCTGCATAGGCGGGGCTTGCGAGTGCAAATGCCACAACGCTGACGCCGCCAAGCATGACCATTTTGATTGCTGCATAGTTCATCGCACATCTCCCTGAGTTGTCGGTGCGGCTTGACATCGGGGGGATGGGCATGTCGTCATCCACATGGATGATGCGGAGCCGAATTTGACGCGGACAACGCCAGTAAATGCTCGTTTCAAAGCGCCGTTCGATGCGCTGGTCGGCGATATTTACGAATGCGTCCTCGATGCGACACGCTGGCCCGCCACGCTGGGGCGTGTCTGCGCCACCATCGGCGGCGACGCGGGCTGGGTGGCGGTGCACATGCCGAACCGGGTCAGTTCGACCTACCAGATCGAAACCGGCACCGATCCCGACTGGCAGCGGCGCTTGCGCGAGGACTATGTCGGCTCATCGCCGTTCATCGGCATGACGCATTATGTCCGCGTCGGCGATATCCTGTCGGTCGGCGATGTCGTCGATTACGACGAGTTTACCGCCGGGCGGTTCTTCCGCGAATGGGCGTCGCCTCAGGGCTGGCCCGACCTGATCTTTGCCGTACTCGCACGCGAAGCCGACCGCTTCAGCTTTCTGGGCGTGTGCCTGCCCGCACGCGCCACAGCCGAAAACAAGCGCATTGCCGCCCATTTCGCGCCGCATCTGGACCGCGCGCTTCGCATCCTCGACCTGCTGCAACAGCGCGACCGCGAATTGGCCGACGCGACCTCGGCCCTCAACGCGATGTCGACCGGTGTTGTGCTGGTCGATGCGAACATGGGCGTGCGCGGGATCAATCGCGCGGCAGAATATTTACTGTCCGGCGGCCTCGACGGCGAATGGCCAGCCGACGGATCGCGCAAACTCACCGGGCTGCGCGCGCAGGGTCTGGCACCTGCGGTCGCAGCCTGTGCGACGGGATCGGCAGACCCCAGCGGCACGTCGCTGATGGTCGAGGGTGCAGGCGGGAGGGCCTTGGCGGTGCACATCGTTCCTTTGCCCCGCCCGACGCACATGCTGGCAGACCGCGCCGTGGCCGCGCTGTTCGTCACCGACCCTGATATGCCCATGCTCGCCCCCGCAGATTCGGTGGTCGAACGCTATGGCCTGACCCCGTCGGAGCTGCGCGTCGCGCTCGCGCTGTTCGAGGGCAAGACGCCCAGCGCCATTGCAGCGGGGCAGGGCGTATCGCTCGCGACCGTCCGCACGCATTTGCGACGCCTGTACGATAAAACCGAGACGGGCGGTCAGGCCGCACTGGTCGCCACCCTCGGCGCGGCCATGCGGAGCGTATAATGACTGGCACAGCTGCCGACTCAGATGTAACGACCATTCCAGGAACTATGACCGAGATTGCTGCCCGCTAAAGCGGCGCACAGGGTTTAGCCCCGTGACGCCCGGATCGCGCCTTCGCCGCTGCCGATGCAGCCGTGCGGGTCGTTTCCCTTTTTGGCGGAACTCTCACGTGAACATTTCGAAATACGAACAGCGGGTGCTGCACGCGCTCGCGCAGGGTGGACGCATCGAATACCGGCGCGACGACCGGGGCCGTGTCGTCGCGGTCGATTGCCTGACCCGTGACGGCTGGCGGCTCGATGACTGCACGCTCGGCACCTTTGCCAAGCTCCGCAAACGGCGGCTGGTCGCCAGCAGCAACGGCCAGCCCTATCGCATCACCCGCGACGGATTGACAGCGGTGCGGGCACAATTGGACAACCGTTAGAGCCGCATGCCGTTGCGCGGTGCATCATAAACGTTATCGGGGCATTGATGATGTTTGCCCGCCTGATTCTGTTTGCCGCACTGTCGCTGCTGCTGTCGGCTAATCATGTGCAGGCGAATGAGCGCGCGCCCGACCGGCTGACGGTCATGCTCGGCGCGGCGGTGCTGCCCGATTACGACGGCTCGAACGACTATCTCACGCTGCCTGCCACGGCGGCCTTTGTCCGGGTGCGCGGGCACAGCATTTCGCTGCGCGGGACCAATATCAGCGTCAACTTTGTCCCCGAGCGGCGCAACCAGCGGTTTCACTGGGACGCGGGACCGCTGTTCAACCTGCGCCTCGACCGCGCCGAGACGCCGCGCGATCCGGTTGTGGCGCTGTTGCGAAAGCGGAAAGTCGCGGCCGAGGGCGGCGGCTTTGTCGGCTTTACCAAAACCGGGGTGCTGACCTCGCCCTATGATTCGCTGTCGATCCGCGTGCAGGCGGTGTTCGATCTGGGCAATGTCCATCGCGGCGCGGTCGTCTCGACAGGTTTCGACTATCTGATGCCGGTTTCGACCAAGACCGTGCTCGGCCTGTCGGGGTCGGTCGATTTCACCGACAGTCGTTATGCCCGCTATTATTTCGGCCTCGGTCCGCGTGCGAGTGCCGCGAGCGGCCTGCCCGAGTTTCGCCCGAGGCCCGGCTGGAAGGGCGGCACGCTGACCTTGCTCGCGGGGACCGCGCTGAAGGGCGACCTGCGGAAAGGGCTGATGCTGGGTACGGTCGTCAGCTACAGCCGGTTGCGCGGCGATTATGCCGCCTCGCCGCTGGTCGCCACGCGCGGCAACCCCAACCAGATCTCGATCATGACCGGCCTCGCCTATACGTTTTAAGGCTGGACTGCGCCGCCGTTGCCAGCGACCGCACACCGTCCTATCGTCGTACCATTCCCCGGGGGGCCGTGCTTGGACGGCTGAGATAGGACCGATGTCCTGACCCGCGAACCTGATCCCGTTAGCACGGGCGGAGGGAGGGAGCGGCCATAACCCCCGCGCTCGCCTTTCCGGTATTTTTGGAGAGCGCACATGGCCGATTATTCCGCACCTTCGCCCAAGGTCACTACCGGCCCCATTCGCGGCAGCCGCAAGGTCCACATCGGGCCGCTCGGCGTCGCGATGCGCGCGATCCATCTGGAGCCGTCGTGCGGCGAAGCACCGCTCAACGTGTACGACACCAGCGGGCCGTACACCGATCCCGCCGTCCAGATCGACATATCGAAGGGTCTAAGCGAACTCCGCGCCAGCTGGATTCGCGGGCGCGGCGATGTCGAGGAAGTCGCCCAGCGCGAAGTCCGCCCTGAGGATAACGGCCAGCTCGGCCCCGACCGCAGCGGCGGCGTCGATCCCTTTCCCAATGTCCGCAAGACCGTGCTGCGCGCGCGTGCAGGCATGAACGTCAGCCAGATGCATTATGCCCGCCGCGGCATCATCACCCCCGAGATGGAATACGTGGCCATTCGTGAAAATATCGGGCGTGACGCGATTGCGAACCACATCCGCGACGGCGAGGATTTCGGCGCGGAAATCCCCGACCATGTGACGCCCGAATTCGTCCGTAGCGAAGTCGCGCGCGGCCGCGCGATCATCCCGTCGAACATCAACCACCCCGAGAGCGAGCCGATGGCGATCGGCCGCAATTTCCTGGTCAAGATCAACGCCAATATCGGCAACAGCGCGGTCGCATCCGACGTCGCGCAGGAAGTCGACAAGATGGTCTGGTCGATCCGCTGGGGCGCGGACACCGTGATGGATCTGTCGACCGGCCGCAATATTCACGACACCCGCGAATGGATCGTCCGCAACAGTCCCGTCCCCATCGGCACGGTGCCGATCTATCAGGCGCTCGAAAAAGTCGGCGGTGTCGCCGAAGACCTGACGTGGGACATTTTCCGCGACACGCTGATCGAACAGGCCGAACAGGGTGTCGATTACTTCACCATCCACGCGGGCGTCCGCCTGCCCTATGTTCCGCTCGCCGCCAAGCGCGTCACCGGCATCGTGTCGCGCGGCGGCAGCATCATGGCGAAATGGTGCCTGGCGCACCACAAGGAGAGCTTCCTCTACGAGCGCTTCGACGAGATCACCGAGATCATGAAGGCGTATGACGTCGCCTATTCGCTCGGCGACGGCCTGCGCCCCGGCAGCATCGCCGATGCCAATGACGAGGCACAGTTCGCCGAACTCTACACGCTCGGCGAACTCACCAAGCGCGCCTGGGCGCAGGACGTGCAGGTCATGATCGAGGGGCCCGGCCACGTCCCGATGCACAAGATCAAGGTCAACATGGAAAAGCAGCTCGAAAGCTGCGGCGAGGCACCGTTCTATACGCTCGGCCCGCTCACCACCGACATCGCGCCCGGCTACGACCATATCACCAGCGGCATCGGCGCGGCGATGATCGGCTGGTACGGCTGCGCGATGCTTTGCTACGTCACGCCCAAGGAGCACCTTGGACTACCGGATCGCGACGATGTGAAAGTCGGCGTCATCACTTACAAACTCGCCGCCCACGCCGCCGATCTGGCGAAGGGCCACCCCGCCTCAAAGCTGCGCGACGACGCGCTGTCGCGCGCGCGCTTCGAATTCCGCTGGCGCGACCAGTTCAACCTGTCGCTCGATCCCGACACGGCGGAGCAATACCACGACCAGACGCTCCCGGCGGAGGGTGCCAAGACCGCCCATTTCTGCAGCATGTGCGGCCCGAAATTCTGCTCGATGAAGATCAGCCAGGAAGTGCGGGAATTTGCGCGGTTGCAGAATCAGGACGCCGAGGGCTTCATCGCAGCGGCGGATGCAGAGGCGGGGATGGCGGAGATGAGCCGGGTTTATGACGAGACCGGGCGGGAACTGTATCTGGGTGCGGGGGACAGAGAGCATGATTGATCCCCGATTGGATTTCGCTTGCAAATAATATCAAAAACGGTATAAATCACTGTGTGGACTGTCGGATTCTATGGCGATGAAGCCATTGCCGAGGTGAAGACCTTGCCACGCGACATGCAATCAAAGTTCGAGCGGATTGTTCAAATGATCGAGGCGAATGGCCTTGAAAAGATGCGCGAACCTTATGTGAAACATGTCGAAGGCAAGATTTGGGAAATGCGGATGATCGGGCGCGATGGCATTGCTCGGTCGCTCTATATGACGGCAGTCGGGCGAAGGATTATTGTGCTCCGGACATTCATCAAAAAGACCCAAAAGACGCCGCGTCCTGAAATCGAAATTGCGATAAGACGTGCGAAGGAAGTGACATGAGCAAGAAATTCACACCAGCAAGCGTCTTATTCGCCGAATGGCGCAAAGACCCCGAATATGTGAAAGCCTATGACGCGCTGGAGGAGGAGTTTTCCCGTGCCCAGATGGTGATCGGCGCCCGCACCCATGCCGACCTCAGCCAAGCCGAACTCGCGCAGCGCATGGGCACCAGCCAAAGCGCCATCGCCCGGCTTGAGAGCGGGCGGGTCAAGCCTTCGACACGGACATTGGAAAAGCTCGCGGCGGCGACGGGGATGCGATTGCGGATTGTGCTGGAGCCGGTGGGAGTGGGGTGAGTTTAGGGATTAAGTAAACTGGCACCGTAATTCCGCGTTTGAAGGCCGCATGACCGACGCCACCCCGACCGCCGCTGCCGAGATCGATGCAAAGATCGCCGCGCTCGGCGACTGGCGGGGCGCGACGCTCGGCACGCTGCGCGCGCTGATCCGGCAGGCCATTCCTGACATCGAGGAATCGATCAAATGGCGCAAACCCACTAACCCGGCGGGCGTGCCGGTGTGGTCGGTGCAGAGTGCGGACGGCAAGCCGCGCATCCTGTGCACGGGCGAAGTCTATAAGGACAAGGTGAAGCTGACTTTCATGGACGGCGCCAAATTCGCCGACCCGACGGGCGTGTACAACGCGAGCCTCGACGCAGGCACCCGCCGCGCCATCGACCTGCGCGAGGGGGAGATGGTGGACGCGGCGGCGTTTGTGGCGATGGTGGCAAGTCACAGATGGCAGGTTAAAGAGTTGTCGGATCACCCGGTGCAGGGCATCCTGCATGCCTGATCAAGGGAAAAGCGATGAAGATTAGGCTTGTTGCTCAAGGAGGCACGACCAGCAAAGTTTCGCTAGCGGCGGCGCTGAAAGAAAGTTTGGCAAATACCCCTATTGACCGCCTAGACGTGGCAGTAGCCTATGCCACTATGTCGGGTGTGACGGCATTAGAAATGGTGGTTGGGCAGTTTCCTCCAGTCACGCGATGGGTGGTAGGTCTGGATGATGCGATTACGCAGCCAGCAGCCATAGAGCGATTGTTTGCCCTTCCCGGCGCTGAGGTGCGACTTGCAGCATTGACGGGTCAGGGGCGACGCTTTCACCCGAAGATTTATTGCCTTTGGTCTTCGACAGTCTCAGACTGCTGTGTTCTGTCAGTGGGCTCGGGTAATATGACGCTCAATGGACTGAGAAGAAACGGTGAAGCAGCCGCCATACTTTCAGCATCATCTGCAAAAGACGTGAGTGAGCTAAAAGCAGTCTGGGATGAAATGTGGCTGTTAGGTGCTCCTTTAACGCCCCAGAGCCTCGCCGATTATAAAGATCGATACAAGGTGGCGCGCAGGGCGCGCAAAGCCGTTACCGCTGCTGGCGCAGCGCCTCCGGAACCTGATATTGACGAATTTGTCGATGTAGACCAACCGCTTAATGGCGATCCTAATACCGCGATCTTTGCGTGGCTGGACGTCGGGTCCGCAACTGCTCAAGGTCGCGAGGTTGAATTACCCCAAGCAGTTGTCCCCTATTTCGGCGTCGGTTCACAAGCCCACTCAACCGTACAGCTTCAATTGAGACCGAAAAAGGGAGGACCCTCCAGCACGCTTCCCCTGACAATGCGCGCAGACAATTCGATGTGGCGCATTGCATTTACGCAATCGGCCATATCTGCACTCACTGGTAGAAATACATTTAGACCATTGGCCGGGGGCAATCGCTCTGACTTAGCTATCGTTTTCGAGCGCACTGGGCTGCTGCAGTACAACGTTGAATGCGTTTTGTTGGCATCGCCGGACTATCAATCACTCATAACCAAATCGACCGCTGCAGGTGCTCTTTTTCGCACGATGAATACTGCAACCGGTCGAAACTTTGGATTCTTTTGAGCTAATAGACGCTAACGTCAGCGCCAACTCGCTTTAAGCGCTCAGCGGCTAACGCAACGTAATCGATTTTCTTATCTTTGAAAAGATGGACCTCCTCGTTACGCTCTATACCTACGAACCGGCGTTTTTCCTTTGCTGCCGCGACCAGAAAGCTGCCGCTACCAAACGCATTATCCAGCACTAAATCACCTTCGTTCGAATAAGTTCGAACAAGGTATCGACCTAGCTCAACGGGCTTTTGGGTTGGATGCCATACTTGGCGTTCAAGTTCGCTTTCTGCCGTTTTAAAATAAACGATATCGGAGGGGTATCGTTCGCCGTCGCTACGGACATGGGCAGGCATAAAATCACCGTATGATCCGGAAAGCTGGTTCTTACGTACGCCCTTGTCGTAAGGCTGACCTGCGGTCATCTGGGGATTATACGTTGGCGACTTGCGATAGAAGATGCAGATGTCCTCGTGTTTGCGGAGCGGCTGCTTTTTAGCATTTAAAAAGTTTGTTGATTTGGATTTCTCCCAAACCACCTTGTACTTGAACCATTCCTCATTGGACAAAATAAGTCGCGCCGTGAACACGCCCTGCGCGGTCAAAACTACGACGCCGTTCGGTTTCAGCACCCGTCGATATTCAGCCCAAAGCCGGTCGAGATCAATCACCGAGTCCCAGCGGTTCTGAGTCGTGCCATAGGGTAGATCGCATAGGATTAGATCGACTGATTGAGCCGCCAGCGTTGGCAGAACTTTCAGGCAATCGCCTTGGAAGAGCGTGTTGTCATGGAGGTCGATGGCTTGACGCTTAGGAAACTCAATAACTTCCGAGGTCCGCTGAAGGGCACTAATTTGCCGCAGCGTTCGCATCACCTCGATAGGAGCGCGCTCTTCGCCAGATTCCCATCGCGCAATCGATCCGAATGGAGCGGCGAACTCGCTGGCAATATCGTACAATTCAAAGTTGGCCTCTCGTCGCAGCGTGGCGAAGTCATCCATTATCACGCCTCGCCCGATATCTGCGGGCTGAGACCGATACGGCGAGCCAATTCGGTTGGGCTCTTCTCGTACAAGGCTAACTGATCCTCGATTGCTACTCGACAGATTGTAGACCTGTTTACCGCCCGTCCCGCTTGCTCGGTTACAAGCTGTTGAACATTTTTGACGAGTATCTCGAGCCGGTCGATCAGATCTTTCGATACCGTCACGGGAATCTTCGGCTGCGTCATTTGAGGAATCTAACAGAATCTCGTGGAATCTGTCACGCGCTAAATAGGTTGATGATGAACAAAGAGGGGGCATCGACTCGACTCCTGTGATGTTCGTAATATGTTCTCTTCTATGTTGGCTTGTAAAGACAGTTCCTGCACGCATGTTGATACCTTGAACCTAACCTTCCTGTGATCATCTCGAACACCTACCGGCACGGACGACCGCCCCCCCCGAAAAAACCTCTGTCCTACACGTTCGCATTATGTTCCAATATGGTTCATGCAAAACGACTCGCCCCAATCCGCCAGTTCCCTCACCACTCCCGAGGCTCCGCCCCGCATCGAGCTCGACACGCTCGGTGACACCACCACCTATAACCCGCAAGATTACCGCTGGGTGCCGGTCCGTCGGCAGGCGCGCTATAATGGGTGGACCGAGGAGAAGCAGCGCCGCTTTATCGAGGTGCTGGCCGACACCGGCCTCGTCGGCACCGCCGCCAAGGCCGTCGGGCTGACGCGCGAGAGTGCGTATCGGTTGCGGCGGGCGGCGGGGGCGGAGGCCTTTGCCGCGGCCTGGGATGCCGCGCGCCATCATGCCGGCGGGCTGATCGAGGATATCGCCTTCGAACGCGCGATCGAGGGGGTGGCGGTGCCGGTGCTCAACGAACACGGCGAGGAGATCGCGTCGCGCACCCGTTACGACAACCGGCTGCTCGTGTTCCTGCTCAGCCGACTGCGTGCCGACCGTTATGGTGGGGGTTATGGAGATGGGCCGCGCGGCGGGCCGCCGCCGGGGGCCGCCGACCGCGCGCCGCCGCCGCTCGCGCTCCGCCTGCGCGCGCTCGAACCCGCGCTGCCTGCCCCGCCCGAGGCATTGCTGGGGGAGGAACTGCCGCACGAGCTCGACATCGCCGACCTCGCCGATGGCGTGCTGCCGCAATGGCTGCAGGAACAGCGTGTCGCGCCCGATATGAGCGATGGGGTGGACAAACAGGAGCGCCGACAATTCAACGAATTTCTCGAAACGATGAAGCACGAGCACCCGGGTCCGTCGTTTGTCGAAAAGCCGCCGCCCAAGCCGCGCCGCAAGCGGTTTCAGGTGTGACCTTTGTGACCTTTCGCAGAATTCCGCCATTCCCGACAAGCTGGTCCCGGTCGGTTAGGACATCCGGATGCTTGCGAAATTGCCAGTCGTCGAGCTGCCGGAAATCCGGTTTGTGGGGAACCGTATGGTGGGCGTGGCAAGGATTGAACTTGCGACCCCTGCGATGTCAACACAGTGCTCTA
>JANNVL010000065.1:0-43675 GCA_031408195.1 Sphingomonadales bacterium | reverse complement strand
CCCCCCCCCCGGGTGGGGGGGGGGGGGGGGGGGGGGCCCCTGGGCGCGTCTGCGCCCACAGAAACAACCGGTTGCGGCGGGGTAGGCGTTTTTTCGACGGCAGACGCCGTCGGCCCCCCTCCTTTATCCTCCCCCACAAGGGGGGAGGGAGAAAGAATTCTCATTTCCCCGCTCGCGAAACGGCTGGCGGAGGAGAAGGGCATCGACCTGTCGACGCTCAAGGGGACCGGCCCCAATGGGCGGATCGTCAAAGCCGATGTCGAGGGGCTTCGACAAGCTCAGCCAAGTCGGGCGGAGAGTGCCGCCCCCAAATCCGCCTTGCCTGAGCCTGTCGAAGGCTCTTCTTCTTCTTCTCCCAAGCCAGCCGCGCCGTTCTCGACCGACATCCCGCACGAAGCCGTCAAGCTCAGCAGCATCCGCAAGGTCATCGCGCGCCGCCTGACCGAATCGAAACAGACGATCCCGCACATCTACCTGACCGTCGACATCCGCCTCGACGCGCTGCTCAAGCTGCGCGGCGAGTTGAACTCTGCGCTTGCGCCAAGAAACATCAAACTCAGCGTCAACGACATGCTGATCAAGGCGCTGGCGCTGTCGCTAATCGAAGTGCCGGTGTGCAACGTCAGCTTCGCGGGCGACACGCTCATCAAATACAGCCGCGCCGATATTTCGGTCGCGGTCTCGACCCCGACTGGCCTCATCACCCCCATCGTCGCTGACGCGGCGGGCAAAGCGATGAGCGCGATCTCGGTCGAGATGAAGGCGCTCGCCGACAAGGCGAAGGCCGGCAAGCTGCAGCCGCACGAATTCCAGGGCGGCACCGCCAGCCTGTCCAACATGGGGATGTTCGGCATCAAGCAGTTCGAAGCCGTCATCAACCCGCCCCAAGCGATGATCATGGCGATCGGCGCGGGCGAAAAGCGCCCGTACATCGTCGATGACGCGCTGGGCGTGGCCACCGTGATGTCGGCGACCGGGTCGTTCGACCACCGCGCCATCGACGGCTCGGACGGCGCGATGCTGATGAAGGCGTTCAAGGCGCTGGTGGAGAGCCCGCTGGGGTTGGTGGCGTAGTGTGACTGAGCAACTCCGATTGCACATTGTCTCGGAGATTAAGCGGCTGGCTGGCGCGAATGGGGGGCAGCCACCCGGAACAAGTTTGTTCAAAACCGAAACGGCTATTCGAGAACACGAATGGCGCGGGAGGTTTTGGGCAAATTGGGGCGACGCACTAAGAGAGGCGGGCTACGAGCCAAACCAATGGACCAAGCGATTGGACTCGGAGTCAATCCTTCGGGCGATGGCGAAGCTTACACTGCGCCTTGGCCATGTGCCTTCAAATTCTGAGGTAATGATTCTTAGGCGATCAGACAGTGAAGTGCCGTCTCCCAAGACCGTGACGCAGCATTTCAATAAGTCGCAATTGCTTCGCGAACTCACGGCGTTGGGCAACAGAGACCCAGAATTCAGCGATCTAATTGCGATAGTGCCAACCGAAACCGTAAACCGTGAAGCTGCGCCCTCATCGTCTGCCATCGATGCAGCAGGGTGGGTCTATCTTTTTGGCTACGGCAATCACCGCTATAAAATTGGCTTTGGGAAATCCGTCGAACGTCGGTTTGTGACCCTAGATGGTCACTCGCCCGACGAGATGGAGATCGTCTGGAAAATTAGAACTGACGATCCGTCGGGTGTCGAAGGATATTGGCACAAACGTTTTGCCGAAAAGCGGATCAAAAACGAGTATTTCTTACTTTCAAAACAAGACGTTACAGCTTTCAAGCGGTGGCGGCAAATCTTCTAGTTTGAGGAAACCTAATGCCTGACCAATACGACCTCATCGTTCTCGGCTCCGGACCCGGCGGCTATGTCGCGGCGATCCGCGCGGCGCAGCTCGGACTCAAGACCGCGATTGTCGAGCGCGAGACGCTGGGCGGGATTTGTCTCAACTGGGGGTGCATCCCGACCAAGGCGCTGCTGCGCTCGGCGGAGATTTATCATTATATGCAGCATGCCGATGCCTATGGCCTGACTTCGTCGGGCGCGGGGTTCGATATGGCCAAGGTCGTCGCGCGGTCGCGCGGGGTGGCCAAGCAGCTCAACCAGGGCGTCACCCACCTGATGAAGAAGAACAAGATCGCCGTACACATGGGCGACGGCGCACTCACCGCGCCCGGCAAGCTCACCGTCACCAAAGATGGCAAGACGACCGAACTCGAAGCCAAGAACATCATCATCGCCACCGGTGCCCGCGCCCGCGAGCTGCCCTTTGCCAAGGCCGATGGCGCGCGCATCTGGACGTATCGGCATGCGATGGTCCCGCCCGAAATGCCATTGAGCCTGCTCGTCATCGGGTCGGGCGCGATCGGCATCGAGTTCGCCAGTTTCTACCTCGATTTCGGCGCGGAGGTGACAGTGGTCGAAATGCTCGACCGCGTTGTGCCGGTCGAGGATGCCGAAGTGTCCGACTTCCTCGAAAAGGCACTGGCCAAACAGGGCATGACCATCTTGACCGGCGCGGGGGTCGAGAGCCTGTCGGCGACTGCGACCGGTGTGACCGCGAAGATCAAGACAAAGGACGGCGCGTCCGCCGAACACGCGTTCAGCCACGCCATCGTCGCGGTCGGCATCGTGCCGAATACCGAGAGCATCGGGCTGGAGGCGCTGGGGATCGCCACCAACCGCGGGCATATCGTCACCGACCCGATGTGCCGCACCAACGTCCCCGGCATCTGGGCCATCGGCGACGTCACTGCGCCGCCGTGGCTGGCGCACAAGGCGAGCCACGAAGGCGTGATCGCGGTCGAGGCGATTGCCGGGTTGCACCCGCATGCGATGGACCCGCTCAACATCCCGGGCTGCACCTATTGCCACCCGCAGGTCGCGTCGGTGGGCATGACCGAGGCCAAGGCGAAGGAAGCGGGCCACGAGGTCCGCGTCGGCAAATTCCCCTTCATCGGCAACGGCAAAGCGATTGCGCTGGGCGAGGCCGAAGGGTTCGTGAAAACGGTGTTCGACGCCAAGACCGGCGAACTGCTGGGCGCGCACATGATCGGCGCGGAAGTCACCGAGCTGATTCAGGGCTATACCGTCGGCAAGACGGCGGAACTGGTCGAAACCGATTTCATGAACACGGTCTTCCCGCATCCGACGCTCAGCGAAATGATGCACGAGAGTGTGCTGGGCGCGTACGGGCGGGCGCTGCACTTTTAGTAAGCGCCGCAGGCTATTGGTCGCTGAACTCGCAGAGTGAATTCGCACGAGGGCACGAAGCCACGAGGAAAGAGCACTTCCTTCGTGGCTTCGTGCCCTCGTGCGAATTCGCTCGATAGCGATTGGCGATTGCCTGCGGCGGCTTGCTGTCAAAGATGGCTTTCCCTCGGCCCAACCTCCGCTAAGCTGTCCCCAACCACAAAGGGTATTTCCATGCGCCTGTTGCTCACCGCCGTTTCCGTTTTCAGCCTCGCCACCCCCGCGCTCGCCGAAACCGTGCATTTCCGCGCCGCCCGCATGATCGATGTCGAGAGCGGGCGCGTGATCGATTACCCCCTCGTCACCGTCACCGACGGGCGCGTCACCGGCATCGCCGACTCCCGCACCGTGCGCCTGTCCGGCGAAGCGAAGGTCGTTGATCTGGGCGAACGCACGCTGCTCCCCGGCCTTATCGACATGCATGTCCATCTCGATTCGCCTGCCGACATCGGCGGCTATCGCGGACTCGAATTCACCGATGCGTTCTTCGCGATGATCGCGGTCGGCAATGCCCGCGCAATGCTCGACGCGGGGTTCACCACCGTCCGCAATGTCGGGTCGGGCAACCGCAATGACATCGGGCTGAAACAGGCCATCGAGAACGGCTATGCGGTGGGCCCGCGCATCGTGCCCGCAGGCTATGCGCTCGGCGCGACCGGCGGGCATTGCGACAGCACTTTCCTGCCGCCCTCGCTCGAGAAGCCGAAGAAGGAGGAAGGCGTTGCCGACGGGGTCGAGGAATTCCGCTATCAGGTCCGCCGCCAGCGCAAATACGGTGCCGAAGTCATCAAGGTCTGCGCAACCGGCGGCGTGTTCAGCCGCAACACCGAACCCGGCCAGCAGCAATTGTCCGAGGTGGAACTCCGCGCCATCGCCGACGAGGCGCATCAATGGGGGCTACAGGTCGCCGCACACGCGCACGGGGCCGATGGCATCAAGGCCGCGATCCGCGCGGGCATCGACACCATCGAACACGCGAGCCTCGTTGACGACGAAGGAATCAAGCTGGCGGCGGCGCGCGTCCGCCCGGTGTGGTTCTCGATGGATATCTTCAACACCGAATACACTCAGGCGACGGGCACCAAGAACGGCACGCTCGAGGACAATCTCCGCAAGGACCGCGAAGTCGCACAGGCGCAGCGTGACGGGTTCCGCAAGGCGGTGCGCGCGGGCGTCAAAATGGTGTTCGGCAGCGACGCGGGCGTCATGCCGCACGGCACCGCAGGCGGCCAGTTCAAGTGGATGGTCGATTACGGCATGACGCCGCTGCAGGCGATTCAGGCCGCAACGCGCAACGCCGCACAGGCGCTGCACCGCGAAAAGGACGTCGGCGCGATTGCCGTCGGTCGCTATGCGGACATGATCGCGGTCGACGGCGATCCGCTGCGCGATGTGCGTGTGCTCGAGAAAGTCGCGGTCGTCATCAAGGGGGGAACGGTAGTGAAGGGCCGTTGAACCGACGGATCATGACTGGTGCCGCGCTGGTCGCCGTCGCTGCGGCGCTCGGCTTTGCGGTCATGGCGGGGTGGCTGATCTGGTTCGACGTGCCGGTGATGCACGCGCTTGCGCTGACCGAAGCGTCGCCGCGCTGGCTGATTGCCACGACGCAGTTCGTCACCGAACTGGGCGATGTCGATCCGCGCAGCGGGTTCGTTATCCTCGTCTGCATTCTGCTGATCGCGCGGCATTGCTGGCGGTCGGCGGTGGTTTATCTGGTGACCGTCAGCGTCTCGATCATGGGGCACACCTGGGCGAAGGTCGCCTATGGGCGCGAACGTCCGCGCCTGTCGCCGTGGTTCGATCAGGCCGGCGACCTCAGCTTCCCCAGTGGCCATGCGGCGGGATCGATGGTCGTACTGCTCGCCGCCGCGCTGCTGATGCGCGAGTCATGGCTGCGCTGGCCCGCGATCGGGTTGGCGCTCGCCATTGCACTCACCCGCCCGATGCTCGGTGTCCACTGGCCGACCGACGTGATCGGCGGCGCGCTCTGGGGCGCGGGCTTTGCGCTGATCGGGGCGGGGTGGCGGAGGCGCTAGGGCTGCCGAAAGCGCGGATGCTCGAAGGCTGAATTCTCAGAGCGGCGCACAGGCCTCCTCCAGCCATGCCTTCGCCTCATCCTCAAGCTGTGGCCCGACGATCCGCAAGACATCCGCGTGATAGCCGTTGAGCCACGCGCGTTCATCCGCGCTAAACAGCGACACCTCGATCATCATTTTGTCGATGGGCGCAAAGGTCAGCGTTTCAAACCCCAGCATCGCCGCGTCGCCGCCCGCAATCTCGCGCGGCTCGACCAGCACGAGGTTCTCGATGCGGATGCCGTAATGGTCGGGCTTATAATAGCCCGGCTCGTTCGACAGGAACATGCCCGCGCACAGCGGTTCGCTGGTCCCCGCCTGTCCGCCGGTTGGCTTGGCGATGCGCTGCGGCCCTTCATGCACCGCCAGAAACGCGCCGACGCCGTGGCCGGTGCCATGCGCGTAATCGCAGCCTGCCGCCCAAAGATGTTGCCGCGCGAGTGCATCGATTTGCCCGCCGTTGGTTCCTTCCGGGAACACCGCCATCGCAATCGCGATATGGCCCTTGAGAACGCGGGTGAAGCGGTCGCGGACTTCGGCTGGTGGATCGCCCGGACCGACCCAGACCGTGCGCGTTACGTCGGTCGTGCCATCGGCGTACTGCCCGCCGCTGTCGCACAGATAGACCGACGACGGGTCGATGCGCCGGTCGGTCTCCGCGCTCGCCTTGTAATGCATGATCGCGCCATGCGGCCCCGCGCCCGAAATGGTGTCGAAGCTCAGATCGAGGAGTTTGCCCGTCGCCTCGCGGAAATGGCGGAGCTGGTCCGACGCCGAAATCTCGGTCAGCCCGCCTTTGGGCGCTTCAACCGACAGCCAGTGGAGATAGCGCGACAAGGCTGCCCCGTCGCGGGCCTGCGCCGCACGCTGTCCGGCTTGTTCGACGCGGTTCTTGATTGCCTTGGCGAGGACGGCGGGATCGCGCGACTCGACGATTGTCGCGCCGCCTTTCGCCAGCGCATCGAACACCGCGACGACCGCGCGCTCGGGGTCGCTGGCAATGCGCTTGCCCTGAAGGGTAGCCAACATCGGTGCAAACGCCGCGCGGTCGTGCAGCCGTACGCCATTGCCCAGCGCAGCGCGCACCGCCTCGTCGATCTTGTGGGGTTCTACGAACAGGTCCGCCGTCGCATCGGCGTGGAGGATCGCGAACGCCAGCCCGACCGGCGTGTGGGTAACGTCCTTGCCGCGCAGGTTGAACGTCCACGCAATAGAATCGAGCGCCGTCATGACCGTCGCATCGAGGCCTTGGCTCGTCAGCCAGTCGGCGATCTCGGTACGCTTGTCGGCGGCGCTGCGTCCGGCCAGTTCGGTGTCGTAAACCTTGACCTTGGAGGGCGACATCTTTGGCTGATCTAACCAGACGGCATCGACCGGGTTGCGCGTGACGGGGACCAGTTCCGCACCCTTAGCCGCCAGCGCTGCGTTCGTTGCCTCCACCCAAGTCTTGGTATGCAGCCACGGGTCATAACCGATCCGCGCACCTGCCGGAGCGTGTTGGCCCAGCCATGCGGCTATGCTCGATTGCGGCACGCCGACATAGTCGAACAGGGTGCCATCGACCTGCTGCTGCACCTGCAACGTATAGCGCCCGTCGACGAACACTGCTGCGCCGTTTCCGTTTACGGGGGCTGCCAACACTGCTGCCGCGCCCGCCGACCCCCGAAACCCGGTCAGCCATTCGAGCCTTTTGGCATAGTCGCCGACATATTCGCTCATATGCTCGTCGGTCAGCGGCACGACGAACCCGTCGAGTCCGTCGCGCGTCAGCTGTGTACGGAATGCCGTTAAGCGGCGGCTGTGGTCGGGCAGGTCGTGATCGGCCATCATGTGTCTCCCGACGCCGGTTCCAAGCGTGTTTGTTATTTTAGGTGCCGGACGTGCCGACGGCAAGGATCGTTAACTTTCTCCTCAGCCGGTGCATGTAAACGATTGCGCCATGTCGTGGCGGGTTTTCTGGCAGGTTCTGGTTTTGCTGATGTGTTCGGCGAGCTTTGCCGCGCCTGCCGCCGCGCAGGAATTGCTATCCAACCGCAGCTTCGAAACCCCGGTCACACCCGCCAACGGCAACAATTTCTATGCGACAATTCCCAATTGGACGATCGTCAACCTCACACCCGTCGTAGCCCAGCCGTTCAACGTCATTCGCCCGTTCGCAGGCTATGCGAACAACCCGACCGTCACGCCCATCGGCGGCGGCGTGCAGTATTTCGACGTGACCTCTGCGGCGGGATCACTTCGCCAGACCATTACGTTGCCGTCGAACGGGATGATCGACATCAGCGGCTGGTTTTCGGTGCGTGACCTGCAGCAGAATCTGACCGGGTTGAACATCAACATCCGCACGACCGGCGGCGTTCTGATCGCGACCACCAGCACCAGTTTCGTTACCGCCGATCCGCTCGGCCTGTGGAAACAGGCGGCGCGCGCGAATATCCCGCTCGCGGCGGGCAGCTATATCTTCGAAGTCGACATGCCCGATTTCGCCAATTTCGATCTGGCGAGCGTCGTCTTCAAACCCGCGCTGGCGCTGGTCAAAACGAGCGCGCCTTATTCGGACCCAGTGAACGGCACGACCAACCCGAAACTCATCCCTGGCGGGGTAGCGGAATACACCATCGCGGCGACCTCTCCGTCGAGCTACACCGTGTCGAACAACACCATCGTCCTGACCGATGCGACGCCGGTGAATACCGACCTGGTCGTCGCTGACATCGGCGGTGCGGGCAGTGGTCCGGCGGCATTTACCGCGGGGACATCGGCGTTGACCTACAGCTTCACCAGCCTTGCCAGCGCGACCGACAATATCGATTTTTCGAACAATAACGGCACGACCTGGACCTATACGCCGGTCGCCGACGCCAATGGCATCGACGCGAACGTCACGACAGTACGGCTGCGCCCGCAGGGAACGATGGCCGCGAGTTCGACGGCCAGCTTCCGGCTGCGTTACAGGGTCAGATGACAGTGACAGGCACAGGATGCCGATCGTCACTTTTCATTCATCGCCGACACCCTATATACCAATGTGCCGGGTTCGCCCGGCTATGGCGATAAACGAGGCCGCGCAATAAGCGCAGCGGACCCGGGGGCGGTACCCGGCGGCTCCACCAAGAACCCTGTTTCAGCAGGGATCCTGACGGGGCCGAACTAGGATCGACGTGTGTTAAAATCGGTTGTCGTCGCCCGACCTGAATGAGTCGTAAAACCGTTCAAAACGACAAGTGCCAACGATAACGAGGCGCTCGCGATTGCTGCCTAACTGAGTCCTTCGTGGATGAAGTTAGTTCGGCTTTAGCGCGGTAGGGACCACACCGGGCAACAGAAGTGGAAACCAGCGGCCGGGGGGTGCCGGGCAACAGAAACCCCCCATTTATTTTTTGCCGTTTTTTTGCCCCAATCGGGAACCGGAACCTGTCCGGCGCATTAACGCGTTTGTACGGGTGCACCAAAAGGGGGCCCCGACGGGAGACATTCACATGAAGAATCGCATTCTGGCGGCGACCGCCATCCTGAGCCTCGCCACACTCGGCGCTTGCAACACCATGAACAACACGCAGG
Organism: Sphingomonadales bacterium; assembly: GCA_031408195.1. Classification (GTDB taxonomy): domain Bacteria; phylum Pseudomonadota; class Alphaproteobacteria; order Sphingomonadales; family Sphingomonadaceae; genus Sphingomonas_O. The sequence goes on along the minus strand of JANNVL010000065.1, from coordinate 34,787 downwards.
AAGCGGCGTCGAACAACATGGAAGCCATGGCCGACAACATGGACGCGATGGCCGACAATATGTCGACCGCAAACGGCGGCGCCATGATGGAAAACAAGGCCGACGCGATGGAAGAAGCCGCCGACAATGCAGCAGACGGCAACCTCGCCACCGCCAACGCGCAGGCCATGAACGCGATGGGCAAGTAAGCCACGCGCCGACATTATTCCTCCCAAGGAAAAGACTGGGGCCGCACTTTCGGGTGCGGCCCTTTTTTTGCTTTGCGGCGCGAAACGTGACGTCGGCGCAACTAAATTGTCGATGGCGCATTGGTGCAACCGGGGGAACGAAAGGACTATGTCATGCGAACCCCCCTGCTCCTCGCTCTGGCCGCTGCGACGCTCGTCAGTGGCTGTGCCAGCACATATGGTGACCGCCCCACCTATGCCGGCTGGCGCAATTACGACCACAACCGTCCCGACCCTGCGTATGGCGGCTACTACGCCGACCGCTATTACCGCGATGCTCCGACCTATCGCGAGCGTCGCCTGTCGCGGAACGACCGCGTTTATCGTGGCGAAAACGGGCAGTACTACTGCCGCCGCTCGGACGGCACGACCGGGTTGATTGTCGGCGGGATCGCGGGCGGCGTGCTCGGCAACGTTATTGCCCCCGGTGGCTCGAAAACGCTCGGGACAATTCTGGGTGCTCTCGGTGGTGCTGCTGCCGGTGTGGCGATCGACAGCAACAACGCGCGCTGTCGCTAAAGCTTTGGCGGCTGTGCAGCCCCGGGCTGTGCAGCCGTAGACTTGGCTACAGGGACGCGGCGGACGGTCAGCACCTTCACCGGCTTGGCGATCATCTGCCCCTTGAGAATGCCCGATCCAGCGGTCGGCGACAGCGGCACCTCGTAAATCCTGCGCGCGACATCCAGCCCCTCGACGACGCGCCCGAACACCGCATACCCCTCGGGATCGTTCGGGTTCTGCCCGGCATCGAGGCCCGGAATGTCGGAGATCAGGATCGAAAAATCGGCCGTTGCGGTGCCCACGCCCAGCCGTGCCATCGAGATCGTGCCCGCGACATGTTTCAGGCCGGTCTTGGCGGTGCTCTCATGGGCAATCGGCGGCAGAATGCGTGTGGGATCGCCGCGCAGACCCGCCTGAACCAGCCCGTTCGGCTGCTCGCCCCACGCCAGCCGCATGACGCGGTAGAACACGATTCCGTCGAAGCGTTTGGCCGTGACATAACGCAAGAAATTGGCCGTCGAGATCGGCGCGTTCTTGCCGTCGAGGTCGATGACGATGGTCCCCAATTCGGTCGTCATCGCCACACGTTCGACGTCGGCGGGCACGATCCGGGCAGGCGCAGGCACCGGTTTGACCGGGGTGATTTTCTTCGGCGGTGAGGCAGCTGTCAATGCAAGCAGAGCCAGCGCGGCAGCAAAAGGGCGAATCGACATAACCGGACTATGCCGGTTCGGCACGCAGATGCGAAGCCTCAGCGAAGCGCCGCCGCAAGCCAGCGCGCTGCGGCATCGGGGCTCGCCTTGTCGCGCGCGCGGTCGACCATGAAATTGGCCTCGCGCATCTTGGCGACCTCGATCTTGCCGATCAACGGGCGGAGTGCTGTGACCAGCCCGGCATCACGCGACGCCTTGGGGCCAAGCAACAGCAAGGCGTCATAGCTCGGGATTGCGCCACGCGGGTCGGTGAGGACGACCAGCCCGTCGGCTGCGATCCGCCCGTCGCTCGAAAACGCCGAGATTACGTCGGCATCGCCCGATTTCAGCGCATCGTACATGAAAGTCGGATTAAAGGTGCGCTGGCGGGCGAAGCGCAAATCATAGGCCTTGCGGATCGCCGCCCATTCGGGGCGGTCCGGAAATTCAAGGTCGGTACCCAGGGTAAGCGACCCCGCGGCGGCGCGCAGATCGTCAATGCTAGCGATCCCCTTAGACCGCGCCGCATCGCCCCGCATCGCCAGCGCATAGGCGTTCTCGAAGCCGAGCGGACCAAGTGTGGTGACGCCGCGCTCAGCCTTGGTCCACGCCGTCACGCCCGCGACCAACACGGCGCGCGGCGGATTGTCGGCGCGCTTCATCTCGTTGGTCCACAGTGTCCCCGCATAATCGACATAGACATCGACCTCGCCCGACGTGACGGCACCGAACACGACCGCCGAACCGAGGTTTTCCTTGTAGCGCACCGCATAGCCTGCTGCTTCGAGCCGGTGGCCGATCAGGCGCGCGAGGATGTACTGTTCGGCAAAGTTTTTTGCGCCGATTGTGACGGTTTGCTGCGCGGGGCGGACTTGCGAGACGAGCGCGGCGATTGGCGCGGCGACGAACAGCGCAAGTGCGACGATCCACAGGTTGCGTGGCCCCTTTGAAATTCCGCGCTCGGCCAGCGCCAGCAGCGCGTCGGCTGTCAGTGCGAGGGCGGCGGCGGCGAGGCAGCCCCAGATGACCAGCTCCCAGTTCTGTGTCTGCAGCCCCGAAAAAATTACATCGCCGAGCGAGGGCTGACCGACCGTCGTCGACAATGTCGCTGCTCCAATGGTCCACACCGCCGCCGTCCGCACGCCTGCCATGACGGTGGGCAGCGCGGTGGGTGCCTCGACCAGCCACAGCTTCTGCCACGCCGTCATCCCGATGCCGTCAGCTGCCTCGAGCATATCAGGATCGAGCCCGCGCAAGGCGACGACGGTGTTCCGCAGAATCGGCAGCAGGGCATAGAGGGTAAGTGCCAACAGCGCGGGCAGGAAGCCGAGCGGCGAAATCGGGGCGCCGGTCAGGGTGCGGAACGCCAGCAACAACGGATAGAACAGCGCGAGCAACGCCAGCGAAGGGATCGTCTGGACAAGGCTGGCAAACCCCAACACCGCCTGTTCGACCCGCCGGTGCCGCGCCGCAAACACGCCAAGCGGCAGTGCGAGCAACAGCCCGAGCGCAAGCGCGGCGCACGCGATCAGGACATGCGAGGCGACAAGCGGGAGAATGCGGTCGATCATGCGCGCACCAACGCCGCCATGCGTTCGGCCTGCCCCTTGGGCACCGCGACCAGCGCCTGTGCCGCCTCGCCGCCGCCGCCGCGCAGCAGCTCTGCCGGGGTCGCGTCTGCCGCAATCCGTCCGTCCTTCAGCACGATAACGCGGTCAGCGGTCAGCAACGCCTCCGCCATGTCGTGCGTCACCATGATGCTGGTCAGGCCCAGTTGATCGTGAAGCGCGCGGTAGTTGCGTGCGAGCGCATCGCGTGTCACCGGATCGAGCGCGCCGAATGGTTCGTCGAGCAGCATCAGCCCCGGCGCGGTCGCCAAAGCGCGGGCGACCCCGACGCGCTGTTGCTGCCCGCCCGAAAGCGTCGCAGGCCCACGGGCGGCAAAGTCGCGCGGCAAATCGACGAGGTCGAGCAGTTCGGCGACGCGGGCGTCGGTATCGCGCGCCCCGGCGATCCGCAGCCCGATCGCGATGTTCGCCGCGACGGTCATGTGCGGGAACAGGCCGACCCCCTGAATAACATGACCGATTCGGCGGCGCAGCACGGACGGTTCGCTGTCGCAGACGTCCATGCCGTCGATCAGCACCGATCCGGCATCGGGGTCAACCAGCCGGTTGATCGTGCGGATCAGCGTCGATTTGCCCGACCCCGACCCGCCGACCAGCGCGACAAAGCTGCCTGCCGTAACGTCGAGCGAAACTCCATCGAGCGCACATTTGCCGCCATAGGCTTTGGTTACGCCCGCTAGCGTCACCGATGGCCCCGATTTTGTCTTGTGCACGTCCACGCAATGCGGTGTGACACCGGCAGGGAGAGAAATCAAAGCGATGACACAGGCAATCTTCATCACCGGCGGCGGATCGGGCATTGGGCGTGCCACGGCGCAGTATTTCGCGGCGAAGGGCTGGTTCGTCGGCCTCGCCGATGTGAACGCGGCGGGGCTTGTCGAAACGGCGGCCTTGTTGCCCACGGGCATGAGCAGCCAGCACGTCATGGACGTGCGCGACCGTGACGCGTGGGAGGCGGCACTGGCCGACTTTGCGACGCATACCAGCGGGCGGCTCGACGTGCTGTTCAACAATGCCGGGATCGGCACCGGCGGTGCGCTCGAAGCGATGAGTGCCAACGACATCGAGCGGGTGCTCGACATCAATCTGAAGGGCGTATTCTGGGGCGCGCAGGTCGGGTTCCAGTATCTCAAGAACACGCCCGGTTCTGCGCTGGTCAGCACCTCGTCGGCAGCGGGCATCTATGCCAGCGCGGGGATGTCGGCCTATTCGGCGACCAAATTCGGGGTGCGCGCGATGACCGAATCGCTCGACCGCGAATGGAAGGATGCGGGCGTGAAGGCGCGGACGATCATGCCGAGCTTCATCGACACGCCGCTGCTCGATGCGACGGCTTCGGGATCGAACGTCGCCATCCGCGATGTCGTCCGCGAGGCAGGGCTGGAGTTCACGCCCGTCGAACAGGTCGCGCAGGCGGTATGGGACGCGGCGCACGGGACAAAAGTCCACACATTGGTCGGCAAAACCGCGCGGCGGCTGAAATGGGCGACGACATGGGCACCGTGGCTGTTGCCGAAACGGCTGGGGCCGAAGGACTGATTTTCTTCGAGCGTCAGCGAGAAGCCCAGCCGAGCGCCAGCGAGGTTATTGTTGCAGCTTCTCGCTGACGCTCGAAGGAGCACCGCGCTTACGCTCGGCGAGGTGCAGCTCTAACCGAGAAAAAACGACCGATTTCCGCCAAAGGTCACAAAGGTCACACCTGAAACATGTTTCGGCGGCGGTGTTTGTGCCGCTGCACTCAAGCCCCTCGGGGATCATTCGCGCGCTTCGACGATTTGAAAGAGCAGGCGTGCGAATCAGAAGATTTGAACATAACAAAAACAAATCTTGTAGGAAAGCCTTTTCGTCGCGCAATGCATCAGCGGGTTTTGCGTCAATTGCAGACATTAAGGTATGGTGCCATAAATTGCCGATGACAGAAGTTCTTGGGTTACCGAAAGATGAGCCCCACAAGGAATTATTGGATTACCTGAGCGACTTCGCTGGTGGCACTATTTGGATGCAAGAGTGGACGGTGCCGAATGGCTGGGCACCGCTTGGCTATTCAATTGTAACGACTGCGCCGACCGAAAAACTCGAGTTCTGGACCTACGCTACCGTTGGATGCTGGCAAGCAGAAAAGGCCTGCCATTGGCGCTCAGAATTTGTATTGGCCACCGCCGACGAGCGTCCTGAGCATGGGGAACTGCTGAAGATGGCGGCATTCTTCCAGCTCGATCCAAAATTCGGCATAGAACTTGGTAGTGTCTTGGATATTGGCCACCCGTGGATAGCGGGTTCGGCCTGCACGCATCTGCTGGCATCACCACCTTATCCGTTTGCTTTCGGCGAGCATCTTGAATGTCTCCATGTGAGTCCCTGTACTCGCTTCATCTGGCTGTTACCCATCACTTTTGAGGAAGCTGCTTTTGCCAACAAGGAAGGAACTGAAAAATTAGAGGCATTATTCCGACATGAAGCAATCGATTTCCTTGATCCATATCGTGCCTCTGTCGTTGGATAATGAAGGTCTGCTTTTCACCAATTTCAGATGCTCCAGAAACGCGAACATCCCTCTACTCCAGCAACCCCTCGATCCCTCTCGCCAACGCCACATCCCGCATCGAAAGCCCGCCCGCGTCATGCGTCGTCAGCAACACATCGACGCGGTTGTAGATGTTTGACCATTCGGGGTGGTGGTCGGCCTTTTCAGCCAAGATCGCGACGCGCGTCATGAAGCCGAACGCCTCGACGAAATCGGTGAACATGAACGCGCGGGTCAGAGCGTCGCGCGTTTCGTCGTAATCCCATTCGCCGAGTTCATCGAGCGCGGCGGCGCGTTCGTCTTCACCTAGTTGTTCGATCAAGAAAAAGCCCCTCCTCCTTTAGGTGAGGGGTTGGGGTGGGGCCGGTCCGCGAATACGGCATTTGGTTCCCGACCGACAGCCCCCACCCCAACCCCTCCCCTGAAGGAGAGGGGCTATTGCAGTTCGTCGCGTTCGTGCAAGTGTCGCTTGATGAGCGCCTCCGGTCAAATCCCTCCTTCGCTGGACGATATCGAGCGGCTGGCGCGTGCGGCGCTCTACCGGTTGCCCGCGCCGTTCGCGGAACATCTGTCGGGCGTCCTGCTGATCGTCGAGGATTTTGCCGAGGACCGCATTCTCGCCGAGATGGAGATCGAAAGCCCGTTCGACCTGTCGGGGCTGTACTCGGGCCGCCCCATTGGCGAACCGGCGCAGACGGGCGACAGCCCCTCGACCATCCACCTCTACCGCCGCCCGATCCTCGACGAATGGTGCGAGACCGGCGAGGCGCTCGACCATCTGGTCGCGCATGTCGTGGTGCATGAGGTCGGCCATCATTTCGGGCTGAGCGATGCGGACATGCATGTGCTGGAGGAGGCGGTTGCCTAGTTCCGCTTGGCTGAGCTTGTCGAAGCCCTGCCCTTCTTGCGGAGCAGTGTTGAAGGACAGCCCTTCGACAAGCTCAGGGAAGCGGTAAAATGGCCCTTTCCTTCACCGATGTCACCTGCGCGCGCGGCGGGCGGGTGCTGTTTTCGGGCGTGAGCTTTGCGCTGGGGGCGGGCGACGTGCTGACCGTCGGCGGTCCCAATGGCGTCGGCAAGTCGAGTTTGTTGAGGGTGGCCGCCGGGCTGTTGCGCGCAGAAGCAGGCGTCGTGACGCGCGACGGCGGTGTCGCGCTAGCGGATGAAACGCCCGCGCTCGACCCCGCGCTGCCGCTCGGCAAAGCCTTGCAATTCTGGGCGGATATCGATGGCGGCAGCGTGAGTGACGCGCTGGCCAGCGTCGATATGGGCCACCTCGCGGCAGTTCCGGTGCGGATGCTGTCGACCGGCCAGCGCCGCCGCGCGACGCTGGCGCGGACACTTGCAAGCGGCGCGAACATCTGGCTGCTCGACGAACCCGCGAACGGCCTCGACGCGGCGGGGGTGACGATCCTCGAAGGGTTGATTGCCACGCACCGGTTGCGCGGTGGGATCGCGGTGGTCGCGACGCATCAGGCACTGGCCCTGCCCGACGCGCAAGTCCTGGTGCTGGGCCAAACCATCTCTTCCCCGAGCGAAGACGAGGGGCTCGTTCGAGCGAAGCCGAGAACACGGTCGGGCGGCGAGAGCCTCGACTTCGCTCGGCGGCGTCCCTCGTCTTCGCTCGGGAAAGAAGGATGAGCGTGTTCGTCCGCCTTATCGCCCGTGACCTGTCGCGCGCGTTCGCCAGCGGCGGCATCGCGATGCCAGTGGTGTTCTTCCTGCTCGTCGCCACGCTTTACCCGTTCGCGGTCGGGCCGGATGCCGTGCTGCTCGGCAAAAGCGGCGGCGGGATGTTGTGGGTCGCGGCGTTGCTCGCGGCGCTGTTGCCGGTAGATCGCCTCGTCGCGCCCGATGCGGCGGCGGGGGTGCTCGACCAGTTGGCGGTGCGCGGGATCAGCGACGAGCTGGTCGTCACTGCCAAGATGGTCGCGCATTGGGTAGGCTTTGCCCTGCCGCTGATGCTGGCGGCGGTCCCGGCGAGTGCGTTGCTCAATCTCGACGGGGTGGTGCTGATGAAGCTTGAGATCGGCCTGTTGCTCGGTACGCCCGGGCTGGCGGCGCTCGGGGTACTGGTCGCGAGTCTGACAACCGGCCTGAAGGGGACTTCGGCGCTGACCGGTCTGCTGATGCTGCCGCTCGCCATCCCGATCCTGATTTTCGGCGCGGGTAGCCTAGCCCCGATTGACGGCGGCGCGCTCAAATTGCTGACGGCGGCCTCGCTGTTGCTCGTGGCGCTCACGCCCTTCGCCGCCGGTGCTGCCCTACGCGCGGGGCGCGAATGAAGCTGTCGCCCAAGGAACGGCTGAAGCTGATCGCGCGCGATGCCAAGGTGCTGTGGATCGCCGCGCGCGACCCGCGCACGCCGCGCATGGCAAAGGTCGTCGTGGGCCTGGTAGCGGCCTATGCGATCAGCCCCATCGATATCATTCCCGACTTCATTCCGCTGATCGGCTGGCTCGACGATTTCGTCGTGGTGCCGTTCGGCATCCGCTACGCAATGCGGCTGATTCCGCCTGAGCTGCTCGCCGAGTTCAGGGCGCGCGCCGAACGCGACCCTTCAATCCCGAACCCAGCGCGCCCAGATCGCGGTCGGCAGGACTAGCCCCCGCGCTTCCTCGCGCACGCCGAGTTCGCCGCATTCGACGCGCCCGGGCAAGTCGCCGAACGCCTGCTGCAGCAGCTCGCCAATCGCGAGCGCCGACAGGCGGATGGCGTAAACGGTCAGGAAGACGAACGCCGATTTGTCGTCGATCAGCGCGCGGACTCCGGTGATGAGCGGCGCAAGATCGCGCTCGAGCTGCCACACTTCGCCTTCCGGTCCGCGCCCGTATTTGGGCGGATCGAGGATGATCCCGTCATAGCGCCGCGCGCGTCGCCCCTCGCGCGCGGTGAATTTGGCGGCATCGTCGACGATCCAGCGGACCGGCTTGTCGGTCAGACCTGCGAGGGACGCATTGGCCTTGGCCGCCTCGACCGATTTCTTCGACGCATCGACATGGGTGACGCTCGCGCCCTTCGAGGCGAGCGCAAGGCTGCCGACGCCGGTGTAGCCGAACAGATTGAGCACCTGCGGCGCATCATACCCGGCCAGTCGCTCGCGCGCCCAGCTCCACACCGGCATCATGTCTGGGAAAAAGCCGAGGTGCCGGAACGGGGTGGTCTGCGCGGTGAAGCGCAGGTCGTCCCAGCCGATCTCCCAACCGCTACGCGGCACGTCGCGCTCGAACACCCAGCGCCCGCCGCCGTCCTCGTCGGCCCCCGGCACGAATTCGCCGTCGGCATCCCAGTCGGGCGTCGCCGGTGCCCACATCGCCTGCGGCTCGGGCCGGATAAAGCGATACCGCCCGTACCGCTCGATCTTGCGCCCGTCGCCGCTGTCGATCAGGCCATAGTCGGACCAAGGATCGCCGATGACGGTGTGGAGAGTCACTTACGACCGCTCGAACACATAGGCCTTCACGGCCTCCAGCGTGGCAGGCAGCGTGTCGAAGCGTTCCTGCCGGTCGAACAGGCCCGCTACGCGCGCGGGCAGCGGCGGGCGAATGCCGGTCGCGCGCTCGACAGCATCGCGGAATTTGGCGGGATGTGCGGTGGCGAGCGTCACGACCGGCAAACCTGCTAGGTCCATATCGCGCGCGGCCGACAGGCCGATCGCCGTATGCGGATCGACGATCTGCCCACATTTGTCGTGCGCCCAGCGCATCGTCATCGACATATCGTCGGCATCGACCCGCGCGCTGCTGAACAGGTCGCGCGCCGACACCAGCATATCGGCGGGGATCGACAGTTTCTTCGTCGCCTCGAATTCGGCCATCATCCCCGCCAGCGCCGGACCGTCGCGGCCCGACAGATCGAACAACAGGCGTTCGAAGTTCGACGACACTTGGATGTCCATCGACGGGGCCGTGGTCGGCGTCACCGTTCCGCACGAATAATCGCCCGACGACAGCGCGCGGTGGAGGATGTCGTTGACGTTGGTCGCAACGATCAGCTTGGCCACCGGCAAGCCAATGCGCGACGCGACATAGCCCGCAAACACATCGCCGAAATTGCCGGTGGGGACGGAGAAGGCGACGGGCCGGTCGGGCGCGCCCAGCCGGACGGCGGCGTAGAAATAATAGACTACCTGCGCCATCAGCCGCGCCCAGTTGATCGAATTGACCGCGCTCAGGCTCAGCCGCGACCGGGCTTCGCTGTCGGCGAACATCGCCTTCACAATCCGTTGCGCGTCGTCGAAATCGCCCTCGACCGCAATATTGTGGATGTTGGGCGCGAGCACCGTCGTCATCTGCCGCCGCTGCACGTCGGACACGCGGCCCGCCGGGTGGAGCATGAATACCTCGACCTTCTCACGTCCCGCCAGCGCGTCGATCGCCGCCGAGCCGGTATCGCCAGAGGTCGCGCCGACGACAGTCAGCGCGGTATCGCGGTTCGCCAGAAAGCGTTCGAACAACAGCCCGAGCAATTGCAACGCCACATCCTTGAACGCCAGGGTCGGGCCGTGGAACAGTTCGAGCAGCCAGTGCTGGGCGTCGAGCTGGACCAGTGGCACCACCGCGTCATGCCCGAACCGGCCGTAAGCCTCGGTGCATAATGCCCGCAGCGCATCGTCGTCGAGCGCGCCCGCGACGAAGGGGCGCATCACCGTGACGGCGGTCTCGACATAGGATTTGCCCGCGAGGCCCGCGACTTCGTCGCGGCTGAGGGTCGGCCAGTCGCGCGGCACATACAGCCCGCCGTCGCTGGCGAGGCCCGCGAGCGTTACTTCTTCAAACCCGAGCGCGGGCGCGCGTCCCCTAGTGCTGATATAGTCCATAGTGGCGCAGCGCGTAGCGGCGCTTGGCCCTGGCTGCAAATCGTTAACCACGGCGCGAAGCAGGATCGTAACAGGCGCGGTACTATTGGCCTCGACCATGGTCAAGCAACCACTTCTTGTCGTGCTCGCCCTGATCGCCGGGGTCGCCCTGTCGTCGCGCCCGCCGTCGGGCGATGTGTCACCGACTGCAGCGGTCAACGCGACCGACTCCGCCGATGAAGATCAGGGCATTTCCGATACCGCGACCAGCCGCAGCAACAGCGTCGTTCTCCAGCGCGAACCCGATGGGCATTTCTACGCCGATGCCGTCGTCAACGGCGCGACCATCCGCTTCATGGTCGATACCGGCGCGTCGAGCGTTGCCCTGACCCAGGCCGATGCCCAGCGCGCGGGGATGTTCTACTCGGCCAACGACTTTAACCAGGTCGGTCGCGGGGCGGGCGGCGACATCGCGCTGCGGCCTGTCACTTTCGACCGGATCGCGGTCGGCAGCATCGAGGCACAGGGCGTGCGCGGCGTCGTCATCGGCGGCGATGCCGACATGTCGCTGCTCGGGCAAAGCTTCCTGTCGACCCTCGGCGGGGTCAGCATCGAGGGCGACACGATGGTGCTGCGCCCGGCTTGAATCGGTTGCGCGATGGGCGCTACCTTCTTACCCCGCGTGTCATAACCGACCGCCCCGACACCGCGCGACACGATTGCGACACGAGCCGGTTCAGGCCGTTCAGGGTTTCGCCTTAGGAATAAGCATACTGTCCCCGGAGTTAGCCGGGCATTATCTTGCACCGGCGTCGAAAGCCCAATGAAACAAATTGACCCTTGGCTTATGACGAATATAATCAACCAATGATCACGGCTGTCAGCTTGTTTTCCTCTGGAGGTATAGGTGATCTTGCACTTACTGCTGCTGGGGCCGAGGTTCTCGTAGCTAACGAGCTTCTGGCGGATCGTGCCGCCCTGTTTGCTGCGAACTTTCCTGAAGTAGACATGATTGTCGGCGACATCTGGGATCGTCAGACGGCCATTCTGGCCGCGACCCGGCGGCGGCTGGGTGGCCGTCCGCTCGATTTACTTCTGGCGACGCCGCCGTGTCAGGGAATGTCGAAGAATGGACAAGGCAAGTTGCTGCAAGGGATTCGCAATGGCGAAAAACCGTTGCGGGATGCCCGAAACCAACTGATATTGCCGGTGATCGACATCGCAAAGGCGTTACTTCCAGCGACAATCGTGATGGAAAATGTGCCCGAGATGGCCAACACCGTCATCGAAACCGGGCGTGGTCTCGTGGGGCTTCTCGACCATGTAAAAGGTGAACTCGGCAAAATCGGCTATGTATCGGCACACCGTGTTGTCGAATTCGCCGATTACGGCGTGCCGCAAAGACGCCAACGTCTCATCACGGTGTTTTCACGGAATCCGTCTCTGTCACAGCATCTCCGGATCGATGACTGGCTGCCTTCGCCGACACACGGCAAGGTTGCGACGATGTTCGTAAAGCCTTGGGTGTCGGTCGATTCTGCGATTGGACACTTGCCGGCGCTTGACGCTATTGACCGCAAATCGGCAAGCGGCGAAGCCCCCCTTCATCGCGTCCCCCTGCTCGATGCAGCGAAATATTTCTGGGTAAGCAATACCCCGCCGGGTGCCGGTGCGTTCGACAACCAGTGCGTTTCGCTGTCATGTGGCTTTCAGGGCAATCCTACGCATGGAACAACGCGAAATGCCGACGGGGTGAATCAGTCGAGGAAGTGTACGCCGGTTCGCTGCGCGAAATGCGGCGAACTGCTGCCCCGGCCTTGGGTCAAGAACGGCGACGATTATAAAATTATGTCGGGGTTTACGTCAGCGTATAGGCGGATGCGGGGTGACATGCCTGCCAGTGCCCTGACCCGTAATCTCTCCTATGCCTGCAGCGACCAGAAAGTGCATCCTCGGCAAAACCGGGTGCTGTCGCTGCTTGAAGCGACGATCATCCACACAATCGATCAATATGACTACGTCTGGAATACGCCGTCGGGACGCGCGGTTGCCGACAAGACCATCAGGGATGTCATTGGTGAAAGTGTTCCTCCCGCAGGACTGGAAATTATCATGCGGCATATTGTTGCGCTGATGCGCGCAGAGGTGTTCAGCGCGGCAGCATAGCCTTGTTGCGCCGCTCGAAAAACGCGATGTAGCGCGGGTCATCGAGCATGATGACCCAGTTAACGAACATTTTCTGCACACCACCGCGTGTCATGATCGACACCGAAGTGGTCCTGCCGCCGCCCTCGCGGGGCTGGATAATGCCGCCCCAATCATTGCGGCTCAGGTCGTTGCAAAAGAATACGGCGACGATTCTGGGGACGCCGTCGATGAAATCCCAGAAAATGCCCAGCAGATTATTGGTATCCTGATGATGGGCCTTCCAGTCATAGCCCGTTAGGAATGCCACACGCTGGTCGCCGATACCCGGTTTTTCCAAACCTCTTTTGGCAAAAACCGCAGGAGTGGGAACCGAGCCACAGGTCGCCTTCACCTCCAAGCCACCACCCGAAAAAGGGCTGAACGGCCCCTTTTCCCGCAAGCGCCCCTCAAGAACAGTCCAGAGTCTGTCACCATGCTCATCCATGACGAGCAGATCGGGGTAACCGTCCTGATGCGGGTTTTTGCGAAACAAACCAGCCCCGACTTTAATCATGGCGGCTGCAAATAATTCGCCGATGAACGCGCTGAGATTTCTCATCCCCAAAATCGCGAAGACATCGACCTCGAACTTCACGAACTGGTCGAGGATGGCATGTGCATCGTCGATGGCATCGAGCACCAGTGCCGACGAGAATGTCGCATCACGCGCAGCGGCGAGTGCCGTAGCCTGGGGATTTTCGATGTATTGGTTCCGGGGAAACAGTTCAGACATCCGACACGCCCCGTCGGACTTCGTCAGCGAGATCGTCTATCGTGAGACCCAATGCAGCAAGCAATTTGCTCATAGCGGTCAGCGAAAGGTTGCTGCGATGGCGCTCGATTGCAGAAATGTAAGTCCGGTCCAGTCCGCACTCGTCGGCCAAACGATCCTGCGCCCAGCCTAACACCCGTCGCTGACGCTTTATCAAACGCGAAGCGGCATGATTCAGATCGCTGTCAATCGCCTCCGGCACCCTCCCGTCGTGCCCCGAGTGTGACTGACTGTCGACGGAATATAATCTTCGCTTTGGCGTGGCTACAATAACGGTTTCAGTGGATTCCGGTGAGAACGGTCCAGCTGCGATCCCGGCCGAGCCGGAGGTGGCGCTTCACATCGGCGGGCATTTCGATGACGTTCGGATTGGCTGTGGGTTACGGGCGGCGTAGCGGCGGCGGCTGTGTCAGAGAAAGCGGGGCCGGGCAAAGCCCGTCCCGTCGGTCCTTGGCGAGCCAAGGCCGGCCGCGCTGGCGCGTGGGCGATTTAACGCTGTTAAATCGTGCCCGCGCTGCGCGGTGGTGCCCAGAAGAGGACTCGAACCTCCACGCCCTTGCGAGCGCCAGCACCTGAAGCTGGTGCGTCTACCAATTCCGCCATCTGGGCACGGGGACATCGCTGTCCGGGTAGGCGGCGGCCCCTAGCGGCGCTTCCCGCGCGCTGTCAATGGCGTTAGGGGGCCGTTCGAGCGTCACCCCACGCCCGACGGAGCATCGCATGAAGGATCAACTGGTCACGGTTTTCGGCGGCAGCGGCTTTCTGGGCCGTTACGTCGTGCGCGCGCTGCTGGCGCGCGGCGCGCGGGTGCGGATTGCGGCGCGTAACCCCGGCGATGGCTGGTTCCTGAAGACGCAAGGCGGGCTGGGGCAAACGCAGTTCGTCGCCGCCGATGTGCGGAAACCCGACAGCGTGGCGCGGGCGCTGGTGGGCGCGACGACAGCGGTCAATCTGGTCGGGATATTGAAAGGCGATTTCGACGCTTTCCATGTCGCGGGCGCGCGCAATGTCGCCGAAGCCGCAGCGACGGCGGGATGCGGCGCACTGGTGCAAGTGTCGGCCATCGGCGCGGACCCGGCGAGTGCGTCGGCCTATGGCAAATCGAAGGGCGAGGGCGAAGCGGCAGTGCGCGCCGCCTTCCCGACCGCGACCATCCTGCGCCCCTCAATCGTGTTCGGGCGCGAGGATAGTTTCGTGAACCGCTTTGCCGATCTGATTTCGATGTTGCCGGTGGTGCCGATCATCCGGGGACCGGCGAAATTCCAACCGGTCTATGTCGGCGATGTGGCCGATGCGGTGGCGGCGGTGCTGGGCGATGCGGCGACTCACGGCGGCAAGACCTATGAGTTGGGCGGGCCGGAAGTCATCACCATGGCCGCGCTCAACCGCTGGATCGCGGACGCGACAGGGCGCAAGCGGGCGTTTATCGCGATGCCCGATGCGGTGGCGGGGGCGATGGCGTCGCTGACCGGCTGGCTGCCGGGGGCGCCGATGACGCGCGACCAGTGGCTGATGCTGCAATCGGACAATGTCGTCACGGGCGCGGATGGGTTGAAGGCGCTCGGCATCGCGCCGACGCCGCTGGAGGCAGTCGCCGACGGTTGGCTCGTCCGCTATCGCCGCCACGGACGTTTTGCCGAAGCGAAAGGCTGAATTCTTTGGATATTATTACTGCGATCCTGCTCGGCATTGTCGAGGGGCTGACCGAATTTCTGCCGGTCTCGTCGACCGGGCATTTGATTCTGGCGACCGAGTTGCTCGGCTATGACGCGGCGCGCTGGGCGTTGTTCAATATTGCGATCCAGCCGGGCGCGATTCTGGCGATTGTCGCGCTCTATCGCCAGACATTCATCGATGTTGTGCGCGGGCTGACGCGGTGGGAACCGAAGGCGGTGGCGTTCACCCGCAATTTGCTGATCGCGTTTTTCCCTGCCGTCGTGCTCGGCCTCGCGCTCGGCGACTATATCGATTTGTTGCTGGAGAACGCGATCGTCGTGGCGTGGGCGCTCATCGTCGGCGGCGTCGCGATTTTGCTGGTCGAACGCTTTGCCCGTCCGGTCGAGACCGGCGGCGTCGCGGCAGTGACGTTCAGGCAGTCGGTAATGATCGGCCTCGTGCAGTGTCTAGCGATGATCCCGGGGGTCAGCCGATCGGGCGCAACGATTTTGGGCGCGATGGCTTACGGGATCGACCGCAAGACGGCGGCGGAGTTCAGTTTCTTCCTCGCGGTGCCGACCTTGGCGGGGGCGACGGTGTTGCAGATGTTCAAACACCGCAGCGAGATTACGCCCGATGCGCTGGGGCTGATCGCCATCGGTTTCGTGGTGTCGTTCGTCGTGGCGTATCTCGTCATCAAGGCGTTTCTGGCCGTTGTAACGCGCTACGGCTTTGCCCCGTTCGCTTGGTATCGGATCGTGGCGGGAAGCGCGGCGCTGATCTGGTTGATGAATAGGTAGGTCCGATTTAGGACTATCTTTTCGGCGATATGGTCCGGTTTTAGGTCGAGCCGAAATGACCTCAAGAGTTTCAGTCAGTTATACTGACCTATAATCTTGACTTTCCCGGGAATCGGCTTAACCGCGCCCGACGGAGGGCATGATGGCCGATAACCCGATGCTGAAGTTCGTCGACCGCGACCAGCTCTATCCCGCCAAGCGCGCGGCGACGGCGCGTGCCGAGGATTTTCGCGAGATTGCGGACCGCTATGCGGTGCAGAATGCCGAGGACCAGTCGGCGCGCTGTTCGCAATGTGGTGTGCCCTATTGCTCGGTGCATTGCCCGCTGCACAACCACATCCCCGACTGGCTGCGGCTGACGGCAGAGGGGCGGCTGCGCGAAGCCTATGAGCTGTCGAACGCGACGTCGACGATGCCCGAAATCTGCGGCCGCATCTGCCCGCAGGACCGGCTGTGCGAAGGCAATTGCGTGATCGAGTTTTCGGGCCACGGCGCGGTCACCATCGGCTCGGTCGAGAAATTCATCACCGACACCGCGTGGGAAGAGGGCTGGGTTGAACCCATCGTGCCGGGGCCGTCGAAGGGCCAATCGGTCGGCGTGATCGGCGCGGGTCCGGCGGGGCTGACCACCGCAGAACTGCTGCGCGTGCGCGGCTATGAGGTGCACATCTACGACCGGCATGACCGCGCGGGCGGGCTGCTGACCTACGGGATTCCGGGGTTCAAGCTGGAGAAGCCCGTCGTTATGCGTCGCGTCGAGCGGCTGCGCGACGGCGGCATCGTGTTCCATCACGGCTTCGAAGTGGGCCGCGACGCAACCCTCGACGAGCTCCGCCAGCGCCATGACGCGGTCCTGATCGCAACCGGCGTGTACAAGACGCGCGTAATCAAGATGCCGGGTGTCGGCGCGGCCGGCGTGGTCGAAGCTCTCGATTATCTGACCGCCTCGAACCGCAAGGGGTTTGGCGATGCCGTGCCTGCATTCGATGAGGGCGGATTGAACGCCGAGGGCAAGAATGTGGTCGTCATCGGCGGCGGCGACACGGCGATGGATTGCGTGCGGACAGCAGTGCGGCAGGGCGCGAAATCGGTGAAGTGCCTCTACCGCCGCGACCGCGCCAACATGCCGGGGTCGCAACGCGAAGTCGCCAATGCGGAAGAAGAAGGCGTCGAGTTCGTCTGGCTCTCGGCCCCCGAAGCGTTCGACGGCAAGGATGCAGTTGCCGGTGTCCGCATCACGAAGATGCGCCTCGGTCGCCCCGACGCGAGCGGCCGTCGCGCGCCCGAACCCGATCCGGGCAGCGAGTTCCGGCTGAAAGCCGATCTGGTCATCAAGGCACTCGGCTTCGACGCCGAGGATCTGCCGAAGCTGTTCGGCAGCGCCGATCTCGGCGTCACCCGCTGGGGCACGCTGCGGATCGACCACAAGAGCATGATGACCTCGCTCGACGGCGTGTTCGCGGCGGGCGATATCGTGCGCGGCGCGAGCCTTGTGGTGTGGGCGGTGCGCGACGGACGCGATGTGACCGATCATATGCACGGGTATTTGAAGGCGAAGGCGGCCAGCACAAGGATTGCGGCATGATCGACCAGCGCGAACGCCTCGCCGCCGAGGGCATGTATCGACCCGACATGGAATCGGACGCCTGTGGGGTCGGTCTGATCGCGGCAACCGATGGCCGCGCGAGCCGCCGTGTGGTCGCATCGGCCATCGAGGCGCTGAAGGCCGTCTGGCATCGTGGTGCCGTCGATGCCGATGGCAAGACCGGCGACGGCGCGGGGCTGCATGTCGATCTGCCGCTCGCGTTCTTCGACGATGCCATCGTGGCGAGCGGGCACAAGCCGATTCCGAACCGGCGGCTGGCGGTCGGCATGATCTTTTTGCCGCGCACCGACCTTGGCGCGCAGGAAAGCTGCCGGACCATTGTCGAAAGCGAGATCATCGACGCGGGCTATGCCATCTATGGCTGGCGGCAGGTGCCGGTCGATATTTCGGTGATCGGCCGCAAGGCACAGTCGCTGCGTCCCGAGATCGAGCAGATCATGATCGCGGGGCCGGCACCCGATGCGGCGAGCGTGGAGGAGTTCGAAAAGAATCTTTATCTCGTCCGTCGCCGTATCGAGCGCCGCATCATCGCCGCGCAGATTCAGGGTTTTTACGTCTGTTCGCTGTCTTGCCGCTCCATTGTCTACAAGGGGCTGTTCCTCGCCGAGAGCCTGTCGGTGTTCTACCCCGACCTGACCGACGAGCGGTTCGTGTCGCGGGTGGCGATTTTCCACCAGCGCTATTCGACCAACACCTTCCCGCAGTGGTGGCTGGCGCAACCGTTCCGTAGCCTCGCGCACAATGGCGAGATCAACACGATTCGCGGCAACAAGAACTGGATGCGCGCGCACGAAATCCGGATGGCGAGCCTCGCGTTCGGCGATTCGTCGGACGACATCAAACCGGTGATTCCGGCGGGCGCGAGCGATACCGCCGCGCTCGATGCCGTCTTCGAAGTCATTTGCCGCTCGGGCCGCGATGCCGCGACCGCCAAGACGATGCTGGTGCCCGAGGCTTGGCAGGCGAAGGCCGACATGCCGCAGGCGCATAAGGATATGTACGCCTATCTGGCGAGCGTCATGGAGCCGTGGGACGGTCCCGCCGCGCTGGCGATGACCGATGGCCGCTGGGCCGTCGCGGGTATGGACCGCAATGCGCTGCGCCCGCTGCGCTATACGCTGACCAATGACGATTTGCTGATTGTCGGCAGCGAGACCGGCATGGTCGTGGTGCCCGAGGCAACAATCATCGCCAAGGGGCGGCTGGGGCCGGGGCAGATGATCGCGGTCGATCTGGAGGACGGCAAGCTGTTCTTCGACCGCGAGCTGAAGGACAAGCTCGCTGCCGAGGCACCCTATGGCGAGATGGTCGGCGACTTTCTGGCGCTCAGCGATCTGCCTGCGGTCGAGGACGTCCCCGCATTGATGACCCGTGCCGAACTGACGCGGCGACAGGTCGCGGCGGGGATGACGCTGGAGGACATGGAGCTGATCCTGTCGCCGATGGTCGAGGACGCCAAGGAAGCCATTGGCAGCATGGGCGACGACACGCCGCTCGCCGTGATTTCGGACAAGCCACGCCTGATCCACCAGTTTTTCCGCCAGAATTTCAGTCAGGTCACCAACCCGCCTATCGATTCCCTGCGCGAGCGTCAGGTGATGTCGCTGAAAACGCGCTTCGGGAATCTTGCCAATATCCTCGATCAGGATTCGGGGCGCGACCGCGTGCTGGTGCTCGATACGCCGGTGCTGTCGAATGCCGGTTGGGCGCGGCTGAAGAGCCATTTCGGACCGGTCGCCGCCGAGATCGACTGCACCTTCGAAGCAGGCTCGGGTGCCGATGGATTACGCGCCGCGATTGCACGGGTGCGGTCGGAGGCCGAACAGGCAATCCGCGAGGGGCGCAGCGAACTGTTCCTGACCGACGAGGGCGTGTCCGAATCGCGTGTCGGCATTCAGATGGTGCTCGCTGCCGCTGCCGTTCACACGCATCTGGTCCGCAAGGGGCTGCGGTCCTACGCCAGCATCAACGTGCGCTCGGCGGAATGCCTCGATACGCATTATTTCGCGGTGTTGATCGGCGTCGGCGCAACGACGGTGAACGCACATCTGGCTGAAGCTTCGATTGCCGACCGCCATGCGCGTGGGCTGTTCGGTGATTTGACGCTGGCAACGTGCGTGGACCGCTTCGTCTTCGCGATTGGCGAGGGGCTGCTCAAGATCATGTCGAAGATGGGGATCGCGGTGATCTCCAGCTATCGCGGCGGCTATAATTTCGAAGCGGTCGGACTCAGCCGCGCGCTGGTCGATGACCTGTTCCCGGGGATGCCTGCAAAGATTTCGGGCGAGGGCTATGCCTCGCTCTACGTCAACGCATCCGAGCGGCATGAGGCGGCCTATGATGTTGGCGTGGCGACGTTGCCCATCGGTGGCTTCTACCGCCAGCGTGCCGGCGGCGAGGCGCATGCCTATTCGGCGCAGCTGATGCACTTGCTGCAGACGGCGGTCGGAACCGACAGCTATTCGACCTATCTTCAATTCGCGCGCGGCGTGCGCGACCTGCCGCCGGTCTATCTGCGCGATCTGCTCGAATTCAACTACGCCAAGGAACCGGTGCCCGTCGATCAGGTCGAGGCGATCACTGAAATCCGCAAGCGGTTCGTGACGCCGGGCATGTCGCTGGGAGCACTCAGCCCCGAGGCGCACGAGACGCTCGCCATCGCGATGAACCGGATCGGCGCGAAGGCCGTGTCGGGTGAAGGCGGCGAGGATTCGGCGCGTTTCAAACCCTATGCCAATGGCGACAACGCCAATTCGTCGATCAAGCAGATCGCGAGCGGGCGCTTTGGCGTGACCGCCGAGTATCTGGGTGCCGCCGAGGAAATCGAGATCAAGGTCGCGCAGGGTGCCAAGCCCGGCGAGGGCGGGCAACTCCCCGGCTTTAAGGTGACCGAGCTGATCGCCAAGCTGCGGCATTCGACGCCGGGCGTCACGCTCATCTCGCCGCCGCCGCATCATGATATCTATTCGATCGAGGATCTGGCGCAGCTGATCTACGATCTGAAACAGATCAATACGCGGGCGCGGGTGTGCGTGAAGCTGGTGTCGTCGGCGGGCATCGGCACGGTTGCGGCGGGCGTTGCCAAGGCGCACGCAGATTGCATCCTGATTGCAGGGCATGTTGGCGGCACCGGTGCGTCGCCGCAAACGAGCATCAAATATGCCGGCACGCCGTGGGAAATGGGCCTGTCCGAGGTCAATCAGGTGCTGACGCTCAATGGGCTGCGTCACCGCGTCAAACTCCGCACCGACGGTGGCCTCAAGACCGGCCGCGACATCGTGATCGCCGCAATTCTGGGTGCCGAGGAGTTCGGCATCGGCACCCTCAGCCTCGTCGCAATGGGCTGCATCATGGTGCGCCAATGTCATTCGAACACATGCCCGGTGGGCGTGTGCGTGCAGGATGAGCGGCTCCGTAAGAAGTTCACCGGCACGCCCGAAAAGGTCATCAACCTGATGACTTTCATCGCCGAGGAAGTGCGCGAAATCCTGGCGCGGCTTGGTGTCAAATCGCTCGACGACATCATCGGGCGCACCGAATTGTTGCGGCAGGTCAGCCGGGGCGCCGAACATCTCGACGACCTCGATCTCAATCCCATTTTGGCGAAGGTCGACGCCGAGGACGGCGAGCGCCGGTTCAACGTGCCCGGCGGGCGCAACCCGGTGCCCGACAGCCTCGACGCGCAAATTCTGCACGATGCCAAGGCAGTGTTCGAGCGCCGCGAAAAGATGCAGCTGACCTATACCGTGCGGAATACCCACCGCGCGGTCGGCACGCGACTGTCGGCGGAAATCACGTCGCTCTACGGCATGTCGGCGCTCAACGACCATCATGTCCAAGTCCGCCTGCGCGGTTCGGCGGGGCAGTCGCTTGGCGCATTCCTGTGCAAGGGGATCACGCTCGAAGTCTTCGGCGACGCCAATGACTATGTCGGCAAGGGACTGTCGGGGGGCATCATCACGCTGCGCCCGATGGTGTCGTCGCCGCTGGAAACGCAGCACAACACGATCATCGGCAACACGGTCCTCTACGGCGCGACCAGCGGGAAGCTGTTCGCGGCGGGGCAGGCAGGCGAGCGTTTTGCAGTCCGCAACTCGGGGGCCGAAGTCGTCGTCGAAGGCTGCGGGGCAAACGGCTGCGAATATATGACCGGCGGCACGGCGGTGATCCTGGGCGAAGTCGGCGAGAATTTCGGGGCGGGCATGTCGGGTGGGATGGCGTTCGTCCTCGATACCGAGGGCAATTTCGCGACACGCGCCAATGCCGAGACGATCACCTGGAACCGGCTGTCGTCGCTGCACTGGGAAACCAAATGCCGCGCGCTGATCGCCGAACATGCTTTGGCGACAGACAGCAAATGGTCGAACGCGATTCTCGACGACTGGGACCGCTGGCGGGGGAGCTTCTGGCAGGTCGTGCCGAAGGAAATGCTAGCGCGGCTCGCCTGGCCGCTCGACGACACGCAAGAATTGGTAGCGGCGGAGTAGAATTCCGGTCCGCTTGCGCTAAAGCGTGCGGACCATGTGGCTCATCCACCAATTCCCGCTCTGTCCGTTTTCGCGCAAGGTCCGGCTCCTGCTGGGCGAGAAGGGCGTGGGCTACGAGCTCATCCTCGAAAAACCGTGGGAGCGGCGCGACGAGTTTATCGACCTCAATCCAGCAGGGCAGACGCCGGTGCTTGTCGAGCGTGAAAAGGGCACGCGGCTGATCCATTCGGCGGCGATCTGCGAATATTTCGAGGAAACCGTCAACAAGGCGCGGATGATTTCGGGCACGGCAACCGACCGCGCCAAAATCCGCCGCCTGACCGCGTGGTTCGACGAGCAATTCCACGGGGCGGTCACCGGCCCCCTGCTCGGCGAGCGCATGTACAAGCGCATCGTCCACCGCATGTCGCCCGACACGGCGGCGCTGCGCGAGGCGATGAAGGCGGCCAACGAAATGCTCGACTATGTCGATTGGCTGCTTCACGAACACAACTGGATAGCGGGCAGCGCGCTGAGCCTCGCCGATCTGGCGGCCGCCGCGCATATTTCGGTCGCGGATTATCTGGGTGGCATCGACTGGCGCGCCCACGAAAATACCCGCGTCTGGTACATGGGCCTGAAATCGCGCCCTAGTTTCCGTCCGCTGTTGGCCGAACGGATGGGCGGCATCGCGCCACCGGCGGATTACGACAAGGTGGATTTCTAGGCCGCGACCACTGTAACAAAGTAATCGAGCGACAGATTGTCGGTAAGCCGTGCTCCCCGCACGGGATCATAGGCGAAGCCGGTCGTATCGATGACTTTCAACCCGGCGTCGGCGAGCAACGCGGTCAGCTCGTCAGGCGCAATGAATTTGTCCCAGTCGTGGGTGCCGCGCGGGATTTGGCCGAGCCCTTCGCCGACCGTGATCATCGTCAGGCGCGACAGCGGTGTGCGGTTGGGAGTCGACAGGACCATCAGCCCGCCATCGGCCAGCGCGTCCGCCAGTCCCGCGATGAACGCGGCAGGGTCGCTGACATGCTCGATCACTTCGAGCGAAGTGACGAGGTCGAACCGCTCACCCGCGATCATTCCGGTATCGCCCGCACGGTAATCAATCGACAGTCCGACGCTGGCGGCATGGGCCTGCGCCGCCGCGATATTCTCTGGCGCGGCATCGACACCCGTCACCGTCGCGCCCAGCCGCGCCAGTGGTTCGCACAACAGCCCCGCCCCGCAACCCATATCCAGAGCGCGTTTGCCCGCAAGCGGTCGGCGGGCGGTTTCGTCGCTCCCGAAATGCCGGTCGATCTGGTCGCGGATATAGCCGAGCCGCACCGGGTTGAGCCGGTGGAGCATCGCCGAAGACCCCTTTGGATCCCACCAGTCGGCGGCGAGTTTGCCGAAATGCGCGGCCTCTGCGGGCGCGATAGTTGCGTTGCTCATGCCCCCTACCTATCAGGACCGCGCTTACAGCCAAGGCCTTTGGGCCCAAGGGGGAAATCGCCACAGTCATGGCGCGGATCGTAATGAAATTCGGCGGCACGTCGATGGCGGGAACCGACCGCATCCGCAGTGTCGCGCAGCGCGTGAAGCGTGAAGTGGATGCCGGCAACGAAGTTGCGGTCGTTGTCTCCGCGATGGCGGGCGAGACTGACCGGCTGGTCAATTTCTGCCGCGAGGCATCGCCGCTGCACGATCCGCGCGAATATGACGTTGTGGTCGCCAGCGGCGAGCAGGTGACGGCGGGGCTGCTGGCGATTGCGTTGCAGGCAGTCGGCGTCAACGGCCATAGCTGGATGGGCTGGCAATTGCCGATCCGCACGTCTTCGACCCATGCGTCTGCACGCATCGAGGAAATCGACGCGTGCGCGCTGATGTGTTCGCTTAGCGGTGGACAGGTTGCGGTGATCCCCGGGTTTCAGGGACTTTCGCTCGAAGGCAACATCTCCACGCTGGGCCGCGGTGGATCGGACACTTCGGCGGTGGCCGTCGCGGCTGCGATCAGGGCCGACCGCTGCGACATCTACACCGACGTCGACGGGGTCTACACCACCGACCCGCGCATCGTGCCGCGTGCGCGCAAGCTGAAGCGCGTGACCTACGAGGAAATGCTCGAACTCGCGAGCGTCGGCGCGAAGGTGCTGCAAACCCGATCGGTCGGCCTTGCAATGAAAGAGGGCGTGCGCGTGCAGGTGCTGTCGTCGTTCGACGATCCCAACGGCTCGCCGATGGCCGACACCCTGCCCGGCACGATGATTGTCGGCGACGAAGATTTAGGAGAAGACATGGAACGCCAGCTCATCACCGGCATCGCCCACGACAAGAACGAGGCGAAGATCACGCTGACCAATGTGCCCGACAAGCCCGGCGCGGTGGCGAACATCTTCACGCCGCTGGCCGAAGGGTCGATCAACGTCGACATGATCATCCAGAACATCTCGCACGGCACCGGCTCCACCGACGTGACCTTCACGGTCCCGGCCTCCGACCTCGCGCGCTCGCTCGACCTGCTCGAAAAAGCCAAGGACGGCATCGGCTATGGCGAGATCGTCCACGACACCCGCGTCGCCAAGATTTCGGTCGTCGGCGTCGGGATGCGGAGCCATGCCGGTGTCGCGTCGGCGATGTTCACCGCGCTCGCCCAGCGCGGCATCAACATCCAGGCGATCACCACGTCGGAGATCAAGGTCAGCGTGCTGATCCACGAGGACGAAACCGAACTCGCGGTGCGCGTGCTGCATACGGCGTACGGGCTGGATTCGGAGGAGGTCGCCTAGCCTATCTCAACCCGTTCAGCGATTCCGAAACTCGCCCGGGATTGACGTTAAAATGTTCAGCTATGTGGCGCTGATGTAAGTCTGGATGGCTGGCTCGGTACTGGCGAATCTCTTCGGCCAATTCCGCTGTGCATTCCGCGCTTCTGGGTTTTGCGCGCGTAACTGGAGATTTCCGGCCCAACTCGTCGGCTAAGCCCGCCAATTCATCGATTCCATACTCTTCGGCCATTTCTCGGAGACGAGCTTGAATCTCGGGACCAGTGCGCTTGTTTGTAGCCATCTTCGCGTCTCCTTGACACGAACATGCTTTTCAACTGCAAGTGATGCAAGACTATAACTTCAATCTCTCTTGCTTTGAGGGGTAGTCCATCGATTTTTCTAATGATTTTCGACAAGGGGGTATCCATACGACCCTTGGCTCCCCGCTGCTTTGGTGATCCCAAAGCAACCATGCATAGCCCGTTGCTGTCGTTGCTTTAGCGTCCAGTCTCCCCTTTACCATAGGCACACGTTCCACATACTGTGCAAATATGGACGGAGGGCAAGGTTCAAATAGCCGATTGTAGCGACCGACGCTTTCGAGGAATACGGTTCGAACCAACACTGCTACCCCTTGGCGAGCAACGAGCAGTCCACGAGAGACGAACTCTTCTGCTAGCCGAAACGGCGGGTTGGTAATTACCCAATCGACAGACTTTGCTTCGTAAGGAACAGAGAGAAAGTCTCTGACTGAACCATATCCATAACAATACGCGTCGGATGCGCGAACTTCGCCAAAGGCTTCGTTAAGAACCTTAGCCATATGGCCAGCTCCGCAAGCGGGCTCCAAGCAAGTCTGAATGGAGTAATCGCGCCCTTTCGGAAGCACATGCTTTATGAAGGCGCGGGTGGCCCAAGGGGGCGTAGGAAAATCGTCTGGGCTGTCGATTGGCTCGGAGCGTTGAGCCATGACCGCGTGCGAAGTGTTCTGCATTCCGATCTCCCTTTCGCCGGCCTACGCTTTGGGGATGAACCTGTGAATCTTTTTGTGGATTGTTTGTGATTTCCTATCCGTGGTGTGTCGCAAAAGACTCATCCGCACTTTGCTGCCTCTCGCTCCCTCACCAGTTCAACAGCCGAATAGTCTTAGCTTGAGTCCTCTGGATAAGTGGCTAGCGAGCAGACTTCAAAACGAGGCTCGCTGGGAACGCCTACGGTTGAAAGAGGTGAGCAAGTGACAACGGAAGCCATTCGCGTCGTCGTCAAGGCAATCGATGACGACGTTATGATAATCCTCCCCGATGAGTTTGGCTTCCAGCCCGGCGACGAGTTTGAAGTCACACGACGCGATGACAGCGTCGTCGTGCTGACTTGCTCTGAGAAGGCTGACGCTGAGTGACGCTCAATCAACCCTCTCCCCTCGCCGCCCTCATGCAACGCGGCACCGATTTCCTCGGCAGCGACACCGCGATCATGTGCGGGGCGATGTCGTGGGTCAGCGAGCGGCATCTGGTGTCGGCTGTTTCGAACGCGGGCGGCTTCGGGCTGATCGCGTGCGGGGCGATGACGGTCGATCTGCTCGACACCGAGATTGCCGAGACGAAGAAGCGCACCGACAAGCCGTTCGGCGTCAACCTCATCACCATGCACCCGCATTTGATGGAGTTGATCGCGCTGTGCGGGCGGCATGGCATTGGCCATATCGTGCTGGCGGGCGGGCTGCCGCCGTCGGGCGCGCTCGACGCGATCAAGGCAACGGGGGCCAAGGTCATCGCGTTCGCCCCAGCGCTGGTCATGGCCAAGAAGCTCATCCGGTCGGGCGTCGATGCGCTGGTGATCGAGGGCCATGAGGCGGGCGGGCACATCGGCCCGGTCGCGACATCGGTGCTGGCGCAGGAAATCTTGCCCGAGATCGCGCGCCAAGTGCCGGTGTTCGTTGCGGGCGGTATCGGACGCGGCGAGGCGATTGCGGCCTATCTCGAAATGGGCGCAGCAGGCGTGCAGCTCGGCACCCGCTTTGCCTGTGCGACCGAGAGCATCGCGCACCCGGCATTCAAAAAGGCGTTCTTCCGCGCCAATGCCCGCGACGCCATGCCCAGCGTCCAGATCGACCCGCGCCTGCCGGTCATCCCGGTGCGCGCGCTCAAGAACGCCGGGACCGAGGCGTTCACCGCCAAACAGGTTGAAGTCGCGCGCCTACTCGACGAAGGCAAAGTCGATATGAACGAGGCCCAACTACAGATCGAGTATTTCTGGGCAGGGGCGCTGCGCCGCGCGGTCATCGACGGCGATGTCGAAGGCGGTTCGATGATGGCCGGCCAGTCGGTCGGGATGGTTACGCGCGAGGAGCCAGTGGCTGAGATTATTGCGGAGCTGACCGCACAGGCCGAATCGGCTCTCGCCGTTCGCAACTAACGCAGGGCATTCCAATTCAGCGCACAGTACGGCTGCATCGATCCGCTGTCACTTTCCCTTGGCGAGCCGTTCTTCGATGGCTGTATAGGCCGATTGTCCCTTGGGCGCGTCGTCCGCGACGGCGGTTGCGTAAAACGCCACCCCCCGCCGCTGCTTGATATCGATCCATAGCCCCGAGCGCAGCCCATAGGCTTCACCGGCATGACCTATGCGGCGCACGCTGTCACCGAACGGGTCGTCGTGACAATTCGGCATGTTCGGCGTCGCCTGTATCTGCACGGCAAGACCATAGCTGCAATAGAATCCGCCCTCGGTATCGCCGTTGTCGCCGTCAAACGTCCAATGCGGTCTCGCGATTTCGGCGAGCGATACGGGTTTCAGGAATCGACCGGGCTTGAGGAACGCCTGCCCGATGCGCGCGAGATCGCGCGCCGAAATCCGCATACCGCCCTGTGGACTGAACAGCGCGCCATTGGTGCCAGGGACATAGGTCGTCAGGTCGCAGCCGACTTTGCTGTTTACTGGCGTGTTGACCGGGCATTCAGGGCGAAGCGTGGCGAATCCATCGGTTCTGACCGGGCCGCTCGCATCATAGAGGACGACCTTGCGTGCGATCTTCGCATCGCTGCACATCGGCCAGTTGAAACACGCATCGATCCGGAGCGGCGCGAAGACGAGCCGCGTCATCAGCCGGTCGAACCGCTCGCCCGTCGCCGTTTCCATGATGCTGGCGACGACCGGAAAGTTGAGATTGCTGTAGCGGAACCAGCCGCCGGTGCGGTGATCGGTGTCCCAGGCGCGGGGATCGCCCAGCCGCGCGCGGACGGTGTCGCCGAGCGGGATGGCATAATCCGCGTCGTCGCGCAGACTGGACGTGTGCGACAACAACATCCTGAGCGTGATCGGCACATCGGGAGAGTTCGGATTACGCAGCGTCCAGCCGAGATAGACCGACACATCGCGGTCGAGGTCGAGTTTGCCGCTTTCGACCAGCCGCATCACCCCCAGCGCGACGACGAGTTTCGACACGCTGGCAACGCGCACCGGATCGTCGGCGGTTGCGGCGCGCGATGTCGTCTTGTCGGCAATGCCCGTCACTTCGCCCTTGCCGATTCGCCGCGCATCGAAGTCGACCCGCGCGGTGGCGACGGGGGCTGCCGATACGCTTGCCGTGGCAATCAGAAACGCTATCGCTGTCATGTCGGCAAGAGTGGCGGGGCAGGATGCGGCGCGCAATAGTTATGTGGGTCGCAGCCTATTATGGTGCTGCGCCCCGCCGCCGAAACTTCTCGCCGAAGTTATGAACTGTCGCGGGCACACGGGGCTCGGCACGGTCGGGATCGGGCTGCCGGTCGAGGTTACGCCCTATGCGAAACCGGCTGTGGCAAAGTCAAAGGGCGATGTGGCGGCGTGTTTGAAAAAGCCTGCCATTACATCGCTACGCTAGAACTCAGCGGCTCCCCGGACGCCCCGCGCGCATTTCTTCGGTGCGCTCGATGCGCTCGGCCATCACGTCCCATGCGGCGGCGGCGCGCAGACAGCGGTCGCGGACATTGTCGAGGGTGGCGGCGGCAGCATCCGACGCGGCTTTGGTCGCCTGGGTGCGGTAGAATTCGAGGGGGCTCATGGCTGGATCGAATCCTTGTCGAAAAAGAGAGAGAAAAGAAAACGGCGGCGGCAGGGGATATCCCGTGCCGCCGCCGCTGTTGGCTGGTTAGGCCGACTGCAGGTTCACAGCCGAGGTCTTGCCGCGCTTGTCGGTTTCGAGCTCGTAAGTAACGCGCTGGTCCTTATCTAGGGTACGCATACCGGCGCGCTCGACAGCCGAGATGTGCACGAATGCATCGCCCCCGCCGCCTTCCGGCGCGATGAAGCCATAGCCCTTGTCGGCGTTGAAAAATTTGACTGTTCCGGTAATCATATCGGGCATTCCTTAGTCCGAATTGACGGGCATGATCCAAATGCGGACCATCCCGGCGTCGTGAAGCAAGTCTAGGGACAAAGGGGGGCGTAAGCGGCCCGATATCCGTCGCAAGCGACGTTCAGCATTGTTACCTTACGCGCAACTGCGTGAAATTGCAAAGCGCGGCCGGGAAAGGCGTCATAGATCGACAATGAGCTGGGCGGTGAAGGTGCGACCGGGCGAATAGGTGAACCCGCCGCTGTTGCTGACCAGCCAGCTGAATTCGTCAAAGACATTGGTCACTTGCACCCGCATCAGGGCCGTCGCACCGCCGATTTTCATCCGGTAACGGGTGCCAAGCGCCAGGGTAGCGCGTGGCGGCGCGGACAGCTCGTTCGAGACATTGCCGGTTCGCGACGATAGGCTCTCGATCGCGCTGTCGAACGACCAGCGCGTCTGCCCTGCAGGCATCCAGTCGAAATTGAGAATACTGCGCCGCCGGACCGAGCCGACGGGGCGCGCGCCGATCCGCCCGCTGCTCACCGCGTCGCCCGAAATGCGCGGATCGAGCAGAACAGTCCCCGCGACGACTGACAGGCCGCGGGCAAGCGTACCGGCCAGCGATACTTCCAGGCCACGGTTCTCCACTGTGCCGAGCTGGCCGAATCGCAACGCCGGATCGAGGCCGAAATAGGGCTTTTTGACGCTGAACAGCGCGGCAACCAACGTCATTTTAGGCGTCAGGGCGATGCGTGCACCTGCCTCGACCTGTTCGGTGATGATCGCGGGCGGTGCCTCGTTGCGGTTGGTGGCGATGTCGGGCGCAATCAGGCTTTCCTCCAAACCTTTTACATAGCCGCCGAACAGCGTGACCCGGGGCGTCAGAACGAGTGAACCGTTGATATTATAGAGGATCGGGGTGCTGGCGACGCGGAGCTCGGGTGTGGCGGGATTGGAAAAATCGACGGCTTTGCGATAATCGCTGCGTGACACGGACATATTTAGAGCGCCGCGTCCCGGCCAGTTGAGGCTGTAACCGACACCCAATGTCATCTGGCGCACGCGGTCGTGATCGTTCGGCCCCAGCACATACGCCGGGCGCGGACGCGTGTCGGGCGCGAGAATCGTGCTCGGCCCCAAGGCCAGTGTCGCCTGGCCGCCGAATCTGCGGTCTTTGGCACGGCCGCGCGCCGACACAATAACGGTGTGGCCGATGGGCCCGGTCCTAAACATCCGTGACAGACGGACTTCGCCCGACACCGAGACATCGGCATTGTCCGCGTCGGCAATGACGGTGCGACTGGCCACACTGCCATCGGGGCGGACGCCGCGCAGCAAATCCGAGAAAGTGGCACCGACAGCCTTGATCGAGCGAAACACGCCTGCATCGAGCCGCCAGTTGCCCAACGGTAGCTTGGCTAGCAGCCCGGCCAGATTGGTCTCGCTGTTGCGCCGGTCCCAGGTCTGACCCAGAAAGACACCTCGCGCCATGACCGGTGGCAGCGCGTCGCCGGTCGGAAACAATGTAGGCACAGGATCTTCGTTGCGGCTGGCGAACCCGCCGAACAGGGCGGTCACTTCGGCACCCGCATAGGGTTGCCAGCGCAGGATTGCGCCATAGCCGCGAAAGTTGTTGGCACCGCCCTGTGCCTGCACGAAGCGGCGCGCTTGGATATTGGCGACCAGCGCGAGCCCGTCGGCAATGGGGATGTTCGCTTCGACAGAGCTATAAACCCCGCCAAAGGCCGATCGCTCCATTTCGATCCCGAGGCCGAGCCGTGGCGATGTTTCCTTGAGCCGGTAATCGACGACACCGGTCGGGGCGGGGAACGGAAACCCCTGGGAGGTGATGCCGACCCGGATCGTCGATCCTTCGAGCAAGCGGTTCGGCACACGTTCCTGCTGGTCGAAATACAGCCCGCCGATGCGGGCATTGCCTGCCTCTATGGGATTGAAGCCGCGAACATCGTCGTTGGTGTAGATCCCGACCCTTTCGTTGCCGATCTGCACACCGAACGCATCGCTGGCACCGGTCACTGCGTTCTCCTGCGCGCGTTGCGCCACAGCGGGCGCGACCAAGCCGGCGCAGGTCAAGGCAAACAGACAAGGCCGATACAATCGATGCGCCAACACAACCCCTTTTAGCTTGACGGAATTGTTTCCACCGCAGCCCGTCCCGCCCGATAGCAACAAATTGACCAGACGGGGAATGCCGATTCACAGCACCGGTAAACGGCCAAGCACAGAGTTGATATGTTGTATCATATGCTCTAACAGCGCCCGCAGCCATTCCGGAGTTCCCATGCGCCTCACCACCCTGCTCGCTTCCACTGCTCTTGCCGCGTTCGTGTCGCCCGCTGTCGCCGCCGATGCGCCGCCCGACCATCACGTCGATACCTCGACTGAAATCATCGTTACCGCACCGTTTCAGCGCGACCGCACCGATGTGCTGTTCGGGACATCGGTTGTGACCGGCGACGAATTGACCCGCGACCTGCGCCCGACCATTGGCGAAACGCTGGCGCGCCAGCCCGGCGTCTCTGCCACATCGTTCGGCCCCAATGCGTCGCGCCCCGTGCTGCGCGGCCTTCAGGGAGAGCGGGTGCGCGTATTGAAGGATGGCATCGGCAGCAGCGACGTGTCGAACACCAGCGTCGACCATGCCGTCGTCATCAGCCCGCTGACCGCCGACCGCATCGAAGTGCTGCGTGGCCCGGCGGCGCTGCTCTACGGATCGTCGGCGATCGGCGGCGTCGTCAACGTCATCGACAGCCGTATCCCACGCACTGTCCCCGACGAGGCGATCCATATCGACGGCATTGCCACTTATGGCAGTGCCGCCGAAGAACGCTCGGGCAGCGCGCGCATCGATGTGCCGCTCGGCAAGTTCGTGTTCCACGTCGATGGCAGCTACAGCAAGACCAGCGACCTCCGCATCGGCGGGTTCGTGCTAACCCCCGCCCTGCGCGCCGCAGCCGTGGCGAGTGGCGATGCGGACATCGCTGCCTTGGCAACCCTGCGCGGCCGCCTGCCCAACAGCGCGGCGCGCACATGGGAAGTCGCGGCTGGTGCTGCGTACATCGGCGATGGCGGCAACATCGGCATTTCGTACGGACGCTATGACAGCCTGTACGGCGTGCCTGTACGCTTTTCGGTCGATCCTGCCATCCAAGCCGAGCAAGTACGTCTGCAAGTCAGGCAGGACCGTGCCGATCTGCGCGGCGAAATCGACATCGCCGAGGGTTTCTTCCAGCAGATCAAGCTGCGTGCCGGGTTTGCCGATTACCGCCATCAGGAAATCGACGAAGACGGTGTTGTCGGGACGACATTCCTCAACAAAAGCGTCGAGAGCCGCCTCGAATTCGTCCAGCGGAAAAAGGGCGTCTGGCAGGGCGCGTTCGGGATGCAGCTGGCGATCCGCGATTTCAACGTGATCGGTGCCGAAGCTTTCGTGCCGAAGAATACGACGACCCAGTTCGGCGTGTTCACCCTCGACACTTTCGACTGGGGCAACGCCAAGGCCGAAATCAGCCTTCGCTACGAAAAGACGAAACTGCGCGCCGAGGCCAGCCCGACCATCGGCAACCCCGTCTATGATCGTAGTTTCGAGGCATTTTCGGGGTCGATCGGCGGCAGCTATGCGCTGACCGAATCGGTGCGAGTCGGCCTGTCCGCCTCGCACACCGAACGCGCCCCTGCCGCCGAGGAACTCTTCGCCAACGGCCCGCACGCGGGCACACAGGCGTTCGAGATCGGCAATCCCGATTTCCGTAAGGAAACCAGCAACGGCGTCGAGGCTACGTTGCGCGGCAACGGCGACGGCTGGAGCTTCGGCGTCTCGGCCTATCACAACTGGTTCGATAATTTTATCTACGAGACCCCGACCGGCGCGGTTCAGGACGATCTGCCTGTCTTCCAGTTCCGTCAGGCCGCAGCGCGGTTTTGGGGCGTGGAAGCCGAGGGATCGGTGCGGCTGGGCGAGGTCGCCGGGATGGGCTTCGTCGCCGATGGCGTCGCCGATTACACCCGTGCGACAATTCGCGGGAGCGGCCCGGTTCCGCGCATCCCGCCGTTGCGCCTGCTCGGCGGGCTGGAAGCGCAATCGGACATGTTCGACGCGCGCGCCGAAGTCGAATGGAGTGCCGCCCAGAATCGTATCGCTGCGTTCGAAACCGCGACGCGCAACTTTACAATGGTCAACGCCAGCATCGTCTTCCGCCCCTTCGGCAAGGCGAACGGCACCAGCATCACCGCGTCCGCCAACAACATCTTCAACGTCGAGGCACGCCGCCACGCGAGCTTCCTCAAGGACTATGCCCCGCTCAGCGGGCGCGATTTCCGCCTCAGCGCGCGGTTTTCGTTTTAGGGAGAAATGGTGCCCGGGGACGGGGTCGAACCGCCGACACTGCGATTTTCAGTCGCATGCTCTACCAACTGAGCTACCCGGGCAAACGTCGCCAGTGCAACGTGAAGGCGGGCCTATAGCGAGGCGATATCGTCCCTGTCCAGCCCGAGCGAGTCCATCGCATCATCAGCAGGCGGGCCGGGAATGCGGTAGCCGCCGTCGAGCCATTGCAGCAGGTCGCGGTCGCGGCATCGTTGCGAGCAAAACGGGGTTTGCGCGGGAACAGGTGGCCTCGTGCAAATCGGGCAGGGTTTAGGCGGGTTCGGCATACCCACCCGACATGGGCGTTGCGGCATCGCGCCGCAACCCGATGTTGCCGCCCAAATGCCGTCCCAGCCGGTCGAGCCATTCGGAGTGCCGCTCCAGCACCGCAACGACACGCGGGTGGGCAACCAGTGTCGCTGCCCCCGTCCGCCCTTCGCGCTCGACACGGCGCAGCAGGGCACGGGCGGCATGGCCGTCGGGGTCGCTCTGGATGTTTTCGATCAGCGACGCACGGGTGCGTGGGCGGATGATCTGCATGAAGCCAAAGCCGTTCACTGCGGTGCGCTCGAACGGCAGCGGCAGGGCGGCGTCAAAGGCCATTGCGACTGTCGTACGAGCCTCCTTGCCGCCCAGTGTCGGGAAATCCACGCCGATCGACCCGGCGATGCCATAGGCGCGGATCGCACGGCCCGCCGCCGTAGCAGCGGCTACCGCAAGCGCCGTGGGTTCGAGATGCCCGTCGACATCGATCAGGGTCATCGCAGGGGTTGGGGTGATCCGCAGCTCTCCCCCGACAAAGCGCCAGACACACGCTTGGGCGGCTTCGAGCATTTCGGTCCATCCGGCGGCTTCGAACACATCGAGTTCGTGCGAAGTCAGTGTGCGAACAGTTACCCCTGTTGCCGCGACTCGCGCCCTCAAGTCCAGCCCTTCGCAAAGCCCGGCATCGGGCGCTGGCCGCCCCTTTGCGCGCTTGGCCCGGTCGCGTTCGGAGACCGCCTCGCGGGTGATAATAATCCGGACGGGCGCGCCTTGCGTCCATTCGCGCGGCAGCGGCTCGACCAAGACTTCAGTGCCATCGGCCAGCGTCGCAAACCCGCGTCGCGCAGGGATTGCAATTGTGGTCAGCCGTCCCTCGACCACCGCACCCGCGCGCGGCCCCGCGCCCTCGACCTCGATCAGTGCTTCGATAAGGCGATCGTTCTCGACCAGCGCCGCGCGCGCCTCGCCGATGCCGTCCTCGTAAATCCACTCAGGCAACGGTCACTCCGGCGCTGCGAAGCATATTGCGCGATTCGAACAGCGGCAGGCCGACGACGCCAGAGTGGCTGCCCGCCAAATCGCGGACGAACGCTTCGGCGGTCCCCTGAATCGCGTAGGCACCTGCTTTGCCGCGCCATTCGCCGCCCGCGATATAGGCGTCGATCATGACGGGGGTCAGCAGCGCGAAGGACAGCCGCGTG
>JANNVL010000064.1:0-5323 GCA_031408195.1 Sphingomonadales bacterium | reverse complement strand
TGTCCTGCGCCTTCGACAGCGCCAGATCGCGCTCGGCGGCAAGCGGTTGTGGCACTGCCTTTTCGACCAGTGCCGAGGCCGCGTCGACGAGGACACCGGCAGGCACACCGTTCGCCAGCTTCTCGATACGCCCGCCCGATGGCGACACGCTTTTCGCCGTCACCCCTGCGGCGGCGAGTGCGGCCGAATTGGCCCAGACGGCATGGCCGTCGACACGTTCGAGCAGAACAGGCTTGTCGCCGACCACCACATCGATGTCTGCCGCCGTCGGAAAGCGGCCCAGACCCCAAGTCTCCTGATTCCACCCGCGCCCGATAATCCAGCGCCGGTCGGGGTTGGCCTTGGCATAGTCGGCAATCTTCGCCTGCGCCTCGGCCAATGTTTTCGTTTCCGACAGGTCGAGCGTGAGCGCGGCAATGCCCAGTCCCATGACATGCCCATGCGCGTCGAACAGGCCGGGCAGCAGCGTGCGGTTCTTACCATCGAGCCGCCAGTCGGGCCGCCAGTTCTTGTCGGTCGAGGGCTTTTCGCCCTGCCGGATGAGCCGCCCGACCTTGCCGTCCGGGGTGACGGTCAGCCCGGTAAAGCGGACGACCTGTCCCTTGTCGTCGAGCGTGATGCCGTTGACGTTGTCGACAAGGCCATCGGCAAGCGCGGGGGTGCCGAGCACGAGGAAGAGGGCGGCAAAAACGACTCGGCAAAGGTCACGAAAGTCACGGTAGGTGCACGAAAAAGTGCGGTGAACCGTGGCTACGAAGCGACGAATGGCGGCGGTGGGGAAGCGGGCTGAGAGCGTCATGTGGGAACGATGGCAGATTGGGGATGTGTAGGACAGGGGGACATAGATTAGTATGCGTGGTCAGGTGAGTTGTTCGTAGTTCAAGCGTTTCAAAGCCGCATCAATGACGTGCGTAGCGTTGCAAACTCACGCGCAAACCTAGCGTGAGCTCGTCACCGGGGCGTGCTTGGGTGACGATCGCAGCTGGGCCAGACAGGGTATTGCGCGCATACTCGACGTGGAGGCTGGCAAGCTTACGGCTGAACGGCAGATTATAGTTGAAACCGGTGCGGATTGCCTGCTGCCGCGCACGGCCGGTGATTGAGTCTTGGCCGACGCTAACAAAATCATAGCGCACAAACAGGTCGAGATCGCCTGCCTTTGGTGTGTCGAACAGCGCAATTTGCGCCATTGCATACCCGCCGAAAACGTCGCTGCGACTACCGGAAAACCGTGACCCAATCAGCTCGCCTTCCAAAGTTACGGCACGACCAGCGAGCTTAAAATTATACGCAATGTCACTTTCAAAAGTCAGCTTGTCGCCTGTGGCCGGAATGCCGCCTAGCGGAGCCTGTGCGATGGCCGTGCCCAATGTGAAGCTGCGATTCGTGATGTCGGTCGTGAGGTCGCTGGCAAAGCCGAGCGTCAGCTTGCGGCCCCGTTCGGGATCATTGACGGGCGTCAGCAGCAGCTTGGCGGCAACCGACCGTCCCATGTCGCTTCGCACGTCCTGCGCGTTGAGCGACCCGCGATTATCGCCAATCGAAAACTGAATGCTGGCCTTGGGCGACAGGGCGTGTTGCACCTGAAAGCCTAGCTGTGCACCGAACGCATTGACCGAGCCATGTTCTTCCAGAACCAGCGAGCGGTTGATTGTCGGCAGATTCCCCGATGACAGATTATCGTCCCGCGAAAGGATGTGGGTATTATGGCCAAACAACAGCCGGAATTTGCCGGGATCGTCGGCGTCTTGCAGAGCAAGAAACAGATTCTCGAAATTGCGGCGAAAGGGGCCAGTGCGTAAAAAATCGGTATTGGTCAGATCGACCTCGTAAACAAACGCCGCGCGCAAATGCGTTGATATACGCGGCGCATCGAACTCAGCGCCCTGCCTGACACGTCGCCAGCTATCGGGACCGTCGGGGTCGATCAGGCGTTCGGCAAAACCCCAAGCAGTCAGGCGCGCATCGCCCGACTGGACGACAACACCGGCATCGGGATTATGCGATACGGCAGCTTTGGATTGCGCCAGCAATGGCTGTGCAGATCCGGCCAACGCCGCAACGGCAATAATGCCGAGCCAGATCACCAGAAAAAACGCCGCCATCCGCGCACATTTCCGGCTGCGCCGGTCTTGCGCTTTCCGAGCATCTGAAAATAAAGGATGATGCCAGTCACACTCATCGCGATCAGGGCCAGTCCCCAAACCAGCCCGAGAAATTTACCGCCGTCACCGAACAACTCGCCTGTATGCAGGCGCATCACCCAATCTTCGCCGTCGGGTTCGGATTTGATAATCACAGATGTCTTTGCGTCCACGGTGACTTTTACCGGATCGACCCCTTCGAGATGAAAGACAAAGGCCGGAACTGGCGCTTTGATAATCCAGTCTACCGACGCGACCGGGCGCGTTCCGAAACGGGCGAGCGTTGCTGTCCGGGCGCGGTCCAGCGATGCCGCGTCGACGTTGACCGGGTTGGCGAGCGAGAGCGGCGATACCAAAACTGCCAAGGCTTCGCGCTCCGCTTCATCTTCGCCGAAAATTGCTTCGCCCTGCATCCACACGCCCGTTGTGGCGACGAGCAGGAAGAACACGATGCCGATGATGCTCAGCCAGCGGTGGATTTTTCGGTTGGTCATGTTCTGGTCCTGAAAATCTTGCGTCAGTTCACGTTAAAGCAGTGATAATATTTCTATTTTACACCCCTACTTCGCCAACCGCCGCACCAGCGCACTCGTATCCTGTCGTCCCCCGCCAATCCCCTGCACTTCGGCATAGAACTGGTCGACCAGCGCCGCGACCGGCAGCGTGGCCCCGTTCGCCCGCGCTTCGTCGAAGGCGAGGCCCAAATCCTTCCGCATCCAGTCGACAGCAAAACCGAAATCGAATTCGTCGCGGACCATCGTCGCCCAGCGGTTGGTCATTTGCCAGCTGCCCGCAGCACCCCCTGAAATGCTTTCGAATACGCGGTCGAGGTCGAGGTCGGCGGCTTGGGCAAAGCGCATTGCCTCGCTCAGTGACTGGATCGTGCCCGCGAACGCGATCTGGTTGCACATCTTGGTCGTCTGGCCCGTACCCGGTGCGCCGACATGGACGATGCGGCTTGAATAGGCCTGCATGAATGGGGTGGCTGCCGCGATCCCCTTTTCCGTCGCCCCGCACATCAGCGTCAGCGTGCCGTTGACTGCGCCGACCTGTCCGCCGGTGACGGGCGCATCGACGCTGTGCAGACCAATGCCTTTCGCTTCGACCGCAAGCTGGCGCGCGATTTTGGCGGAAACCGTAGTGTGGTCGATGAACACGCTGCCCTTGCCCATCGCGCGGAACGCCCCGTCGCGGCCGAGCGTGACGGAGGCGAGATCGTCGTCGTTGCCAACACAGGCGATGACAGCCTCAGCGTCGCGCGCCGCTTCGGCGGGACTATCGACGGCGGTCGCGCGGCCCTTGCCATGTTCGGCGACCCAGGCGTCGGCCTTGCTGCGGGTGCGGTTATAGACGGTGAGGTCGTGTCCGGCAGCGGCAAGGTGCTTGGCCATTTGCCCGCCCATGACGCCCAGCCCGATGAATGCGAGTTTTGCCATAGGAACGCGGCATAGCGGGCGTTTGCGGGGTGCGCCAGATGACGTTAGGGGCACACTCCAAGCTGAGGCAGTGGGAATTCGCACGAGGGCGCTAAGGCACGAAGGGGCGGTTCGCGATGCATGATGTCGAGACGTTGGCCAGCTTGGCCATCGATTATGCTGTGCGACTCCACCAACGTCTGGGGCCGGGGCTACTCGAGTCAGTTTATGAAACGATGTTGTACGAACATCTGCTTCGTGCCGGTTATGCCGTTGAGCGCCAAAAGGCGCTCGGGATCGAAATGGATGGCATCCGCATCGCAGATGCATTTCGTATCGATCTTCTCGTCGAAGGGACTTTGCTAATCGAGGTCAAATCGGTCGACAGGCTCGCGCCTGTGCACACCAAACAGCTTCTGACCTACCTAAAGCTGATGGACCTCAATCTTGGACTCTTGATGAATTTCAATCAAACCACGCTCAAGGACGGGCTAAGGAGCGTCATCAATGGGCCGTCTGCCTTCGTGCCTTCGCGCCCTCGTGCGAATTCCCAAACTACCAGTCAGGACTCTACCCGATGAACGCCCAGATCGCGCCTCCTGTAACGCTCAACGATGTCCGTGCCGCTGCGGCGCGGATTGCGGGGAAGGTGGTGCGGACGCCGACGTTGAAGAGCATTACCCTGTCGAAGATGACGGGTGCCGAGGTCTGGCTGAAGTTCGAGAATCTCCAGTTCACCGCCGCCTATAAGGAACGCGGGGCGCTCAACAAATTGCTGCTGATGCCCGACGCGGCGCGGGCCAAGGGCGTGATTGCGGCGTCCGCTGGCAATCATGCACAGGGGCTGGCCTATCACGGCGCGCGGCTAGGCGTGCCGGTCACCATCGTGATGCCGGTGCCGACGCCAACGAATAAAGTCATGCAGACGCAGGGGCATGGGGCCGAAGTCATCCTGTTCGGCGAGACGTTCGATGCCGCCTATGCCCATGCCCGCGAGCTGGAAGCGGCGCGCGACCTGACTTTCGTTCACCCGTTCGACGATGCCGAAATCATCGCGGGGCAGGGGACGATTGCGCTCGAAATGCTGGCCGATGCGCCCGACATCGACATGCTGGCGATCCCCATTGGCGGCGGCGGGTTGCTGTCGGGCGTGGGAACTGCGGCCAAAGCATTGAAGCCGGGGCTGGAAGTCATCGGCGTGCAGGCCGAACTTTATCCGTCGATGTATGCGCTGCTGGGCGGCCTCGATATGCCTGCCGAGGGTGACACGCTGGCCGAGGGGATCGCGGTGAAATCGCCGGGGCTGCTGACCCGCGAAATCGTGCGCGCGGTGGCCGACGACATCGTGCTGGTGGCCGAGCGGCATCTGGAAAAATCGGTGGCGCTGCTGCTTGAAATAGAAAAGACCGTGGTCGAAGGCGCGGGCGCAGCGGGGCTGGCCGCGCTGCTCGCGCATCCGGAGAAGTTCGCGGGCAAGACTGTCGGCATCATCCTGTGCGGCGGTAATATCGACACGCGGCTGCTGGCGAACGTCCTGCTGCGTGATCTGGCGCGGTCGGGGCGGCTGGCGCGGCTGCGGATCCGTTTACAGGATCGCCCCGGCGCGCTGTTCAACGTCGCGCGCATCTTCGACGCGCAATCGGTCAACATCCTCGAACTGTCGCATCAGCGCATCTTCACCAATCTGCCCGCCAAGGGGCTGAGCCTCGACGTCGAGTGCGAAACCCGCGGCCCCGAGCACCGCGACAGTCTGGTCGCGGCACT